>CANSAP010000001.1 GCA_947644715.1 uncultured Bacteroidales bacterium
CACGTTTGTCCACGTTTGTCCACCCTGAGTGGACACCTTAACATGCACATTATCAGGCGTTTAACCCCAAAAATCGGCCTTTTGTCCACCTGTCCACGGAATACCCCCCTCCCTCAGCGTGGACGCGGACAAAACGGCTAAAATTAGGGTTATCCATCTGTATATCAGCACTTTAGCCTGTCCACTCGGGGTGGACAAACGTGGACACTTGTGGACACACCGTTATTTGGTCAGGGGTAGATTGTCTGCCTGCTGAAGCAATCAGTTGAAGAATGGTTTGCCGTATTCTTCATCAAAGACTTTGGAGGGTTCCCATTTGTCTTTGGGCATGGTTGGGTTGGCGGGATAGCCGAATGCTATGACGTTGAGCGGCACGATGCTGTCGGGGAGTGAGAGGAGGTCTCTGACCTCTTCTTCGCGGTCAGCTTTCGGATAGATGCCACACCAGACGCTGCCTATTCCCAAGGCGTGGGCGGCTATGAGCATGTTCTCAGTGGCTGCGGAGCAATCGAGCGCCCAATTGCCTGCCGTGGGGTTGTCGGACTCCATGGAGGTGTTGAGGTTGCCACAGACGACTACTGCGAATGAGCAGCCCTCCACGGGTTTTGCGTTGGGGAGATGCTTGGCTATCTTCGACTTGAGGTTGGGCTCCTCAATCACCACGAAAGCCCAGGGCTGTTTGTTCATGGCTGAGGGGGCGGCCATGCCGGCACGCAGCACCTTGGTTATCAGCGAGTCGGGCACACGCTGTGTGGTGTATTCACGCACACTGGTGCGGGTCATGATCACGTTTATTGCCATGGTTTCGTGCTCATCCTGAAATTCGCGGGGAGCATGGTTAGCTTCATCGTTTATGTCGAATGCAAGTCGAGCCGACACTGCTATCAATGCAAGCGAGAGCACGAGTATTATCCAGTGATAAGATTTCATATGAGGTCTTCTTAATTAGTTTCTCAGATTATTTTCAGCAATGTGCCGGTGGCGCACACGAATCGGCAGAAGGGGCGCGGAATGAAGATGGAGAGGAGCAGGAAGAGGGCGCCTACGCTGATGATTATCCAGGTGGCGGTCTTCAGCATGAAGGCCGTAAATATCTCGTAGTCAATCCATGACGCTCCCCAGCCGGCAAAGAGCAGGGTGATGAGCACGACCCAGAGGATGCGTCGGAAGTTCTCGAGGGCTTTTACCGTGGCGGGGCGCAGGTGGAGCTTGCGTTTGCTCAGATGGCCTGCCAAGTCCTGCAGGGAGCCGTAGGGGCATATCCAGGCGCAGTAATGCTGCCCGCGCCCCATGATGGGATAGATGAAGCCTACTATCAGCAGCAGCAGCAGGACGACGGCCGCCAAGGTATAGATAAACCCGCTGGAGAAGAAGTTTATCATCATGGCATAGTCGATGAATGTGCCGGCCCAAAAGCCGAGCACGCCTGCATTAAGCAGCTGCTGCACAATGCGATAGGTCTTGTTGTGCCAAAACAGGGGGAGGATTGCACCGGCCAGTATGACCAGGATGGCCACGATGAGCTTGACGTTCAGGGTGCGATTCGTGTCGGTGGCAAGCACCTGGCGGTTATTCAGGGCATAGTTGACGGCCAGTTGCACGTTGGCTATGTAAGCTTTGGAGGAGTAGGTGGCTCCGCTGACGGCATCCACCTGCAGATGAGCGGCCTCTTCAATGCTCAGGCCATCCCAGCGATGATTCAAGCCCTCGTCATAAATCTTATTGAAGAATTCAGGGGTCTCATGATTCGGAAGCGCGCAAATGGAGTCAATCGTGCCGTCAGAGAGATACAGCACTATGGGCACGGGGCCACCGTAGCCCACGATGCCTTTGCCCGGGCGGGTTGTGTTAATCTCCTCGCCGTCAATGTTCTGAGTGAAAATTTCGGGTTCTGCATTGTCGGTCAGCTTATAGCCGAAAAGCTGGCCGGTGTCAACCATTGCAAGCGATGCAAGCAAAGCAAAAACCACCAGCAAGGAAAGCACATGCATCAGAGCGCTCTTCTTTGCCGGTGCGGGCGACGTCGATTGATCCTTTTTCTTCATCAGCGATAGTTCGGTATATGCGGCGGCCTCACGAGGCTGCCATGTAGAGATAATTTATATACTAACATCCGTGGCTGAAAAATGTTCGTCTCATCCGGGTCTTCAGGTCAGTTTTAACTTTAATTAACAAAGGGAGGGTGCGTCAAATCTCTGTCTGACACACCCTCCCTTCGGGTTCTGAGCAGCCCTGCGGGCTTATTGCGTCGCAATCTCACTCCGCTTGCTCTGCTCCCTGACCTGATGACGCAGCAGCCGGCGGATGGTGCGCCATTTGGGCATGATAGCCTGCGGACGGATGGGACCGTAGCTGACGGCTATCACAACCAGCGCCAGCACGGCGATGATGAGCAGAAGCCCGTAGATTTCCTTCATCGACACGAGCAGAGCATGAGGCTGCACAAGCCCCTGAAGGCTCCCTATGGAGGTGTGCTCTGTCAGGTTCACACGTGTAAAGGCTGCACTGAGCTGCGAGGCGTTGCGGGCCATCACATGCCGCAGCAACTCCCCTATCAGCGCCGGGCCAAGCGTGGCTCCCATCACAGCCCCGGTGAAGCCATTGATGGTGAGCGCCTGCGGGAAGACGAAGAAATGCAAGCCGCTCTGCACGATTGAGGTCAGATAGACAATGGAGATGATGACCGAGGCGGCACCTCGCATGAACAACGGGAGGAAGAGCATCTGCTTCTCCACGCCGTAATCTATCAGGAAGTAGAAGTAAGCGAGATAGCCGGTGGCCAAGGCGAAGCCGATGGCTGTCATGGTCTTGTAGCGCCACTTCCGCAGGGCGAAGGTGAAGTAAGTAAAGATGACTCCGACCACGATGCCTGCCAGCACGTAGAGGTTCAAGTCAATCATATTCGTTTCGTCGAAGCCGAGTATGGCCTGGGCGTAGCTGTGCTCGAAGACATGTTCCGTGGCCAGCAACGTGAAGAATATCAAGTAGATAAAGGTGGCACGCACGACGTTGCGGTTGCGCATGGCCTCCAGCGAGATGTAGGGATGATGCAGGAAGGTGGCGCGCCAGAGGTTGATGGCGGCACACAGGATGCCGAGCAGCGTGGCTCCGCAGATTTCCTCTGACTCCCACCAATCATAGTAATTGCCATAGACGCAGATGAAAGTGAAGCAGAGCATGACAACGCTCCACAGTCCGGCACCAATCCAGTCAATGCCAAGCAGGGGTATCTGCATGGGACCCTTCACGGGCTTGACCAGCAGCAGAACCAAGAGCATCATGAGCGCCAGCAGACCAATCATGAGGAAGTGCATATACTCCCACTGCGAGAAGAAGGCGGTGTAGACCGTCAGCACGCCGCTCAACTGGATGGCGCCATCCACCAGCAGATAGACGAAGCAGAAGAATATCGACATGTCGCGCACCGGGGTGAGCCACAGCTGGATGGTGGAGTTGCAGATGAACGTAGCCCACATTCTGCACCACCCGGCTATGAAGCAGGTCAGAACGAGCAGAGGGACTGAGTCAGTGCACGCCGTCAGGACGTTGGCGGCAATCAGCACCGACCCGCAGATGAGCAGCCCGACCCGGTTGGAGAACCGGAACTTCAGCCTGAACATCACGGCAAAGTTGATTGACATGCCGACGAGCTGCGCGTAGCCGGCCATTAGAATATCCTCCTGCATGAGCGCGGTCGTGCCGACCATGTCGGAGGCCGCCGCCAGATACAATCCGCCGGAGAACTGGATAATGATGACGAAGAAGATAAAGAGCCAGGGCTTCAGCCGACGCGGAATGAAGCCCGGCACATCAGGTATATCAAACGGCCCTGAGGGACCATGCCATTCACCCATGTCAATACTTCACTTCACATTCCACATTCATGCCTGCGCGCAGGGAGGCAAGATTCGCTGCACTGTTGTCGCCGGTAAACTCAATGCGTATCGGAATGCGCTGGCGCACCTTGACGAAGTTGCCCGCCGAGTTGTCCTGAGGAAGCACCGAGAGGCGCGCGCCGGTGGCCTTGGAGATAGCCTTCACCTTGCCATGGAAGACCACCCCGGGGATAGCGTCAACCTTTATGTCGACCTCGCTTCCCACATGGATGTGAGGCAGCTGCGTCTCCTTGAAGTTGGCATTCACCCAGACATCGCCCGAATCAACAATCTCAAGCAGCGTCTGACCGGGCTGCACGAGCTGCCCCTCCTGAATCATCTTGCGGGAGGCAAAGCCGTCGCAGGGGGCGAGAATCACGCTGTAAGTGAGGTTCAATTCAGCGGTCTCGACAAGAGCCCGAGCCAGCTCAATGCCGGCGTTGTTCTGACTGATGCGGCTGCGGGTCTCATTTACCACGGAGGCGGAGGCGGCTCGCTGACGCGCCAGCATGTCATAGCGCGCCTTCTTGGCTTCGTAATCGGTCTTGACAGCATCAAACTGCTGACGCGTCACGGCATCATCGGCAAGCAGCTGCGTGTAGCGCTTCAACTCGGTGGCGGCATTCTCCATGAGCACCTTGGCCTCTGAGATGGATGCCTCCGACACTGCAACATTGGCTGAGGCTACTCCCACACTTTCATTGGCTACCCCCTTGCCGGCCAAAGCGTTGGCATATTCCGCACGCGCCCGCGCAAGATTCAGCCGAAGGTCGGAATCATCGATGATGACCAGGGTGTCACCCTTATGCACCGGCGCAAACTCCCGGAAACGTATCTCCTTGATATAGCCCTGCACACGACAGTTGACCGGCACCACCTGCTGCTCAACCTGTGCATTATCAGTGAACTCAGAGTCGCCGAAGTGAATAAACTTCGAGCCTATCCAGAGCGCCGCGGCAATGATGACAGCGAGTGAGAGGATGTAGGAGATGATTTTCTTTGTGCGATGTTTCATATTTTTCCTGATGTAAACAGTAATTTATAATAGTAATAGATAATGTCGATGCGGGCGTTGACCAACTGCTGCTCAGCCTCAATCTTCGCGTTGGCGGCATCGAGCATGTCAGTAATCAGAGCCATATCGGCCGAATAGCGGCGGAAGGTGGTGTCATAATTCTGATCGGCAAGCTCCACACTCTTGGTGTGCGTCTTCAGCTCCTCATAAGCCTCAAGATAGCGGATGTAATCCGAACGCACTGACAGCTCGAGGTTCTCGCAGGCGGCAGCCAGCTCCTCCTCACTCCTGCGGGTAGCAATGCGGCTCTTAAGCAAGCTCTTGTTAGTCTTGAAGAGCGACGAGATATTGTAGCTCACGCCCACACCCACAAACCAGTAGCTGAGATTGCGGTTAATCGGGGGAACCTCCACCAGTATCGGGCCATCCATAGTCCACATGGCCTTCAGACCCACTTTAGGCATACGCTCGGCACGCACTATTTTTTCAGCCGTGCGACTCATATCGACCGCCGAACGGGCAAGCATCAGCGAGGGTGAGTTTTGCAGTGCCTCCTGTTGCCAGGCGGCCTCACCGCTCTGCGGAAGCACGCGCGCAAGTATCGTGGAATCAGGCATGACACACGTACCCTCCGGCAAACCCGCCACCTCCGCAAGATTGCTCTGCAGGATGGCAAGCGTGTTGTCAATCTTAATCAGCTGCAACTCCAGGTTCGAGAGCAGCAACTCATAGCGCGTGATGTCATTGCGCAGGGCTATCCCCTGCTCATAGCGCGACTGCATCTCAGCCAACACCTTGCGCGCCAGAGCAATGTTCTGCTCAACAACGCTGCGCAGGTTCCGGCATTTATATATGTCAAGATAGAAACCGGTCAACTGAAAGCGAATGTTATCTCGCTTGAAATCAGCTGCATAGCGGGCTGCCGTGCTCTTCAGCTCCGCAAGCTCTATGCCTCCCGTAATGGCTCCGCCGGTGTAGAGAGGCTGCGTGATGTTCAGGCTCAGCCCGTTGCCGAAATGAGGAATCGGCGCCTTCTCGTAGCCCGAGAAATCACGCTTCGTGATGAAACCGTTGCCGATGTAACTCAGTGAGAGTGAGGCTTCAATCTCCGGCAAACGTGCGCTCTTGGCCACACGTATATCCTGCTCGGCCTCCTGCTCGGCAGTAAAGGCCGGACGCAACTGCACACTGTGGGTCTCGGCAATTTCAAATAATTGTTCGGGGCTGAGCGTAATCTCCTCCGATGCGAAGGAGCACACTGAAGCGCCCGGCAGGAATGCACATAGCAGCCCTGCGAGCAATCGTGGATTGTTCATAAGGTTTTGTTAGATGTTATTGTTTGATTAGTCTGTGCCGATGCAATCCCTACTCTCGTGACATGGATTCCAGAACCCACCCTGTCAACGAATAACGCGATTCACACGGCTACCCCCCGCGAAGTCATCCTGACCTCCGGAGAACCCTCACAAGAAATCATTGAGTGCTCTTCCAGCTCTCTTTGTATGCATAATTCCGCACTGCGGCTTTCCTTGCTTTTTCAGCAATCTTTATATAGGTCATCAGTCAACGGCTCTTTGTGAACCGCATTGCAAAAGTACGAAAAAATCCCCAATTACGAAAATTCCCCCTGCCGGAATACTTTCGTCTGGGCAAGAGGAATATCTAATTCAGTATCGCGAAGGAGCTGTGAATCAACCTGCTATCTATACCGAAGCACCCTTGCGGGAACACCCGCCACGATAGCCCGCTCAGGCACATCCTTGGTCACCACGCTCCCGGCGCCAACCACGGCTCCCTCTCCAACAGTAACCCCGGCCAGGATAACAGCATTGGCCGCAATCCACACATCGTCGCAGATACGCACCACACCATCCGAGCCCTCCTGCTTCACTCTGTTCTTCATAGGCACATCGCCGGGCGAAATATCATGATTCCCGCCATTAATGTTCACCCCGGGGCCGAACATGACGTGGCTCCCTATCTCAATCAGGCCATGCTCACTCTGAAAGCAACAATTCCGCCCGATGAAGACATCATCACCAATCGAGATTGTGCGATAAGTGAACGCACCACCCTCACACAGCTTGACGCCCCGACCCACACTGCGGAACTTCGAGAGCTGATAAGCCCGTTCGCAATGTGTGTTGAGGCGTCTGAGAGTATAGACAAGCCATCCGTAGGCTTGCGTCAGAAAATTCATCTTCCGATGCTTCGGGATATAATGCGCGGCTCGCACATTACTTCTTAACCTTATTATAGCGCTCATTCAAGCCCTTGAGCACCTCATCGGTAATGTCAAGCGCCGGATCGATATAGAGAGTGGCAGCCTTCATGAAGATTGCATCATAGCCGTGAGCCGCGTTATACTCCTTGATATAGTTCACAATCGAGTCCTGCACAGTGCGCTGAGCGGCAGCAATCTGAGTCTGCAAATCATTCTGCATCTTGCCGAGCTGATTCTGAGCTGCAGTCTGACGCTGAGAAAGATTCTGCATGTCGCGCTGCATCTCGGCCTCACTCGTATAGCCGTTATTCTGCTGCTTCTTCTGATACTGCGCTGCCAAAGCCTCTATCGAAGACTGCTGCTGGCGAGCCGTATTGTCCAGATTATTCTGAAGACGAAGCATCTCCTCCTGATAGTCCTTCGCAAGGTTGTATTTCTCCAGCAGTGTGTCAGAGTCAACATAGCGATAATTGGGCAAATCCTTCGATGCGCCGGCCTTGGGCTTGGCCTGAGTCGTCTTGGCAGCCGGTGCCTTTTCGTTCTTACATGAAGTGGTGTTCACACCTACGGCCAACACCATGAGAAGACTGAAGAGAGAGATTACTGCTTTTTTCATTGTAATTTATAGTGTGTAGTTTTGTTTTACGTAGCAGCATGTCCGGACATCATTTCAACCCTGAACATGCCTGAGAAATAATGTGCAAATATACACAAACTGCGCCACACCTGCAAGTTTTATGCAAGCAAAGAATTAACCGGCTCAGAATTAATGCTTTGACGAATTAAGCATGTCATACCTAATCAAGTTGCCGGAAACCTTGCGCGCCATCCGCAGCCCCTCTGTAACCGAGTCAGGCACACCACCGTGCCCACCGACAGGCTGCCCCTGAGCACTCAAAGCAGTTCCGGGATGCGCCGACGAAAACACGCTCCTCCCAAGGCCATGCCATTCATAATTCCCGAGTCCGAGCAGATGAAGCATAGACGTGAAAACATCCACCTGACCCATGACCTTCTCACTGCGACCCGGCAACGGCGAATTCAATATAACCAGCGGCACATAAAGCTCCTTGCTGACCATCCTCTGCCCTATTTCCGAACTGAGGCATTCCGCACGCCAATCAGCCAACCCTTCATGATCACCTGTGATAACCACCATAGTATCTTCCCAATCAGGGCGCGAACGCAGATAATCAATCAGTATGCCAAGGGATTCATCCGTGTAATGCGCAACCTGCATGTAGTCAGCCATAATCTCCGGAGTGCCCGGATGAATCTTCAGTTTCTTCTCAGAGTCAGGCAAACGGAACGGACCATGACCGGAATAAGTAACTAATTGCAGGAACACCGGTGCCCCCACAGGCCATAAATCTCCTCTTGATTTCAGTTTCTCGACACTCTGACGCATCAAAGCTCTATCACCGATATGCTTGCGGCCGGTGAAGTTATCCTCAACAATATAATCCGACCCGGTGATGAGTGTGTCCATACCCATCCCTCGAGCCACCAGCCCCTGATTCCAAACATACTCCTTATCTCCGGTCATGAGCATAGTGCGAGAGCCATGAGCCTGCTTGAGCGCTTTATGGATAGAGGGATAGCTGTTGTTCGGATACATAGTGGCATACGTCCCGCTGCTCAACGGATAAAGCCCGGTCAGATTCAGCAACTGCCCGTCGATAGAGCGACCGTCAGCAGCCTGAGAAACCACATGCGGATTATAATAGGTTGCGGAATCACGCAGCGCCCTATTCAGATTAGGAGTAATCTCCTGTCCGTAATAATCAGTGCCGATCACCCAACTCTCCAAGGACTCGCAAAACACGAATACCAGATTGCGGGGAGCCTTGACACCCTCCGGCAAGCTCTCTATGCCCGGAAGACTCTCGACAAAACTGAGCGTGGCAGCCTCCTCCTCAGGAGTCAGCTTCTCATATGCCACCAAGGTGTCATACAGCAGATTGCCGAACACGGTGTACATGGCCGGAGTGCTGCGATAGGCATAAGCACTGTTGGAGACATAACGATACTGCTTCTTGAAAGCCTCAGCTCCGGGAAATGCAATTAGTGTGATGATGACCGGTATGGCTAATGCACTCAAATACGCCATCTTCTTAGTGCGTGGCTCCGAAACTATCCGTGGTTGAAACTTGACAATCAGCCATATAGCCACACATGTTATCACCGGAAACACAAAGTCAGCCCAACGCAGTGATGCCCACACGCTGGGCATGAAGTCAGCCAAGTTGCCTGCATTCGTATAGCTCGACAACGGAATGGCATTGAAGTACGTGCGAGCATACATCAGATTGGCCAATAACAGAAAATCCAATAAAACCAATAACAATACTTCCAGCCATCGACACCGACATATCACATAAGGCAATGTGAATATAAGCGACATCAGCACTGCGCTGACATATAGCGGGAAGTGCGAAAAAGGCGTGAAGGTGGTCCATGAGCACCACAACACATTAAATGCAATAAAGGTCAGGAAAAATGCGCCTGCGAAAATGCCGGTTCCCAAATCCCAGGAAAAGAACCAACTGAAAAATCTCTGAATCTGCGTTTTGAGTTTAGCCATAAATAAGAGTGTGTCTATAAATAAAAGACGGGGGATAACCACACCCTGATGCGGATGCAAATTATCCCCCGATATTAGGGTACGCTAATGTTTTACCAGATTACGATGCGCTCTGACTCGGGACGGAACATCTTGTCACCCTCCTTGATGTCAAATGCACGGAAGAACGGAGCGAGGTTACGCAGAGAAACGTTGACGCGGTTCTCACCCAGTGAGTGAACATCGCCGGTGGTCAGAGAAAGAATCTCAGCATCACGGATGTTCTGAGCCCACAGATTAGCATAGTTCATATAGAACACCTGCTCCGGAGTCAGACCATCAATGAGAGCCTCCTGGCTATTGATGTCAACACCCTTCTTCTTCTGAGAATCGAGGAAAGCAGTGTAAGCCACATTCAGACCACCCTGGTCAGCAATGTTCTCGCCGAGTGTGTACTGACCGTTGGCATGCACGCCGGGAAGAACCTCAACCTCATCAAACTGAGCCACGAGACCCTGAGTCATGCTCTGGAATGCAGCAGCATCCTCGGGAGTCCACCAGTTAACCATATTGCCTTCAGCATCAAACTGGCTGCCCTGGTCATCAAAACCATGAGTCATCTCATGACCGATTACTACACCGATACCACCATAGTTCTCAGCGTCAGAAGCCTCAGGATCAAAGAAGGGAGCCTGAAGGATGCCGGCGGGGAATACGATTTCGTTAGCCATGGGGTTATAATAGGCATTGATAGTCTGAGGAGTCATGCCCCACTCAGTCTTGTCAACAGGCTTGCCCCACTTGGCGAGCTGCTTGCGGGCGTGCCACATGGATGCGTTGTGCATGTTGTCCCAATAAGATGCTTCGGGATCAATGTCAAGAGTAGCGTAATCCTCCCACTTGTCGGGATAACCGATTTTCACGGTAAACGAATTCAGCTTCTTGAGGGCCTGAAGCTTGGTCTCATCGCTCATCCAGGGAAGATTGATGATGTGCTTGCCAAGAGCTGTGCGAAGATTCTCCACCAGCTCAAGCATATACTGCTTGGAGCTTTCAGGGAAGTACTGCTCAACATACAGCTCACCGATAGCCTCGCCAAGACGACCTTCGGTAGCACCCAGTGCGCGCTTCCAGCGGGGACGCTGCTGGCTCACACCGCTCATCACCTTGCTGAACTCGAAGGAGGTGTCAGTGAATTTGTCGCTCAGATAGGGAGACGCACTGCTAACGATTTCCCAGAGATAGAGGTCCTTCTTCTCGCGGTCAGTCATCTTGCTGTAAAGGTTGGCACCCTGAGCCACAGTGTTGATTTCAGTCACAATCATATCTGAGGGGGTGTCGATATCCATCGTCTCCTTGAAGAAACGGTCCCAAGGCATGTTGGGATACATCTGCTTGAGCTGCTCAAAGCTGCGGGGATTGTACATCGCAGCGATGTTGCGGCTCTCCTCACGGGTCCAAGTGGAGTCGGCAAGCAGAGTCTCATATTTGATTACATTCTTCATGATGCGCTGAGCATCCTTCTTGGAGAAGCCGGCATTCTGCATCTGAGCCACAATCAGCTTCTTGTAAGCCTCAAGCACCTCTTTGTTGCGCTTGTCGCTCTTCAGATAGTAGTCACGGTCACCGAGGCCAAGAGGTGCTCCGGAAACGTACATGGCATACTCATTAGAGTTAACCAAATTCTCCTGAGGACCTGCTCCGATGAAGGGGCTTGCATATTCGCGGTGCATGAGAAGGAAGAGGTCTTCCATTCCATCAGGCTTGGTGTCCTGAATCTGCTTGAGAAGAGCCTGAATAGGCTGTGCTCCCATTGCGTTGCGACGCACGGAGTCCATGCCCTGCTCATAGAGAGTGGAAACCTTCTGTGCAATCGTGCCGCGAGTGGGATTCGTTGCTGCAAGACCCATCACAATGCGCTGCACGCGGTTATTGCTGGAGTCGCTCAACACATTGAATGAGCCATAGCGAGCATGCTCCTCAGAGAGCGGATTAGCTTCCTGCCAACCTTTCACAACATGGTGATAGAAGTCAGTCTTCGGAGAAATCGAGGGATCGATGTAAGCCTTGTTCAGGCTCTTCAGATGCTCCTCAGCCTGAGCGCCGGCTGCCAATGACAGAAGAGCAGCGCCCAAGAGTGCTTTGGTGTGTAACTTCATGATTAGTTTTAATATTAGGGTTATTAATTCAGTTAATTACATTTAACAGTGTGGAGGCTTTGACGCAGGTCTCCTCCCATTCCTTCTCCGGCACAGAGGCATGAGTGATACCCCCTCCGGAATATATCGTGACCTCTCCTGAGGCCGAGACTTTCATACAGCGCAATGTGACATACAGCTCCCGGAAATCCTGAGAACACAATCCGAAGAAGCCCGCATAATACTCTCGCGGCGCAGACTCCACCTCATCTATTTGGCGCAATGCCCGCTGACGCGGATACCCCGCCACCGCCGGTGTGGGAGACAACTTTTCAGCCACAGCCAGAGCAGATCCGGCAGGAGCCTCAGCCGTTATCAGACTGCATATGTGCTCCACCGGCCCGGCCTTTCGACTCCCGGTCTCTGCAACCTCCGGATGCAAGCCGCAATTGCGAAGCTCATCGAGAATAAATTCTGTCACAATGGCTTGCTCCTCAATGTTTTTTGCATCCCACTCTTCAGCAGTTCCCCCAGCCGGACGTGTACCTGCCAAGGACATCGTCGAAAGTTTCTGATTGTCAGCCTTTAACAGCAACTCAGGAGTAGCTCCTATCCAAAACGAATCTCCATCCTGCCAAGCATAAACTGCAGCATCAGGATAACGTGAACAGAGCCTGCCGAATATATCTTCAACCGAAGCTTCGGTTGTTGCATGTATCTGTCTGCAAATAACGGTCTTACCCCCCTCAGTCTTTAGGCTGTCAATCAAGCGGGTCAGACCTGCACAATAGGCATCTTTACCTGCCTCGCCAAACTCAAACACCTTTGATTCAGCATCGGCAACTGCAGGCTCCGACAAAGGGAAACGCTCAATTATACTGTAACACTTGGCACGCTCATTGAACCGAGCCAGAACAAAACACTCAGAGCAGTCCCCATCCCCCTCCACCTCTATACAAGTGAAGCGCTCAGGAAACTGCCCGGGCAAGCGCAAAAGCACCTTCATCGGTAATATTTCATTGCTCAAGCTCCGCATATAGGTCGTAAGGCATAACGTCCACAATCTTCACTCTCACAAACTCTCCGGGCACAGGTGCCGTACAGCCTTCAGCGACACTGACATGTACCTGCAAATCCACTTCGGGAGAATCCCATTCGGTGCGTGCAAGCAACTCTCCATCCTCATCACCTTCAATGAGAACTTCAATAGTCTCACCAATCAACTTTTCATTTAAGGAAAGCGATATTCTCTCGTGATAATCAAGAAGTTGGTCTCTACGCTCCTCCTTAACATCCTGCGGAACATCATCCGATAGATGCCGAGCAGCCCAAGTTCCCTCCTCCTCGCTGTAAGCAAAGACTCCGAGACGGTCAAACCGAACTGTCTTCACAAACTCTTCCAGCTCCCGGAACTCATCTTCACCCTCCCCCGGAAAACCGGTCATGAGAGTAGTACGCAAGCGAATCCCGGGCACTTCGTGGCGAATGCGCTCTATGAGCGCCATTGTCTCCTCCTTATTGATGTGACGGCGCATGGAGTCAAGCACCGGAGTCGAAATATGCTGCAAAGCTATATCAAGATAGTTGCAGACATTCGGTCGCCTCCGCATGACCTCGAGCACATCATAGGGGAAATTCACCGGATACGCATAATGTAAACGAATCCACCGGACACCCTCGATATCAGCCATGCGGTCAATCAGGGTTGCCAACTGCAACTGCTTGCCGGGCAAATCTGTGCCATAGGCACTCAAATCCTGTGCAATTACATTAAACTCACGCACACCCTCAGAGGCAAGCTGACGCACTTCGCTGAGAATCTCGTCAACAGGGCGTGATTTATGCCTGCCGGTGATTAGCGGAATGGCACAATAAGCACACATGCGGTTGCAGCCCTCAGAGATTTTTATGTACGCACTGAACGGAGGTGTAGTCAAAGTTCTCTCCCAAGGGCGCAGACGCTCCACCTGCTCTCTGCGGTCAGGCAGAAGGTCTACAATCCGGTCCCAGTTAAACTTACCGAACCAGCCGTCAACCTCTTCAATCTCAGCTTTAAGTTCACCGAGATAGCGCTCACTAAGGCAGCCCATTACATACAACGAGCCGATATCACCGGCCTGTTTTGCCTCACATAAGCCCAGAATCATCTCAATGCTCTCCTGCTTGGCATCGCCGATGAAGCCACATGTATTGACCACCACGACCTCTCCACTCACGTCATGGGCATCATGGTGCATCTCATAGCCCTTAGCGGCCAGACGGCGCATCAGTCGCTCGGAATCCACCAGATTCTTCGAGCAACCCATTGTGATAATATCTATGCGAGCCGGTGTCATTTAAGGTCGTCGGTTGAGAACAGAGTTTTCACAAACTCCTCACGGTCGAATATTTGGAGATGGTCAATACCCTCGCCCACTCCTATATATTTAACCGGAATCTGCATCTGATCAGAAATGCCGATTACCACACCACCCTTAGCGGTGCCATCCAATTTTGTCACAGCCAAGGCATTTACCTCAGTAGCCTTTACGAACTGGCGAGCCTGTTCATAGGCGTTTTGACCCGTGGAGGCATCAAGCACGAGAAGCACCTCCTGCGGGGCCTCCGGCACAAACTTACGGATAGAGTTCTTGATTTTAGTCAGCTCATTCATCAGGCCGATTTTGTTATGCAGACGACCGGCCGTGTCAATAATCACGACATCGGCATTCACTGCCTTTGCATGTTGCAGTGTGTCGAATGCTACCGCTGCCGGGTCAGAATTCATCTTCTGCTTAACCAACGGCACTCCGGCTCTCTCAGCCCACACCTCAAGCTGCTCGATTGCTGCTGCACGGAAAGTATCAGCTGCACCCAGCACCACCTTGGCGCCCGCCTGCTTATATTGGTTTGCCAGCTTGCCAATCGTTGTGGTCTTACCCACACCATTGACTCCTACGACCATTATGACGTAAGGATGTCCTTGCCCTTGCGGCACTGAAAAATCAGCCGTTCCGGTCTCACCTTTGGTGTTCTCAGCCAGCATAGCCGCAATCTCTTCTGCGAGCAGGTCGCGCAGCTCGGAAGAGTTCATATACTTATCGCGGGAGACACGCTCCTGAATACGCTCAATTATCTTGAGAGTGGTTTCCACGCCCACATCACTGGAAATAAAAGCTTCCTCCAGCCGGTCAAGCACCTCATCATCAATTTTGCTTTTGCCGGCCACGGCACGTGAAATCTTGCTCCACACCCCCTCTTTTGTCTTCTGAAGGCCGGAGTCAAGCTGCTGTTTCTTCTCGCGAGAAAATATTTTCTTAAAAAATCCCATAAGGTATCTTTGTAATTACAATGCAAAGGTAACAATTATTTTTAAGGTAGCGAAAAAACATCGGCAAATTAGCCCTGAGAATTTGGTGGAATGGCGGGTAATTGCTACCTTTGCCAAAAATCACACACATATTTCATTCCATGAAAAAAATTATTGGCGGCGCTGTTGCCGCACTTACGCTTATGACAGCACCTGTTATGCAGGCACGCACCAATCCGCTCACGGTGCCCTCCACCCTTGAGCGCAGTGCAGTGCCTTTTGACCAGATTCAAGTCAATGATTACGAAGAGGCCATTCGTCAGGCCATCGCGGAGCAGAACCAAGCCATTGATGCCATCACGATGCAACGCAGTGTTCCCACGTTTGAGAACACCATCCAGGCATTGGAACGCAGCGGCTACCAACTCAACCATACAATACTGATTCTCAGCAATCTGGAGCACGCTCTCGGCGCCCCCGAACTTCAGGACATGATGACTAAAGTGATGCCCATGCTCACCGAGCATTCCACCTCCATCATGCTCAACGAAGCCCTTTGGCAGCGCGTAAAGCAAGTATATGAGAACCGTGACCTCGACACTTCACTCACCCCTGAAGACCGTCGACTCATTGAGGAAACCTATAATGATTTCGTCGACAACGGCGCCAACCTCGAAGGGGAGGCACGCGAACGCTACCGCAAGCTCACCAACGAACTTAGCGACCTTCAGGTGAAATTCTCTCAGAACGTCACCAACGACATGGCAAACCCCTCACGTCGTCTTTGGCTCACCCGCGACCAACTCGCAGGTCTGCCTGAATCAGCTATCGCTGCTGCACGACAGGAAGCTGCCGAGGCTCTTGCTGCCGAGGGCAAAGCCGACGACGGAAGCCAATACCTCTTCACCGTCTTCTTCCCCTCCTACTCCCCCTTCATGAAATATCTGGACAACCGCGACCTGCGCCGTCAGATGTATCAGCTCTACAACACCAGGAACGTAGGTGGAGAATATGACAACATGCAGCTGCTGAAAGACATCGTCAATGTGCGTCTGGAGCTGGCTCAACTCTTTGGCTATTCCAATTATGCCGACTACACTCTTGGTCGCCGCATGGCCAAGAATGCAGGCAATGTCCGCAAAATGCTTGACGAGCTGGCTGATGCCTACCGTCAGCCCATGCAAAACGAACTGGCTGAAATCACTGAGTTCGCACGCAAGAGTCAAGGTGCAGACTTCAACCTTGAAGCTTGGGACTATTCTTATTGGGCTGACAAACTCAAGAACGAAAAGTATGCCTTCAACGACGAAGACATGCGCCCCTACTTTGAGCTTGACAACACCATCAACGGTGTGTTCGGACTGGCCGGCAGCCTCTATGGCTATAAGTTTAAGGAGAACAAGAATATCCCCACCTACCATGCTGACGTGAAAGCCTATGACGTGCTCGACAAGAAGGGCAACCTCATCGGCGTTCTTTATACCGACTTCTACTACCGCCCCGGCAAAGCTCCCGGCGCTTGGATGACCGAATATGTTGGTGAGTCAATCGACGACAACGGCACCCGCACACTTCCTCTCATCTCCATAGTCATGAACTTCTCAAAGCCCACCGGCAACGAGCCTGCACTTCTCACGCCCTATGAAGTTGAGACATTCCTTCATGAGTTTGGACATGCTCTGCATGGCCTCTCCGGTCAGGCAAAATACGAGACCCTCGGAGGCACTAACGTATATCGCGACTTCGTGGAACTCTTCTCTCAGTTCAACGAGAACTATCTGACCCAGCAGAAATTCCTTGACAGCTTCGCCAAGCACTACAAGACCGGCAAGAAGATGCCCAAAGCTCTGATTGACAAGTTCATCAAGGCAAGCCAGTATGGCGCAGCCTACGCATGCATGCGTCAGCTCAACTTTGGCAACCTCGATATGGCTTATCACAGCATCACCTCTCCGCTGCGCGCCAGCCAGGATGTGGCTGCATTCGAGGCAGAAGCTATCGAACCCGTTAAACTTTTCAATGCCCCTGAAGGCACCGTAATCAGCCCCTCTTTCGGGCACATCTTCTCCGGCGGCTATGCAGCCGGCTATTATGGTTACAAATGGGCCGAGCAGCTCGATGCCGATGCATTTGCAGCCTTCCTCGAAAGCGGTAACATCTACGACCCCAAGACCGCTGCAAAATTCCTGAAGATGCTCCAAAGCGGCAATACGGTTGATCCGGAAGTCCTCTACGAAGAATTCCGCGGTCGCCCCGCAACAGTGGACGCTCTCCTCGTGCGCGACGGCATCAAAAAGTAAGATAAACATTCCTTCACCTCTGCACCCCCGCTCCCCGATGCGGGGGTGCATTCTATTTCGATTAACAATGGCTGAACTGCTGCACAACGCTATTATTATTAATGAAGGGCACCGATTCCACGGCTGGCTGACAATCGACAATCAGGGCATCATCTCACGCATCGGCGTCGGGGATGCGCCCACAGAACTTCTGAATAATTCTGAAATCACCGTCCGCGACATGCAACGTCATTGGCTTCTCCCGGGCGTGATTGACTCCCATGTCCATTTCCGCGAACCGGGACTCGAACACAAGGCAACCATTTACTCCGAAAGCCGCGCGGCTGCGGCCGGCGGGGTAACATCATTCATGGAGATGCCCAACACAAATCCCGCTACAACCACCATCGAGGCACTTGAGGACAAATACAGCCGCGCGGCCAAAGACTCAGCCATTAACTATGCATTCTATATAGGAGCCACCCGCGACAATTGGCAGACTCTCAGCGAAGTGGACTACACCAGGGTACCCGGCATAAAGCTGTTCATGGGTTCATCAACCGGAGGAATGCTCGTTGACGGGGTAGATTCATTGGAAAAGATTTTCGAGCTGCCGGCACTTATAGCTGTTCACTGCGAGCAGGAAGAAATCGTAAAAGAAAACATGCGCCGTGTGCAGGAACTATATCCTGACAGCAATGCCCCACTCTCATGGCATCCGGAGATTCGGTCAGCGCTTGCCTGCTACACCTCAACCCATCGGGCCGTCGAGATGGCACGCCGCAAGGGGACACGCCTACATGTGATGCACCTGACCACGGCCGAAGAGATTGCCCTGTTCCATCCTGATGACAAACGAATTACTGCAGAGGTCTGCGTAGCTCACCTTTGGTTTACCGATGAGGACTACGCCAATCTCGGCACACGCATCAAATGCAATCCGGCCGTAAAGAGTCTCAGACACAGAGAGGCGCTGAGACGAGGTTTGGTGTCAGGGGAGATTTCTACCGTAAGCACCGACCATGCGCCCCACACACTGGAAGAAAAATCTTCCGGTACAATCACGGCGCCCTCCGGAATGCCTATGGTGCAATTCTCCTTGCCGGCCATGCTAACACTCGCCGATAAGGGACTCTGGACTCCGGAACTTGTAGTAGAAAAAATGTGTCATGCGCAGGCTCGACTATTCAACATCGAAAAACGCGGCTTTATCCGAGAAGGATATTATGCTGATTTGGTGGAGATTGACCCTGACGGCACCACACCGGTAACCGCCGACATTCTGCTTAGTAAATGCGGATGGAGTCCGCTGGAGGGAACCGAGCTGCGCACAAAGATTATCACAACACGCGTCAACGGACAATGTGTCTATTGCCACGCCGCCCCCGAAGCCACCGGATACCTTAAAGGAGCAATGCCGCTCCGATTCCGGAACTGATTCGCTTAGAAGGATAGTGAGAAAAGAGCCTGCAACCTGTTGACATGCAGTTTCTCGCGGGTAGTGGCCACACGCTTACCCCAATTATACTCCATGCCAACTGTTACGTAAGGATTTATATTATAGATGAGATTCACCGCCACATACTGCCCGTAGCGGTAATCAGTGTCAGGCGACAAGGTGCGGTGATTGGTGTCGATATGCAGTTGACTGTAAACCCCGTGAGCTGTCAGATTACGGATGATTTCATAGCTCAGGCCCACAGTCATCCCCCAGCATCCGGTAGTTCTCTCAAAGCCCGGTTGCAGAAGCGACGGAGTCGCATCAGCACCTATTCCCGCACCTCCGTCGCAGATATAATCAGCAATGCCGCTGCCACCCACAACATCATAGTAAGCACAGAGCTTGGGCGTTATGCCCCATAAACCGGAGAGCTTGATTCCCCATCCATATAGCATCCTGTTCTTACTTGCAAGTTTATCACAATACTGCATTGGCCGGAACAATCCCGAGACTCTCACATGGCTGCCATCATTCCAGCGATACTGCACATATGCAGGCACCGTAACAATCCGCTGCCTTACCTCCTCGACATCCGTGCTGTAAGTGATTGAACTTGAAGGAGTGTCTATACCGGCCGCGCCGGAGAAACCTTTGCCAAAATCCTGAGTCCAATATGCAGTCACATTGCTATAAGAAGTAGTGCCGTTCGGACCCTCATCATCAATGGTCAAAGGGACTGCATCACCATCCACAAACGGCGAATCAGTGTAACCAAGCGTCAGACCGCGATAGCGTGCATAGAAATGACTCAGCCTGACACCATAATTTGGATTCTTGAAATTCAGCGACAGAAACAAACTGAATTGATCCTTGCGAGCCGGGAGAGCCACAATATTCAGATAGACATTGCTCGTCTGAGCCGAAAAGCCTAATGAAGATCGGTTCCACTCCGGCGCAGCCGTAAATGAGGCAGGCACAAAATCAATTACAGAAGCATTCTCATCCCCCGTGTCCCACACAGCGTTCAACCTCATGCTCGCACCGATACCCAAGTAAAACTTATTGTCATTGCCCACAATGGCGAAGCGGGGAATACCCTCGATATTTCTGACATCCGGGGCATTATCTTCAAATGCCATCTTTACGGAATCAGCCGACGCCTTATGCGAGCCGACCACGGTTACCTTGGTGGCCGGATTGCGCACACGATGCTTTTTGGGAACAGCAGCGGAAATTGACATTGCACATAAACACCCTGCTGCCAAGCAAATTATGACTCTCATCATACAAAAGATTCAGTGGATTTACGGGAAAAGCAGAACCTGCTCTTCTGCCGTAACGCTTGGAGCAACGATTATGTTCATTTTTTCATCAAAAAAATTTCGTGGGAAAGCACAAATTTATTACCTTTGCCGACGGATTGCCACGAAAACCATCGTGCACCACCCAGTAACCACTCTCTTGTCACCGCAATTTGCCAGCTTATGACCGACAACATACGCAAAAAAATACTTATAATCTATACCGGAGGCACAATAGGCATGATTGAAAATCCTCAGTCACATGCCTTGGAGCCTTTTGATTTCGACCATCTTATTGACAATGTGCCGAAAATCAAAATGCTTGACTTCGATATAGAAAATTTCCAGTTCGAGAAGCCCATTGACTCCTCTGAGATGGATCCCCACCATTGGGCTGAGATTGCAAAGGTGATTGAAGAGAACTATGAACAGGTCGATGGTTTTGTTGTGCTTCATGGCACCGACACCATGGCCTACACCGCCTCTGCCCTCAGCTTCATGCTGGCTAACCTCAACAAGCCCGTCATCATCACAGGTTCTCAACTGCCCATCGGTGAGGTGCGCACTGACGGTGAGGAAAACCTCATTACCGCACTCCAGATTGCAGCTGCCACGGAGCCTAACGGTCGCCCCATTGTGCGCGAAGTTGCCATTTTGTTTGAGCACTATCTCTGGCGTGGCAACCGTTGCACAAAGCGCTCTGCCGACAATTTCAACGCATTCAAGAGCAACAACTATCCCGAACTGGCACGCATAGGACTCGGGCTGCACTTCAATCGCGAAAGCCTTTGGCGCTCAGTCACTCAGAATCGTCCGCTGAAGGTCGAATACAGCATGGACACCAACGTCATGTTCCTCGACCTCTTTCCCGGCATTAACCGCAACGTGGTGGAACATGCGCTTGCAACCCCCGGACTAAAAGGGATTGTGCTGAAGACTTTCGGCGCCGGCAACGCACCCGCCCACCAATGGTTTATTGATGCTGTGAAGCGCTCCGTGGACAACGGAATGGTGATTGTCAACGTGACTCAGTGTCCCAACGGCTGCGTGCACCCGCAACTCTACGCTGCCGGAGTTAACCTGGCAAATGCCGGATGCATCTCAGGCCACGACATTACGAGCGAGGCCGCCATAACAAAACTGATGTATCTCTTCGGGCTCGGTCTTCGCCCCGAAGAGGTAAAGAAATACATGCGCCGCCCCCTCTGCGGCGAAATGAGAGCAGAATGACTCTGTCCTCAAATACAACTCCAACGCCTCACGCCTGATTCCGGGCAGCACACAGCATGTCCAACGAAATTTATTGACTATCAATTCATTTACTTAACTGTATTTATTAACTAATTAAATTCTTACTAATGAACAAACTCATTACCATGGTGACGCTCATGGTGCTTCTCTGCACCGGAGTCTCTCTGCGCGGCGCCACCTATTCAGGTAACGTTGTCTTCTTCGACAACAGTTCAACTTCTTGGGCAACACCCACGATTCATTACTGGGGCGGCTCACCACAAAGCACTTACCCCGGCGAGGCAATGACTCTTGTCGAAGGCAACATCTACTATGCCGAAGTAGGCAAAGGCACCACCGGAATCCTCTTCAACGCCGGCGACGGTGACAAGACCAAGACCGGCGACATGACCTACGTGGCGGGCCACATCTACTCCCCCGCAGGCGATCAGGGCCTCAGCCCTCTCTACGACCCCAGCGGCAGTGACGGCGATGGTGACGGCGATGGAGATGGAGATGGTGAAGGTGACGGCGAAGGCGATCTTCCCGGCGACGGATTCACTGTCTACTTCGACAACACAGTTGGCTGGTCCACTCCCACCATCCACTATTGGGGTGGCACTGCCAATTCCACTTGGCCCGGCGTTGCCATGACCCTGCACAAGGGCAGCGTCTATAAGTATGAAGTGGCAGCCGGCACCACCGGAATCCTCTTCAATGCCGGCGATGGCGACAACACAAAAACCGGCGACTTCGTGGCCGTAGCTGACCACCTGTACACAACCTCCGGCGACCAAGGCGTTTATGACGGTGGTGACGGTGGTGGCGACAGCCAGGGTGGTGGCACCTCTGCTATCCCCTATCTGCAGGGTGAGCAGCCCGGATCTTCACTGGGTCTTCCCTCTCTTTCCACTAAGTATTATCAGGTGAATCCCAACGGCCAGTACGGCACACAGAAGACCATCTCCATGAGCTTCTCCAACGGCAAAAGTTCATCCGCTTTCGACCACTGGAGCGAGGAAGATATCATCGCCATGGGTGTGGCTCGCGACGTAGCACAGGCTCTCAAAGGTAAACACGAGCGTCCCATCCTCGACACCTATGCCCTCTTTGCCGCTTACGACGATACCAATCTCTATCTTGGTTGGCAGATGGTCTACACCATTTGGGACCTCTATGGTGAAGGCAAGCAGCCCGGAGAGTCAAAGCCCTATAACATGGATGGCCGCCTCATGATCGCTCTTGACGTGGACCCCACTGTGAGCGTTGACGGTACTCTGATTGACGGCAACACAATTTGGGATGCCGATGGTCAGTACAACACATTCAACAACGGCGCTGACCGCTTCTTCCTCGGCTCCACCAAGCCCGGCGTAGGCAATCCCAGCCTCTTTGCTCCCCTCGCATCCGGCAAGGTGAGCTACACCGACCCTCTCAGCTGCAAATCATTTGACCGCAACGGCTATGGCTACCAGGATGGCCTGCACCCCTGCTTCACTGAAATCTGGGGTCAGGAAGAATTTGAATATGATCCCACTGTGCTCACCGGCGAGGAAGGTTTTGTTGACCTGCGCGGTGAAATTGACGACACCGCCCACACTTTCTATGAAATCAAGATTCCTTTGGCTGACCTCGGAATCACCAAGCAGAACATCATTGATAATGGCATCGGTGTGATGATTATCGACACTTACGGCCAGGGCGCTATCGGCTCTCTGCCCTACGACCCCACTGTCTTCGACAACGTTAAGACCGACTACAGCAAAGACCCCTCCTCATCCATGGAGAAGGAAGACAAAGACCTGTTTACTTATGCAATGGCTCGCGTAGGCAAAGCTGCCGGTGTGGTATCTGTAGAGACAGTTGCCACAGCTGCTCCCGCTGTGGTTGCCTCCAAGGGTGCCATCCACGTGACCGTAGCTGAGGCCGGCGTACTGACCATCAGCAATGCAGCAGGCATGACCCGTTCAATCGACGCAACCGCAGGCGAGAACACTGTTGACGGCCTTCCTGCCGGAATCTACTTCGTTAGCTTCGGTGGCCACGTCAGCAAAGTCATTGTACGCTAATTCTTATTTCTTAACTTACAGGTGGCACATCCTTACTTTCTTTACAGGGTGTGTCACCCTTTTTTATAAACTTTTCTATAAGCAGTCATGCGCTTACTCACCATCGCAACGATTATCCTCTGTCTGCTGCCGACGGCCCCAATTCGTGCCGCCGAAAAGGCACTTGTATTCATAACATTAGGCCAAAGCAATGCCGACGGTAGTGCCTTTCCTGACCCTCAAGAGGACGCCCGACTTCAGGCTTGGTTCGAGAGCAAAGAGAATCCGCACAATGCCCGGATGTGGTACAGGGCTTGCTATGTGGAAAACGAGACCACTAATGCTGTGGGCGATGAGGCACGAATTGTCAGGGATGCTCCGGCAGACAAACTGGACGCTCAACCGGGTTGGATGGAACTATGGTACATGAACGACCATACGCACCAACATACGGCCATGAATATGATTCACTCCTGCGGCACCTGGAGCACCGGCCGGGGAAAATGGACAGCACAGGGCCGTCGTGGTATGGAACCGCAGCTGGGCATTCTACTTCAAGAGGCACTCCCGCAGGTCCCGATATTTTTTCTTAAGCTCGGAGCAAGCGGTTCCCACATTTCAGCTTGGGCAAACCCCGAAGATGACCGCAATTGGCATTACTTCATATCTAATATTTACGAACCGGCCATAGCCGACATTCAGGCCAAAGGGTTGCAGCCGGTCATCGCCGGCATATGGTGGATGCAAGGTTGTGCCGACGCGTCGCGCGACAGTGCGTATTATGCTGAAGCCCTCACTCTGCTGATTGAGAGATTCAACAATGATTTATGCACCAAGAACCCGCCGGTCTTCATCGGACACATAGTGAAGCCCGGCGAGAATCCGTCACATCCGGATGCCTCCCGCCATTTTGGCCAAGGTGTGCGTGACGCGCAGGACTCTGTGGCCGAGCATTATCCTAATGTGAACATTATCGACACCTCAGTGTGCAGCTTCCAATATGAAAAAGGCTTTGGTGGCCATCTGCACATAGACCACCGTGGTCAAAACACCATTGCCCGTCTGCTCGCGCCATTAGTAATCAAAGCCTGGGAGACCGGCTCTGGCAACTGACGATTATGGGCGTCGCTTCCTTCGGGGTTGAATCCTTTCATGCAGCCGCTGGAAAACCACGAAAAGCACGGGAACGATGAATAGCAGAGCCAATGTGCCGAAGAGCAATCCGCCAACGGTGCCGACACCCACGGATATATTGCCGTTGGCGCCCACTCCGGACGCGAACATCAGGGGCAACATTCCGAACACCATGGTGGCTGACGTCATGAGAATCGGGCGAAATCTCGCCTTAGCTGCCGAGACGGCGGCTCCCACAATGCTCATGCCCTCTTTTCGACGGGCTGATGCGTATTCGGTCAGAAGTATAGCTGTCTTCGCCAGCAATCCTATCAGCATAATCAGTCCAATCTGCATATAGATATTATTCTCCAAGCCCCACCAGCGTGCGAACAGAAAACATCCGGCCAAGCCGAACGGAACGGCGGCTATGACGGCGAAGGGAATGGTCAAGCTCTCATACAGCGCACATAGAATAAGATAAATGAAGGCAAGACAGATGCTGAAAACCAACACTGTGGTGTTACCGGTGGAAGCTTCCTCTCGTTACATGCCTCCGAACTCATAACCATAACCCTGAGGCAGAACATGCGCAGCCACTTCCTGCACTGCCTCAATAGCCTCGCCGGAACTGAAGCCCTCTCCCTGCTCTCCAAAGACTGCAATCGCCGGGAAGAGATTAAAGCGGGTCAGACTCTCGGAGCCATATACCCTCCTGAGGGTCAGAAAATTATCCAAGGATGCCAATGTGCCGTCGGATGTGCGTACATACATTTTCTTCAATGCCTCTGCATTCAGCCTGTCCTCCGCTTTTGCCTGCACCATCACTCGATACAGCTTGGTAAAGCGGTTAAGATTAGAGCTATAACTGCCACCTACATACCCGGCCAGAGTAGAGAGTACATCTGACGGTGAGACGTTTTTTTGCAGACATTTTACGGCGTCTACCTCCACTATATACTGTGGATACTTGGTGTCGAACGTCGTATAAGCGCGCGAAATCTCCGGGCGATTATTCAGAGAATCAATGAATGTGCGGGTGACCGAAAGCAGTTCCTCAGTGCTTTTGCCGGAGCGATCCTGCACATAGAGTTCAAAACCGCTGCCGGTGCCATATCCGGAAATCATCGGTGACTGCGAAGCGCGCACCTGGGCGGAGGCGATGTGAGCCGTGCGCCGATAAATCTCCTTTATAACTGCGTTAATATCCTGATTATCTCCGCTGCGCTCATTCCAATCCTTCAAACGCAGATTGAAACTACCGGCAGAGGCCGACTGTTCATGGCGGGCATTCTTACCTGTGACGCGCGAATAAATGTAAAGTTCCGGGATATCCTTGATTGCCTTCTCAACCTCATCCATTATTGCCCGGGTCTCCTCAAGATTAGTGCCGGGCGCCACCTGCACATTCAGGCTGATGGTGCCCATATCCTCCTGGGGAACAAGACCGGTTTTCGTTGTCGAGACAAGCCAATACAATCCGCCGACTGACATCAGCAACAACACCAAGACAATCCAACGCCGACGGAAGAGGAATACACCCCCCGTGCGATACTGATTCGTCATTGCGGAGAAGGACTTATCAAAAGCATAGTGGAAGCGCTGCGCAAAAGACTGCTTGCGTCCGGCTCCTCCACGCATCAGCAGTGCAGCCAAAGCAGGGCATAATGTCATTGCATTTATAAGAGACAAACCCACGGCCATCGTCAAGCCGAACTGCATGTAAAAAGTGCCGGACGTACCTCCCATAAAACAGACCGGAATGAAAACGGCCATAAAGACAATAGTGGTCGTTATCAACGCTGCCGATAAGCCACCCATAGCTTGCACTGTGGCCTCATAAGCCGACTCAACCCCCTGCTCAAATTTCGCCTGAACAGCCTCAACAACCACCACAGAGTCATCAACAACGGTGCCTATCACGAGCACAATCGCAAACAGAGTCAGCATATTAAGCGTAAACCCCACAGCATATATAAATGCAAAGGTGCCAACAAGCGAGACAATGATGGAAAGCGCCGGAATGAGAGTGGCGCGCCAGTCATGCAGAAAGAGATAGACCACGAGCACAACCAGAATCAACGCAATGACAAGCGTTTCTATCACCTTGGCAATCGAGGCATCAAGAAAGTCTTTCGTCGAGGAAACATCAGTCAATACCATGCCGGCCGGAAGAGTTGTTCTGATTTCGTCAAGAGTGCGGTCAATCTCCGTAATCACTTCATTGGCATTCGAGCCGGCCGTCTGCGCTATCATAGCATTGGCGCCCGGATGACCGGAAGTCTCACTGAGCATTGCGTAATTAACGGCACCCAACTCCACGGTTGCCACATCCTTCAGACGCAACACGCTGCCATCGGGAAGCGCACGGACGGCAAGATTCTCATAGTCCTTGACCTCCTCATATCGTCCGCGATATTTCAGCACATACTGAAAAGTATTGGCTGACTCTGCGCCCAGAGTTCCGGTTGGTGATTCCAAATTCTGCTCAGCCAGCACTTTATCAATATCGGAAGGCATCAGACCGTATTGCGACATCTTTGCCGGATCGAGCCAGATACGCATGGCATAGTCTGCCCCGAAGATATTGACATCCCCCACACCCGCAATGCGCGAAATCTGCGGCTCTATATTGATTTTCATATAGTTAGTAAGGAAATTGGAGTCGTAGCGGTCATCAGGGCTGTACAGGGTAATAGTCTTCAGCGTGCTGTTCTGCCGCTTTCTTACTGTCACACCGCTCTTCGTCACCTCTGCCGGAAGCAATCCCTGTGCCGACGCAACACGGTTTTGGACATTCACCACTGCCATATCAGAATCCGCTCCCTGACGGAAATAAATCGTTATGGTAGCTGTGCCTGTATTGGTCGCCGTCGAGGTCATATACATCATATCCTCCACACCGTTTAAGGACTCTTCGAGTGGCACTATGACACTCTTTTGAACCGTCTCGGCATTTGCGCCGGTATATGTGGCGCTTACCCTCACCGTCGGAGGAGCGATGTCAGGAAACTGCTCAATAGGTAAGATGGTGAGCGCTATAACCCCGACAATCAAAATAAGCACTGAGACTACCCCGGCCAAGATGGGGCGGTCAATAAAAGTCTTTACATTCATAAGTGTCTCAAATAATTGAGTTATTATATTTGGTGGCGAGTATTATCATGCCTCCAAACATCTGCAAATATAATTGTTTTCAGGGTGTTGCGTCCGGATAATTGGCGTAAGTGCACAATTCGGTGGTTAACGGAGCAATCAATACCGAAGAATTTCAGTAACTTTGCATAGTGCAACATCCCTTATGAAGCGAACGGCATTATACATAGACCTCACCTTTTGCCTGCTGGTGATTCCTGCCTTGGCTCTGATGTTTCCCGTGGAGCGATGGATTTATTACTTCCGCTGGTACATACTGACAGCCGGGCTATGGCTTTATCTGACTTACGTCGTAAACAGACTGGTGACCGTGCCCTGCCTGACCGGCAGACACCGTTTGGGTTGGGGCATCTTCATCATTCTGGTGTCAATAGGCATTACATATCTGCTTTGCGGCGTACAGCTTTATTCACCTCCCCCTAACCCCTTGGATAAAGGAATCGTACGAGTATTCCCTTCGGTCAAACAGTACCAACAGATGCTTTGGTGTCTGTTCGTAATCGTTGAGACTTTCAGCCTCACCGTGGGGCTGCTCGTAAAAGTGGAGAGCCGACAGGAGCGCCTGAGAGCAGTCGAGGCTGAACGAGACCATGCAGAAATTGCTCTCTATAAGGCTCGCATCAAGCCTCACTTTATGTTTAACACCCTGAACTCTCTCTATGGCCTTTTCCTGACCGGCTCTGACCGGGCGCTCCCCTCTCTCGAAGCCTTCATTTCGCTTATGCGCTACATTCAATCCTCCTCCACCCGTGACTTGGTTACCCTCACGGATGAGGCTGAATATATCCGGCAGTATGTACACCTGCAATCACTACGCCTCGGCAAGAAAACTCGGGTGAACCTTCATACGGATGTGACTGGCAGCCCTGCCCTTATTCCGCCAATGCTGCTGATTACTTTTGTCGAGAACTGCTTCAAGCACGGTGTGTCATCAGATGTGGAAAGCGAGATTGTCATCTCTCTCACCCAAAGCGATGGAGAACTTCGTCTCCATACATCCAACAGAATTTTCCCGGCAGAGCGGATAGGTGAACATACCGGCATAGCGAACTGCCGCAAACGGCTGGAGCTCCTGTATCCTGCGCGCCATTCGCTCAGCATCGTCAGTGAATCTGATTTGTTTATCGTAAATCTACGCATACGCCTATGAACGACATAATGAAGTGTGTGGCAATCGACGATGAACCGATTGCCTTGTCCATTCTTTCGGAATACTGCAATCGCCACGGGGGACTTACTCTTCAAACCTTCACTTCCCCATCTGAAGGATTGGAATACGTGCTCGCATCACCACCCGACATCCTCTTTCTTGACATTGAGATGAATTCCCGCAACGGTCTTCAGCTCGCCAGCGAACTCCCTCCCGGCATCTGCCTGATATTCACGACTGCCTATCAGCAATATGCTCTTGACGGCTTCAATCTCGACGCCGTTGATTTCCTGCACAAGCCAATCTTCTTCCCCCGATTTGAGCAAGCGATTGCAAAGGCCGTCCGCCGGCTGAACCGCCCGGACGCTGATACCCACTCCGAAGCAATTACTCTGAAAGTTGAGCATCGCACTGTGCTGATTCGTCCGGAAGAGATTCTTTATATTGAGGCCATGGACAATTACGTCAAAGTGTTCCGCCTGAATCAGCCAACCATTCTCTCGCAAATCACGATGAAGGAGATGATGGCAAAGCTGCCAAGCAAGGATTTCGCCCGTGTGCATCGCTCTTACATCGTAGCGCTGAAAGGCATCACCGGCTATGCATGCCGGCGCCTGACTCTGCGCGGCACTACTCAGGAAATCCCCATCGGGCGCAAATATGCCGACACCATTGCAGGTTTAATCAGCTGAAGCGTCGCCCGCGCCTGTCCCTCCTGACTTTTCAAACACCGCAACGCACAAATTAAGCCGAAAAAGAGTGATTCTTCTTCGGCTTAACTTATGATGAAATGTGGTGTTTACTTCATGAATTGGCGGGAGTATGTCAGCTTCACTTTTGAACCCGGAATGTCAAGTCGACACAGAACGGGACGTGCTATATACAGGTCGCAGGCTGTGACCATAACCTTTGATGTGCCGGTGACAGAACCCACATCTTCTGTGGTGATGGTCACCGGGACCAACGTGAAGTCTTCGTCGGCATCCTCAACCTTACCTCCATTTGCCATTAGTTCGACAATATACGGGCGCAAGGATGTGAAGCGATAACTATCTGTCTGAGAGTTATATGCGGCATAGAAGCAGTCAGTATCATCTTCCTGCGGCAGCTGATTCTTCAGGAAAAATTCAGGCAGACGCGAGGTCTTGATCATTAGCAAATATGGAGGACGGGTAATGCCGTAATCATTAGCCACATTGCGCACAGGCACTTCATAAGTCAGACTGTTAACCACTGAGAGGTTGAAGTCCTCCTTATAGTATCTTTCGATAATCTGACGCGCCGGGAAGTGTACTTTAACATTATATCCGCCGGGACCTTGCAGTATGCATTCCTTGCTGCTGACACGGTCAGCCACAGACTGCGCCGGTGACATACGCATCAAATTAGCTGAAAGCACTTCCGGAGAGATGGAGAAGAGCGTTGCGGAATCGGTTATCAGTGAATCGACCTTTACCGCTACGCCATCCTTCACCACAGTCACTTCGCGATGATAGTTATAGTAAGTGGTGAACTCGGTGGAGGTCATGTTCACAACAAGTCCACGACCAAATGTCTGCCCCACATATATGCCGGCAAACTTCTTGGCAAATGCTGAAGGGGTGGCGAAAGTTGCGGGATTGGTACGGTATTCCTTTACGACCTCACGGGCAAACTCCGGGCTCAGAGGGATGTTGATAGTTCCGGTCGCTTTGTTCTGCAAAGCCGTAGACATGCCGAGAGTGGAGGCCGTATAGCTTTTTGTGCCAAGCAGAGAGGAACTGTTGTAGTAACCTGACAGGTCAGTCATGTTATTGATGTCGGAGGGGAGTTCCTTCAGCAGACGATAGACAGCAAGCTGCTGAGGAGCGAGGCTATCGCCGGTCACTTCGGCTTTTTTATAGGTGAATTTAAGGCTCATGCCGCTCACGTCTTCCAAGGGGATTGAGTCAGGAATGGACAGAGAGGCAGCCGGCATCAGCTGCGATGCGAAGGAGCATTCGAGGGTGCCATAGTCTTCAGCAGCGAGACGCCCCAAAAGCAATGTGCTTGAGCGGGAGTCAAAAATGTCAGCACGCACACTCTCACCGGTGACACTAAACAGAGAGTCGACCTCAATAGTCACCTCCCCTTTAGAGATGGAGGTGCCTATATTAGTGTCCTCTTCACATGAGGTAAAGGCCACGGTGCAAAGAGTCAACAGAGCTGACAGATATAGTTTTACAGATTTCATTCAATGTGGAATTACAGTAGGGAGTTGACGAAGTCCACCCACTTGTCGTTACCTTGGGAGGCTTGTTCCCAGGGGAGCACCTTCGCTTTGGAAGCATCAATGAGTGCTTGGACTTCCGGCGAGGGATTCGGTGTGTTGATGATGATGCCGTTGGCATACTTCAGCATGAGCGATGTGAGCACTGCCGGAGTTATCTCCTTGTTCTTAAGGAGCTTGAGGTCAGCCTCCTTCAAGCCTTCCGCTTTGAGCTTGGCCACCATTCCGGGGTCAAGCACACCCTTAAACTCAGAGTCATCAACGACAGCGATGATTTTCACTGTCTTGAAAGCCGGTTCGTCAGAATAGACCTTGCGCAGATAGACGGGAGCCAACATGCTCATCCAGCCCATGCAGAGAATTGCATCCGGCGGCCAGCGGAGTTTCTTTGCAGTCTCAACCGTGCCGCGGGTGTAGAAGATGATGCGCTCATCATTGTTGTCGCGGTTGGAACCCACGGGATCCTCATCAGTATCAAGAGCTTCAAAATAGTCGTCGCTGTAAATGAAATAAGCTTGCAGACGCGCCGGGGGGAGCGAAGCCACCTTGATAATCAGCGGATGGTCAGTGTCAGCGATTGGAATATTCATGCCACTGAGACGAATTACTTCATGCAACTGATTGCGGCGCTCGTTGATAGCGCTGTACTTCGGCATGAAGATGCGTGACTCGAAACCCTTGGAGTGAAACTCGTGGGGGAGTTGCTTGCCCAGCAGGCTCCGCTCGGTGGCGGGCAGGTAGGGGTTCACCTCCTGCGTGATGAAAAGAATGCGTTTGGATGCCATAATGAGTATTTTTCATGAATACCCGGGCCATTTAACATCAGGCCATGAATATTCCGGGCGCAAAGTTACGAATTTTTCACCATATAATAAAGGATTTCAGCGGGTTTTAAGCCCGGGAGATGAAACATTAAGATTATTTCACGATATATCGAGATTTTTTCGTAACTTCGCACCCTGAAATTCTTTACCGTAAAATGAAGATTTTAAGAACAGTTGATGAACTCACCCGTCATTGCGAGGCTCTGCGTGCTTCCGGGCTCTCGCTCGGCCTTGTGCCTACGATGGGAGCGCTCCATGCAGGCCACCTCTCGCTCGTGAAAGAGGCGCTTGCCGGCAATGACTCCGTGGTGGTGAGCCTTTTCGTCAACCCCACCCAATTCAATAACGCCGCTGACCTTCAGACCTATCCCCGCACTGAAGAGGCTGACTTCCGATTGCTGGAGCAGGCCGGGGCCCAGGCCGTGTTCGCACCCTCTGTTGAGGAGATTTATCCTGACGGAGACCGTCAGCCTGACCACGTTTTTGACCTTGGCGAAGTTGCTGAGGTCATGGAAGGCGCCATGCGTCCGGGACACTTCCAGGGTGTTGCGCAGATTGTCAGCAAACTGATGCGCATGACTCAGCCCGACCATGCTTATTTCGGCGAGAAAGACTTTCAACAAATTGCCGTAATCCGCCGCATGGTGGCCACCGAAGGCATCAACGTTGAGATAGTCGATTGCCCCATTATCAGGGAAGATGACGGGCTGGCTCTCTCCTCGCGCAATGTGCGCCTGAGCAAAGAGCAACGCGCCACGGCTCCCGGCATCTATGCCGCATTGGCGGACTCTGTGGTGCGCAGCAGCGAGATGAGTGTGGAGGAAGTGCACGATATGGTCGTCAACCGCATCAACGCATTGCCGGAATGCGAGGTAGAGTATTTCTCCATCGTGGATGCTGAGACTCTGCGCCCGGTCAACAGCTGGAATGAGGCAAAGCGCGTGCAGGGGTGCATCACAGTGTTCTGCGGGCCCGTCAGGCTCATTGACAACATTTGTTATCGCAAATAAAACAAGGTAAGTGACTGTTAAGATTTATCAGTCACAGGGTTAGAATATATAAATTTTGGACAGTCACTTATATGCTTCTCCAAATAATGAAATCAAAGATTCACCGCGTGACCGTCACGCAGGCTGATCTTAATTATATAGGGAGTATCACCATCGACAGCGCTCTGCTCCGCGCGGCAGGTATCCGCGAAGGAGAAAGGGTGTACATAGTTGATAACAACAATGGCGAACGCCTCGACACTTACGTCATTGCCGGGCCTGAAGGGAGCGGCGTCGTGTGTTTGAACGGGGCAGCAGCCCGCAAGGTTCAGCCCGGCGATGTAGTCATCATCATGGCCTACGCCCTGATGACCCCGGAGGAAGCTGACAACTTCAAGCCGAAAGTGATATTCCCCGATACCCTTACCAACACCCTCTGAGAAACTGTTTTCAGTTCTCAGACGTGATTTAACCGTACCGTTCAAAAATGTTTGAAAATCTTTCAGAGCGTCTTGAACGCTCATTCAAAATTCTTAAGGGTCAAGGCAAAATTACTGAAATTAATGTAGCCGAGACCATGAAAGATGTGCGTCGCGCCCTGCTTGACGCCGACGTCAATTATAAGGTGGCCACCCAGTTCATGAACACTGTGAAAGCCAAGGCCATGGGTCAGAACGTTATCAACGCTCTGAAGCCCAAGGAGCTGATGGTTAAAATCGTGCATGATGAGCTGGCAGCCATGATGGGTGGCACTCAGGTGCCCATCACCATCTCCGGCAACCCCTCCATCATTCTCATGAGCGGTCTGCAGGGTTCCGGTAAGACCACCTTCTCAGGCAAGCTGGCCAAGAAGCTGAAGAGCGCTCGCGGCATGCGTCCGCTGCTCGTGGCCTGCGACGTCTATCGTCCTGCGGCAATCGACCAGCTGAGCAAGCTCGGTGCGCAGATTGAAGTGCCGGTCTACACGGAGCCGGGCAACACCAATCCGGTGGAAATCGCCCTCAATGCAATCAAGCATGCCAAGACTAATCACAATGACTTGGTCATCATCGACACGGCCGGTCGCTTGGCTGTGGATGAGCCTATGATGCAGGAGATTGCCGCCATCAAGGAAGCAGTCAAGCCGCAGGAAACCCTCTTCGTGGTCGACGCAATGACCGGTCAGGATGCCGTCAACACAGCACGCACCTTCAACGAGCGTCTGGACTTCGACGGCGTTATCCTCACCAAACTCGACGGCGACACCCGTGGCGGCGCTGCTCTTTCAATCCGCACTGTTGTCAACAAGCCTATCAAATACATTGGTTCCGGCGAAAAACTGGAAGACCTTCAGGAATTCAATCCCGAGGGTATGGCATCACGTATTCTCGGCATGGGTGACATCGTCGAGATTGCCAAGCGCGCCCAGGAGCTGTATGACGAAAAAGAAGCGAAGCGCCTTGAGGAGAAAATCCGCAAGAACAAGTTTGATTTTGAAGACTTCTACAAGCAGATTCAGCAGATAAAGAAGATGGGTAACCTCAAGGACCTGGCCAGCATGATTCCCGGCGTGGGCAAGCAGATCAAGGACCTTGACATTGATGACAGTGCTTTCAAGGGTATTGAGGCCATCATCAACTCAATGACACCGCATGAGCGCCACAACCCGGAAATCATTAATTCCTCCCGTCGTCAGCGCATCGCCAAAGGTTCCGGCACCGGTATCGCAGAGGTTAACCGCCTGCTCAAGCAGTTTGAGGATACCCGCAAGATGATGCGCATGGCCACCACCAAGAATCCTCTGAAGTTGGCTCGCCAATTGCGCAACGCCAAGCGTGGCCGCTGAATCGGTTGAATTCAATAGACACACTCAAAAGTGAAATTCGGCTTAAATCCAAACACACTCTAAACCCGATACCTTAAATGACACTGATTGACGGTAAAAAGACCGCATCCGACATTAAACTTGAGATTGCGGCTGAAGTGGCTGAGATGGTTGCACGCGGCGAGCGTGCCCCTCACTTGGCAGCAATCCTGGTGGGCCACGACGGTGGCTCAGAGACCTATGTGGCCAACAAAGTTAAGGCCTGCGAAATGTGTGGATTCAAAAGCACACTGCTTCGCTTCGAGGATGACATCACTGAGGAGGCTCTGCTTGACGAAATCCGTCGCTTGAATGAAGATGACGATGTTGACGGTTTCATCGTGCAGCTCCCGCTGCCTCGCCACATCGATGAGCAGAGAGTAACTGAAGCTATCTATCCGGAGAAGGATGTTGACGGTTTCCACCCCGTAAACGTAGGCCGCATGAGCATCGGTCTCCCCTGCTTCAAGAGCGCCACCCCGAGCGGCATCATGGATCTGCTGGAGCGCTATGGCATTGAGACCAAAGGCAAACATGCCGTTGTGCTCGGTCGCAGCAACATTGTCGGCAAACCCATCGCCACACTGCTCATGCAGAAAGCCACTCCCGGCAACTGTACCGTAACCGTCTGTCACTCAGCCACTCCTGACATCGCAACAATCACTCGCTCAGCTGACATCATCATCGCAGCCCTCGGCTCTCCCCTCTTCCTCAAGGAGGAGATGGTGAAGGAGGGTGCCGTAGTCATAGATGTTGGCACAACCCGCGTGCCTGACTCATCACGCAAGTCAGGATTCCGTCTTTGCGGCGATGTCGATTTTGAGAATGTCGCGCCCAAATGCTCGTTCATCACTCCGGTGCCGGGCGGCGTAGGACCGATGACCATTTGCTCCCTGATGAAGAACACTCTTCAGGCGCGCAAAAACAAAATGTAAAGCAGCTCCATATGCGAACTCTTCTCCTGCATCTGCTTCTTCCGTTGGCATTCCTTACGGGTGCCTGCGGAAGGAGCAGTGCCATTAATGAATCAGAGTCAACCGCTATTGCAGACTCCATAGCAGCCACGCAACCCGCAAAAGCCACCCTCTATTTCGTGGGTGACGCAATGCAACACCAAGCGCAGCTTGACCGTGCCCGTGAACTTGGCGGAGGCAGCTTCAGCTATGCCGGCTGCTTCGACCTGATAGCGCCCACGGTGAAAGCTGCGGACTATGCTGTGGTCAACTTGGAAGTGCCGCTGGGCGGAGGCAAAGGGGGTTACACCGGTTTTCCCTGTTTTTCCGCGCCTGACGAATTTGCCCTCGCGCTTAAGGATGCCGGGTTCGACCTGTTTCTTACGGCCAACAACCATACCCTCGACCGAAAGGACTATGGTCTGCGTCGCACTCTGCAAGTGCTTGATTCTCTTCAGGTTGACCATATAGGAACTTACGATGACAAAGCCGAACGCACGGCACTTGTCCCCTTCATCAAGGATATCAACGGAATTAAGGTCGCTTTCCTGAACTACACCTATGGCACCAACGGCATTACAGCCTCGCAGGGCGCGGAAGTCAGTCTCATTGACCGCAAAGCTATGGCGCAGGAGATTAAGCTGGCTCGAGAAAAAGGGGCGGAGTTGGTCTGCGTCTGTGTGCACTGGGGCATAGAGTATCAGCTGACGGAGCATCCATCTCAACGCAGCCTTGCTGACTTCCTTGTCGAGCAAGGTGTGGATATGATTATCGGCGGCCATCCTCATGTAATACAGCCCATGAAGGTGGTTCAGAATCCGGCGACAGGAAAGAACACGTTAGTGGTGTACAGCCTGGGCAATTTCATCAGTAATATGAAGACGGGCGACACTCGCGGAGGAGCATCCGTCACATGCGAAATCGAAAGAGGTGAAGATGGCGAAGCACGCTTTGTCGCTGCTACTTACGACACTTTCTACGCAGCCAAGCCCGCCGGTGGTAACACGAATTTTCAAGTGATCCCCTACTCAATGGCTGACCGGATTCCGGCTGCACAACTCGGTTGGTGGAACACCTTCTCAAACTCAGCCGAGCGTGTGTTCTCGACAAAAAACGTAGATGTCCCGCGCAAACACTGAAAACGGTTAACGTAAGCGGGTGTGAGAGCAATCCTAATGATGCACCTGTCTTGACACAGCCGCTCAACCTTTCAACGCATCAGCATAGAGATTGCGGTAAGCCTCAACTATATTAGGCCAGCTGAAGCGCAACGCATTGCTCAATCCCTTGTCCTGCAATTCTTTATATAGCACTTTATTATCAAGCGCTTTAATGGCATCGCGCAGAGATTGGGGAGTATAGTCAGGCATTACAATAGTGGCATCCCCTCCCACCTCAACCGATGCGGGACAATTGCCGGTAATGACCGGCAACCCATGCATTTGCGCCTCCACAATCGGAATGCCGAATCCTTCGTAGCTACTGGGATAGAGCAGACAGCGACAACGGCTGTACATAGCTGAAAGCGTGCGGTCATCAGGGAACACACAGACTTCCCATTGCCCGGGACGCAAGTTTGTCTCAATCAGTCGCAATTCCTCGGGAGTCAGGGTTGAGGAGCAGAGAATCAGTCTCCAAGGTGTGCCGGACAAAGCCTCTACTACCAGTCGGAAATTCTTGTGATAAGCCCGCGCTCCCACGAAAAGCAGGTCATTCATATTGCGCTCACGCCCGCACTTCTCATGCGGCACACAAAGCGGCGCATTAGGAATAACCTGCAACTTCTGTTCGACCGCCAGCGAAAATAATCTGAGATAATCATTTAAAGTCGAGCGGCTTACACATGCCACGGCTCGCGAGCGCGCTATGGCTCGACTTTTCTGCTGAGTGTGCACAAAAGTCGGAATGGCGCCGCGCAGGCGCATAACCTCATAGGTAAAATCATGCAGCGTGGTTATATTCACAGCCCCCGGAAGCGAGCAGTAGCGATAATAGGAGGAATGGAAGATGAAGGGTGTGCCATCCATCAATTCTGAGGGGAGGCTGCTGACCGGCAGGTAGCGTTCCAAGCGGAGCGGGCGCTCCGGCATCTTAATAATTCTATCCTCGGGCACATCCACTTCCCGGCGAAAAATGTTCCGCCTGCCCTCAGGACGCTCCAGCAGATACAGCTCAATATCCGGACAACGGAGCAGACCCTCCAATAGCCGCGCGAACATGCCGGAGATGCCTCCGCAATCCTGGAGTGAAAAGATTATGCCATCAAGGATTACTCTCATTGCTTCACCTGATGCACCTCATCAACCCCCTTTATCGAATAAATCTCAGCTATGACGCGCTGAAGAGCACCAAAGGAGTGCACTGAAAATGAAATTGTTATATCAAAAATATAGTCCTTGGTCTGCGTATTGATAGAGGTGATGGAGAGCTTCATACGCTCTGTAATCGTCTGAATCAAATCAGAGAGCATGTGGTAACGGTCAACCCCTTTGATACGCACACTCACCGGATAGAGTATCTCGGGATTCTCCGTGAAATGCACCGGCACAATAGAGTCTCCCATCTTGGATGCTGTGCGGATAGCCACCGGGCAATCCCTCTTGTGAATGGCCACTTCATTGTACGGCCCGGCAAAACCTATTACCTCCTCACCGGGAATTGGATTGCACTGCGGACAACGTGTATATCTGACCTTCGGCAGGCGCGCCACATAATTACGCAGCCAGCGTTTTGCTTTGTAAGTAACCACTTTATCGGCCCACTCAGGAAGCGGAAGGGCATCATCGGAAGTAAATATCTCAACCACGTCACCGCGCTTCAGCTCAGTAACCACTGATTGCAGCTGCCCGTTGATGCGTGCATATTTCGCAAACTGCCCGATTTTGCTGTGAATCTCAAACGCAAAATCCAACGCCTTCGCCCTTTGCGGCAAGACAACCGGTTTGCCGGCAGGCGTGAAGACCATGATGTCATCATTATAGAAAGACGTGACAACATTCTCAATGAAATCAGCACCCGGATTCGAACGGGAAATATCATTCAGATTGGAACGGAATTTCTCAAGCCATTGCTGCACGCCGTAGCTCTCCTCACCGGCGCCGAGAAAGCCATACTGAGAAGCGCGGGCCATGCGCTCACTGCTGATGTGTACCTCTTCCCAAATACCGCTGTCACTCAACAGCTTAACATGAAACGAACGATAGCCGTTTTCCTTGGGAGAGTCGATGTAATTACTTATGCCTCCGGGCTTCTCGCGGAACACATCCGTCAGCAGCGAATAAATCTTCAGCACCTCCGCCTTCTCCTGCTCTACAGGTGTGTCAGAGAAAATTATCTCTGTAAAATGTTTATTCTTGAGATGATGGAAGTCCACATTATGCTTTTTCATCTTGCGCCACAGGCTGTAAGGAGCACGCTGCACCATGACAACGCGAGCCTGCACACCACCTTTTTCAAGCACCTGCTGCACCTTGTTGACGAACTCATCCATGCGCCGCTTCATGAGCTTGTAATCCTCTGTCAGAAGCTTTGAGAATTCCTCATACTCATGCGGGCAACGATAGCGGAAACTCAGATTCTCAAGTTCGGTCTTAACCTCATAGTAGCCAAGGCGGTTTGCCAACGGAGCATAAAAATAGTCGGTCTCACCGGCAATTTTCATCTGCTTGTCAGTGCGCATGGATTGCAGCGTGCGCATGTTATGCAACCGGTCAGCCAACTTAATCAGAATTCCCCGGATATCTCCCTGCATTGCATTAAGCATCTGCTTGAAATTATCAAGCTGCTTCGACATCTCATAGCGATCCTTGTCAGGCTTGGTGACGACCCTCACCAGCGAAGCCACATCATCGCCAAAACGTTCACGCACCTCTTCAATAGTGTGCGGAGTGTCCTCCACCACGTCATGAAGAAACGCCGCAATGATGACATTGGCATCGAGCCCAAGCTCAACACCGGCTATTCGCGCCACGGCAATCGGATGCACAATATAGGGTTCCCCGGTTTTGCGCCGCTGGCTGGCATGCGCCTCCCGCGCATATTCGTAAGCATCACGGATACGCTGCATTTCCTGCTCCGAGAATCGGTGAGAGATGGAGTCAAACACCTCCTCGGCCTGAGTTTGAACCATCGGCACGTAGAGTTCTTCCATAGGCATAGTCTTCGCTATTTATGTGTGTTCCGGAATCTTCCGGGCGGCCACACTCTATGAGTGTGTCTAATATTTGGCAAATATAGTAAATTTCCCTCATACTCACACACTTTTTATGTTCTTTTTACTCACACGCACTTTTTAACTGACGAGGTTTGGGGCATAAGCAGAAATTCACTAACTTTGTAAATTGAAACAACTATCACTATGGATCAGTTCACACTCAAGGGTTTGGGCATAGCTCTAATCACCCCTTTCACTCAAGATAATTCAGTTGACTATCAAGCACTTGCCACGCTCATTGAGCGAAACGTAGGCGCCGGAGTCGATTACATTGTCGTGCTTGGTACCACAGGCGAAGCCGCCACTCTCACTCCCGCCGAGCGAAAACAGGTTACGGACTTCGTGGTGCGTCATGTCGACTCACGCGTTCCGCTCGTGCTGGGCATGGGTGGCAACTGCACCCGCTCGCTCATCGAAGAGATTCAGGCGACTGACCTCTCCCCTTTCGCTGCCATCCTGTCAGTTGTTCCTTTCTATAACAAGCCTTCACAGGAGGGTCTGTATCAGCATTATATGGCGGTGGCTGACGCCTCCCCCGTGCCGGTGATTCTCTATAATGTGCCCGGACGCACCGGCCTGAACATGACACCGGCCACCACTCTGCGCCTGGCACGCGACCACAGAAACATAATCGGCATCAAGGAAGCCTCCGGCAACCTAAATCAGGCTGAGGAAATTATTAAAAGTGCTCCCGAGGGATTCGACGTGGTTAGCGGCGATGACGCCCTGGCATTCCCCTTCATCTGCATGGGAGCTTCAGGCGTGATTTCAGTCATTGGCAATGCTTATCCTGCCACATTCGGGAAACTCGTGAGAGCAGCGCTCGCTGCCGACATGGCCACTGCCCGCGAACTCCAGCAGCGCTTTGACTCCATGTTCAGCTATCTTTTCCTCGACGGGAATCCGGCCGGAATCAAATGTCTGCTGGCCGACATGGATTTAATAGCCAACAAACTTCGCCTGCCCCTCACTCCTTGCGGTCATAAAGTAACCGGACTCATAAAGAAAGCCATGGAGGCTCTTCCGAATGATTGATAAAGCCACCGTACGGCAGATTCTTGACGCAGCCGACATAGTCGAGGTCGTGAGTGACTACGTTCACCTCACCCGGCGCGGCGCCAACTACATGGGGTTGTGCCCGTTTCATAACGAGCGAACCCCATCTTTCTCCGTATCGCCGGCTCGCGGAATTTGCCACTGTTTCTCCTGCGGCAAAGGGGGTAGTCCGGTCAACTTCCTGATGGAAAAAGAGGGCATAACCTATCGTGATGCCCTGCTGCGCCTGGCTGAAAAATATGGCATTAAGGTTGAGGAAAGGGAACTGACGGATGAAGAGCGTGCCCAGCAGAGTCGGCGCGAAGCAATGCTCACGGTCAATGACTGGGCCATGCGTCGCTTCCGAGAAAACATGAATGCTACGGAAGAGGGACGAAACGTCGGCTTGCAGTACTTCTATGAGCGTGGACTCACGCATGAGGCCATCGACAAGTTCCGCTTGGGGTATGCCCTGGACAAGCCAACCGATATCTACGATGCAGCCATTCGCCAGGGCTACGAAGCGGAGGCGCTCATGCAGGTCGGACTCTGTGGCGAGAGTTCGCGTGACGGACGCCCCTATGACCGATTCCGCGGGCGCGTGATTTACCCAATGATTAACTCCGCGGGCAAGGTGATTGCCTTCGGAGGTCGCGGCATTAAGGGTGAGACTGCAAAATACATCAATTCGCCGGAGTCGGAAATATACCATAAAAGCAATGAGCTCTATGGCATCTTCCAGGCAAAGAATGCGATAGTGCGTCAGAAGCGCTGCTTCCTTGTGGAGGGCTACATGGATGTCATCGGCATGTGGCAGAGCGGCATGGAGAATGTGGTTGCTTCCAGCGGCACATCTCTGACTGATGGCCAGGTGGCGCTTATCCATAGGTTTACTGATAGAATCACTATCATATATGATGGCGACAGCGCCGGCATCCATGCCTCGTTGCGAGCCATTGATATATGCCTGGCGCAGAACATGGAGGTTACGCTGCTACTTCTGCCCGACGGCGACGACCCTGATTCCTTCGCCCGAAAAAATACACCTGAACAGTTCAGGCAATATGTTGAGGAGCATGAGCAGGATTTTATCAGCTTCATGGCTCATGTCTTCTCATCCTCACAGGCCACGACGGCATCCCGCACCGAAGCCCTTCGTTCCATGGTCAAATCGATAGCCCAAGTGAGCGAACTGATTCAGCGCACGGTCTACATCCAACGTTGCAGCGCTCTGATGAATGTAGCCGAGGCTGTCATCACGGCCGAGGTGGCTCGCGCCCGCGAAACTGTCGTGCAAGAGCATCGCAAGCGTCGTCAGCAGGCACGCATCCAAGCTGAGTATCCGGACGGGAATGCCGCAGCTCAACAGTCGGCGACATCAGAACCTGCATCGGCTCCGATGCGAGAGATTGCTCCCACCTCGGTTATTTCCAATGTTGAGAAACAGGTGATGGAGTATGTCGTCAGATACGGAATGCTACCTATTTGCACTGAGCCGGACGCAGATGGCTCTGAGCGGTCGATGAACGTCGTGGAATATGTGAAAGCTGAATTGACGCTTGACAGCATATCTTTCTCCTCGCCTCTATATGACCGCCTGTTCGCACGCATACTTAGCATGGTAGCCGCTCACGATGCGGCATTGCAGCAGCACCTGCTGCGGGTCAAAGAGTTGCTGAAGGAAGAGCATGAGGCTTGGATTCAGGAGATGACCTCCAAGAACCTCTCCATCAGTCAGATTGAGACTGCTGAGAAGAAACAGCAGGAGCGTCTTGCCGAGAGTGAGGCAAAAGCCTGCACAGAATTTTCCGCTGAATGGATTGGCCATGAATTGGGATCTGATCCCGATGATGAGCTGCGCCGATTCGTGCTCTCCGCAATCACTCCGCGTTACACACTGAGCAAGTATCACTCTAAAAACATGCACATAGAGACGGAGGAGGAGCGACTTGACGAATTGTTGCCGCGCGCCATCACAGAATGGAAAGACGCGATTCTCGAGCAGGAAAGCAACCGCCTGCGTGACGAAATACGAAAGGCTTCCGCTGCTGCGGATGAAGCCTCGGTTCTGCAACTGATGAAGCAACTTGCCGACAACCGCGCTCTGCGTGCTGAGATAGCAAAATATCTCGGAGAACGCATTATAATCCCGCGCCGCTGATTCTGAACGCTTTATCTCCTGACAGCCCAATAACAACAGAAGGCTCAGCTGCCGATTGTTTAGCAGCTGAGCCTTCCGTTATTATATCAGTGGGCTTGAGTGTGCATCAAGCTCCTGAACACCTCAACGGGCAATCACTTTGTAGGCTTTGCCATTCTTCATTATGATAACGATGGAGCCGACGGCCGGGTTGCTCACGGGCATACCCTGAAGATTGAAAATCGCATCGGGAGCTGCCTGCTCCATGTCAACCGCAGCAATGCCGGTGAAGTAGTCAGGCAGAGCAGCCGCCGGGGTGGTGTCGCGGGCAGGTTCTGAGGCAGAGGCAGAGGGTGCGCCCCATTCTTCTGTGAGCCATTCTGTCTTGTTGCGCAGAGCTGTCTTCACAAAGCTTGTGCCACGAGAGAGGTCAGAGTTGTCAACCACATCGGCCGCCCCGGGATACTCGGGACGGGGTGCACCTTCCCAGCGCTTGCGGTCAGCCTTGGCAGCCTCAGTGATAGAGACTATGTAAGCATCAATGTCGGCCAGCAGGTCAGCACCGTTGTCACCCACTTTCGTACCCCAAAACCACTGCCAGGTCTCCTTGACTTTATCCATGAAGCCGGGGGTCTGACGCATGTTGGCAATCCAAAGGTTGCCATAGAGATATTCATCGGTGAAATAGCCGCGCGGATTCTCGCGTCCGAAGGCGTTGCCACAGTCCCAAAGGGGTGAAAAGGTCCATTTCATACCCTCGCCTCGATCGCGGAACAGATAGGTTGATCCATGATAGGATTCGCGATGGTCAATTATTTCTTCCACAATATAATAGCGCACAGCCATGTCAAGATCCATGTAGCTCCACAGCTGCGGGTCATGGTCAGATACCATGCGGTTCATCGTCGTGAACTGTTCTTCCACAAACTGACGCTGCAGCGGGCTGTAAACCTCGGGGGTGTCGAAGGTCACACGCATTACGTCATTGCCACCCTCCTCGGGTTCGATGATTTGGTCACCCTCCTCGTAGTTGTCAAGCTCCACGAGGTAACCACCTGAGCAGAGAGAGGGGTCAGTTTCCTCATCCTCAAGTTCAGCAATGTTCACGCGCTTCTCTTCCACTCTGATTGATTCCGTCAGGAAATAGAGGCCACGGTAGTCGCCGTTCATTACGACCTCCACTGGTTGCTGCGAAGGGGTCCAGGGAAGACCGATTCGCTTACCCAGATTGAAGCCTACGAAGTTTTTCAAATACGCCTTATCATCATCGGCATGAGCTATAATAGCGAAGTGCTTGCTCTTGGAGAGACCAAGCATCGACTGCTTGGAGCCGAGTTTCAGTTTGAAAGGCTTCTTGGCAAAACCGAGGCGGGTCCAGTTGCCGCGAGCTTTGATTTCAAGTGGCAGCATTTCTTCTGCTGAGCCGATTGACTCTGCCCAATCACATCCGTTGGCATCCAGGTAATATGTGCCGTCGCGATATTCCTTGTCAGCCAAGTCCTTTGAGAGCATAACTGGGTCAGTGAAGATATAAAGCACCGGCAGTGTGCCCGAAAGGCCCTGCACGGGAACCACGTCACCTTCTCCTTCGATGGTGAGCCATGACTCCCCGTCGGGATTATATTCCACAGTGAGCACAACATTTGTCAGAGGCACTGAGGAAAAATTGCCACCACCTCTAACACACTGATATTTACCGGCTCCCACGGTGAGCATTCCGGGCTTTGCTGTGGTGCTGCCCAAATCGACTGTCTCCCAATCAGTCGTGGCTATTTTGAACTGTCCGTCAAGCGAGGGGAGCGACAAGGTGAGTATGCCTTCTGACTGTTCTGTAAATTCATAGGTTGAAATGCCTTTCCAATCATTGCATTCACCTAATAGATAGATGCCCGTATCAGCAAAGCCGGACAGGCATCCCAGGCATAATGCAGCGGTTGCGACAATGCCTTTTGCAGATTTCATTAGATACATGTAAGATATTAATTATTAGTTAAATAACGCGAGTTTGGCTTCGCGACAAGGTTATTAAACAAGTTTATGGGTCATGGCATAATACACTAATGCCGGAGCACCATGCACACCGAGTTTGTCAGCTATATTCTTTCGGTGGGTGAGCACAGTATTCACTGAGATTCCCAGCTTCGCAGCCATCTCTTTAGCTGATGCTCCCCTGACCGTCAACTGCAATACATCCATTTCCCTCGGGGTTAATGATGCTGCCGGCATCTCCGGCTTTGCGCCCGGATGCATGTGTGCAGGAGGTACGGCTGAGGCTGCCCCCTGCACCAGGCTACGCAATGCGTCCGAAAGACTCTTTTCAGTATCCAAGGGTGAGACGCATGGAAGTCCCCCCTCGGAGAAGGGAGGGGATGTGGTCAACAGCAGCACACGCGACAATCGGGGCATAAAGAATGGAGCGCAAGCAGCGAGTGCCGGAGCCGACACGACAAAACATTCCGCGCTTTGCCACTCCTCCTTGGCCGACAAGGAGGAGCAGACGACTTCATGCGAGGGCATCGTTTTCCCTATCAACGATTCAAGCCCGAGTGCATGGAGAGGCGATACACCAACGAGGGCTATCTTCATTTCCGGGTGATATAGAGACCTTTATCGGTGATAACTATATCGACCGGCACATCATGCTGCTCAGCAGGAATACCCTCGTCCACCATCTGGAACTCATAAGCCACACCTATTTTTGCGGCACGGGTAGTAGTCAACAGACGGTCATAATAACCTTTGCCACGCCCGAGTCTATTTCCCTTACGGTCATAAGCCACAGCAGGAACTATAATCAGTTCCAAGGTAGCAGGATCCACCAAATCGTCGCCGGTGGGTTCCTCTATATGAAACGACCCTAATTCAAGGCGGGTGCGGTCATACGGAAGGATGTCAAGATTAACACCATTCACACGCGGGAGGAAAAAGGATTTTCGGGAAGCCCATTTATCCAGAAACGCACGGGTGTCAACCTCATCCGGCAACGCATGATACATCAGAATGCGTGTGGCCATGAGAAACTGAGCGGTCTTTTCCAACTGCTCAAATATTGATGCCGATGCACCTGCCCTCTCTTCCGCCGAGAGGAGCAGTCGCATATTCTTTATTTTGCGGCGCAACTGCGCCTTGTCGAGTTTGTCCATGTTAAAGTTTGTTTACAGATTTACCGGCTTACGGTCTTACGGGGAATCTTTCCCGAATTAAGAACGTCGCGGGCAGCCTCTATTGTTCGGTCATCAGAGTTAAAAATCCTGTAAAACTGATCATAGCCCAAAATGTCTCTCACAATGAATGCCTTCAGCTGGCGAGCCACGAGGGGAGCTGAGATATTCACATAATACCAGCGGGCAGGCACCCCTTTGGTCTCGGCATATTCAGCAAACTGCTCTACAAGCAAATCGTCGTCAGGGAGCACACGGAGCACCTGCTCGGCGGTTTTCGCGCCCTTGAGCAACGGGCGGTAGCGGTCGGAAAGCGCGAAGGCGTGCTGCTGAATCAGTCCGGCATTATTGATTGCCATATACCAGGAGGTCACCATTGTGGTGTCTTCGGGTACGAAAACATCGGGCATGATGCCACCGCCTCCATAGACGGTGCGACCGAGAGCTGTGCGGAACGGTTTGGTCAAATCCAGCTTGATGGAGTCCAGATGATAGAACTCTCCCCTGTTATAGCGCTGCATTATATCCAATTCGTAAGCTTGCCCCTCTCCTATCTTATATTCCTTCTGAATGCTTCGGCCCGAGGGGGTGTAATAGCGAGCCACAGTCAGACGGATAGCTGAGGAGTCAGGCAGCATAGTCTGATTCTGCACCAGACCTTTGCCGAATGAGCGGCGCCCTACAATCACACCACGGTCATTATCCTGAATAGCTCCGGCTATAATCTCAGAGGCGGAGGCCGAATACTCATTCAGCAACACGGCTACCGGAGTTTTCTGATGGCTGCCGGTGCCATCGGCGCGCATCTCGAGCTTATTTTCGGGGTTACGGGATTTTGTGTACACAATCATTGAGCCGGCCGGAAGAAACTCATTGGCAATCAAGGCTGCCTGGTCAAGGAAGCCTCCCGGGTTTCCGCGGAGGTCAAGAATGAGCTGACGTGCCCCTTGGCTGTCAAGCCCGGCTAACGCGTTCAGCAGTTCCTGATAGGTGTTGCGAGTGAATTTGGAGAGCTTGATGTAGCCGGTTTTTCCATCAGCAAGCACATAGGCAGCGTCCACTGAGTTAACCGGGATATCGGCGCGCGTGAGTGTGAATGGCTGAGGCTTTGAGGCTCCGGGACGGAGCACTTGCAGTTTCACTTGTGTGCCTTTCGTGCCGCGCAGTGTCTTGAAAACATCTTCATTCGTAACGGATGCGCCGGCCAAGCTCTTGCCATTGGCGGAGATGATACGGTCGCCGGCCATTATTCCTACCTTCTCAGCGGGACCGCCTGTGATAGCCTCCACTACGGTCACGGTGTCGGCCACTATCTGGAAGGAAATACCCACACCGCTGAACGAACCGTCGAGGTCTTCATTCACAGCAGTCAAATCCTTTTTGGGGATGTATTCTGAATGTGGGTCAAGGCTGCGCATGAGAGCCATGACCGTCATATCAGTCAACTGGTCGCGATTGACTGTGTCAACATATTCGTTCTCAATAAGCGACATTACCTCTTGCAGCTTATCGCTGCCGGTGGTTGTGCGCGGGCTGAAGATTACTCTGCCCAAAAAGATACCGAGCACAAGAAGCAGGAAGCCTCCAAGCGGAATCAGTAGGGCAAACAGAAGACGTTTCTTATTCATCAGTGTCGTGAACAGGTAAATGGAGTATTTCTATTCCGGCGCGCCTAAGCAAATCCAGCCCGTCGGTAATGCGATAGTGCTCAGAGTAAACAACACGCTTGATGCCGGCTTGAATAATAAGCTTTGAGCATTCCATGCAGGGAGAGGTCGTGATGTAAAGAGTGCTCCCCTCACTTGAATTATTAGAGCGAGCCACTTTGGTGATGGCATTAGCCTCGGCATGAAGGACATAAGGGATGGTCACACCATCTTTATCCTCACACACATTGGGAAATCCTGACGGCGTTCCGTTGAAACCGTCGGAAATAATCATATTGTCTTTCACCAGAATTGCGCCTACTCGGCGACGCTGACAATAGGAATTCTCAGCCCAAATGAAGGCCATGCGCAGATAACGCGTGTCAAGGAGGTATTGCTTGTCTTCCATCAGTTTAGACACTCTCTTATTAGTTACTGGATGACGGAGACACCGGATTGTCCGGTGCTCCGTCAGGTTGAAATTATTCTTGTTCGAGCAGGAATCGCTCAACGTCAATGGCCGCCTTACAGCCCATGCCGGCAGCGGTGATGGCCTGGCGATATTTCGGATCGGCCACATCGCCGGCAGCAAATACACCCGGGATATTGGTTGCTGTGGAGTCGGGAGCGGTTTTGATATAACCCATGTGGTCGAGCGTGATGGCAGGCTCAAACAGCGCGGTGTTGGGATGATGGCCGATGGCCAGGAAGAAGCCGTCGATTGCTATATCAAACAGTTCCTCCTTATCTGTTCCTTTGTGGCGCACGAGGTGAGCGCCCTCCACTCCATCTTCGCCGAAAAGGCCGAGGGTGTTGGTGTTGAAGAGCACTTTGATATTGGCTGTGTCAAGCACACGGCGCTGCATCACCTTGGAAGCGCGCAGATGATCTTTGCGCACAATCAGATAAACCTCTTTGGCGAGGGTGCTCAGATAGAGAGCCTCTTCGCAAGCGGTGTCTCCACCACCAACAACGGCCACCGGATGTTTGCGGTAGAAGAAGCCGTCGCAAGTGGCACAGGCGCTCACACCCATACCGCGATACTTCTCTTCATCAGGCAAGCCAAGATACTTGGCGGAAGCGCCGGTAGCGATGATTACAGTGTCAGCCTCCACACGGGTGTCCTGGTCGGTCATTGCGATGAAGGGTCGGGCCGACAGGTCGATGGAAGTAATTGTGTCGGGACGCACATCCGCACCGAAGCGCACGGCCTGCGCCTTGAGCTGATCCATCATTTCGGTGCCGGTGACACCCTCCGGATAGCCGGGGAAGTTTTCTATTTCTGTTGTGATTGTCAGCTGGCCGCCGGGCTGCATCCCCTCAAAAAGGATGGGCTGGAGATTTGCGCGTGAAGTGTAGATGGCGGCGGTAAATCCGGCAGGGCCGGAGCCAATGATGAGACAACGTGTCTTTACGGTATTCATTTTGAGTTAATGGTTTATAGAATTAACGAAGATCTATTATATCTGCTTTCGGATACTTGGCTTTCGGGAATTTGAAAACAGCATCCGCGAGCGATTGATTAGTCTTGAGTGAAGTAATTACTACGGTTGACTTTGAACCGTCACGCAGAGTGAGGTCAAGGCGACAAGGGAGAAAATCGGTGGTACGGATATAGACTATCGCGGTTTTCACCGAATTTCGGTCGCTCTTCGGATTGAGCTGAATGGCATATGTGCCAGGCAGCTTGCTTGTGAGCGCTTTGGGATTGTAAAGGGTTTTATACGAGGATATCAGGGAATAGGGACTGAGCGTAGCCACTTCCGCAGCTGTCGGGCGAGAGACAGTGACCTCCTCGGATGCCGTATTATAGTTCCATTGAGTGTCGCCGTCATACCATGTGCGCACTCCCGAAGTGGATATGTAAAACTTCTTCCCCTTGGCAGAAATGTTACCCGTCGTCTTGCGGCCATTGGTGATAATGGAATAAACGGCTGTTATCCCTTTGGATTTCAACAATGAAGCCGAAGACTTATCAAGTATCTGTGCCGCAGTCAAAGCGTTCGCGGGAAAAGCGAGCGCGAGCAGCAGCAGAGGGAGAAATATCCGGAGAGTCTTATTCATCATATCAAATTCAGAAAAGATAATTACAGTGAACCAAGAATACTTTCCAAAGTGATGGGGTCAACAAGCACTTGACGGGGCTTGCCACCCTGTGAGGGGCCAACGATGCCGGCAGCCTCCAGCTGGTCCATAATCTTGCCGGCGCGGTTATAACCGATGGAATAACGGCGCTGGATTGAGGAGGTCGACGCTGTGTTGGAGGTCACTACCAGACGCGCCACTTCGTCAAACAGAGTGTCTCTATCGCCGAAGTTATTGGAGTCGATTCCCCCTTCGCCACCCTCACCCGTAATGAGGGGTTCAGGCAATATGAGCGCATGAGGATAACCCGGTTGGGCAGCAATATGTTCGCAGATGGCCGTGACTTCCGGTGTATCGATGAAAGCACATTGCACACGCTCCATCTCTGAATTGTTTGAGATAAGCATGTCGCCTCGGCCAATAAGCTGCTGAGCGCCGGTTGCATCCAGGATTGTCTTGGAGTCAATGCCGGAAGCAACCTTGAACGCCATGCGTGCCGGGAAGTTAGCTTTGATAACACCGGTAATAACATTAGCCGACGGGCGTTGTGTTGCCAAAATAACATGAATGCCGATAGCACGCGCCTTCTGCGCCAAACGGGCAATCGGAGTTTCAACCTCCTTGCCGGCGGTCATTATCAGGTCGGCAAACTCATCGACTATCACTACGATGTAAGGCATGAACTTATGCCCTTTTTCAGGATTAAGCACACGCTTGCGGAACTTCGCATTGTATTCCTTTATGTTGCGCACACCGGCAGCCTTCAGCAACTCATAGCGGGCATCCATCTCCACACACAGGCTTGAGAGAGTTGCCACAACTTTCTCCGGCTTTGTTATCACGGCATCCTCCTCGTCAGCGAGTTTTGCCAGATAGTGACGTTCAATCGTGCGGTAGAGACTGAACTCAACCATCTTCGGGTCGACAAGTACAAACTTCAGCTCGGCCGGATGCTTGCGATAAAGCAGTGAAGCGATAATGGCATTCAGGCCCACGGACTTACCCTGACCCGTAGCACCGGCCACGAGCAGGTGAGGCATTTTCGTCAGGTCAGCTATATACACCTGATTGTCAATGGTGGAGCCAATGGCCAACGGCAGCTCATACTTGCTTTCGTGATACTTTCTCGACTCTATCAATGTGCGCATCGATACGGTCTGAGGATCTTTATTTGCGACCTCTATGCCGACCGTGCCGCGCCCCGGAATCGGAGCAATGATACGCACACCGATTGCGGCAAGCGAGAGAGCAATATCATCGCCAAGGTTGCGCACACGATTGATGCGCACGCCGGAGTCAAGCTTGATTTCATACAGGGTGACCGTAGGTCCCACCGTAGCGCTTATTTCTGTAATCGTAATACCGAAATCGGCCAGTGTGCGGCGAATCTTGTCCTGATTCTCAAGCTGTTCATCCTGGTCTACGGAGATTTTGGAGTCACTTTCCACCAGCAGGTCACTGCCGGGGAACTCATATCGGGACAACTCTGCTCGCGGGTCATACTCATCATCGGATGAGGCGGCAGGCGTGGGGCGCGGAGCACCCTCCGCACGGCTAATCTCGTTGACGGTCACAGTCATCACCGAGTCCTCACCCTCAATATTCAGTCGCTCTCCCGGAGAATCCTCCGATGCTGAATCATGTTGTTCCTCCTGACGATCCAACCCGTGTTCCGGCTCGTCATCAGCCTCATCGAAAGAGTCCTCCGGCGCAGGGGCATCTTCTTCCGGCACCTCCGGAGTGTCACCCACTTCTCCGCCGACGAAGGTCATGCCCTGAGCCTCGATGGCCTGAAGGCGTTCCACTTCAGAGAGTTCCTCCTTTTCCTTCTCATCTTCGAGAGCCTGCAGCTCTGCAATCTTGCGGCGCAGCTCCTCTTCCCGCTCCTCTTCCGCACGAGCCAAGGCTATTCGCTCGCGACGACGGTCGTAGATACGCTTGAAATAGCGATAAATATCGTACAGGCATATCAGGAAGAAGAGAGCCACGAGCAGGAGGCAAAGCAGCGCTGCTCCATACCATCCGAGGAAGTGGATAATCGTCTGATTAATGTAGTAGCCATGCGCTCCGCCCCACAGGAAATGGGAGTCAAGTCCGATGGTGAGCAAGCCTATAATCAGCGACCCGGTGATCAGCGCCACCACGCATTTGATCGTAAAATTAACTATCTTGAAGCGGAGCAGTCCGAACTGCTTCAGCGCGACGCCAAACAGCCACAACACTATGACGATAGCAGCCAGGCCGAATGTATCGTTAATCAATAGTTCCGAGATGCGTGCGCCACCCTCGCCGGCCATGTTCTCCACCGCACCGCTTGCGCCAACAGCGAGATTCTGCACCTGGCTTTGGTCATGAAATCCGGCCGTAAGGAAGGAAATAAAAGCAATGAGAAGGTAAGCGCCAAAAAGCAATGCTGTCAGGCCGATTGCCGCGCGAGTGCGGCCGTCAGCCAAGAAGTTTTGTATGGAAGTGAGATAATCTTGCCAATGGAATGATTTCTGCGCCGCGGGCTTCTTCGTAGTTTTTTGACGCGGACGGGAGGCTCTGCCTGACCTCTTGGGAGCACCTGCATGGCGTCCCGGAGTCTCGGAGACCTGCTCTGAATCATCACCATAGGTCAGCGACGGCTCATCGTCAGCTCCATAGGTGAGATTTATATCGGGATTATATGTTTCGTATCTATTGTTTCTGTCCATTATTGCCTTGGTAAGAACGCATTTACGCATGCAAGACTATGCATGCCAAATGAATTGCAAAGTTACTAAAAAATTCGCGAAGGATAAGACCCTTTTTCATATTTTTAGCAACTGAAGTTAATCTGACCCTATTAATTTTTTAAGGAGAAATTGGCTTTATAATAATCCGCTGCTTTTCAGCGCCCCTCAACGCTTCCAAAAGGTTGTGGTAAAAATAATCAGAACGGTGTACAGCTCCAGACGTCCCACCAGCATGACAAAAGCAAGCGTCCACTTGCCCAAAGCCGGGAATGAGGAGATATCGGTGGGTTGTCCGGCCAAATCCACACCCAGGCCGGTATTGGATATAGCCTCAAGCGAGGAGAAGAATGATTGGTCAACCGGCAGTCCCAACAGAAGTAATATCAATGCCGAGCCGAGGATGACCATGACATACAGAATGAGAAAGACAATTGCCTTCTGCACAATAACTTCCGGGGTGCCCTGCCCGTTTATGCGCACGGTCAGAACGGCATTCGGGTGCATGATGCGAAAGAACTCGTTACGTATGTTCTTGAAGCAGATGACGATGCGGTCAATCTTTGCACCGCCGCTTGTACTTCCGGCGCACCCACCTATGAACATAAGAATGACGAGCAGGCAGAGCACGGGTGCACCCCATGCGGCAAAGTCGGGTTCAACCAATCCGGTGGAGGATATTACGGAAATCGCCTGAAACAGAGGGTCAATGGTGATATCCTCAATATTCTGAAACAGTCCTCTGCGCCAGATGCTGACAGCCATAATGACGGTTGACACAAGGATTACACCCATAAACGCTTTCAACGCTGTGTTGCGCCGCAAAGCTTTGAAATTACCGGTTACCGCCTGAAACACGAGAGAAAAGTTGATGGAGCCCAGGAGCATAAAGACACAAAATATACTCTTGATTGACACGGAATTATAAGCCTGTATTCCGGCATCACTCGTGGCGAATCCACCTGTTGACATTGTTGACAGGCCATAGCAGACGGCATCGAACGCAGGCATGTCAGCCAACCACAGCAGCGTCATAAGCACCACTGTCAGAGTGATATATATAAGCCAAAGAGCTTTGGCTGTGGAGGAGACACGCGGTCGCAGTTTATCATGAGTGATGCCGGTAACCTCGGCGTTAAACATCTGCATGCCACCCTGATAGTTCAACATCGGCAATACCGCCAACGTAAACAGGATGATACCCATACCCCCAATCCATTGCATCACGCAGCGCCAGATTATGAAGGACTTAGGCAAAGCATCGATGCTGGGGAGTGCGGAGAGGCCGGTGGTCGTAAAGGAGGAAATAGTATCAAAGAAGGCATTCGTTACCGTGACATGGATGCCGCTCACGAGATATGGAACCATGCCCAGCAGCGAGAAGACGACCCACACCATGGCCGTGAGCATCATGGCTTCGCGCCGGCGCATTTCCCGACTGCGCGGGCGCAGGCTCATCAGCATGAGGCCTGACCCGAGGCATACCCCGACTCCAATCAGAAAGGCTTGCAGGCATTCTTCGCCATAGAGGATGGAGGTTATAACCGGTATGCACATAAACATTGATTCGATTAGCAGAAGCCAACCGATTACACGCAGAAGCATGATGATATTTATGTACTTACGAGACTTGAACAATGTCAATTAAACCATTTTTCAACCTTATGAATAGTTCCGTTGAGGCAGAATACCACCACTCCGTCCCCCTCTTCAATCCGGGTGTTACCGTTCACAAGAGAAATGTCCTTATCATGAATGACTGCGGCAAGAGTCATGCCCTGGGGAAGTTTCAGGTCTTTCACAACATGGCGGGTGATTTTTGCTCCCGGCTTCACGGTCAGCTCAGCCACCTCGGCGTCGGCAAGTGCAAAGCTCTTGACATTATCCACATCGGCATCCAGCAGAAGCTTAAAAATACGCGAGGATGCAATCAACTTCTTATTGATTGTCGTCCCGATGTTCAGATTTTCCGCTTGTGAAATAAACTGCAAGTTCTCCACCTCTGCCACAGTTTTGCTTATGCCGAATTCCTTGGCCGTAAGGCATGCAAGGATATTGGTCTCCGACGAATCGGAGAGGGCCACAAAGGCATCATATTGCTCAATGCTGCATCCGGAGAGGGTATCCACATCGCGGGCATCCCCCTGCTCTATCTCGCAGTCAGGCAAGCGGGTGGCTAATCGCTCGCACACGCGTCTGTCAGGCTCAATAATCTTTATGTGGAAGCGCCCTTCACTCTCCAACGCGAATCGCATTGCAATGCGGGTGCCACCCATAATCATCACGCGCTTGATGGGAATATATCGTTTGCCACACAATTCCCTGACTCTGTCGGCATTCTTCTCGAAGGTGACAAAGAAGACTATATCTCCGTCAAGCAACATATCATTACCACCGGGAATGATGGTCTCATGATTGCGCTTTATGGCGGCGATATGGAAAAAGTGACCCGACACGGGCAAATCCTTAATCTGCTTATTTGTGAGTGGTGTTTCACCATGCAGTTTCACCCCAATCAGCAGCAGGCGACCGCCGGCAAGTTCTGCCCAATGGCGCGCCCAATTGTGTTCCAACGCTGTTATAATCTCCTGGGCTGCAAGATGCTCGGGATAGATAAGATGATCCACTCCAATCGCAGCCAGCACAGCACGGTTCTTCTTCGTAAGCGACTCGAAATTGTCGATACGGGCAACTGTTTTGTCGGCGCCCAACTGACGAGCGATGGCGCAGGCCGCTATATTTTGAGTTTCATAGGGGGTGACGGCTATAAACAGATGGGCATCAGCCACGCCCACCTCGCGCAGGGTGGAGAAGGAAGTCGGCGAACCGTTGAAGGTCATCAGATTGTAGTTCGCATCCAGCATATCAAGCCTGTCTTGATTCTTATCAATCAGAATAATATCCTGGTCTTCATTGGAAAGCATTTTTGCCAAATGGCTTCCTACTTCTCCGGCGCCGGCTATCAGTATCTTCATTATTTACAATCCTTTACAACCTCAGCCTTAAAGCAATCCTTAACTGCTTCAGCAATAGCTGCGGCGTCGTAGCCACACTTCTCCTTCTGACGCTGCACTGAGGCGTGAGCCACCCAGGCATCAGCCGGAGCGCCTAATTTTTTAACGGACACATTCGGCGCATTGCGGCTCATCCATTCAGTTACGGCTGAGCCAAGGCCACCATGCACACTTGCATCCTCCACGGTCACGACACTGCTATATTTACCGGCAACCTCCCTGAGCAAATCTTCATCCAGCGGAGAGAGCCAAATCATGTCGTAATGCGCTGTGGGGATACCGTCTGCTTCGAGCTGAGAAACAGCCTTACGTGCATCATTTCCGGCATCACCGATAGAAAGAATCGCCACACCACCCTGTTCTCCTTCATTCAAAAGGCGTCCTTTACCAACTTCAATGGTTCGGAAACCGGCATACGGAGGAATGCCGGGAGCCGCTCCACGCGGGTAACGAATAGCCATCGGAGAGTTGACACTCAGCGAAGTGTACATGAGGTTGCGCAAGGTTTCCTCATCCATGGGCGCGGCAATCTTCATGCCGGGAATCACCGACAGATAAGCCAGGTCAAACAACCCATGATGAGTGACACCATCATCACCCACCACTCCGGCACGGTCAATGCAGAATGTCACCGGAAGCCCCTGGATAGCCACATCATGAATAATGTTGTCGTATGCACGCTGGAGGAACGAGGAATAAATTGCCACAAACGGATGCTTCCCGGCTGCTGCAAGGCCACCGGCAAAGGTCACGGCATGTCCCTCAGATATTCCGACATCAAACACTCGCTCAGGCATTACGTTCATCATTTTGCATATACTTGTGCCTGAAGGCATTGCAGCGGTTATACCAACCACTTCTTCATGCTTTTCAGCCAGCTCTACGAGAGCGTCGCCAAAGACATCTTGCCACTTCTGATGGCCGCCGGAGTCACTCTTGATGCGTTCGCCGGTTTCAGCCACAAACTTGCCCGGAGCATGCCATACACTCGGATTCTGTTCAGCCGGAGCGTAGCCGTTGCCCTTGCGGGTGCAGATATGGAGCAGACGGGGCCCCTGCATATCGCGAATCTCGGTGAGAGTCTTTACGAGGCTAACCACGTCGTGACCGTCAATGGGGCCGAAATAACGGATGTTTAATCCCTCAAAAATGTTCTGACGCTTGGAAATCAGGCTCTTGACCGAATTAGTGAAGCGTATGAGCAAGCCTCTGCCCTTCTCGCTGATAACGTTATGGCGCTTCAGAAAATTATACGCTCTGAAACGCATGCGGTTATACCCGGCAGAGGTAGTGAGTTTCGATAGGTACCGATGCAGGGCGCCCACATTCGGATCGATTGACATATCATTGTCATTCAGCACAATAAGCAAATTATTATCATGCTGAGTGGCATTATTCAACCCCTCGAACGCCAAGCCTCCGGAGATGGATGCATCGCCGATAATAGCCACCGTGCGGCGTTTCTCATTACCCGGTGTAAGCAGGTCAGCCACCGCCATGCCAAGCGCAGCTGAAATACTGTTAGAGGCATGACCGGCAATGAAAGTGTCATATTCGCTTTCTGCCGGATTAGGGAAGCCGCTGAGCCCCCCTTCGCGACGCAGGGTGTCGAACCGGTCAGCGCGCCCGGTGAGGAGCTTGTGGGCATACGCCTGATGCCCTACGTCCCACACGAGCCTGTCCTCCGGAGTATCAAACACGTAATGAAGAGCCACGGTCAGTTCAACCACACCCATTGAGGATGCGAAATGACCGGGATTGCGGCTCAACGTGCTGACTATGCGTGAACGCAATGCTGCGCACACCTTGGGCAATTCTTCCACCGGGAGCGCACGCAAATCCTTCGGCAATCGGATGCCGGAGAGTATATCACTATTGATATTCTGTTGACTTTCAGCCATCTGCATTTATTGCTTACGCCACTTCTTGAAAAGCGGAACAATAATTAGAGCACCCGCCAAAGCCGCCACTAAAATATTATAGAGCGTGAAGCCGGCCCGGTCAATCATTATATACGCGAGTCCAAGCCACAGCAATACGAAAAACGTCAGTATGCACTTATGAAGCAGGGTCATATCAATCCGCAAAGTTAACAAAAGTTTCTGCCATACGCAACACTATTGCTCCAGAAGCTTCTTGTCATGACAACGAAGCACCCGGGCAGGGAAATCCTCAACGAGCTGAAGATTATGCGTGGCCATGAGCACGGTGTGGCCTTCGGAACTGAGCTTATGCAGCAGATTCACAATATGATAACCGGTCTGTGGGTCAAGATTGCCGGTAGGCTCGTCAGCCAGAATCAACGCCGGCCGATTAAGCAGCGCGCGGGCAATGACTATGCGTTGCTGCTCGCCGCCGGAAAGTTCATGAGGCATCTTGTAGCTCTTATTAAGCATGTCCACCTCTGAGAGCACCTGTTCTACCCTCTCCTCTATCTCCCCCCGGTTTTTCATGCCGGTGGCTCGGAGCACAAACTCCAGGTTAGCATGGACACTGCGCCCCTGAAGCAGTTGAAAATCCTGGAAAACTATCCCTATGCTGCGGCGCAGATAAGGAATCTCCTTTCGCTTGAGATTAACCAAATCATACCCCAACACAGTAGCCTCCCCTGAGGCTACCGGCACTTCGGCATACATGGACTTCATCAGAGAGCTCTTGCCACTGCCGACGCTCCCCACGAGATAACAAAACTCTCCGCCTCTTAAGCTGAAAGATACATCGTGGAGCACCATGCGCTCGGCTCGCTCTATTTCCACATTCTTATATTGAATTATGTTATCCATGTCTAATCCGGTTTATCTGTGTTGAAATGCAAAAGTACAAAAAAAGTTTGTCTTCACGCCTAAAATTTCGTAAATTTGCACCCATGGCACAATTCACTCATCTTCACGTTCACTCCCAATATTCACTGCTCGACGGCCAAGCTGCCATTAATAAACTCGTGGATAAAGCCATCGGCCTCGGAATGCGGGGAATGGCTCTGACCGACCATGGCAACATGTTCGGCATAAAGGAGTTTTTCAATTATGTCAATAAAAAGAACAAAGGGAAGAGCGATGAGGAGAAATTCAAGCCCATCCTGGGATGCGAGATGTATGTGGCCAAGAACCGTAAGGAGGATCGCGGCGACAAGAGCGACAACGGTCTTCACCTTATTGTGCTCGCAAAGAACCTCAAGGGCTACCATAATCTTGTGAAGCTCGTCAGCCGCGCATGGACCGACGGCTACTATTTCAAGCCGCGTACTGACCGACAGGACCTTGAGACTTACAGCGAAGGGCTGATAATCTGCTCCGCTTGTCTCGGCGGCGAAGTGCCTCAGCTCGTGATGCATGGACGATATGAAGAAGCGGAACAGGCCATCCTTTGGTACAAGCGAGTCTTTGGCGACGACTACTATCTTGAGCTCCAGCGACATAAAACAGATAAGCCCGACGGCAACCGCGATGTCTACAAGGAGCAGCAGCTGGTGAATCCCTTCCTGATTGAAATGGCTGAGAAGCATGGGATTAAGTTGGTGGCTACCAACGACTCCCACTTCGTCAATGAAGAGGATGCCGAGGCGCATGACCGACTCATCTGTGTCTCAATGGGAAAACGCTTCCACGACCCCACACGCCTGCACTACACCAAGCAGGAATGGTTCAAGAGCCAAGCCGAGATGGAAGCTATTTTCCCTGATTTGCCGCAAGCGCTTGAAAATACTAATGAGGTGCTCGATAAGGTTGAGTTCTACTCGATTGACCATGCGCCCATCATGCCCAACTTCGAGATTCCCGCTGAATTCGGTTCGGAAGAGGAATACCGCTCACGCATAACCGAGCAGGAACTCTTTGATGAATTCACCCGCGATGAGAACGGGAAAGTAGTCTTGTCGCAAGAGGATGCTGAAGCCAAAATCAAAAAATTGGGGGGCTACGACAAGCTCTACCGAATAAAATTTGAAGCCGACTATCTGAATAAGCTCACCTTCGACGGCGCCCGCAAGCGCTACGGCGACCCGCTCCCCCCGGAGGTTGAAGAACGCCTGCGCTTTGAGCTGCACATCATGAAGACCATGGGTTTCCCCGGCTACTTCCTTATCGTGCAGGATTTCATCAACACCGGCCGCGAGCAGCTGGGAGTAAGCATCGGTCCCGGACGTGGGTCGGCTGCCGGCTCCGCTGCGGCTTACTGCCTGGGCATCACTCAGATTGACCCCATCAAGTATGACCTGCTGTTCGAGCGCTTCCTGAATCCTGACCGAATCTCCCTCCCTGATATTGATGTTGACTTCGATGATGACGGCCGATATGAGGTGCTAAACTACGTCACCCGCAAGTACGGCGCAGAGAAAGTGGCGCATATCATTACCTATGGCACTATGGCCACCAAGCTGGCCATCAAGGATGTGGCCAAGGTGATGGACCTGCCTCTGCCGGAAAGCAACCGTCTTGCCCGACTCGTGCCTGACCGGCTTGACGGCAAAATCAATTTCAGCAACTGCCTGAAGCAGGTGCGTGAATTTGCCGATGAGTATAACTCTCCCAATCCCATGATTCGGGAGGTTATGAAATACGCCCAGCAATTGGAGGGCAACGTGCGTAACACCGGTGTGCATGCCTGCGGCGTCATTATCGGCCGCGACGATATAACTGACTGGGTTCCCGTCTCCATTGCCACGGATGCCGACGGCGAGAAGATGCTCGTAACGCAATATGAAGGTTCCGTAATCGAAGACACCGGCCTTATCAAAATGGACTTCCTGGGGCTCAAGACCCTGTCTATTATTAAGGAGGCTCTCGAGAATATCCGACGCCGTTTCGGCAAGGAGATTGACATTGAGGCGATTCCGCTTGACGACGAAAAAACCTATAAGCTGTATTGCGACGGCCGCACCACCGGCACATTCCAGTTCGAGTCAGCCGGAATGCAGAAATATCTTCGAGAATTGCAACCCTCAAAGTTTGAGGATCTGATTGCGATGAACGCTCTCTATCGTCCGGGCCCGATGGATTACATTCCGCAGTTCATTGCCCGCAAGCATGGACGCGAACCGATTGTCTACGACATCCCGATCATGGAGCAATACCTCCATGACACCTACGGCATCACGGTCTATCAGGAGCAGGTCATGCTTCTCTCCCGCCTGCTCGCCAACTTCACCCGCGGCGAGAGCGATGTGCTGCGTAAAGCCATGGGTAAAAAGCTCATCGACAAGATGGCCGCCCTGAAAGTAAAATTTCTTGAGGGTGGACAAGCAAACGGCCATGACCCGAAAGTGCTCGAGAAAATCTGGGCCGACTGGGAGAAATTCGCGTCTTACGCCTTCAACAAGAGCCACGCAACCTGCTATTCCTGGGTGGCATACCAGACCGCTTGGCTCAAAGCCAACTATCCGGCGGAGTACATGGCCGGCGTGCTCTCACGCAACTTGGCTAATCAGGGTAAGCTCACTGTCTTCATGGACGAATGCAAGGCCATGGGAATTCCCGTCAAGGGACCGGACATCAATGAGTCAGTCGAGAAATTCGGTGTGACCGCTGCGGGCGAGATTCGCTTCGGACTCGGAGCCGTCAAGGGTCTTGGCAGCAATGCCGTCAACTCTATCATAAATGAGCGCAACGAAAATGGTCCGTATAAAAATATCTTCGACCTCGTGGAGCGAGTAAACCTGTCAGCCTGCAACCGCAGTGCCATCGAAAGCCTTGCCTTTGCCGGTGCGTTTGACTGCTTCCCCGACGTGCGACGCGAGATGTTTGCCCCCACCACCGACAACACCCCCTCCTGGACTGAAATAATCGTACGCTACGGCCAAAACTTCCAGGCCTCGCAGCAGCAGGCTCAAGCGTCCCTTTTCGGCGACTTTGAAGAAATAGAAACCCAACAGCCGCCCTATCCGAAATTCGAAGAATGGGCTCAGATTCAACTCCTTGAGCAGGAAAAGCGACTAGTGGGCATGTATCTCTCTGCCCATCCGCTTGACCCCTACTACCTGGAAGTGGAATATGGATGCACCACCAGATGCGCCGATTTCCGCGAAGCCGAGAAACCTGACCAATCAGTCTCGATAGCAGGCCTCGTCACCGGGCTGAAGGAGCGTTACACCAAGAAAGGTTCACCTTGGGGCATTCTCACCGTGGAGGATTACTCCGGCTCGACGGAAGTGCGCCTCTTCGGCAACTCCTATCTGCAATACAAACATTTCGGCGAACCGGGAACCCCCATTCGCATCAAAGCCACCTTCTCACCGGGTCGATTTAATCCGGAGCAGATTGACTGCAACATCACCGACATCACTTTGCTCTCTGACCTTCAGGGGAAACTCGTGACCGACATCATGCTATCCTTCAACATTGAGGAATTTGCAAATCCGGCCACATATTACGGACTGCGCGAAGTCCTGTCAGATCCTTCCGGCACTCCCGGCACACTATATATGGAACTGACCGACGCCGCCACCGCCCGGCAGATTCGCATCAAGGCCCGCAAGAAGATTTCCATCTCCCGCCGACTGATTACGTACCTCAAAGAAAACGGAATCCCCTTCCGCGTCAATCCGCCAAAATAAGCCCGGTCAGTGCGGCGGCTGACGGCCATCGTAAATTCATACCAAAAAAATTCATATATCGGCTCTCCCACAAACCGGAAGAGCCAGTTTTTTCATTCCGCAACATCATTGTAACATTATGCGCAATCAAAGGCATAGCATACCCACTGAACGTGCTATTACATCTTGCATACTGAGAGCGAAGTCCGGATAAAAATTTTGTCGATTTTCTTTTTGTATATTAAAAAAAGTCCTTACCTTTGCCCCCGTAAAGAATGTGTTTGGGACTAAAATGAATCCCTCTTGCGCGAAACCGGAATTCGGTTTAATTCCAACCACACTCAAAGACCTACCTTAAATCTACACCTCTTTCTATGGAACTTCAAAACTCCTATGCGGGCACCTTGGAGTCCGGCGACATCCTTGTGATGATTTCCCCGGCCAAGAATCCCGGACTTACAATCAATCTCCAAAGCACTGTGGCGCTCCAATTCGGCCGCCAGATTCGCAATGTGATTGAACAGACCCTCACCGAGATGGGCGTGACTGACGCCACAGTTGATGCCACTGACAAGGGGGCCCTCGACTGCACCATCCGTGCACGTGTGACCGCAGCAGCCGTGCGCGCCACAGGCAAAGATGTGTGGGCTGACTGATTCCCTCTCTAACCTTAAAACAAACCCTGACATGGACAGACTCAGAAGAACAATGATGTTCGTCCCGGGCAACAACCCGGCGATGATGCAGGACGCATATATCTACCATCCCGACTCAATAATGCTCGACCTTGAAGACTCCGTCTCAATGGCCGAAAAGGATGCTGCGCGTCTGCTGGTGTACAACGCATTGAAAACCATTGACTACGGCAACACTGAGATGGTGGTGCGCATAAACCCCCTCTCCACCCCCTACGGCAAGAAAGACATTGAAGCCGTAGTAAAGGCCGGAGTGCATGTAATTCGTATGCCCAAGACCGAGACCGCCGAAGAGGTTGTGGAGGTTGAGCGTGAAATCGAACGTGTGGAAAAGGAACTCGGTTGCGTGGGACGCACTCAGATTATGGCTGCTATTGAAAGCGCCCTTGGCATCTGCAACGCCTACGCTATCGCTACCGCATCCAAGCGCATGATGGGTATCGCCCTTGGCGCTGAGGACTACTGCGCCAACCTCAAGACCCAGCGTTCAAAAGGTGGAGATGAACTGCGCCTGGCTCGTGAGACCATCGTTGTCGCTGCCCGCGCCGCCGGCATTGCCGCCCTCGACACTGTCTACTCCAACCTCAACGACATGGAGACCTTCCGCGCCGAAGTGGAATTCATCAAGACCCTCGGCTTCGACGGCAAGTCAATCATCAACCCCCGCCAAATTGAGGTGGTCAACGAAGTGTTCGCTCCCACTCAAAAAGAGATTGACAAGGCTCTCACAATCATTGCCGCCATCAAGGAGGCTGAGAAGAAAGGCTCAGGCGTAATCGCCGTCAACGGCAAAATGGTTGACCGCCCCGTGGTTATCCGCGCCGAACGCACTATTGAGCTCGCCAAGGCATCAGGAATTCTTAAAGAGGAGGATATCAAATGAATACCATAGCAGACCGCAATAAAGACATAGCCGCAGCTGCGGCCAAATTGGGCAAGAGCACCTATAATGACTCAGCCTATAAGAAAGTTCCCACTGAGCGCAAACTCCGCCAGCAGGAGTCACCCAAACTCGCAACCCTCGAAGAGGCTGTCCGCAAGTCAGGACTGAAGGATGGCATGACCATCTCTTTCCATCATCACTTCCGCGGAGGTGACAAGGTGGTCAACATGGTTGTAGACAAGCTGGCCGAAATGGGCTTCAAGGATTTGCACTTGGCCGCGTCCAGCCTCTCTGACGTTCATGCCCCGCTCATCACTCACATCAAGAACGGTGTGATTACCCGCATCTCCACCTCCGGACTGCGCGGCGAGCTGGCAAAAGAGATTTCTCACGGCCTGATGAAGGAACCCGTTGTGTTCCGCAGCCATGGTGGTCGCGGCAGTGCAATCGCCACAGGCGACCTCCACATTGATGTGGCATTCCTTGGTGCTCCCTCTTCCGACCCTCTCGGCAATGCATGCGGTTACTCCCGTTCTGAGAACGCGAAGAGCATATGCGGCTCCCTCGGCTACGCCCTGCCCGATGCCCGCTATGCCGACAAGGTTGTGATTATAACCGACGACCTCGTGCCCTACCCCAATACTCCCAACTCCATCTCCGAGCGCGACGTGGACTTCGTGGTTGTGGCCGATTCCGTAGGCGATTCATCGAAGATTTCCTCCGGCGCAATCCGCGACACAAAGAATCCCCGCGACATACTGCTCGCCCAACAGGCCGCCAAGGTTATAATCAACAGCGGTTATTTCAAAGATGGCTTCTCAATTCAGACCGGTTCCGGCGGTGCATCCCTGGCCGCAGTGAAGTTCCTGCGCGAGAGCATGATTGAGAAGGGCATCGTGGCCGACTTCGCCCTCGGCGGCATCACGGCTCACATGGTGAAACTCCACGAGGAGGGTCTCATCAAGCGTCTCATTGACGTTCAGAGCTTCGACAAAGTTGCAGCTGAAAGTCTCAAGAGCAACCCCATGCACAAGGAGGTAAGCGCCAACGAATATGCATCGGCTGATGAGCCGGGTTCCGCCGTGCACTACCTGGACATCGTTATCCTCTCAGCCCTTGAGGTGGACGTTAACTTCAATGTCAACGTGCTCGTAGGCAGCGACGGTATCATCCGCGGTGCCATCGGCGGCCACCCCGACACAGCCGCTGACTCGGCTCTCTCAATCATTGTATGCCCGCTGTTGCGCGGCCGCATCCCCTGCGTGGTGGATGAAGTGACCACTCTCATCACCCCCGGTTCAAGCGTTGACGTGATTGTTACCGAGTATGGCATTGCCGTTAATCCCGGTCGTCCCGAGCTGGCCGAGACCCTTAAGGCAGCCGGCCTGAACATTGTGGACATCCATGACCTGAAGAATCGCGCAGCCGCCACAATCGGCGCTGCCGATCCCCTCCCCTTCGGCGATAAAGTCGTGGGTGTGGTCATGAACCGCGACGGCTCCGTAATGGACGTAATCCGCAACATTGAGGAATAATCCCCAAAAACAAATCCCAACCGAATGACACTCCGTCCCGTAACATTGCCGGAGCTTCTCGAAAGTCGCGACCGACGCCGTGCGCGGCAGCAGCAATGGCTGCGCCGTGAAGGCTCTCTGCTCGTGCTGACTATCGTGATGCCCGGCAACGTTAAGCGGGACGAACTGTCTTTGGCTGCCGCCGAAGCCGCTGTGGGCGGGCTGCGAACCGCGTTTCAAAACCATATCCTTGAGTTTGAGGAGTTTGATTTATTCACCGGATTCGAGGCTTTTGCCCGCATTGCTCTCACTCCCGAGGAGACAAAACGCATCGCTTGTGGCATTGAAGACACTCACCCGCTCGGCAGGCTCTTCGATATTGATGTGATTGACCCGCAAGGGATGCCGCTTTCGCGCACCACCTTGGGTATTGCCCCCCGCAAATGCCTGATGTGCGACAACGATGCCCGCGTGTGCATGCGCAGCGGCGCTCATTCCTACACCGACTTGCGTGCCCACATTGCAAGCATGATTAATCATTACCACCCATGACAACCACCGAAACCCGCCAACTGCATCTTCAACTCCCGGCTCATAAGCGCGCCGTGGAGGCACTTCTGCGGGACGCGGGGTTGCGACTCGACCCGGTTGATATATACATCGGAGTCTTTGACTTCGACGACAATCTGATTGGGGGCGCCGGCCTGAAAGGTAATGTGATTAAATGTGTGGCCGTCAGCGAAGAGGCTCGCGGACTTGATATCACCGGCAGTCTTATATCCCGTCTCCGCACAGAAGCTGCTCAAGAAGGCATAACCGATCTCTTCCTCTTCACTAAACCCGAGAATGAATCAGTGTTCCGGTCGCTGGCTTTCCATACCGTAGGCCGTGCGCCGAAGGCTATCCTCATGGAGACTAACCCGCGAGGCATATCATCCTATTGCAACTATCTGCGGTCACTCCGGCGTCCCGGCTCCTGCGGTGCCATTGTAATGAATTGCAATCCATTCACCAAAGGGCATCGTTACCTGATAGAGCAAGCCGCCGGGCAAGTGGATAACCTCTATGTAATTCCGGTGAAGGAAGATGCCTCGGAATACAGCTATGCCGAACGCCGCGAGATGATAGCAGCCGGATGCCGCGACCTGGAGAATGTGACTGTCTGCGAAGGAAGTCCCTATGCCATCTCGCGCGCGACATTCCCTGACTACTTCATCAAAAATCTTGATGAGGCCACCGACGCATCCATCCTGCTTGACCTCGACATCTTCTCCTCCCATATTGCCCCCGCACTGGGCACCACCATCCGCTTTGCCGGATCTGAACCTGCCGATGCATTAACCCGGCGTTATAACTCTATGATGCAAAGCCGGTTGCCCGACTTTCGCGAAATAGAGCGACTTTCCTGCGGCTCCGAGGCTATCTCTGCATCACGAGTCAGAGAGCTTATTGCAACCTTCAACCTTCAGGATGCTATACCTCTGCTCCACCCTTCATCTCTCCCTATCATTCTGGCGCATGAAGCCGCCCGCGCACTGATGGCCGAACTGCACTGCACCCCGAAACCGGGTCTTGTGGATGAAGCAGACGCGGGCGCGCACACTGACATGACCCTGCCGCTAATGGAGCGGAGCATACAGGCGATTCGCCCCTATTTCAGTATCATAGCACGCGAGGCATTGGCTCCGGCTTCGCGCCTGCAACAAATCGGAGCCGATGCTGAACAGGCAATGCTGTCGGCCACAGGTGGCGTAAACACCCACAAAGGTGCAATCTTCTCAATGAGCCTGGCAATCGCTGCCTTTATGCGGCTGCTCAGCTCCGGCTCAAAACCCACCGCAGAATCCATTTGCGCGGAAATAAGCAGAATCGCCTCCGATATTCCCCGCCCGAAGGGGACACACGGGCAAAGCGTGACCCGGCGCTACGGTGTTCCGGGAGCGCTTGAAACAGCCCGTAGCGGATATCCGGAGCTGGCCGCAGATTGGCTCCCGTTCCTCATCTCCGGCTCAGGCGACGCTCTGCACCGGACTCTGCTGCGCATAATGTCCTCACTGGATGACTCCAACGTGATTCACCGCGCCGGTCTCTCCGGAGCCGAATATGTTAAACAGCAGGCTCAACAGCTGCTCGACAATTATTCCCACACCGGAATGAAAACCCTTAACCGTGATTTCATTGCCCGGAACATATCACCCGGAGGTGCAGCCGACATGCTTGCCCTCACCCTGCTTTTCCGCACATTGTGCGGCGAAGCTGCATCACATGACAAACCTAAACTCTAAACCATAAATCTAAATTCAAGACACCATGGTAACACTCAATGAAAAAGGCGTTTATCTGATCGGCGGCAAACAAATAGCCACCGACACCAACGGACTTCCTTCCCCCGACGAAGCCCGCGAGAACACCATCACTTACGGCATCCTCCGCAGCCACGATGTGGAAGATGGCAAGGGCGACAAGATGAAAATCAAGTTTGATGCCATGATGAGCCACGACATAACCTACGTGGGCATCATCCAGACTGCCCGCGCATCCGGCCTGGAGAAATTCCCCATCCCTTATGCCATGACCAACTGCCACAACTCTCTGTGCGCCGTAGGTGGCACCATCAATGAGGATGACCATGTGTTCGGTCTCTCCGCAGCAAAGAAATATGGCGGCATCTACGTGCCCGCCAACCAAGCCGTTATCCACCAGTATGCCCGCGAGGCTATGGTGAAGTGCGGCAACATGATTCTCGGCTCCGACTCCCACACCCGCTACGGTTCTCTCGGCAACATGGGTGTCGGCGAAGGTGGCGGCGAGCTCGTTAAGCAGCTGCTCAAAAACACTTGGGACATCAATAAGCCCGAGGTAGTGCTCGTATGGTTGGAAGGCGCTCCCCGCATGGGTATCGGTCCCCACGACGTAGCCATCTCTCTCGTAAAGGCCGTGTTTGACAACGGCTTCGTAAAGAATAAAGTGCTCGAATTTGCCGGTCCCGGTGTGAAGAACCTTCCCATCGACTTCCGTAACGGCATCGACATCATGACCACCGAGACCACCTGTCTCTCCTCCATCTGGGTGACCGATGCGGAGGTTAAGCATCACTACGAGCTGCATGGCCGCCCCGAAGACTACCGCGAGCTGCAGCCCGGAGAAGTTGCCTACTACGACGGCATGATAACCATTGACCTCTCCAAGCAGGAATCAATGATTGCTCTCCCCTTCCACCCCTCTAATGCCTATACCATCCACGAACTGCAGGCTGACCCCGAGCGCATCCTGCGCGAAGTTGAGGAGGATGCACGCAAGCGCTTCGGCGAGAAAATCAGCGTTGACCTCGCAGGCAAGATTAAGGATGGCAAGGTGATGGCCGACCAGGGCATCATCGCCGGCTGCTCAGGCGGTACTTACGACAACCTCGCTGAGGCTGCCGCTATCCTGAAGGGTGGTTCCGTAGGCAACGACTACTTCACCATCTCCGCCTATCCGCAGAGTGTACCCGTCTACATGGCTACAACCCGCTCCGGCATTGCCGAGGAGCTGCTTGAGGCAGGCGTAGTTATCAAGCCCGCATTCTGCGGTCCCTGCTTCGGTGCAGGCGATGTGCCCGCCAACAACGGTCTCTCAATCCGCCACACCACCCGCAACTTCCCCAACCGCGAAGGTTCCAAGCCCGGCAACGGCCAGATTTCGCTGGTAGCCCTGATGGATGCCCGTTCAATCGCCGCTACAGCCGCCAACGGCGGTGTGATTACGGCCGCTACCGATGTGGAATACACCAACGACCACAAGGCTTACGATTACGATCCCAAAATCTATGAGCGCCGCGTCTATAACGGCTTCGAGCGTGAACGTCTTGACGAGGAGCTGCGCTACGGCCCCAACATCAAGGACTGGCCCAAGATGTATCCCATGCAGGAGAACATGCTGCTGGAGCTGGCCGCCGTTATCCATGACCCCGTGACCACCACCGACGAGCTTATTCCTTCAGGCGAAACTTCATCCTATCGCTCCAACCCGCTGAAACTCTCGGAGTTCGCACTGTCACGTCGCGTTCCTGAATACGTTGGTCTTTCCAAGCGCATTCAGAAGGAAGACCTCGAGCGTCGCGAAGGCAAATGCCCCGAAAAGGTGGTTGAAGTGCTTGCCAAGGTAGGCGCCAAGGCTGAAGACACCTCACTCGGTTCATGCGTATTCGCCAACCGTCCCGGCGACGGTTCAGCCCGTGAGCAGGCTGCCAGCTGCCAGAAAGTGCTCGGCGGCGATGCCAACATCTGCTATGAGTATGCAACCAAGCGCTACCGCTCCAACTGCATCAACTGGGGTATCGTGCCCTTCACTATCTCCAAGGATACCCCGTTCGACTACGTGCCCGGCGACTACGTATTCATCCCCGGAATCCGCGAGGCAATTCTCTCCGGCAAGGAGGAGGCTGATGCCAAAGTAATCACTCAGGATGGAGTGAAGGACATCAAACTCCACTTCGCCAACCTCACGGCTGACGAACGTCAGATTCTTGCCGACGGCTGCCTGATGAACTACTACGCTGCTCAGAAAAAATAATCACTCCCCAGTGCTCTTTCCTCTCTCCCTCCTTTAATTGTTAAACCTTTTCTAATCTAAAAATACAACTTTCACCATGGAAAAGATTAAAATGACCACTCCCCTCGTGGAGATGGATGGCGACGAAATGACCCGCATCCTTTGGAAGATGATCAAGGACGAACTCATCCTCCCCTTCGTTGACCTCAAGACTGAATACTACGACCTCGGCCTGCCCAAGCGCGATGAGACTCGCGACCAAATTACTGTGGAGGCAGCTGAAGCCACCAAGAAATATGGCGTGGCTGTGAAGTGTGCCACCATCACTCCCAACGCACAGCGCATGGACGAATACAAGCTCCATGAGATGTGGAAGAGCCCCAACGGCACTATCCGTTCACTGCTTGACGGCACAGTATTCCGCGCTCCCATCACCATTCCCTCCATCAAACCTGCCGTGCGCAACTGGGAGAAGCCCATCACCATCGCCCGTCACGCTTACGGCGACGTTTACAAAAGCGTTGAAATCCGCGTGAACGAACCCGGCACCGCCAAGATGGTATTCGACGGCAAGGATGGCCAGAAAGAAGAGGTTATCATCCACGAGTTCAAAGGTCCCGGCGTACTTCAGGGTATGCACAACACCGACAAGTCAATCCGCTCCTTCGCTCACGCCTGCTTCAAGTTCGCCATCGACACCAAGCAGGATCTCTGGTTCTCAACCAAGGATACCATCTCCAAGAAGTATGACGGCACTTTCCGCAAAATCTTTGAAGAGGTTTATGAGGAATACCGCGCCAAGTTCGAAGAGCTGGGTCTGGAGTTCTTCTACACACTGATTGACGACGCCGTGGCTCGCGTAATCCGCAGCAAGGGTGGCTACATCTGGGCCTGCAAGAACTATGACGGCGACGTTATGAGCGACATGGTTTCCACAGCGTTCGGTTCATTGGCCATGATGACCTCCGTGCTCGTAAGCCCCGACGGTAAATACGAGTATGAGGCAGCCCATGGCACCGTGACCCGCCACTACTACAAGTACCTCAAGGGCGAGGACACCTCCACCAACCCCATGGCAACCATCTTCGCCTGGAGTGGCGCTCTGCGCAAGCGTGGCGAAATGGACTCCCTGCCCGAGTTGGTGAACTATGCCGAGCAGCTCGAAGCTGCTTGCTACGAGACCCTGAATGCCGGCATCGTGACCAAAGATCTTGCAGGCCTCATGGAGGGTGTTACCCCCACCGTAGTCAACTCCGAAGGCTTCATGAAAGCCATTCGCGAGCGTCTTGACGCACGCATGAAGTAAAAGCGTGGCTATGCGCTGACACTCAACACTTTTCCCGATTGGTTTTTACTACAATCCTACTTCACGAGGGCATCTCTTTTTAGAGATGCCCTCTTTCTTTGCTTTTAGGCGACAATAGAGCATACTCACTTTTAGGTATTTTGACCGGCCAAGGCTGTCCATAATGGATAAATTTAGTACTTTTGCACTACCGAAAACGGAAAATATCAATGACATTAGCTGACCTTAAGAATGGCCAAAGTGCCGTCATTACCAAGATAAAAGGCCATGGGGCGTACCGCAAGCGCGTCATGGAGATGGGATTCGTGCGCGGGCGTGAAGTGACAGCCAAGCTGAAAGCCCCCTTGCAGGACCCGATCAAGTATTCACTGATGGGCTACGAAGTGAGCCTGCGCCGAGCTGAAGCTCTGCTCATAGAATGTGTGCAACCCGAAGACTGGGAACATCACTTCTCCCCTGATTCCGAGCATGGCAACAACCCCGGCAACTGCGACGAGAATCAGATAGCCCATCCCCGTCACGACAAAATTATCACAGTAGCCCTTGTGGGCAACCCCAACTGCGGAAAAACCTCCCTGTTCAATTGCGCATCAGGCGCCCATGAACATGTGGGCAACTATGCCGGTGTGACCGTGGATGCAAAAGAGGGGCACATCGACTACAAAGGTTATCGCCTGCGCATCATCGACCTGCCCGGCACCTACTCTCTGTCAGCTTACAGCCCGGAGGAAGAATACGTCCTGCGCTATATTCGTCAGGAGGAGCCTGATGTTCTGGTCAATGTTGTAGTGGCTTCCAACCTGGAGCGCAACCTCTATCTGACCACTGAGCTTATCGACATGAACCGCTCCATGGTCATCGACCTGAACATGTATGACGAGCTGGAGCGATCCGGCGCCACACTTGATTATCAGAAGCTGGGCAAGATGCTCGGTGTGCCCATCGTGCCCACCGTGGCCTCCACCGGCAAGGGGGTCACTGAACTGCTCGACAAAGTGATTGATGTCTACGAGCAGCGTGCCCGCGAAGTGCGTCACATTCATGTGCAACTCGGCTCTGTTGTGGAGAAAGCTGTGCGCACCCTGACCGATTCTATCAAGGCCGACGGCACCGTAGCCCTCCGGTTCTCACCTCGATACATAGCCATTAAGCTCCTCCAGGGGGATCCGGAAGTGAAGCGCATGGTCAGCCATGCCCATCACTACGACGAATGGATTCGGATTGCCTCCGAGCAGGACAAAATCATCAGCGAGCAACTCGGGCAAGATGCCTCCGAGGTTATTTCAGCCGAGAAGTATGGTTTTGTCTCAGGCGCCCTGGCCGAGACTTTCACCCCCGGCGAAGTGCAAGAAGAGAAGAAGACACGCATCATTGATGCTTTCGTGACCAACCGATTGTTCGGCTTCCCGATTTTCCTGCTCGTAATGTGGCTGATGTTTTGGGCAACGTTCCAGATAGGCCAGTATCCTATGGACTGGATTGAAGCAGGCGTCGCATGGCTCGGAGCAAAAATAGGCACCCTGATGAATCCGGGGCCGCTGCGCGACCTGCTGCTTGACGGCGTGATTGGAGGCGTGGGAGGCGTAATCGTCTTCCTCCCCAACATCCTGATTCTATACGGATTCATATCATTCCTCGAGGATAGCGGATATATGGCACGCGTGGCCTTTATCATGGATAAAGTGATGCACCGACTTGGCTTGCACGGTAAATCATTCATTCCGTTGGTCATGGGATTCGGCTGCAACGTGCCTGCCATTATGTCCTCGCGCATCATCGAGAGCAAGTCTTCCCGCCTGATTACCATACTGATAACCCCTTTCATGAGCTGTTCGGCGCGCATTCCCATCTACGTGTTGCTCTGCGGATGCTTCTTCCCGAACCATGCTTCGCTGGCATTCCTCAGCCTCTACGTCATAGGCATAGTGATTGCGGTCATCACCGCCCGCCTGTTGCGCCGCTTCTGGTTCAAGCAGGATGAGACACCCTTTGTCATGGAGCTGCCCCCATACCGTATGCCGACCATGAAGGCCACATGCAGAGGCATGTGGGAGAAAGCGCGCCAATACCTAAAGAAAATGGGCGGACTGATTCTCGTAGCCTCCATCATCATTTGGGCACTCAGTTACTTTCCCCGTATGCAGGAACCTGTTGGACTGCCTGACACGCCGGAGACAGAAGCAATGCTGGCTCAGGAGCAGCAGTCGCAATCCTACCTCGGCCGCATCGGCCATGCCGTTGAACCGGTGGTTCGTCCCTTGGGATTCGATTGGAAAATGAGCGTAAGCCTCATAGCCGGAGCCGCCGCAAAAGAGGTGGTTGTCTCTACTCTCGGAGTGCTCTACACCGGCACCGACGATTCAGAAGAGCTGCTGGCAGAACGACTCACAGCCCCCAACCCCGTGACCGGTCAGACTCCGTTCACCCCTCTGACGGCCTTCGCCTTCCTCGTCTTCGTGCTCATTTATTTCCCCTGCATAGCGACACTTGTGGCAATAGTGCGAGAGACCGGTTCCTGGCGCTACGGACTCTTTTCTCTTGGCTACAATACGGCATTAGCCTATTTAGCCGCATTGCTGATATACCAGATTGGCATCCTACTCTGACGGCGCAATAAACAGGGGGGAAATCGCGTTCTAAAATCTATAAGGACACTTGAAAGTCAGAATGACTTCATAGGTTCCGGAAGACTTCACAGACAATGATGAACATGCGCTTTCCCCGCCATATTTTTTGCACTCTGCTGCTCCTGCTTGCAGGCGCGGCAGGGGCTTTTGCAGCATCCGTCACATTCAACGGGGCTACCCTTCCCGTGCAGGAAGTTGTGCCTGACAAGAGCACCGGCCTGAACCGCATATATGTCACCTATGACATGCGTGGACTCTCACTCACCTATCACGCCTCAGGCAATGGGGGCAATGTAACCTTCTACCGATACAGTTCTTTGGGAGGAGGATATGCCGAACAGCTTTCAGGCATCGTAGCCTCCGGCAACGACTACACACTCCCTAACCCTGAAGGGGAGATGGGCTACATCGTAGAGGAGGGCACTGACCGTTACTATTTCTGGCTGACCGACTATTCCCAACACCGCCTTTACCTTAAAGGGGCATCCCTGCCCGAGGAGCAGGATTGCTCCATGACCACACTTAATCTGCAAGGCAGTGGCAGCCCGATTCATTTCTATTCGATTAACGGACGCCAGTTTACGTTGGATCAACAGATTACCGTCAACTACTATACTCTCGACTATGACGACGAGGCCCGGCAGTATAACCAAGTGACTGAATCGAAGAATCTGGAAAGCTTTTCGGAACATGTCTACATCACTCCCGCCCCACTATGCAACACAACTTTCCACGTGAACGGCGACCGCTTCCTGCGTGCCTGGAACTGGGAAGAGGAGGTCGAGAGTCCCACCTTCCGCACTAACGCAGTGGCGGTTCACACCTATGCCGAGCAGACCCCGGAAAGCACTGACCCCGACTACCGCAGCAATCAGATTGGCTCCTCAACCTCCACGGGAGAGTTGGGAGGCTCAGCTCCGGCAGAGATAACCTTCACGGCCGTTTGCTCCGACGCCGTTGTGCACCATGAATGGCAGTTCTCCACAGACCCCGATTTCTCCAACCTCCTGTATCGTTTCAACGAACGTGAAGTGACATATACGTTCCGCGAGGAGGGAACAACCTACGTCCGCTACATCGGCACCAACGCCGAAGGCACATGCGAGGCTGAGGGTGAAAGCTTCACCGTGAGCATAGGCGCTTCTGACCTCAAGTGTCCGAACGCATTCTCTCCCGGCGCCTCTGAAGGGGTTAACGATGAATGGAAAGTCTCTTACCGCTCCATCGTCGACTTCAAATGCTGGATTTTCAACCGCCATGGCCGTCAGCTCTTCCACTTCACCGACCCCTCGCAAGGCTGGGATGGCAAAGTGGGTGGCAAGGTTGTCAAAAGCGGTGTGTACTACTATGTGATTGAGGCCACCGGTGCCGATGGTAAAAAGTATAAACTATCAGGCGACATAAATGTTATCGGTTACAAGGGACTGGGCTCCTCATCCTCCTCCGGAACCGAAACGACCGAATAGCCTCGCCCCTTCTTCTCTCAATCTCTCACCTGACCGTGCCCCGGCGCGGTCATAATTGCGTACAGACTACACGATGAACGATAATATACTTAACGACATACAGCCGCAGGGCGCAGTGGAAGTCACCGGCGCCCGCGTCAACAATCTGCGTGGAATCTCGGTGACCATTCCTCACGGGCAGCTGACCGTTGTCACCGGCCTGAGCGGCAGCGGAAAGTCTTCGCTGGCATTCGACACCGTGTTTGCCGAAGGGCAGCGAAGATATATCGAAACCTTTTCCGCCTATGCCCGCAATATCATGGACACTCCGGAGCGCCCTGATGTGGACCGCATAACCGGCCTTTCGCCGGTAATCTCCATTGAGCAGAAAACCACTAACCGCAACCCTCGCTCCACCATAGGCACCACTACTGAAATCTATGACTTCCTGCGCCTGCTATACGCCCGCATTGGCCAGGCACGCAGCTACATAAGCGGGGAGCCGATGGTGAAATATACCACCGACCAAATTACCGACCTAATCCTTCACCAATATGCCGGCAAGAAAATTGCCATTCTCGCTCCCTTGGTCAAGAACAGAAAGGGGCATTACCGTGAGCTCTTTGACTCGCTGCTGAAGAAGGGTTATTTGAATGTGCGCGTTGACGGCGAGCTGCGTGAGATTGCCGCCGACATGAAACTCGTGCGTTACAAGAACCACTCGGTTGAGCTGGTGGTGGACCGAATGCGAGCCAATCCCGATGACCCCAAACGCCTGACAGCCTCTGTGACTCAAGCTCTCAAGCAGGGGGGAAAGCAAATGATGGTGCTCAACCTGGAGGATGACTCCGTGCGCTATTTCTCTCAGCTGCTGATGGATGCGGAGAACGGTATCAGTTACGCCGAGCCGGCGCCTCACAATTTCTCTTTCAATTCTCCTCAGGGTGCATGTCCGGTGTGCAAAGGGCTTGGCTACATCAATATAGTGGATCGCGCGAAGCTCATGCCGAATCCGTCGAAGTCCATCTATGAAGGTGGCATTGAAGCCCTTGGCCGCTATCATAACTCCGTACTGTTCTGGCAGCTGGAGGCCATCTGCAAGCTCTATGGATGCACCCTCAAAACACCTATAAAAGATCTGCCGGAGGAATGCATCGATGATATTCTCAACGGCACCGACGCCCGGCTCGTATTTGAGAACGAGACCCTGTCAACCTCGCGCTATGCGACCTCCTATGAGGGATTGTTGAAATACATCGAAATGCAGCGCGATGAGGATGCCGGAGCCAAGGCCAATAAATGGAGCGGCCAGTTCTACTCCCGCAGCGTATGCCCGGAATGCAACGGGGCACGCCTCGCCCGCGAACCGCTCCACTTCTTTATCGATGGAAAGAATATTGCCGAAGTGTCACAGATGGACATCGGACAGCTGCTTGCATGGGTTGACAGTCTCGCCGGGAAACTAACCGGCAAGGAGGCCCGTATTGCCTCAGAGATTCTCAAGGAGATTCGCTCGCGCCTGCAATTCCTGATGGATGTGGGTCTTGAATATCTGTCGCTGGGGCGTGCCTCCGCATCGCTCAGTGGCGGCGAGAGCCAGCGCATACGTCTGGCCACACAAATCGGGTCGCAGCTCGTGAATGTGCTTTACATTCTTGACGAGCCCTCAATCGGGCTGCATCAGCGTGACAATGTGCGCCTCATCAAATCGCTTCAGAATCTGCGCGATGCCGGCAATTCGGTGGTGGTCGTGGAGCATGACAAAGATATGATGACTGAGGCTGACTATATTATTGACATCGGTCCCGGCGCCGGTGTGCATGGCGGTGAGGTAATGTTTCAGGGCACCCCGAAGGAGTTGCTGAAGACCCACACGCTGACCGCATCCTATCTGAACGGCGAGCGAGAGATACCTCTACCGGAATCCCGCCGCAAAGGTAACGGCAAAGAGTTGACCATTATCGGTGCCACCGGCCACAATCTTAAAAATGTTGACCTGCATCTCCCCCTGGGGATGTTCGTCTGTGTGACGGGTGTCAGCGGCTCCGGCAAGTCGTCGCTGATTAACGGCACACTGCAGCCTATTCTCTCTCAAAAGCTTTACCGCTCCAACCGTGACCCGCTCCCCTATCGGGAGGTATTGGGTCTGGAGAATCTTGATAAGATTGTCACCGTCGACCAGTCGCCGCTCGGACGCACCCCTCGCTCCAATCCGGCCACCTATACCGGCCTCTTCTCTGACATCCGCAAACTGTTTGTAGCTCTGCCCGAAGCTCAGATTCGTGGCTACAAACCGGGGCGCTTCTCCTTCAATGTCTCCGGCGGCCGCTGCGAGACCTGCAAAGGCAACGGCTATCGCACCATCGAAATGAACTTCCTGCCGGATGTGCTCGTGCCCTGCGACCAATGCCACGGCAAGCGCTATAACCGCGAGACGCTCGAAGTGCGATTCAAAGGCAAATCAATAGCCGACGTGCTGGAAATGACCGTGGATGAAGCCGTTGAATTCTTCCAGGCGCAACCACCTATTCTGCGCAAGGTCAAGATGCTTCAAGAGGTGGGCCTTGGCTATCTGAAACTGGGGCAACCCTCATCAACCCTTTCCGGCGGCGAGAACCAACGCGTAAAGCTTGCCTCAGAACTCGCAAAGCGTGACACGGGCAAGACCCTCTTTCTGCTCGACGAGCCTACCACCGGCCTGCATTTTGAAGACATCAGGGTGCTCATGAAGGTCATCAACAAGCTGGCTGACAGGGGCAATACGGTGCTCATAATCGAGCATAACCTGGATGTTATCAAGTGTGCGGACTACATTATTGACCTTGGCCCGGAGGGTGGCCGTGGCGGCGGACAAATCATGGCCTGCGGCACCCCCGAGGAGATTGCCCGCCTGGATACCCCCACCGCCCGCTTCCTTGCCCCTGAGTTGAAGACACCGGAAAAATGAACCGACTCCCCTCCAGCCGCGTTATATTCATGAATAACCGTTTAATTTTATAGATACTATGGACAAATTTCATGAAATAATCGGCGGGGATGTGCCCGTGCTTGTTGACTTTTTCGCCTCATGGTGCGGCCCCTGCAAGATGATGCACCCCGTCATGGAGCAGATTCACGAAAAACTCGGCAGCAAAGTGCGTCTGCTGAAAGTGGATATCGACAAGAACCCCGACCTGGCAGCACAATATAATGTGCGGTCAGTGCCCACGCTCCTGATTTTCAAGAACGGCGAATTGAAGTTCCGCACTGTCGGAGCACAGAGCGCAGCCACTCTCGAAGCTGAACTTGAGAAGTATTATTGAGCTCTGCAACAGGCTAAGAGTGTGTCTTAACATATATTTTTAGACACACTCTAAAATTAGAGAATCGCCCTCCGGAATATGCATGGCGCGGAAGGTCTATCACAGCATAGGCCTCCGCGCCATTTGCCATTGGTTTCATATCGTTGGCACACACCGGTTTTCACGCGCAAAGATATTTTAGTAACTTTGCATCCTGTTTCCAACTAATCAAATGAGATTTCAATACATATTTACGCTACTCTCTCTTCCCTCTATTGCGTGGGCACATACTCAGGAATCACCTGACACATGCGTGCATCTTGATGAAGTAGTAGTGTCGGGAGTGACAGGTAAGACCTCTGCCAGACAATCACCGGCACCAATCAATGTTATTTCCGCTGAAGCTCTGCGCATACACCCTTCCGGCAATATAATAGATGCCATCAGCCGTGTGCCCGGCGTGAATCAGATTACCACCGGTAGCGGTATCTCAAAACCTGTTATCCGTGGTCTCAGTCATAATCAGGTGCTTGTCATCAACGACGGCGTTCGTCAGGAAGGACAACAATGGGGCGACGAACATGGCATTGAGATTGATGCCCGCAGCGTTCACTCAATAGAAGTTCTCAAAGGTCCGGCCTCCCTGATGTATGGTTCTGACGCAATGGGGGGCGTTATCCTCATGCACAGCGCGCCCATTCTGCCTGAGGGAACAATGCAAGGTGAGGCGGCTGCCGAATTCCAGTCAAATAATGGCCTGCTCGGCGGCACACTTAACTGGCGCGGCAACAAACATGGCTTCCTTTGGGATGCCAGATGGAGTGGCAAATGGGCTCATGACTATCATTCTCCGCAGGATGGTTATGTGGGTGGCACCGCATTCCGTGAACAGGCTGCCTCTGCCATGTTAGGATATGCTGACAGTCAAATTCTCTCCAAACTCCTGCTTTCATACTATCATATGAAGCCGGGCATGACCGAAGTGGGTCACCACGGATATACTCCCGGCAATGCCGGCTACTCGATAACTCTGCCCTACCAACATGTGGCGCACTACAAGGCTGTGCTCGACAACTCCTTCAATATCAGCTCCGGCAAATTAATTGCCACCATAGGTTATCAGCAGAACAGACGCCGAGAGTTTGAGCATTCTGAAGAATGCGAACTCGACATGCGGCTGCACACCTTGACATATGACTTCCGCTATATCTTCCCCTCCATATCCTCATGGAAATTCAATATCGGCGCCGGAGGAATGTGGCAACAGTCAACGAATCTTGGCGAAGAGTTTCTAATCCCTGACTACAAGCTCTTTGATATTGGCGTGTTCGCCACTGCCTCACGTTCTTTTTTTGATGTGCTGCACATCAGTGGGGGGCTGCGTTTCGATTACAGGCACCTGCACAGCACTCCTCCTGCCGACGACGCCGAAATGCGCTTTACTGACTTTACCAGGGATTTCAATGCCGTGTCAGGCAGCATTGGAGCAATATATAATGTTTCGCCTGCTCTTGACTTGAAGCTGAACGTATCCCGCGGCTACCGCACTCCGTCCATAAATGAATTGGCAAGCAATGGTGAACACGAAGGCACTTTCAGATACGAGATTGGCAACGCCACTCTCAAAGCGGAAGAAAGCCTGCAGGCTGACCTAGGTCTTGACTTCACTTCTGAATACGTGTCAGGAGCCTTATCCCTTTTTGCAAACCGAATTGACAACTACATCTATCTTGCTCGCAACGGTGAAGCAGAAGACAACTCTCCGGTCTACACCTACAACGCCGGAGATGCATTCCTGATGGGAGGTGAAGCCCGACTGATTCTGCATCTGCTTCATCATCTTCACTTTGAGAACGCTTTTTCTTACGTAAGCGCCCGCCAGCTTCACGCATCCGCCGACACAAAATATTTGCCATTCACTCCGGCACCCCGACTGCTCTCCACTCTCCACTATGATTTCTCGCTTCCCTTCCACGGCAGCCACGATAATACATTTGCTTGCTTCGCCGAGTTGGAAATGGATTTGAACTTGCGGCAAAGCCATGTGTATCTGGCCGGTGACACGGAAACTCCAACTCCATCCTATACTCTGTTCAATCTCTCTGTCGGAACTGATATTTTCTTAGCAGACAAGCGAAAATTATGCAGTATAACACTCTCCGGCACCAACATTTTCAACCGCTCATACCAATCTCATTTGAGCAGATTCAAATATGCCGGAACGTATCCCTTCACCGGCCATTACGGTTTCGATAATCCCGGAGCAAACATCTGTATCAAAGTCCTTTTCCCTCTATATTTTTAGACACACTCTATGAGGGTGTGTCAAAACGTGAACCCGACTCTGAATGAGGGAGGGTGTGTCAAAACGTAAACCTGACGCTGAATGAGGGAGGGTGTGCCAAAACGTAAACCCGACGCTGAATGGCGCGGAGCGCCTATCCATTGTTAGCCGGGGGGCTTCAGCCCCCCGGTTTGCATTTAGCGACAACCCAGCCCCGGAAGGGCTGCCCTATATCGTTGGTTGTCAATGTATTGGGCAGCCCCGCCGGGGCTGGCTCCATCCGTCGGGCTACCGGGGGGCTGAAGCCCCCCGGCTAACAAAGGATAGGCGCTCCGCGCCATGCGTTTGCTGCAGTAAGAATTTTGACACACTCTTTTAGACACACACTCTAAGAGTCTTAATTCCGGTAAATAACGGTGCGTTCAATAGCCGAAGGCGTCACTGCAAGACAAAGAGAATCCGCAGACTCCCGGAGGTACCGGGGGTCTGCGGATTTTGGATTTCTTTATTCGGACTTTGGATTATTCTCCTGCGGGAGCCAGCTTAACGGTGAAGTGGCGGAGCAGAGGAGCCTCCCAAGTAATCTTGAGACCGCGGGTCACTTCGTGACGACGGTCATATACGTTCTTGATGGCAGCTGCGATTACGTCCATGTGGTTGTTGGTGTAGACGCGGCGTGCGATGCAGAGACGGAGGAAGTCCATACCACCGAATCGGTTTTCGCGGGTTACGGGATCACGGTCGGCAAGGATATAGCCGATTTCGCAACCGCGGATGCCGGCCTCACGATAGAGCTCTACGGTGAGCATCTGAGCGGGGAATTCTTCTTTGGGAACGCGGTCGAGAATCTTGTCGGCATCCAGGAAGATTGCGTGGCCACCTGCGGGACGCTGGTAGGGAATGCCATATTCGTCGAGCTTGGAGGCGAGATACTGCACCTGACGGATGCGGGTGTCAAGCATGTCGAACTCGGTGTTCTCATCAAGACCAACTGCAAGAGCATCCATGTCGCGACCGTTCATGCCACCATAGGTTACGAAGCCTTCGAAGCAGATGAGGAAGCCTTTGGCACCTTCGTACCATTCCTCGTGACGGGTTGCAATGAAGCCGCCCATGTTCACAAGGCCGTCCTTCTTGGAGGACATGGTCATGCCATCAGCCAGATCAAACATCTCGCGGCAAATCTCCTTGATGGACTTGTCAGCGTAGCCTTCTTCGCGAGTTTTGATGAAGTAAGCGTTTTCGGCAAAACGTGCGGAGTCGAAAATCAGGGGCTTTTTGTACTTTTCGCAAAGCACACTAACCTCGCGCAGGTTCTGCATGCTCACGGGCTGACCACCGGCGGTGTTATTAGTGATGGTTACAATTACGAAGGGCACTTTGTCACCCTGCTCCTGAAGCACTTTTTCGAGCTTCTTGATATCAACATTGCCTTTGAAGGGGTGCTCAAGCTGAGTGTTCTTAGCTTCATCGATGGTGCAGTCCACAGCAAATGCGCCGCGGCTCTCGATGTGACCCTTGGTGGTATCAAAATGTGAATTACCGGGAACTATGCTGCCGGCCTTAACCAAATAAGAGAAAAGCACATTTTCTGCAGCACGGCCCTGGTGAGTGGGAAGTACATATTCAAAACCGGTGATGCGCGTAATAGTATCCTTCAGATTATAGAAAGAACGGGCACCTGCATAGCTTTCGTCGCCCATCATCATTGCAGCCCACTGGCGGTCGCTCATAGCGCCTGTGCCAGAGTCGGTGATGCAGTCAATGTACACCTGGTCACTCTTCAGCATAAACACATTGTAGTGACATTCTTTAAGCCACTGTTCGCGCTCTTCGCGGGTGCTCTTGCGGAGAGGTTCTACCATCTTGATTTTCCAAGCTTCGGCAAAGGGGATTTCCATAAATTTTGATTTAGGTAAATGGTTATTGTGATTCAAGGTTAGAAGGGTCATAAACTTGAACCCCGCTAAAATTTGCCCAAAGTTAGTAAATCTTTCCGATAAGCGCAAAGATATAATAAAGATTTTTCACATTTTGCTGTTCAATTACCTATAATCCGGAGGAGACACATAAAAAACGTCTCCACATCCCCCTGAAGGGATACGGAGACGGAATGATGCAAATTTCGGTTGGCTCTGCGTAAATTCGCGGGAGCCTGTGGCCGGAATTACTCTGCGGCGGGAGCTTCAGCCTCTGCTGCTTCTGCTTCGAGAGCCTCTTTGGCAGCAGCCTCTTCAGCAGCGAGCTTCTCAGCCTTCTTTTTAGCTACGAGCTCAGCCTTGGCTTTGTTCTTCTCAACCTCAGCCTCAAGACGAGCCTTGGCGTCCTCGCTCTTCTTGGCAGCGAGTTTAGCCTTGCCGGCCTCTACGCTCTTCTCCTTGGAAGCCTTCCATGCATCGAAACGACGCTGAGCCTCTTCTTCGGTGAAAGCGCCTTTCTTCACACCGCCACGCAGGTGCTTCATGAGCATAACGCCCTCTTTGGAGAGGATGCTGCGTACAGTGTCGGTGGGCTGTGCGCCTACCTCTACCCAATACAGAGCACGCTCAAAGTTGAGAGTTACTGTAGCAGGATTAGTGTTCGGATTATAAGAACCTATCCTTTCAATAAATCTACCATCACGTGGTGCCCTGCTATCGGCGATTACGATGGGATAGAACGCGTAGCGCTTGCGGCCGTGGCGTTGCAATCTGATCTTTGTTGCCATAACTGTTTGTTAAGTTATTAATGTAATTAGTACTGTGTATTAGGGTTGAATCCTTTCCCTCTGCCCGCCAAAGCGAGGTGTTGGTGCGGAATTCGGCTGCAAAGGTAAGCATTTTTATCGGAGCGCCCAAATTTTCAGCAAGTTATTTCGTTGCCTCCCCCGCGATTACGATTATTCGAGGTTATCGGACAGCACATTTGTCCTCATCGGGCTTTGGTTAATTCGATAGCTTCTTTACCGGTCATGGACTCTATATTCAGTCGCATTACTTTTACGTGATTTATGCACTTCGCTATTTCTGCCGTCGGGTCAATACCGGCAGAATATTTATCACACAAGAGCTGCAACCCGCGGAGAATCTCGTCGGCATCAGTCAGTATTTGCAGTTGTCCGGCTATGATGACGCTGCGAAAGTACGTGGTGAACTCCTCCGGCACTATCCTATCCTGAGCCACCACGCAAAACGAACAATGTGGATTCGAATTAATGCAATCAATCTTGCGGCCGGACACAGCGCTGTGGAAATATATGGTGCGCGCTCGGTCGTATGCAAAACTGATTGGCACGCCATACGGGATACCTTCTTCATCGACAAGTGACAAGACTCCGTTGGTGCACTCCCGCAGTATCTCCTTCACCTCCTCTTCGGGCAATTGCTGTCGGAATCTGCGCATTTTATATTCCATAACCTCACACTATTTTAAGTCCGACAATAGAGATAATAAGGGTTGTAATAAAGAAGATACGCCAAAAATTAGCAGGCTCGTTGAAGAAGAGAATACCCACCAGCACAGCACCCACGGCACCGATGCCTGTCCAGACGGGATAGACGGTGCTCAACGGAATTGAGCGTGAGGCTCGTGCCATCAGATAGAGGCTTGCAAGCATCGCAACGACAAATCCGCCCCACCACCAGTATTGTTCTGTGCCGGAGGCTGTTTTTGTTTTGCCGAGACAGAAGGTGAACCCTACCTCCATAGCCCCGGCTAATAGCAGTAATATCCAGTTCATTTGAGATTTAGATAGCTAATTATTATAGTAAATAAATGTGTTTTGAAGATGTGGTTCGATAATAAGAAACAGACTCCCGACGGATTTGTCAGGAGTCTGAAATTCTATTACACGCCGAGTTTAGAGGTTGTTGGCGTTTTCGATGTTGTAGTTAATGTCTTCGATGATGTCGTCTACAGAGCTTGCTTCAGGAGCCTGTGCAGCCTTGTCGGCCACGCTGAGTGCCTGCTTATACATCTCCAGGATGGCAGCCTTCTGGTCGGGAGAAACGGTGTCGAGGGTGCCGAGATAGCGCTTGCCGCAGTCGTTGATGTAGTTGGCGGCTTCACGCAGGTAAGCGTAGTTGTTGCTCACTTCAGCCATCTTGATGAAGTCCTTAACGGCTTCCTGATACTGACGGTTGGAGAAGTTCACCAGGCCGCGCAGACGGTAGTAGTTGTCGTGGCTCGCATCCTTAGCAATAGCCTTGTCAAGCACAGCGAGAGCACCGGCGTAGTCGGAGTCGTCGATGAAGTGCTGCATATAGTTATTGAAGATGTAGTCGTTACCGGTGCCGAAACGATCTACTGCCTCTTTGGAGATGGCACGAATCTCGGCCTGGCACTGCTCGGCCATGCTTTCATCATTGTGAGCGATGTTCTGCAGGGAGGCGATGTCATAGGTGTAGGCCTGGGGATCCTTGATGTTAGCCTGACGAGCTGCGGTATAAGCTACGTGTGCAGCGGGGAAGTCAGTGCCGAAAGCGCAGTTGCCGGCATTAAAGAAGTCGATGGCGTAGACAGAGTCCACTGCTCCGGTCATTGCAGCGAAGGTGCCGCTGGTCATGAATGCGTTATACGCATCGGGATACTTCTGACCTGCATTAAAGAGCACACCACCCGCACGGGCGAAGTTGCCGGCCGCTGCGTGCATAGCCATGCTCTTCATAATCTTGTCGGTGTATTTGGGCTTAACCTTGCCCTTGGCGTCGGGAAGAGTGTCGAGAGCAAGCACTTTCTCATAGAGATCCATAGCAGTCAGCAGACCCTTTGCTGCCTCGGGGGTAAGCTCTGCTTTGGGGTTCATTGCTGTGGGAATACCTTTGTTGAAGGCGTCCTCCAGTTTCTTGGCCTCATTGTAGAGCGTCTTTGCGTCCTGAGTTTCCTGGGCGCTTACTGCGCAAAAGGCAACGAGAGCCAGCGCGAATGCAAAAAACTTCTTCATAATCGTAGAGTTTTTATGGTTTATTGATTGTTTTCTTCAGTTACTTCTTCCGCTGAAGGAGATGTTGCAGTTTCCTCTGCATCAATTGCTTCCTCAGCGATTTCATCGTCAACATCCTCCTCGGGGTCGGAATCCACTTTGCAAACCGACGCGATGGAGTCGCCTCGCTTTGTGAGGTCGATGAGTTTCACTCCCTGAGTGGCGCGTCCCATAACACGCACAGTAGTCAGAGGGAGACGCAGCGTGATGCCACTCTTGTTGATGATGACAAGGTCGTTATCATCAGTAACAGCTTTTATGGCTACAAGTTCACCGGTTTTCTCCGTCAGAGCCAAAGTTTTCACACCTTTGCCACCACGGTTGGTCACGCGATAGTCCTCAAGGGCGGAGCGCTTGCCATAGCCATTTGAGGAAACGACCATAACGTCCTGGTCGGTGCCCTCTTTCATTGTTATCATGCCTATGATTTCGTCGCCATTCTCTCCGAGAGTCATGCCTCGTACACCGGTTGACATTCGTCCCATCTCGCGCACACGGCTCTCATGGAAGCGGATGGCGCGTCCCTCCTTGTCAGCCATGATTACTTCAGAATTGCCGTCGGTCAGGCAGACATCAATCACGCGGTCATCTTCGCGGATAATGATTGCGTTCACACCAATCTTTCGTGGGTTGGCATATGCTCGCAACGGGGTCTTCTTGATGATGCCGTTCTTGGTGCAGAAAATGAGGTTATGCGATGCGGTGTAAGCCTCATCGTTCAGATGCTTGATACGGATGAATGCATTGACAGCATCATCGGCATCGATATTGAGCAGATTCTGTATGGCTCTGCCTTTACTGTTCTTCGCGCCTTCAGGAATTTCATACACTTTCAGCCAGTAGCAACGACCCTTCTGGGTGAAGAAGAGCATGTGGTTGTGGTTAGTGGCCGGATATATGTATTCAATAAAGTCTTTATCGCGGGTGTTGCTACCCTTGGCACCAACGCCTCCGCGGTTCTGGGCACGGAATTCTGCCAGGGGAGTGCGCTTGATGTATCCGAGGTGAGAGATGGTGATAATCATCTCATCATCAGGATAGAAGTCTTCGGCATTGAAGTCTCCGCTGAAGGGGTTGATTACGGTGCGGCGTTCATCGCCATAGCGTTCGCGCACCTCTTCCAGCTCACGCTTCATCACCTCGCGGCAGACCTCATCGTTGCTGAGGATTTCATTTAAGCGGGCAATGAGAGCCATAAGCTCGTCATATTCCGCACGCAGTTTGTCGATTTCCAGACCGGTGAGCTGACGCAGGCGCATCTCGACGATGGCACGTGTCTGAATATCATCGAGGCCGAAACGCTCGGCCAGGCGCTCGCGGGCTTCGTCAGTGGTCTGCGAGGAGCGGATTATGTGAATCACCTCATCAATGTTGTCGCAGGCTATCATCAAGCCCTTCACGATGTGGGCGCGTTCTTCGGCTTTGCGGAGTTCGTAACGGGTGCGACGAATCACGACTTCGTGGCGGTGGTCAATGAATGCCTCGAGCAACTGCTTGAGGTTGAGAGTCTTGGGACGACCGTTAACCAGTGCCACATTATTTACTGAGAATGAGGTTTGCAGCTGCGTCATCTTGTAGAGCTTGTTCAGCACTACCGATGCGTTGGCGTCACGCTTGACGTCGATTGTGATTTCGATATGTCCGCGCGCTGAGGTGTCAGTGATGTCAGCTATGCCGTCAATTTTCTTTTCTACGACAAGGTCGGCAATATTCTTGACCAGATCCTTTTTGACCACACCGTAAGGAATCTCGGAGATTACGATGCGATCCTGATTGCCGTCACTCTCAATCTCAGCCTTGGCGCGGATTACGATGCGCCCGCGACCGGTCTCATAAGCATCCTTAACACCCTGAAGGCCAAAGATTTCACCTCCGGTGGGAAAGTCGGGAGCCTTGACATATTGCATGAGGTCCTGCACGGTGAGTTCGCGGTTATCAATCAAAGCGATTGCGCCGTCGAGACATTCGGTGAGATTGTGGGGGGGCATGTTGGTGGCCATGCCCACAGCAATGCCGCTTGCGCCGTTCACCAAAAGGTTAGGTATGCGGGTGGGCAACACTGCCGGTTCCGAAAGAGTGTTATCAAAGTTGGGGACAAAGTCCACGGTATCGGCATCCAGGTCGCGGAGCATTTCCTCACCCATGCGTTCGAGCTTGACCTCGGTGTAACGCATGGCCGCGGGAGAGTCGCCGTCGATTGAGCCGAAGTTACCCTGGCCAAACACAAGCGGGTAGCGCAAGCTCCATTCCTGAGCCATGCGCACCATAGTCAAATATATAGAGTAGTCGCCATGGGGGTGATATTTACCCATGACCTCACCCACGATACGGGCACTTTTCTTAGTGTCGCCGGAGAAGTGGTTGCCCAGCACATCCATGCCGAAAAGCACACGGCGGTGCACGGGCTTGAATCCGTCGCGCACATCAGGCAGAGCGCGGGATACGATGACTGACATTGAGTAGTCAATGTAGGCAGTCTTCATTTCGCTCTCGATGTTTACGGGAATGATTCTGTCTTCTTGTTGCATTGTATTTGTTTTCTTTTCCTTTCCTAAAAATCTTGATTATTACTGCGTTAGGCGGAGTAAGCCCGCATAACACGTAAATTAGCAACAAAATTAGTAAAAAATTCGCAAACATTCCTCCTGGCACCTTTGTTTTTTTATTAAGGCTGCGTGACAGCAACATATATTAACTCCTTATCCATAATTTTGAGACCCTCAAATTCGTTTTAATCTCTACTTGGCACGATAGTTGTAACGCTCGGCGCCATCCGCTTCTCTCCCGGCGGTAGTTTTTTATCAACTCAATTCAATAATCTGTAATATATGGCCAACGATTCCATAAAGAAATTCGGAGAGATGCTTGCCATCGGCAGTGAGGAGGCCCGTAAGGCGGGCGCTCCGGTTATCACTTGCGAGCACCTTGCGCTTGGAATGCTCCGCAGCGACGAGGGTGCTGCCGTGAGGATTCTTAAGCATCTCCACATCCCGGTGGACACCATTGCCTCGGAGATGGAGGAGCACCTTATGCTCCATGCCTCCGAGACTCCCGAAGTGGCTACCGTGATTCACTCCGACCGCGAGTATCCTCTCTCCCATTCCGCCGTGCGCTATCTGCGTCTCGGCCTGCTGGAGGCGCGCAACCTCCATGCGTCTTCACTTAAAGGGGAGCATCTGCTGCTGGCGCTAATGCACGATGAGCAGGCGCTTGACAGCGAATTGCTCCGCCGCATCAAAACCGAATACCTTAACTTTGACATTCAAATAAGTAATATGCCTACCGATCCCGAGCAGTCAGCCCCCGTGGCCGGCTCTGATTTCATGGACGATGATGAGGAGAATGACACCCCGCAGCAGGGTGGCGACTCCGAGAGTCCGTTCGACAGAGTGAATTCCAAAACCAAGTCTACCAAGGGGGGCAAAGCCTCTGATACCCCGGCGCTCGACAAGTTCGGCTTCGACATGACCCGCGCCGCGCGAGACGGACGCCTCGACCCGGTGGTCGGGCGCGAGAATGAGATTGAGCGTCTGGCTCAGATTCTCTCCCGTCGCAAAAAGAACAACCCCGTGCTTATTGGCGAGCCGGGTGTAGGCAAGAGCGCCATCGTCGAGGGGCTGGCTCTGCGCATCGTGCAGCGCAAGGTGAGCCGCATCCTGTTCAACAAGCGAGTGGTCTCGCTTGACTTGACAGGCATGGTGGCCGGCACAAAGTATCGCGGACAGTTTGAGGAACGCATCAAGGCTGTGCTTGATGAGCTGACAAAGAATCCTGACATCATTCTCTTTATTGATGAGATTCACACTATCGTAGGTGCAGGTTCAGCTCCCGGCAGCATGGATGCCGCCAACATAATCAAGCCGGCTCTGGCGCGCGGCGAGATGCAGTGCATCGGCGCCACTACGCTCGATGAGTACCGACAGAACATCGAAAAAGATGGCGCCCTGGAACGCCGTTTCCAAAAAGTTATGGTTGAGCCTACTTCGGCAGAAGAGACTCTGGCTATTCTGGAGCAGGTCAAGGAGAAGTATGAGGCTCACCATAATGTGGAGTACACACCGGAGGCGCTGAAAGCCTGTGTGACGCTGACTGACCGTTATGTGAGTGACCGCAACTTCCCTGACAAGGCGCTCGACGCTCTCGATGAGGCCGGCAGCCGCGTGCATATCACACACATTGTCGTGCCTGAAACCATAGAAAAATTAGAGAAGGAGCTTGACGAGGTGGCAGCCAATAAGCTTGCCGCCGCCCGCTCACAGGATTTTGAGCTGGCTGCCTCCTTGCGCGACGAGGAAACCCGCAAGCGCTCTGAGCTTGAAGAGGCTAAGAAGCAGTGGGAAGCTTCGCTCGATGAGCAGAAGCAGACTGTGGACGATGAGAAAGTGGCTGAAGTGGTGGCCATGATGACCGGCGTTCCGACCAAGCGTATAGCGCAGGCCGAAGGTGCACGCCTGCTGCACATGGGCGACGAGCTGAAGGGTTCTGTCATTGGCCAGGATGATGCTATCGCAAAGACCGTCAAAGCCATTCAGCGCAACCGCATCGGCCTGAAGGATCCCAACAAGCCCATAGGTGTCTTCATGTTCCTCGGGCCTACGGGTGTTGGCAAGACCCATTTGGCAAAGAAGCTGGCTGAGTATCTGTTTGACTCCTCTGACGCTCTGATTCGCATGGACATGAGTGAATATATGGAGAAGTTCACGGTGTCGCGTCTCGTGGGTGCACCTCCGGGATATGTGGGCTACGAAGAGGGTGGTCAACTGACGGAAAAGGTGCGCCGCCACCCCTACTCCGTCGTGCTGCTTGACGAGATTGAAAAGGCACATCCCGATGTCTTCAATCTGCTGCTCCAGGTGATGGACGAGGGTCGACTGACCGATTCTCTCGGTCGTAAAATCGACTTTAAGAACACCATTATTATAATGACGAGCAATGTGGGCTCCCGCCAGCTGAAGGAGTTTGGCGGCGGCGTAGGCTTCCGCAGCGAGGCTGTGAGCAAGGAGGAGAACGAGAGTGTAATCAACAAAGCCTTGCATCGCGCGTTCTCGCCTGAATTCCTCAACCGTGTTGATAACGTCATCATGTTTGACCAACTGAGCAAGGAGGCAATATGCTCCATCATCGACATTGAGATAGCCGGATTCACCCGCAGAATTGAAAAGCTGGGCTATCAGCTGCATCTCAGCCGTGAGGCAAAGGATTTCCTTGCTGACAAGGGCTATGACAAGCAGTTCGGAGCACGTCCTCTCAAGCGTGCCATTCAGAAATATCTGGAAGATGACCTGGCAGAGCTGATGCTCACCCGCGGCCAGGAACTTCAGGGGGGCGTTATCCGGGTGACCCACGAGGAGGGTCAGGATCGCCTGACGCTTTCGCTTGAAGCGGAATAAGAGCATGATTGCAAGGGAGCCGATAGCGCGACGCGCTATCGGCTCCCTTGCTGTATATATTACAAACAAACAACTGATAGACAACAAGTTATCACGTTACTGCCTGAATAACTGCAAGTTATGAGAAGTTCAAGGAAAGGTGAAAATTTTCTTAAAAAAGTTATTTACATCTTTAATTGCTGAGCATCAACAAGTTTGCTTATTAGGAGCTTTGCTAAGTTAAGTTTTTAACATTTCGCTCTATTGCGCAGGCGGAAAATTCTGCGTAACTTTGTATCGTTTTTCGCACCGCGACATGAGGAAATTTCCATCTTCGCCGCTGCCTGCTAACGACATTTATCTATTCATTCACCGACACCAAGACCCGTGCAAAACATCTGTCTCCATATCGAATACCTGCTGCGCTATCACGAGTGTGTGATAGTTCCCGGTATCGGTGCCTTTCTTCAGAGCCGCCGCAAAGCGGAGTTCAGAGAGGCCGACGGAATGCTGCGTCCGGCTCGCAAGGAGATTTGCTTCAACGGCTCCATCACGAGTGACGACGGTCTTTTGGCACACTCCCTGAGCCGCAGAGAAAGCATAGGCTTTGAACAGGCGCGCACTCTGCTTGCCGAGACCATTGACTCGATGCAGGCTGCCCTGCGCGAGGATGGAGAACTGTCGTTCGGCCGCATCGGGTCGTTGTTAATGGACTCCGAAGGTGTCATTTCATTCAAGCCCTGCGGCCGCAGTCAGTTCACTCTGCCGGAGTTGAAGCCTGCCGGTGCAGTTGATGCTCCTGAGAGTGAGACTGCCGGGGACATCGCAAGAAATGGCTACTACACTTTCCGCATCCCCCGCCGCGTGATTCGCTATGCCGCCATGTTTGCACTCGTGCTGATGAGTGCCCTGTCGCTCTCAATGCCCTCAGTTGACGGTGGCCACAAGGTAGACCATGCGTCTGTGGTGCCCCTGCCCATCGAAACAAAAGTTGAAGCACCCGCTTCAGAGCCGGCAGAAGCGGAGACCCCGGAGATGGAAACTCCGAGATATTACCTGATTGTCGGAGCTTCCAAGTCAGAGGTCAAATGCCGGGAATTCATTGCACAGCATCCCGACTTCGAGCTGTCGCAGATAGAGTCAGGAACATCCACACTTATCTATGTGGCGGCCTCGCAAGAGCGCGCTGACCTGCTTCCGACCATGCGAGACAAAGATGTCAAAGCGGAGTTCGGGCAGACATGGATTTATGATTCAGCGCTGTAAAACCTGAGAGAGCGCTTAAAACAGATAACTTCCCAATTCAATATTCTTCCGAGAGCCTCCCGCGAGGTTCTCTTTTTTGTAACCGCCTATGGCAGTGAGAGGTCTGCGGTCAACTGAGCAAACTGGAAACCGTCAACAAAAAAATCCATCATGCAGGGAACTTGGCGGTTTGCTAAATTGTTAGTACTTTTGCAGACAGATTCCATTCAGATAATCCCTTGGCTACGCTTCGACGCATATTATCCCTACTGATTCCGGTGACGGCTCTCGTGGCAGTCCCGGCGCTGACTGCGGCCAACAAGTCTGCCAAACAGGCAGAAAAGCTGGCCGGTAATTTTGCAAAAATCGAAGAGGCCCGTTCAAAAGTCAAGGAGGCGCTTGAAGACTCTGCCGAGGCGGGGAAAGCTTACACGCTCTACGTAGCCGGCAAGGTTGAAGAGGGGGCTTTCCGTCATTACTCCAAATTATTGGGCATCAACCGCAATGACCCCTCAGTCGACCGCACCAAGATGGCTGACGCCCTCCTCTCGGCTCTTGATTACTATGAACGCTCAATGCGTGCTGACACTACAATCAACAAGAAGGGAAAAGTCGAGACCCGTTACAGCGAGCGTATGGCCGAATGGCTGAATGCAGTGACCCCCTCTCTTTATAACGCCGGAGTGGCTTACATGAATAAGCGCATGTTTTATCCTCAGGCTTACACCGCGTTCCGCGCTTTCGCCGAAGCTCCGGCAAAGTATTATTACCATCCGGGAGAACAGCCGATGACCGACTCCGTGCAGGCCACCGCCTGGTTCTATGCGGGAGTCATGGCCTACAACGCTCAGCAGTTCCGCAAAGCTGCGGAAGCTTTTGAACTTGCGCGCACCATGAAGTACCCCAAGAAAGAGGTGCTTCTGAACGAAATGAGCTGCCTGAGTCAAATTGCCAAAGAGGACTCCACCCTCACTGACTCGCTGTCGCGGCGCATCACTCTGCTGGCAGCCTCAGGTCATGAACGCTTCGGACTGGGGACTCCTATTTTCATTAAGAAATATGTTGCCGGGTTACTATATGAACAGCGGCCGGACTCAGCTCTCCGAGTGGTAGATCGAAGCCTGGAAGGAGCCTCTGATTCAGGGCTGCTGCACTCCATGCGCGCAGCTCTGCTGAACATTAACGGAGACACCCGAGGAGCCATCGCGGAATACAGAATTGCTGCGGCCCATCCCGACGCTGATGTCGAAACACTGAAAGAGGGCGCAAAAGTCATTGCTAAAGAAGGCATTACACGCCTTGACAGCATTACCGGCAACCGTAAAGCAGCTCGCGAAGAGCGCGCGGCGGTGAAAGAGGAGTATCTGCGCCCGGCTCTTGAATATGCAAAACGTGCCCGGGAATTGGCTCCCGATGACACAGACATAGCCAACACCATCGACGCCATCGAGTATAATCTGCATTAGCCCCCTTTCCACCCAAATCCATATGACTTTAGAGTGTGTCTTAACATATATTTTTAGACACACTCTTAGTTTTGAAGTTCTGATATTCAAGGAAATTTTTCAGGAAAGCGACCGTACAGAGTGAATTTTCCCAAAATTTTTGTACCTTTGCAGTCTGAAAAAATTAGAACTGATAAATTATAGTATGGAGAATAAAAAGAAGATTAAATCGGCTCTTGTGTCGGTCTTTCATAAGGATGGCCTTGACCGCATTATCAACTTACTCAACGATAACGGAGTAACCCTTTATTCCACCGGAGGCACCCAGACCTTCATCGAAAGTCTGGGAGTGGCTTGCAACGCTGTGGAAGACCTCACAGGTTACCCCTCCATACTTGGCGGACGCGTTAAGACGTTGCATCCGAAGGTGTTCGGCGGTATCCTGGGTCGTCGCGACAATGAAGGTGACCGCAGCCAGATGCAACAGTATGAGATTCCTGAGATTGACCTGGTCATCGTTGACCTGTATCCCTTTGAAGATACCGTCAAATCCGGAGCCTGCGAAGCTGATATTATCGAGAAAATAGATATAGGCGGCATCTCGCTGATTCGCGGTGCAGCCAAGAACTTCAACGACGTTGTAATCGTAGCCTCTAAAGCACAGTATGCTCCCCTGCTCTCCATCCTCGAGAAGAACGGCGCGGAGACTACGTTGGAAGAGCGCTGCTGGTTTGCAAAGGAGGCGTTCGGCGTGTCAAGCGCTTACGATTCAGCCATCTTCAACTGGTTCGACCGTGAGGACAAATCTGCTCTTCGCCTGGCCGTGAACCACGAGATGCCCCTGCGCTATGGCGAGAATCCCCATCAGGCCGCACGCTTCTTCGGAGACTTCGATGCAATGTTCTCCAAGCTGCATGGCAAGGAGATTTCTTACAATAACCTGCTCGACATTGACGCAGCAGTATCGCTGATTAATGACTTCACAGAACCCACCTTCGCTATTCTGAAGCACAACAATGCCTGCGGCATCGCATCGCGCGCCACCATTGAAGAGGCTTGGGATGCGGCTCTTGCTTGCGACCCCGTGTCTGCGTTCGGCGGTGTGCTGATTGCCAACGGTGCCATCGACAAGGCTACCGCTGAGAAAATCAACAAGATTTTCCTGGAGGTAATCATTGCTCCGGAATATTCAGAAGATGCCCTGGAAGTGCTCAAAAGCAAGAAGAACCGCATTATCCTCGTGGCCAAGAATCTGGCGCTCCCTGAGATGAAATATCGTTCCGCTCTTAACGGAGTTCTGGCTCAACAGGCTGACACCGCTGTGGAGACTGCTGACAGCTTCCGCCTCGTGACAGAAACTGCCGTTGATCCGGCTCAGGAGGAGGATTTGATTTTTGCCAACAAGGTAGTGAAGCACAGCAAGAGCAATGCGATTGTTCTTGCCAAGAACAAGCAGCTCTGCGCCTCAGGCATAGGCCAGACCTCGCGTGTGGATTCTCTGAAACAGGCTATCGAGAAAGCGCAAGCCTTCAACTTTGATTTGAAAGGAGCCGTAATGGCTTCCGACGCCTTCTTCCCCTTCGCTGACTGCGTGGAAATTGCCGACAAGGCAGGCATCACGGCAGTTGTGCAACCGGGTGGTTCGGTGCGTGACCAGGACTCTGTGGACTACTGCAATGCCCACGGCATAGCCATGGTGATGACCGGCACCCGCCACTTCAAACACTGATTTTACCCAACCCTCAACCTCAATTAATTAATGGGATTTTTTTCGTTCACACAGGAGATAGCGATGGACCTTGGCACTGCCAATTCCATCATCATCCACAACAATAAAATTGTGGTGGATCAGCCTTCGGTGGTAGCCCTTGAGACTAAGAATGACAAGGTGCTGGCCGTAGGCGAGACCGCCCATCAGATGGAAGGCAAAGAGCCTCCCGGCATCCGCACTGTGCGCCCTCTGCGCGACGGTGTAATCGCTGACTTCACTGCTGCCGAGCAGATGATTCGCGGCCTCGTGAAGATGGTCGGCAAAAAGAAGCATCGCTGGTTTGACCCGGCACTGCGCATGGTTGTCTGCATCCCTTCCGGCTCAACGGAGGTGGAAATTCGCGCCGTCAAAGAGTCGAGCGAACATGCCGGCGGTCGCTACGTATATCTGATTTACGAGCCTATGGCCGCTGCGCTGGGTATCGGTCTTGACATCGAGGCTCCTCAGGGCAATATGATTGTCGACATAGGTGGCGGCACGACCGAGATTGCCGTTATCTCTCTCGGCGGCATCGTGAGCAACAAGAGCATCCGCATCGCGGGCAATGAGCTGACCTCTGATATTCAGGCCCACATGAGCCGCGAGCATAATCTGAAGGTCGGCGCCACCATGGCTGAGAAGATTAAGATTAACGTTGGCTCAGCACTGACGGAACTTGAGAATCCGCCTGAGGATTTCATCGTGCATGGCCCGAACAAGGTTACAGCTCTCCCCATGGAAGTGTCTGTGAGCTATCAGGAGATTGCCCACTGCATCGACAAGACCATTTCAAAGATGGAAGCAGCCGTGCTTGAAGCGCTGGAGACTACCCCTCCGGAGCTTTATGCCGACATCGTGAAGAACGGCATCTATCTGGCCGGTGGCGGCGCTCTGCTGCGTGGCCTTGACAAGCGCTTCACGGAGAAGTTCGGCATCCAGTTCCATGTGGCCGATGATCCCCTCCATGCCGTGGCTCGCGGCACGGGTGTGGCTCTCAAGAACTACAACCGCTTCTCCTTCCTGATTAAGAACTACTGATTTCCCTCGTTGTAAGGCTCCGTTAACAGGCAGTGCGCACGCTCATTGATTTCCTGGTGAAGTACAGCACATCGATGCTTTTCATGCTCTATGTGCTGCTGAGCTGCATACTCCTGTTTTCGGGCAACCTGTATCGGGAAAGCGTCTACATGACGTCGGCGAATGCCGTGAGCAGTTCGGTCTACGGAATGGCTCACGGCGTGACCGGCTACTTCAATCTCCGCAGCATCAACGAAGACTTGCAACTGCGCAATGCAGCGCTTGAGAATGAGGTGCTTAACCTGAAGGATGAGGTGGCGAGACTGAAGACCTTGGTGCCGCTTGACTCTGCGACAGATGCGCGCATTCCTGCCGCCCGCTTCGACTTCGTTATGGCCACTGTGATAAACAACAGTGTCAACCGTCCCCGCAACTTCTTCACCATCAACCGAGGCTCGACCGACGGTATTGCCCCCGGCATGGGTGTAGTGGATCAGAATGGCGTGGTGGGCATCGTGAATGTCACCGGCCGCAAATCGGCCCGCATTATTTCGGTGCTGAACGTCACTCAGCGCTTCTCGGTGAAAGTTAAGGGAACAAATAATGTAGGTTCGCTTAGCTGGAAAGAGGGGAATCCCGCCATTGCATACGTCGAGGAGCTGCCGCGACACGTGAAGTATCATGTGGGAGACACGATTGTGACAAGCGGCTACTCTACAACCTTTCCCGAGGGAATCCCTGTGGGCTACGTGATGGGACAGGTGAATACTGCCGACAATAATTTCTACACGCTGAAGATACGCCTGGCATCCGATTTCTCGGAGCTGAGCACTGTGCGCGTAATCAAGGATGAGTTCAAGACCGAGATGGATTCCTTGAACAACTTTGACGAACGCACCGAACCCGGCAAATAATCCTGATGCTCCAGATGTTGCCTCCACACCCTCTCCCCTATTGTTCAACTCACTGACAAATTAACCTATTAACTCCGAAGCACGTAATGCCGCAATCGATTCTTCGCTATGCAATATTGCTTGTGGTGCTGATACTGGCGCAGGTGCTGATATGCAATCATATCATGCTCTTCGGGGTGGCGATGCCGATTGTCTTCATCTACTTTCTGCTGACACTGCCGATGAGCACAAACCCTAAACTGGTTCTGACCTTGGGATTTCTCTCCGGCTTTCTCGTTGATTTGTTTGCCGACACTCCGGGCGTGAATGCCCTCAGTTGCACAGTGATAGCCGGATTGCGACGTCCGGTGTTCCATCTGTACTCCGGCAACGATGAGATGCTGGCCGGAGTCATCCCCTCGATTTCCTCTTTGGGTTTTGCCATATATGCAAAGTATCTGGTATCGTTGGTTTTCCTATACTGCTTGATGAGCTTCTCTCTGGAGTATTTCACATTTGCATATTTCGGGCAGATGACCGGCAAAGTGCTTGCGAGCACTCTGCTCTCCTCGCTGCTTTTGGCAGGCATCGACGGACTGACAGGAGTGAAACACCGCGCCTGAGCGTTCACCCCGCATAAACGCCTGAATTGAAGGCTAATACACAAGGTTAATGTCAGAATATATTTTTAGCTGATGTCAAAAGACTATTCACTTGAGAAGCGCAAATACGTCATCGCTGCATTCATCTGCGTGATTGTGGTGATTTACGTTGTGCGCCTTTTCAACCTTCAGGTGAAAGATGACAAATACAAGATAAACGCCGACAGCAACGCCTTCCTCAGGCGCACAGTGTATCCGGCCCGCGGACTGATTTATGACCGTAACGGGGAATTGGTGGTGTTCAATCAGCCGGCTTACGACGTGATGCTCGTGCCGAAAGATGTAGTGGATTTCGACACCACAGCTTTCTGCCGCACACTCGGAATAACTCGCGAGCAACTGCGTGAGAAATGGGCTGAAATGAAGGACCCCCGACGCAATCCAGGCTATTCATCTTACACTCCGCAAAAACTCATCGCTCATCTCTCGCAGGAAGACTACGGACGCCTTCAAGAGAAGCTCTACCTCTTCCCCGGCTTCTTCATTCAGAAGCGCACCATCCGTCAATATAACCGACTGGCGGCGGCAAACGTGCTTGGCAACATTCGCGAGGTGTCAGTCTCAGATCTTGAACGCGACAGCTACTACCGTCGTGGCGACTACACCGGCGACCTCGGCATCGAGAAAAGCTATGAGACGTATCTGCGCGGCGTCAAAGGTGAAGAGATTCTGATGAAGGATGCGCTTGGACGCATCAAGGGGAAGTATGAGGATGGGAAGTTTGACGTCAGCCCCCGCTCCGGCCATAACCTGAAACTCTCGATTGATATTGATCTTCAGGAGTATGGAGAGCGGTTGATGACCGGCAAAATTGGTGCCATCGTGGCCATCGAGCCTGAGACGGGGGAGATTCTTGCACTCGTCACCAGTCCTACCTACGACCCCACGCTGCTCATCGGGCGCGAGCGCGGCAAGAACTATGCGGAGCTTGTGCAGAATCCTTACAAACCTCTGTTTGACCGCGCTCTTCAGGCCGCCTATCCCCCCGGCTCCACGTTCAAGCCCTCGCAGGCGCTCATCTTCCTTCAGGAGGGCATCATCACCACGGGCACAAGTTTCCCCTGCGCGCGGGGCTATAATAACCGCGGGCTGCATGTGGGCTGCCATGGCCATGCCTCCCCTATTACCGTCAAGCCTGCGCTGCAAACCTCCTGCAACGCCTACTTCTGCTGGGGGTTGAAGAATATGATTGACAAGGTCGGCACAAAGCCCTCGGGGCAGCTGACGAAGTGGAAGGATTATCTGGTGGAGATGGGCTACGGCTACAAGCTTGGCATCGACCTCCCCTCCGAGAGCCGTGGTTTCATCCCGAATGCCGACTATTATTCAAAGGCCTACAAGGGGAGCTGGAGCGGCAATACGATTATCTCCATCTCCATCGGGCAGGGTGAGGTTCTGGCCACTCCGCTTCAGATTGCCAACCTGTGTGCCACCATCGCCAATCGCGGTTGGTTCTATACCCCGCACGTTGTGAAGGAGATTGAAGACACTGTCCTGCCGCAGACATATCGCACGAAGCACACGCCGCACATTGACCGCCGGTACTACGATATTGTAGCCGAGGGGATGCGCATGGCTGTGACCGGGGGCACCTGCCGCGCGGCCAATCTGCCGGGGCTGGAGGTGTGCGGCAAGACCGGCACGGCGCAGAACCCCCACGGGCGTGACCACTCGGCCTTCATCGGCTTCGCCCCTTACAAGAACCCGAAGATAGCCGTGGCCGTCTACGTTGAGAACGCGGGCTACGGCGCTGCCTTCGGTGTCCCCATCGGCAGCCTCATGATTGAGAAATACCTGAACGGAAAGATTGCTCCCGAGCGCAAGCATGTCGAGGAGAATATGTTGAACTCTAACACCATCATTTACAGTGGAGTCAAGAAGCATTAGTCAGCAGCCCTCGGTGTTCCGCACGCTGGACTGGTTCACGCTCATCCTCTACCTGCTGCTCGTAGCCGGCGGGGTTGTGAGCATCTACGCCGCGAGCTATGACTTCGACGGCGCCTCGATGTTTGATTTCACGGAGTTCTCCGGCAAGCAGACCATGTGGATTGGGCTCTCGCTCATCCTCGGCCTGGTCATTCTGCTCATCGACTACCGTGTCTACGAAACCTACGCCTACCCCATCTACGGTGCCGTCGTTCTGCTGCTCATAGCCACCATCTTCCTTGCCCCCAATATCAAGGGTTCGCATTCGTGGCTCGTATTGGGGCCGGTCAGCCTCCAGCCCGCCGAGTTCGGCAAATTCGCAACAGCCTTGGCCTTGGCGCGCCTGTTCAGCTCCTATAATTTCAGCCTCAACGCCAAGATTAGCAACTACTTCCGGGCGCTGACCATCATCTTCCTCCCCATAGCCCTCATCCTGCTTCAGCGCGAGACCGGCTCCGCCTTGGTCTACATCTCGCTCATCTTCGTGCTCTACCGCGAGGGGATGCCCGGCATCGTCCTGCTCTCCATCCTGTGTGCCATCGCGTGGTTCGTCATCACGGTCAAATATGCCGCTCCGCCGCTGATAATGGGCATCACCCTGGGGCAGTTCATCGTCTTCACCGCCGTCATGGTTCTGTTCGTCGTCATGCTGCTCATCTACTGCCGCAACTTCATCGTTGGGCGCAACGTGGCGCTCGGCTTCGCAGGCTCGGGGCTGTTGGTGTGGCTGCTCTCGCTCATTGGTGTGAACGTGCCCGGCATGGCCTACTTCCTTGTGGCCTTGGGTGGCGCGGTTGTCTACGTAGCCATAATGATGCTCCACCTGCGCATCTCCAAATACCTCGTCTCCATCGGCTTCGTGGTGGCCTCGGTGCTGTTCATGTTCTCGGTGAACTACGTCTTCAACAACGTCCTTGGCAACCATCAGCAGATGCGCATCAAAGTGACGCTCGGCATCGAGGACAACCTGCGCGGCGCGGGCTACAACGTCAACCAAAGCAAGATAGCCATCGGCTCCGGCGGACTGACCGGCAAAGGATTCCTCAACGGCACTCAGACGAAGCTCAAGTATGTGCCTGAGCAGCACACCGACTTCATCTTCTGCACCGTGGGTGAGGAGGAGGGCTTCGTGGGCACAGTGACCGTGCTGGCACTGTTCCTGCTGCTCATCCTGCGGCTCATCCACATAGCCGAGCGGCAGCACAGCATCTTCGGACGCGTCTACGCCTACTGCGTGGTCTCCTACCTCATCTTCCACCTCTGCATCAACGTCGGGATGGTCATAGGTCTATGCCCCGTAATCGGCATTCCGCTCCCCTTCTTCAGCTACGGCGGCTCGGCGCTTTGGGGCTTCACCATCCTGCTGTTCATACTGCTGCGCATCGACGCCGCACGCAAAATCAACCGCGATTGACACCACAAAAAACACTCACTCTGATATGCACTCCATCTCCGAATACAGCTCAATGATTGAGCAGGCCATCAGTCAGCTCCGCTTCCCCGGCGGTGCGCTCGAAGGTCTTTACGCCCCGGTGAGCTACGGCCTTCAGGAGGGCGGCAAACGCCTGCGCCCGGTGCTGACGCTCATGACCGCCGAAGCCTTCGGCGCCCAACCCTGTGAAGCGCTACATGCCGCGCTGGGCATCGAAATGTTTCATAACTTCACGCTGCTGCATGACGACGTCATGGACAACTCCCCCACCCGTCGCGGACGCCCCTCGGTCATGGCCAAGTATGGCGTGAACAGCGCCATCCTCTCGGGCGACACGATGCTCACGCTCGCCACCCAAGAGGTCATGCGCGTGCCTGACCAAGCGCTGCGCCCGGTGCTTGACTGCTTCAACCGCACAGCCATCGAGGTCTACGAAGGGCAGCAGCTCGACATAGACTTCGAGAGCCGCGACGACGTCACCCTGCCCGAATACCTTGAAATGATTCGCCTCAAGACCTCCGTGCTCCTTGGGGGCGCAGCCGAGATAGGCGCGCTCATAGCCGGCGCCCCGGAGCAGCAGGCAGCCCTTATCTACAAATATGCCGAGCGCCTCGGACTCGCTTTCCAGATTATGGACGACCTGCTCGACGTCTATGCCGGAGCCGAGTTCGGCAAACCCGTGGGTGGCGACATCCTCAACAACAAAAAGACCTGGCTGCTGCTCACAGCGCTCAATTCTCCTCTCGCCCCCGAAGTGCGCAAAGCCCTGACAATCACTGACCCTCAGCAGAAAATACAAGCTGTCACCGCGCTCTACGACCGCCTCGACATGCGCCGACTCTGCACCCGCGCCATCGAGCAATACACAGCCGAGGCTCTCGACGCGCTCAATGAAACCACTCTTTCGCAAGATGCCAAACAGAGCTTCCGCACTCTTTGCGAGAAATTAGCCGTACGCAGCAAATGATTGATACTCACACTCACATCTACCTCGAGCAGGACTTCCCCGAGGGGGAAACCGTGCAAGCCGTCAGCCGAGCCGTGGAGGCCGGCGTAACCCGCATGATTCTCCCCGGGGTCGACGTGGCCTCCATCGCTCAGATTCGCCGCCTGCACGCCGCCTGCCCCGAGCATACGGCCATCGCCGTTGGGCTGCACCCCACGGAGGTTACCCCCCACTGGCGCGAACATCTCGACATCATCCTGCAAGGGATTGATGACGAAGGGGTTGTAGCCATCGGCGAAGTAGGCATGGACCTGCACGAGGACACCACTTATCGGGCTGAGCAGCTTGACGCGTTCCGCGTCCAAGTGGAGGCCGCCTTCCGGCATTCCCTGCCCCTGATTATCCATCAGCGCGAGGCCTTGGAAGAGACCCTTCAGGTGCTTCGCGAAGCCAAGGAGCGGCGGCAGTTGCCCGAGGGAATCGTCTTCCATTGCTTCACGGGCACTGCGGAGGATGTAGCCCGCATCCGCGAGGTAGTGCCCGAAGCCTACTTCGGCATCGGCGGCGTGGCCACGTTCAAGAACGCGCGGGGGCTGCGCGAAGCACTTCTCACAATCGGTCTTGACCATATAGTGCTGGAGACAGATGCTCCCTGGCTCGCTCCCACCCCTCTGCGTGGCAAGCGCAATGAGAGCGCTCTGCTTCCTCACATAGCCCGTAGCGTGGCTGACACCCTCGCCTGCTCCTTATCGGAGGTGGAAGCAACCACGGATGCCAACGCCCATCGCCTATTCCCGCGCCTGCACTAAATTAACAAGTCAGTAGGCTTGCCATAACCTGTCGCAAACACTCTTTCCCGGCCACGGGTAATAGCGACATAAAGCAATGACCTATAAGTACTCAGCGCCTCTCTTTTGTCTATCGCATCAATCGAATAAAGCGAATAAAGCGAAAAAAATTTGGTGAAGCGAAAAAAAAATTGTAACTTTGCACCCGCAAATCGGTCCTATAGCTCAGTTGGTTAGAGCACCTGACTCATAATCAGGGAGTCCTTGGTTCAAGCCCAAGTGGGACCACAACATACGAAAGCAATTCGTGGAAGAATCCTGAAAATCAATAATTTTCGGGATTCGCTGTTTTTAAGGAGATAGGCAAAATCCGGAAAAACGGGGCGTTTCGCGTTGGACTGTCCGTTGGACTTGATTTTCCGCAGGAAATGTCTAACCGTTTGGATGCAAGCCTTTGATTCATCTGAGGTTGCACACGATTTTCTCATCTTGTCGAAAAAACTTATGTTGAACCCTAAATGTTTATTTGACATGCAACAGAGAAAATCGACTTTCAGCGTCCTTTTCTTCATCAAGAGAAAGAAGCTGTTGAAGAATGGAGATGCGCCCGTGTATGTGCGCGTCACCATTGATGGCCGTTTCCTTGAAATCTCCATGAAACGCGGTGTTAATCCTAAGACGTGGAATGAGAAACGTCAACGCTCTACCGGGCGCGACCGTCTGTCGCTAGAACTGAACGACTACCTCGATGACACCCTCGCAAGGATTCTTAAAATCCACCAGCGCTTCATTGATGAGAAGAAGCTCATCAACCCCAAGACAATACTTGACGCTTACGCCGGACGTATCCGAACGTCCGAAGATGCTCCGTGAGGTATTACAGCAGGAGAATGATAAATATCGTCAACGGCTTGCCATCGGCGATGTGGTGTTGAATACCGTTCTCCGCAACGAGCGTGCACAACGTTATCTCGGCGAATATATCAAGAAGCAATACAATACCGATGACATTCCGTTCTCTTCCATAGACACGGCTTTTGTTAGGGATTACCATCTTTTCCTCAGAGTCGACAAAGGTGTGGAACAGAACACAGCCAACAAGTATTGCAAGATTCTGAAAAAAGTTGTTGTCCTCGCACTCGACAATAAATGGATGGAAATAAATCCATTCCAGGGATGCGCTTTCAGGCTAAGGCTACTAACCGACAGTTTCTCACTGAAAAAGAACTGTCAACAATCATGAACAAGACATTCACCCTTGAACGGCTGAATGTGGTTCGTGACATATTCGTATTCTGTGCCTTGACTGGTCTTTCATTTTCTGATGTTGAGGGATTGAAGCCGAAGCACGTATCAGTCGATGAAGAAGGAAACTACTGGATTCACAAGGCGCACCAGAAGACCAAAAATCTTTGCAGCATTCCTTATCTAGAATCGGCACGTGCCATTGCCGAGAAATACAAAGGTCAACCGCTATGTGAGTCTCGTGGTGTGTTGCTTCCGGTCATATCCAATCAGCGGATGAATTCTTACCTTGGAGAGATTGCCGGGATCTGCGGCATAAACAAGCCGTTGACCACACATATCGCCCGGCACAGTTTCGCCTGCCTCGCCACTCGCAAACGGAGTGTCGATGGAGGTCATCGCCCGAATGTTGGGTCATTCCGATATACGCACCACAAAAATCTATGCGAAAGTGGTGGATAAATCCATCGCTGAGCATATTGGCTCACTGGCTGCCAAATTCGGATCTCAAAAGTGATGTCCAAATGAAAATTCGTCCCGACCGGAACAACTCCGATCGGGACGAAAATTTTCAGCGGAATGGGGGCTGATAATGCTTCTGCAAGAAGTTGTCTATTTGTACGGTGTCATAGAGAATCTTACCCGGTAAGGCATAGTAACCAAATTCTCCGTTCGCTCGATAATTGGCGAGTGTCTTCTTGCTGACCTTCAACTCTCCTGACAGTTCTGTATACGTAAGATATTGTCTTGGCTGAATGGCCTTTTCCGACAGCATTTTTATACCATCACTCACACCTCTTAGTTTTGATAAGATGTCGCTGACCTCATCCGACGTCAGCACGTGGAATCTGTCCGCCATCCTCGACGTAGGACAGTTTCAGCAAACGGTCAATCTCACTCATCGGATAGAAAACCTTACCGTTGATGATTGAATAACCGATTTTGCCGGATGAACGCATGGTCTGCATGGAGCGCAGTCCAAGCCTCAGAATAGATTGGGGCGACTCATTGTCGACCCAGTCATCAAGATTTCTCGGGGCATAGAGTCTCATCAGAGCCTCCAGCTCTCTGGCACATTCGTCAACACGTGCCAGGATCGCATCGTAAACGACACGTTCAATTACGACATAGTCCATAATAGTTTTTGTTTAGAGTTATGAAAATAAAGGATTCAGTGGCGCGGCTCCGTGTTATGTGTGAGGACCGCATATAATAATCGCCCCGACTGCAATTCCGGACCTGCAATCAAGACGGCTACATCATGTGTGCAATCAACAATATCTATTCACATGTACACACATACACATGAGTTTGTGAATTGTCATATTATCATAAACACATACCTGCAATCATTCATATGAGTGAATGAACGATAACAAATACCCTCACATGTTAACAGAATAGCTCCTTACGTATCTAATAAGCAATATGTTTCACAACATAATCTTTTGTCAGCTCAAGAATTATTTGTAACCTTGCTTATTACATAACGAAATTAGCCAATATCAAAAGAAGCAATAGATAGAGAAACAGTACGCATTAATAGGTAAAGTTAGTTTTATCAAAAAGCCCGTAATAGTAAATAGACGGTATCCCAATAGTCTTGTGCGTAAATTAGGGGTGCTATTCTAGCTTGTAATATAATCCTAATTTAGCTTCGTTCCTCGCAAAACCGCCTCTGCGAAACCCTTGATCGGAATAAGCTTTGGAAGATAGACGCGTGATAAAAATACATTTTTCTTTCCATATTTTTTCATCAAAATTTCTTAAGATCGTTTATGAGTGTCGATTTCAATAATATCAATGGGTGTTTATATTAAATAAAATCTTCATTAATTCATCGAGTGAATGATTTTGAGGGGTATTCTTTCCACTTGAAATAATTCAACATAGAGATTGCTCCCCCTCTTAGTTTCCGGGATAATCATACAACAAGTGCCAGCATATTCTGGAGATTTAGTCTTGGAAAACTCCACGACATCTTTGAGTGATTTATAATCACCATTGTAGCCAGACAAAAAACCGAATCTCATAGAAATAATTCCTCTGATAACCTTATATTTCTTTTTCATTAACTTTTGAGCTGATGAAATGGAAAGATGGGAATGTGTCTTAACCTTATCATTAAGTAGTACCATCCATGAATAAAAATGCTTGTAGCGATCTTTTCCAATTTCCCCAGCTATAGGGGAACGATGATACAGCCTTAGCCAGTCTTGAATTTGTTTCCGTTGTTCCGGTAAAAGTCTATGATTAGGAGACAATATAAAATCAAAGAAGTGGAGATTAAGGTTGGAAAGAGAAGGAGAAAAAAGTGCATCCACTGTATAATCTTTTCCACCCGGGTATTGGGATACGAACGCAAGATTTTCCCAGCAACGTTTAAGGCAAGTCATAACACTTGGATTTCCTTTAGAGGCAAATTCTCCATACATACTTGTAAGGAAATCAATGGAATTTTGATAATAAGATGAATACAAAGAATTGCTGTCTCTGCGGTGATTGGCCGTAAAAGAATAAATATGTTGCATAGCCTACTGAAAATAGATACTATCAGACTTAGCCATATTAATTATCGATTGCATTTCATTATCCGATAAACGCTGAGGAGAAAACAATTGGTTAATTATTCCAAATGATTTCCATCTTTTAAGCTTGAGTTCTTCTGCTTCAGCGGCCTGACGCTCCTTTTCTTGCTTGCGGATCTCTTCTTCTAGTTCTTGTTGTTTCTTTTCTTCTAGTAGTCTTTCCTGCTCACGTTTAAATTCTTCCTCTTGGATCAACTTCTTCTGGGTTTCCAACTCCTCTTCACATTCTTTATATTTCCTTTCAGAATCAAAGTAATATATGAGGTTTCTTTCTTTATCAAAAATAAGATGATTAAATGAGACAAGCACTTTACCCAGGGTTGCATTCGTCCGCCCATTTTCATTATAATAATCCCGGAAATGCACTGTAAGATACAATTCACCCTTTGATAGAGTTCTTTCCCTGGCCTCCTCATCAAGCACAAAAGTATTGAAATTATTGGCAGCAAAAATATCAAGTTTGTTTAACCTTTCAGAATCAAGAGTCTCACCTTTTTCGTCTGCAAAATCCTTGAATATCCAAATCACAAATAGACCATTGTTGCGATGAACCGTATTTCGTTCATTAATGACAGAAAGGGAGATATATGTGAGCTGGATTTCAAATACAATATTTTTGTCGGGCATCTCAACATGAAGGTCCGGTCGACGCCAACCTCCATCATTACCACGGAGAGTCGGCTCTACTAGAACATGTTCAATTCCAACAAGAGGAATGAAACAATCTTGAATAAATTTCTTTAATTCCTTATGTTCACGACTCTCTTGATGTCCATTAAATATCATCCGTCGGATTTCGTCTTGGGTATAACGAAGCCCTTCATGAAAAATACAGGTATCATCTTCTTCACACTTATAATGTTGAAAGTATAGTCTCTTTTGCCCAAATGTAGGTTTATACCGACCACTTATATATATTGGACGTTTACAATGCCCACACAAGAAGGTTTTATTCATACTAATTTCCCTTCGAATCTTCAATAATTGGTCAGTCTGAACCTCATTGGATATGGAGGAAACACCGTCAAAGAATGCCTTTGAATCCGTGAGTATCATATCCCCATTTCTATTATCAAAGAAGATAGGGATGGTATATTCGCTGTATGTTTGTACTTTTGATGCCATTGTATTTCTAGATATCTATGTAACGATAACCGGGATTTATGTACTTGTCTATTTTTTCTTTTGGTTCCGATTTGGGAATAGCCAATGCTAATAGTTGGCGAGGTCGGGAACAAGCAACATAAAGCAAACGGTGTTTTTCTTTCAATTCTTTTACCTTGGAAAAAAGTTCAAGAGAAAGATTAGTTGATTGATTCGGTTTAAGAAAAACCAAGCAAGCATCAAATGTCAGTCCTTTAACTTTATGTACTGTACTAACTTCGGATGCGTAAGGATTGAATTTAACTTGAAAGAAGTCACATACGGCTGTCAGTTTTACTTCTTCCATTTTACAGCCATCCATACGTTGTTTTAACTCAAAGTCAATGACTCCATCTTCAAAATTGAAATGCTGTTCAATTAAGCTTTGCACATCACTTTGCCACTTCTCTACAGAAAGAGTGGTTGGTGGCAGGCTTCTCAAAAACAATAATAGTTTAGAGACTTCAAGTGGATTTTCTTCTAAAGAGGGAAATATTGAGACAAATCCACTATTATCAGAATTTAAGGTTTTATCTTTCTTGTATTTGTCATTTATCATTGAATAAACATACTTCATTGTCTTTATGGATTCAGCTATATCCCCTCTGGAAAATTCATCATGCGATTTGATTATATAGCTAGGTATACTTGATTTCCAACAAGATTTTGCCTCTTCATTGCCACTCAATTCTTTATATTGGTCAATTCCACGACATATTATTTTTCTTTTATGAAGGTTATGACTCTCACATTCATTGATAAAATATTGGATCAGTTTCTGCTCATTGTCTTCATCAAAGTGATAGACATAGATCGGCAATCCTAATGAATGTACCTTATGAGATTTAATTTCCGGATCTTGTTTCTCTTTTATTTTATTGTATTGATCTATGATAGTTTGAGTGCTTCTTCTATTATGTATAAATTGAAGTTGGTTCCAATTATTGTCATTAAGGAATTTTCGGAACATTTCTGGATAGGCGTTTCTCCACGCATAAATGCTTTGTCGTAAGTCACCTACTAATTCAACATTTTGAAGTCCACCATCATAAGCAGTTGGATTATTTCAAATTGAATTTTTGACATATCTTGAGCCTCATCCATTATAAGATAATTGAAGCGCTTTGCAAGAGCATGAGCTATTACTGGATTCTGGGATAGAATACACTTTGAATAATATTCAACATCTGCTGAGGTCAGGATTCCTAAATTAAGACGTCTATTTATCACATGGCGAGCGACTACTTTACCTTCTGGAGCATCGATCATAAGATTTCCCCAACAGTAGGATTCGGGACCAATAATTGAGTATTCTTTCTTCATGTGGGTGTAATAGAAATTTCGTTGCTCTGCGGTTAATCTCGTATAAAATCCCTTATACAAAGTGCCGTCTTGCCTTTTATAAGTACGTTCATACAGAGAGGCATCTTTGGTATCATCCATAATTGAAGGCCGTTGTTTAAGTCCTGGGATAAGATACCAAAATGGCAAAACAATGTATTGACTCAAAAAACTATCTATTGTGGATATTATATGTGGAAAGGCAATACGAGAGTTATGCAAACTGTCATAGGTGTCTAACAATTCAGCGACAGCGTTATTTGTGAATGATAGACAGACAACCCTACTAGACGTACAATCTTTTAACACCCCCAGTTTATAGGCAATACTTGTAGTTTTGCCGCTACCGGGACATGCTGTTAGAATAGAGAAGCCTTTAGCCTCAATATATCTTATTCGTTCATCTGTTAATTCATATTCCATGACATCATTTTACTAAATGATTTATTGCCTCCCTCAAATAGTTAGGTACTTTAAAATCTGTAAGAGTTTCAATCTCATATGCCAATGCCTGTGCCATCTCTGACTTTCCTGGACAAGCTTTCCACATGAGAAGAGCAACATCCATTTTATTATCCTCCGAGAGATTGCCAGGAGGAAATGCTGAAGTCATATGCTTATGTACTTTCTTCATCTCTTCCGAAGAAATCTTTTGCAAAAATTTGAAAAAAGAGTTTTCGACTGTTTCCTCAATAGTATTGCATACGTTAGCTCTGCATAGTTCATATTCAAAGGTCTTCTTACCGACGAATATCCCTATTAGCTTATTGGTAGAGAATCTAAGCAATTTTGGAATACGACTACATTCCGGACTATTATTAATTCCTTCTCGAAGAGTTTCGAGTTTATGCTCATCGATTAAATCGCTTAAAGAGAAACCTTTTGAATCTGTATACTGATCCCCATCTGTAACAACTGCGATTTTAAATGGCAAACGAAGAGTTTCTTCTTTAGAATTGAAAAGAAGTAAAAATTGATAGAAGGCAGACCCTTCCATATTTATAATTTCAATCTGTCGCTCAGTCAAAGATTTCCCTAATTTTTTTGCGAAACATTCTATTAGAAGTGCTTCCGACACTCCTTCTACCAGAACGCAACCATTTGAGAAAAACAGTTGTGATCTTATTACATCCAGATACCTTTGCAACATGTGCTTAAACCCCAAGATATCATTTATCTTTAATTCAAGGTCTTTACAGTTATCCTCATGGTATTTGAATATATCGGAGACCTTCACGGCTCCTTCATTTATTATGATTAAATTCCTGAACGGAACTTTGGAGGTTAGAGTAGGAGAATGAGAGGTAATAAAGATTTGGCAATTATTATGACTATCGGCATTGATTAAAAAATTATAGAGGTTCACTTGAAGTTGTAGATGCAGATGGGCCTCAGGTTCTTCTATGAGAAGGATATAATGATAGTTTTTTCATCTCGGTGACATTCCTCAAGATTACTGAGAACCGTTGCTACATAAAGCACATTATTATATCCAATACTATTCTGATATAAGGGAAAGCCATCTGTCCCACCATCATGGGGTAAAAATGGTTTTATGAGGCTGACAATTCGCTCAACTTTTCGGTCTTCTATTTGTAATCCAAGATTAAAGCCTTGATTGAGCCGTTCTAAGTTGGTATTTACCAACTCTTTTGTAGAAGCGACTCCGCCTGTGTCAGCAGCTCAGCATTGGCTGCTTTTAAGATACCAACGTAAACAGAATCTGACTTTGCCTTTTTATCTTGCGGTTAATTACGGCACCCAGTTTATTATCCCATGGAGATAATAAGTCCTTTGTTGAATCTCTTAAAGCACCTAAATAATAGAATACAAAGAAATTGAGGGTTTCAGGATCAGCTCTCTGTCCTGGTTCCTTTCCAGCATAGAACTCTGTGCGAATTCGTCCTTTTAAATCAACTGTATACCTAAGCGTGACGCGAGCGTGTAGTCGTTTTTTCCAGTATTAAATATTGGTAAAACAAACCCTCCTGCTCTTCCGACAAATCATCAAAGTCATATACTATATTAATCTCCTCACTTTGAACAGTCACACCATCCATCATTTCCACATGGAAATCATCTTGTGTGACATAGAGTGGCTGCTGCGTCCCTTTGCTATAAAAAAGTCTTATAGCATCGATAATCGCAGTTTTATTCTTACCATTTGGCCCAATCAACACATTCAGTTTTGGGTCAAAATGTAAAGTAAAATCTTTGATTCCCCTATAGTTTTCAATATGTAGTTTTGAAAGAAACATTTATCCTTACTCAGTATTATATTCTTTTTCAATATTTCATTATAAGCTCTAATTTATCCTCTACGCTACTTGGTGGGCAACCTTGACAGATATAATAGAGCACTCCCATACTCTCTTGACCCAGTTGTTTTGCCTTTTCGACAACTCGTGGAGATGAAACAGAAGTGATGAACGTCTTTCCTTCTTCTATCCACTTGCCGAGATTTTCCATTTGGGTCTCGTAGAATTGTTTTTCACCCAACCAGAACTTTTCCTTGATGGTACCACGGTATTCTTTAGGACATTCTGTTTCTTTTTCAATAGGGTGATAGAAATTATTAAAATATCTGAAACTCAGTTGTCCATAAATCGCCCAGCCAGATTTTACTACATTATAGGCTTCATCAAAGGCAATATCAAAATCATGCCCTTGATCGCTTTGCTGGATATGGGTAATCTTGAAATCTGTTCCGGAAGGCAAAATCTTGAATCGTCCGATGATGTGAAAACTCCTACAGAGATAAATCCACCCGTTATCAAGGTAGAAACTATATCGAGAGTCCCAACCTGGTTCAAACGAACGCAGTATTCTTCGTCTAATCTCTTTGGATATAACAATCCCTCCAAATTGACTGGGTGCGGAATGATACTTATGCCACTCTACATTTGTACGAGCGTCATTCTTTGGCCAGAACGCATTGTTCCAAGCCACTTGTTTTTTAGCATACTTAAGGTCATCTTCGTACTTATCAAATATTGCTTTGGGGAGTTCGAGAAAGGTTTCTGGTGAACCTCCGGGATTGAATTTTGACTTAATGAAATATGTGCGACAACCATACATTGCCTCTGCTATAAGCCCGGTTAGTGATGCGAGTTGACGAGTATTGGAGTTAGGATAACGGACTGCATTATGAATTGCACTTCCAAAATCGAAGGAATTGTAAAAACAATCCCATGCACGCATCAACAGGTCGAAGACGGACTCACTTTCCTTCCACGGCCATTGCTTACGTATATCTTTGAATATACCGCCTAATTCCTCATACACTTCATCTTTGGTTGCTCCTGAGCTAAGAAGAGTAATCATCGTCCTTATAAAGATCCGAGCATACCCTTCCGGCTTGTCGATATTATCATCAAAGAAAAGACCAAAATCAGTCTTTTCCGGGTCATCTGAAATAAGGGCATTTGTTGCCAATCTGTTTAGAAGCAGTCCTTGTGCAACTGGTGTTACCCTCATATTGGGATCATATTTCCATAGCTCAGCTTTCTCAGAGATGCTTGTGACGCGATAATCAGTATCCTCCAAATAGTGTTGAACCACCTCCCGACAACGGATTCTGTCTTTATCAGTGTAACCACCCTGATGATTCCGCAGAATGTTAGCAGCAGCTAATATTGACAACCCATATTCAGAGATAGTCGCATTCTCATCAAAGAGTTGCTTATAGAATACCTTGGGGTCTCGCAAATATGTGGACGCAGCAAGATCTCCGTAGATTCCTCCTATCATAGAAAATTGTAGTGTTTAGTATTCCTCTCCGTAGAGATTGAAGATTGGCTTGCTTGCATCAAACTCATAGTTAAATACCTGCTTGACCGTTCTTTTGTTTGAACTGGGCACAATTCGGGCATCGACTATACGTGAAATCTTGAATGTACGTTGCTCCTGTCGCATATGGCAGTAAGCACTGATATATCCAACACCGTATTCTGTGCTGATAGACACTTCACTAATAGTTCGAGTTGATTTCTCAAAACTACTTTTAGCATAGTCAATCTCCAATGTCAGATGATCTTCTATGGCACGGCTGATGATTTGCTGTATTGTAATTCCTTTCTCCATACTCATTTAGTTTTAGACTGTGCATAACGAATTAAGTATCCTAAGGCGTTTCTTTCCGGAGATACTGCCTTAATATACTCAGCATTCCCGACTATATACAAGGTCTGACGAGCACGTGTTACGGCCACATTGACAAGGTTGGGTACCATATAGTCAATCCAATTTACCTTCCGTTGTGGGGAGTTATCAGTGACCACCATACTGTAGATCATTACATCCTTTTCATCACCTTGAAAGCCATGAGCTGTATTGACTTCAACATTTTCTTTTATAGAGTCATCGAGGCGAGATTTTATATAATCTGCCTGATCCCGGAATGGTGTAACTATTCCGATAGTCACATCAGCCTTTAACGTGCATAATTCTTTGGCAAGAGAGACGGCTCTTTCCGCTTCTATTCGATTGATATTGATGTTCTCAGATTCCTGTTTGCCTCGAATATTAATCATGACAATACCTTTCTGAGGAAGCGTCATCTTGCTTTCGTCAGTTTTGACATTCAAGGGCTTGTCAAGAAATCTTCCATAGAACTGATGGTTGGAGTAGCCAATAATGTCATGATGACATCTGTAATGATTTTCAAGAGTAATTGGGGAGCCATTCTGATTGGCATGACCCAAGAAATCTTTAGCATAGTCCCACAGTGAATCCTTAACATACTTTAGGTATGGTCGAGATGTCAATCCCAGATGCTCTCGAATTTGGTTTTCTTCTTCCTCATTGACTGAAGTAATGTGTCGCAACTGCATGGGATCGCCTATGATAACTACCTGCTTTGCCCTAAGTATAAGAGGCAAGGCAGAAGCCACGTCACACTGCGAAGCCTCATCAATAATTAATACATCAAACAAGTTGTCTGTCAAGGGGAATCCCGATTTTACTGATAGGCTCGTCACTGATATTAATCGGCAAACTGACAGGAAATCCTTACTCCTTCTAATAAACTCAGGAATCTCAGAGTCTCTCCAGGGTATTCTGTCTGGAAGATAAGCAGTATAGTTGGCTATCTTTTGAGCCACCCCTTGACCTCTTTCTATCTCCATAATCTTAGCCGCAACTAATTGTGGACCAAGATTAATAAGAAGTTCTTTTGATCGCTCAATCAAATTTATCAATGCACTCTTCTTTGCTGTCAGATTTTCCAACTCCGAAGCCAAGGCTGCGTAATTTTTATTAAGAGTTGCCAACCGTGCGTTCAAATTGGAAACAGTTGAGGAATGTCTTTTAGTTTCCTTTTCCACAGCCCGTCTCCAATCGGAAATTCTCTCCAGAATCGAAATTACAGAGGAAGAGTGCTCAATTATCGCGGTGCCATCCTTAAAATCATTGACGGAAGACGTTAGATTCTTGTCTCGCAATTCTGATTTGATAGAGGAAGGAAGATCCTCAATATGACCTAGCAGAATCTCCGCATGTTTCTTCTTGGAGAAGATATTATGCCATATTCCTGACAAGCCCGAATACTTCCGTTGAAGGGAGTTCCTTAATCGAGTTATCTGACTGGAAACATTAGATATGCGATCTAAGGATATATTTTCTATATGAGCCACATCAGAATACTTGTATCTTAACGCATTCAAGGAATCTATGTTTTGCTGATCTTCCTCCTTTATTTGATTCTCGACTGCTGACTTGTCAGAAATCAACTTGGGTATAGCAATTTGTAACTCCTCAATTCGAGCAAGTTTCTTCTTTGCATCCTTTATAGAAGTTGTTACCTGCCTATACTGAGAGAGCAACGTGGAGAGAGTGTCCGGTTGATTTTGAAGGGCATTCAGGCGACTCTGAATACGTGTCAAAGCTGGAATAGTTTGACTTCTAACGTACTCTTTCTTCCCAAAGCGTAACAGATACTGACTAGAATCAATGTCGTCAAATCTCTCCTTTACGTTGTCTACAGCCTTGTTGTTCTTGCTTGCCACCAATACTGTTTTGTCTTTCAGCAATGCATTGGCGATGGTATTCAATATCACCTGTGTTTTCCCAGTGCCGGGAGCTCCAGTGACTACAGAAAATCTATTGCTAAGTGCATGAGCAACTACCGAAGCCTGACTATCGTCAAGCATACTTACAGGAACCAGCTCATCAACAGAAACCTGTTCAATCAGATTGTCAAATTCCGAGTGCATCAGGAAATGCTTGAGAAGATCATTTCTCTCAACCATCTGAGAACTGAATTTATTCAATTCCGCAGAAATTTGAGATAGAGCAATATTCTTGGAGCTTAAGCTCAACTGTAGCTCCAGCTTTAATTCGACACTATTACCAAAATGCCTTTTTACAAGTTCCTGAAGGTCGTAGATACTCTTTACCTGATTTAACTCTCCCTCAATTTCTTCTATCTTCTTCTCATCATCGAGTTCGAGTTCACTAATATGACGACTGTCCAATGTAAGATTGGAAATCCGTATTGGCAGGAGATTATCATTAGGGTCAAAGCCTTTCAAATCATCATAGTCAACAGTAACACTGAACGCGATAATCTGTCCGGATTTATCTTTGCGAATGATAGGAATTCCAACATAAAGATCCTTCGGAAAGCTCTGATCTTTATTGTCAAGAAACGCTTTAGTGAAATTGACATTGCATGGCATATCAATAAGCATAACATCACTGTCATTGTCCTTGAAATGCAAAGCGTAAGGATAATACGTAGCAATATCAGGCTCTTTGCTGCGCTCCAATTCTAGGATGGTTTTATAGAAACCTATGATTTTATCTAATTCGGAAAAGTACGGACCGATTGTTTTCCGAAGCAGACGCTTGAGTGTTATATTTTCAGATTGCTTCATAACTTACAGATTATTATAAATTTGTCAGTTGCGAAATTACATTCATGATAAACCATGGATCAAATCCTTGCAGGGTGAGACGTTTGGCGGAAGCTCCATCCCTATGAACTTCAATCCCATCACTGTAGGGAGTGAATCCGATTATCTTAGAGAAAGGTATCTTTACGTTCTTCATCTGCGACCAAAATATCAGATTCTTATTCGTGACATAAAGCATCCCGATTCCCTGGAGTTCCATACTTGAACGCTCCACAGGATGACCTTTGCTCCTTCCCGTCCGATAATAAACTCCCTTGCACACCCTAAAACTGAATCCACTATTCCGTCCTACCCATTCTCGTGTCACCTTTTCCTGATAACACGATACGTTAGAATAAGCCCACAACACCGATTCGTTCTTTCCTAAGATTATAGGAACTTGAATATTGGTTTTGGGAACAATTCCGTTCTGCAAAGCCTTAATCAACGCGACTTGACTCAACTTGCTAATGTCTCCGTTCTGATATGGTGCCGGAATGTTGTTTAGTGGCAACCCCAATGCTTGGGTATAGTCGGTTATCTTTATTTGCTCATCATTCGACAAAGTGCCGTCTGAGAGGAAATTTGTGGCAGCTTTATCCAAGACATGCCAGTAAGCGTCCGCTATCTGTTCTTGGGACATAGGGAAGCGTTTCAGCACACTTCCACAACGTTGCTGTGCTACATTCAGAGGCAGTTGGTCTGTAAAGTAGTCTACCATAAATCCTCTCATTAGCTTCTTGGTAAACTCGTCAAGTCCTCCTTTAGCAGAGACAGTCTGATATGGAACACTTAGAGTATTAAGAATATCATCTACAAGGTGCATCGACCTTGGAGAATAAGGACGTCGGAGAGAGGCAGTATAATCCCTTGTAACTCTGTCAAAGACTGTGGCAATATCATCATCACTGAGGAAGTTGACACTACGATATGTAGACAACTTAGACCTAAGACGTGTGCAATCCCCAGTATTATTAGACAAGATTAGCCGGAGGTCTTGTTCAAGACCCCTAAGCCCATCAGAATGCTTATCCTCACATTCCTTATGAACCTTGGATAATATCCCAGCCTTTAAGCCACAGTATTTGCAGTTTCCCATTACTAATCAATTTCAAGATATGCCGCGTAAGCTACAGCTCGTTCAATCCTGTCGGACATAGAGGTGATATAGTTGAATAGGAAGTCTTTAATTTCTTGGTTCAAATCTTCTTCTCTATTCAAATGCTCAATTATCCAGGACAAGATTTCTCCCATACCATTCTCTTTGAGTTTTCTTCCACCAACTTCTTCCAGTATTTTGCGGCTCTCGTCAATGTGAAGTTGAGGAATTAAGCGAGCTATCAAAGCGGCCGTATGTTCCCCAAGTCGAGGATTTATGGAGAAAAGGTATTTTCTTATGGTTTTATTTCGGTAAGCTGCCAGAGCAAATGAATCATCAGCGTATTCTACCAAACAGCCCATACGGAACATTTCATGAATAAGTCCATCAAAGATATAGTAGGAGTTAAAAATCATTCTGACGTGCAAGACTATCATTATTCTTAATGATTTGCTCCCACATATCAACCATCATATCGAGATCAATGGCCTTCATAGATCTCAAAACTTTGAAAACAGCCTCCTGTTTTGCAGGCCACATATCTTTTAGAACATCGAATGTATCTATCAATAATTCTTTCTTTGCTCCCTTATTCATAATGATTATTTTTGAGTATTAGCCAAGCGTTGATAAAAGCCTTTCTTACCACGGAGTCGTTGCCATTGCAACTGCAAGTTCGCAAAAGCCTCTTTCGCTTTGACAAGGTCTTTCTTCTTGTATTCCAATTCTATTCGCTGAGATTCCGAACCGATTTCTGAGCCAGCCTTCTCAATAAGTGCTTCCAAGTCAGCAATTTTTGAATCCAAGGATTCTCGTCTCTTGATATTCCTGGTCATCTGATAGCTGAGAAGCTGCACTGCGATGTCAACGGCAACTGAAGGGTCGTAAATGATTGCCACAGACATATCATCCTTGCTGCCTCGCTTAGAGATTTCAGTGAGGTCGCTGACCAAAGCTTTCATAGCCTTATCCTTTCCTTTAGCGATTTCAAGCATGACATTCATGTAGAAGTTCTCTAACAACTCACCATCACCGTATGTATCATCAAGTCCATCGCTGCCCAGGAACACTGCTGTCGGGAATGATTTATCACTGCAATAGCAGTAGCGGAACTCATCAAGGGCTTTGCTGTCGCAGATTGAAGTGGTCTTGTTGAGAAAGCACTTATCGTCCCAAGGTACTGGCTGAGCAAAGACAGGTTCACCATCGACCATATTTAGGGTCAGAAGTTTGCCATCACCAATCTGAAATGCCGCCCAGTAGGTTGAAGTTCTGAAAAAAGCCATCAGAGTACATCCGTAGGTCTTCTCAGGACTTTTAGCCGAAAGAAATTCATTCCAATATTTCTCATCAACATGGGTCAATTCCCATTCCGACAACGGATTTTCCTCAGCATGACGCTCTATGGCTTCATTCCACTGAGCGATGATTGACGAGAACAACCATCGGAGCTTATGATCGACAACTCCCAAGCCTGGCACGGATTCCGGATCATCATTAGATGTAGTAAGACGCATACCGCCATATCCACCACCCAACTTCATGAATTGTCTGATGGCCTCGGCTGTAATTTCCACAAGCAGCTTTGAGCCTACATCACTTCGGAAATAGCGTTCGCCTCCATGACCATCGCTGACGATGGCCATAGAGTACGAACCTTCGCTTTCTGCATAGGCGCAATCTTGACAGGGTTTATCAGTCGAAATATGACTGAAACCACGGCAAAAGTGAAAAATAGAATCCATATCAACCATAGGTCAGATTGTGGATCAATCCCACTCGTCGTAATTATCCTGCTTTGAAGGTGCCGGAGCGGCAGCTGATTCTGCACCGGCCACATCTTTGGCAGCCTCAGTAATCTGTTCCTCCACCTGCTTCTGTTTGGATTCATCGGTTGCGCTGCTGCTCTTGCTTCCGATTTGTGAAGATGTCACGGCGATGATGCGAATCATTTTCTTAAGCGCATCAATGTTATGCACCTTGATGACAGCTTCGAGCGAGCCTGTGAATTGTTTCAGCACCTCCATGTCAGCGTCATCGCCTATGGCAATGGCGATTTTGATGGCACTCTTAAACCAGCTGTTGTTCTTAAGTACAGCCAGTCCGCTCTCAAAATCGTCTGTCGGACCACCGTCAGAAAGAAGGATGATTGCCGGAGCATAGCATCCGCTGGGTGAAGACATGAAACCGTTGCTGCGTGAGAGTTTCTTGTTAAGCTCACGGCAAGCCTCTCCAAGAGAGGTCATCCCCTCAGCAGTGACTTTCTGCCAGATGAAGTCCTTGCCCTCCTTCGGCTCATCATAAAGCCAACGGGTATCGGTTGAGAACTCCAGAGCAGCCACGCGGATTTCTGCATCTGGATTTTCGTCAGAGATTTCCCCTATGATGGGGAGTACATTTTCGATGGCATCGTTCACGCTGCCGATTTTACTTCCGTCCATACTTCCTGACTTGTCAATCAGGAAGAACAGTGTCATTTGACGACGGGGAATACTTTCATTGTCAAGAAGTCCCATAATGTGGTTGTTTAGTTGAGATGATTATATTATTGAATTTCAAATTTTAATGTGCCGATGGAAAGTTTCAGTCCCGTTCTCACAGGTACACAAGCACCCGGTTCGATTGATTTGATTTTGCCGGATTGTGTCTCTACCACCCAGTTTTTTTTGGTGACATTCTGTAGCTGCACGGGATACTTGTCACCCGGAACAGGTATGACTTTTATATCGGGATTGTTGTCATCATCGATATAGACTGTTGTATTCGGAGTGAGAAGTATCTCCCTGCCATTGCCAAGGACTAATTTACCGGAGAGGTCTAACAGCTTTCCACAATTCATACAGACAGGAGCCGCAGAATCGGAAACGAAAGTTTCATTGCCACATTTCGGACACCTTACCAGCGTATCGCGGAGACTCTGTATAACTCCTTTCCATTTCTTTTCTATCATGCGCTTGTCGGGAGCGGATAGAATCTCCTTGCTGAATTGCTCTTTGAAAGCGTCCTGTAGCTGCTTGGGCATCGCAGGCCAACGGCGGAGCACGTTGTTGTGTACGCCACGTACAGGACGGTTCTCCTTGTTATCGTCATAGATAAACAGAATCTCCGAACCATAGAATTTCTTCTCAAATGTCTCAGTCATGCAAGGACAAGCCAACACTCTCGACCCTTCAAAGGGATGATTGCCAAAAAACAGCATGAACAGGATTACGGCAAGTGAGAAGCGGTCAGAATACTTGTCAGGAGCTTTCCCACCGACTACTTCCGGTGCCATATATCGTGCCTTACCCATTATGCCGGATTTGCGGCCATCGGGCATCACGTTGTCGTTGTCGCATATCAGAACGTCTCCAGTCTGAGGCTCGATGAAGAAGTTACCATCGTTTAGGTCCTGATAGCTCAATCCTGAAAGGTGGAGTTTGTAGAAACCCTCGCATATCTTCATGGCGGCATTGAGCATAGCTTCAAATGACCCGAACTGACGTCTTGCCAGCAGATATTGTCCGAATTCATAATATCCCTGCGGACGCAGTTTCATTATGTAGCCGTAGCTTCCTTTTTCTTTTCTTGTAAGATATTCGGGCCATAGGAAAGCATCGGAGGGTGAACCCTTTGAGATATTCTCTTCGAGGTTCTTATAGAATTTATTGTCGGGAGCTTTCAGATACCATTTCAGAGCCATCTGTTTGCCTCCAAGATCAACAAGATAGACAATTCCTTGTCCACCACGTCCAAGCTCCTTGACTATCTTAGCCTGCACGCCATTCGTGAGGTTTACTTTGTCTCCGGTCTTTAGTTCTTGCATTTTATAGTGATTGGTGTTTGAGTTTAATACTTGTTTTTAGAATCCTCCGCCTGAGAGATCAACAGACTCAGCGGCCTTCAGTGTGGAACTTGCGCCACAATTCGGGCAGGTCACAGATTCCTGTCCGTGATAGCACACCACCTTTCCGCATCTGCTACAGATGTAAAACTGCTTGCTTCCACAATAGGGGCAACCATTGAAATCTGAATCAAAAGAGATTGCTCCATGCACCGACTTTTTGTCGTAGCCTTCACGTTTTCCTTGACCTTCCTTTATCTTGAAACCCCAGCAGAAGGCGTAGTGGCCACGTCTTGAATCTACTGTGATGCCGAAATTCTCTTTCGTCTTCTCACACATTGCCATTACAGCAAATGCTTCCTTACTTAACTTGCCCATTACTCCTTCGTGTATATTACGGAAAACTCACGGCATTTGCGCCTGTCCTGACGGGCTGAAGCCAGAGTGTAGTTCTCAGCTTTTTCATAAATGTCGAGACCACTCCCGAGCGAGATGTTCCAACCGGTGTCTGTCTTTATGAAACGGTCATGGAAATCACGGAAAAAATAATCGAACTCTATGCCGTAACCTACCATGTCATCCTTGATAGTGTCAAAGTTGTCTATCATCCCGGCATGTTTTTCGAGGTCATCGTGCTCTTTGGTGATTACCTTGACTTTCAGCCCATCTACGGGGCGAGTGTCTATCAGCATACCGAGGAAGTCAACCAAGTTGCGGAATTGATGGGGTGCCCTGATATATGGGTCTTCGATAATAATCTCCTTGGCATCTTTCAAGTATTCTCCAAAAAGATCCTTGTATGTCACACCGGTCTGACCAAGACGGAACGAGCGACGACCCTGTGCAAGTTGAGACTGTATGCGAGGACGTCTCTGACGTGTAGGCTCCTGTGGATTTTCTGATGGTGTGCCATTGAAATCTGTCTGGGGTTCCTCTTCCTGTGGAGTTATCTTCTCATTCTCAATTATTGGTTGGATAAGGACATTGCTTACCTTTTCAAGGGTCTCCACGTTGATCCAGTCTTCACTTCCGGGCTTCTGATAACGGAACACGGCGGGCTCCGCCTTGAAGGTCTCGTCAATGATATAGAGCTGGTCTTTTACTCGTTTGCGGCTTTCAGTTGCGAAGTCGATAATTTCGTATGCTTCCTCATCGGTCATGTTGCCGTCAGGATAGAGCAGCTTCACCATTCCTGAGAATGTCTTTCGGATAGCGTTGTGGTCTCGTTCTGAAAGCGAACCATCGAAGATAGCGTATTGCTTCAACATGCCTGTCAGATCTTTGTCGCGCAGTGCATGGAGGATGGCTGCCAAATAGTCTGAGATTAGACCGTAACCCTTGGTAAAGCTGTCTTTCTTCAACATGCGGATTTCCCAACCGGGATTATATAGATGAATACGGTCGAGGAATGCACCCTTGATAAAGGAGGTCGGAATAGACTCAAACAGATGAGAGTTGCGGAGCATATAGGGAACAGTGTGCTTGGTGTTGCCCACAAACACCATAGAGGCAGACGCTTCATGGGTTCCCTTGCCACGGTTGAACGACTTGTTGGCAAGATAGTTCTGCATCGTGTCGATGAGAACGGCTTCCACATTACGACCTTTCTGCTGCTCAAACTCGTCCCAAGCAACTACATCCCAGTAGCCGACAAGACCAAGTTCCTCCTTCTTGCCACTCATTCTTACGAATAGTCGCGGAGAAGTCACGTCGCCACCACTCACGAGCACCCCGTATGGGGAGAGTTCCTGAAAGACATGGCTCTTGCCGGTACCTTTCGGTCCGAGTTCCATGAAGTTGAAGTTATTCTCTATATGCGCCAGGAGTCGTGCGAGGGTTATGAATTTCTCCCTGCGGTTGAGTGCCGAGGGTTCAAGACCTACTGTATGAATCAAAACATCAATCCATTCTTCTGTGGTGAAATCCTTGCGCTTGTCGATATATTCCTGAAGGTCAATGTTGGAGATTTGTACAGGCTTCAATGTCTGGATATCCCATCTCTGCTTTATGTCTTCACCTGACAGATACCCGATGGTGACGATACACCATACACCGTTGCCGGATAGCAGCTTCGGATTTGCCACTACATAGTTGGAACCTATGGGCACGTTAGAAAGCCCAAGGTTGGCAAAGGTTGCCACATATTGGTCATCGCGTTCATTGAGGGTAGCCGTAACCTTATCGATGACACGGAAGCGACCGAGTTCTTTGATCTTGCTCTTGACCATCTCGCTGTCAGAGCGACGGATGTAGTTGTTCTGTATTACATCCTTCACTTTTTCAAGTCCGTGCTCGATGGCATCTGGATCGTCAGTAGCGCAATACTGGCCGAGCAAGTATTCCAACACGTATGTCGGCACAGGCAGTCCTCCCTTCACCTGAAAGGCAAGGTCTTTACGCACCACCTTTCCGCAGAAGCTGTTCAATATTTTATCTTGAAGTTCCATATAGCTTAAAAGTCTTGTTCAATTATAGTATTGTTTTTCACGGCCTCTTTCAGGATGGGATTCAGTCTCTTTTCATCTTTCGTGTCAAATATCCTCAGCTGGAGAAGACCGGGAGCAACCGACTGATTCAGTGTGAGGGTCACGACATTGATACGGTTGGATGGATCCGGTTCGTTACTGTCCAAAGTAACTGTCACTTCATTTGACACTGCCTTGTCTCCTTGATAGAGGGCGCAAACAATGGAACGAGCCTGCATTGTCATATCCACCATATCCTCTTGGAGAACGTTGAATTTCAACCTACTTGAAACTACGTTCAGATTATGAGACAGAAGCGATACTCCTACAAAGTCGGTCTTGTCACTGCGACGCTGACTACTATGAATTACCGGAACAATAAGCTCCTGCAATGATGCGCCCCCGTGTACGAAGTTATACCCTCCGGCAGCTGCAATCCTGTTGGTACCCTTAGGCACACCGACGTACACTGGTTCATCTGATTGAATTGGCGAAACCTTTTCAAGAGGGAACTTGACTATACCTTCTATTTTGTGGTCATCAGTAGTAAGATAATACCTTGTCTTCTTCTCTATATCAGCGTCCGGAATCTGGATTTTGTCCTTCTCCTCGATCTCAATGTCGTTGTAAAGGAATCCGTGATCGGAGGTCACTATTACATTCACTACGTTCATTGAGGCATGTAGGCTCTTGACCAGTGAAGAAAGTTGCTCCACTGTCCTGCGGCATGCTTCTATAACTTCTACAGGATTCTGTCCATGCCCTGTATCATCTATTGTATCGTGGTACAGATAAACCAAGGGGTGCTTGAACACGTCTCTGTTGGCAGCCAAGTTGTTTTTCACATACTCAGAGTAATTGAGGCAAATCGCATTCTGTCGGTATGAAGCAAGATGATTGCTACGCATCTCGATTGTGGATAGCACCTGACCGTCTACCGCCGTCTCTACTGTTTTATCAGTCTTGACAAGCGTAAGTGTATGGTGTGGCATAAGAGCCGGCTTACCAAACTTGGTCTCAGTAGGAAGAAGTGCAAAGTTGGCTGAAAGCTTGGCGATATGCTTTTCCTTCCCTAAAGAGTCGAGCAACTCCTGTGCGACCTCATAACGGAGGGCGTCTGAGATAATCACCACAAGTTTGTTCTTGCCACCGGTTCCGGCATATTCCCTCTGGTAGAAGTCTTCCTGTCGTGGAATCGAGATGGTGCCGAAATCCAGACCGCACTCGGTCACGCAATCCATCCACTCCAAATTAATGTCATTTACCAGTCTTGCATAGTCAAGATCGAGTTGATGTTTCCGTTTTTCGAGAGCAGAGATAATCGGGATTACTTCCGACGACAATTTATGATGCACTTCTAAAGCCTTGCGGTAGAGTTGGTCGAAGATATAGAAGTCGGTAGTGTAACGGTCTATGAAGTCCTGGGGTGTGGACAACTTGATTGAACCAAGACGGAGTTTCTTCTCGTAAAATGTAGCCACCTTGTCAATAAAGCTCAATACTGATAGAATGAGGTCATTCTCATTGAATTTCAATGTAAGCGCAGCCACTCGTTGCCTTGTCTCGGCAGGATCTTCCAAAAGCGACACTTCCAGAATATGATTCAGTATCGGCCAAGCGAGTGCTTCCGTCATGGCATAGTATTGGGCATCTATTCCATAGACATCTATCAGCTCTCTTTCACGGATATTCGACGCAAGTTCACCAAGAGCCTCTTCAAATCCTTTCCTCCACTGCTTTGAATTGCTTCCCAAGTCAAATATGCGGTTGATTTGCTGGAGTTGCAGGGCAGAGTTGATTTTTAGTGACTTATACGTGTCTGCACTATTTGGCGCCAAGAGTTGGGTGATACTGTTATACTTCAAGGACTGCGCCACATCTTCCATTTTCTCCATGGAATTGGGATTGTAGGTCACACCGAATATACGGTTGAGCTTATCATCTATTGCAGCCTTGACATCGCGGTTCTTCTCAGCCCTCAAGAAGAAGGCAATTCGTTTCGCTTCCTCGCTCTTTCTTCCGAGCAGGATCATCTTTATTATGATACTCTCCCAGTCAAGAAGTTTCTTTTCTCCAAGATATGAGCTGATGATTGCTCTGAGGGGAATATCCTCAGAGAAAATCTCAGGAGTGAGATACGCCTCCAAGATAGACAGTACTTTGACCGACTGAAGTTCCTCGATATGGCGTTTGATGAAAGCCCTGTGTTTATCCGGCAGACGGTATTGCTGCATAAAGGCGGCATAATCATCACCTCGATATTCCATGTTTGCTTTCAGTAAGTCCATTAGCGGAAAGTCAAGTTGCTGACTCTCTGTCTGGGGCATAGATATGTCGCGGAAAACAAGAACAACTTTCTTGTCTTTCCACTCATTCTCCAGCTGGTATTTGGTATTGAACCAGTCACCTTCAAACACTTTGTAAAGATAATCTTCAGGCCAGACACAATCGTTCAATGTGTCAGAAATCATCGAGATGCCTTCAAAAATGAAGAGCACCCGAAGCCGACTGTTCGTGTCAAAGTATTTATATATTCTATCTTGTATCCTCATAAATTTAAATTGGTAGTTTAATCTTTGGGCTCATCTTCCAAAATTCCATCCCCACTTGATTTCTCGTTATCTTCCTGTTCATAGATAGAAAGAAGATTTAAACGATCTTTAGGAGAAAATCTGCCAAAGGCAATATGCTTAAGAAGTATACGATTATAGGTCGGTAATTTGATAAGCTCTCTTACTATGTCTTTATTAAGAGCTTTAATCCATTCCGGATGCACATCATTTGGGCGTGAATAGTGTACTGGATCTAAAGCAAATTGAAGGTATGGTTTAGTAGAGGAACATTCTTCAATAACTTCCCAAATAGAGGAATACCTTGGGTCTTTCCTCCACTCAGAAAGAATACTCCCAATTGACCCTAAATTCATTTGAAAAGAGTCGGTATAATTCTTTAATAAGGATCTAAATTCTTCTTTATCTGTTGGGACTAAAAAGTTAAGATGCAAATAAAGGACATAATAAAGAAAGTCCTTCTTCAAAAAAGGAATAACCCAATTGTGATATTCTTCTTTTTTATTGTCAGGAATAATATATCCAAGATGAATAAGAACATCGCAATTTATCTCTTTATCAAAGATAAGATTCAAGATATCCAACTTTTCTTTAGACTCGAGCATTATTTCACATAAAGCTTTTATAATTTTACTCGAAAATCTATCTATCTCATCTGCCCGCAAAATTTTACTAAGAAAATCTTTTGCTATTTTAGACGATGGTGGATAGTTTTCAATTATCCGATGGATATATTTTCCCATATTATGTCTCATTATTGGTACATAGTACATCTCCTCTATGAGAGTATATAGGTTTTCTATATCTTCAATTTTAATTGTAGTAAAAGAGAGAATAAAAAGTAAATTTGCTATTCTGTTTCTTACCAAATCACTCCAGAACGTTTCATACGATTTGTCTTTTAGATTAGTTAAACAACTATTTAAGTATGTCACACCATTTGCAGACAAATCAAGAGCCTCAATATCATACTGTTTGAAGATATTAACAAGTTCATCAAATCCTATAGATGATATTAGGATATATAACATCCTGGCATCTAGTTTTTCGATTTTAGTATTATGGAACCAAGAAGATTCTAAGCAATCTTTGGTGGCATGACTATTGAGAATACCGATGACTGCATTTCTACAAAGCGTACTGTATGAAGAATTGAAATCGCTCAGAATGAAATTCCCATTGGAAAAACGTTCTTCACGGCTTCGAATTCCTATGAGAGCAGCAATATGGCTATTCATCGATGACCCGCCTCTTTCGGCAGATATACGCTGACTGTGGATTTGCTCTTTCAGTTTTTCAGATTCTACCAAATGAGCGTTTAAATACCTATTTGCAAGTAAATCTTGAAATATTAATCTAAACTCAGTCGGAAGTTTTAGTTTAGATAATGTCTCTGCTGGATTTAAGCGACAAAGTTTTTCACTTACTGCATTACCATCAACAGTTTTAGATAGCAATAGAGTGTGCTTTACTGCATATCTAAGTTCATAGAGATTGTATAGACAGATGAAATAAAGAACGAATTTGCCTTTTTTCCACGCAACGGGTAAAACCTTGTTGAATTCTTGATAGGCCCTATAATAATCCCCTAATTTATAATAAATATACCCCGTTTCAAGATCTTCAATCTCTCCCGAAATACTTTTACTTGAAAGCCTGATCAAATGTTTAGACAGTCCATTAAAATCGAACATTTCAAAGTAATCAACACATGAAGACAGTCCATACGAATTTATGTTTTCAAAAAATTTTTTATTTAAGAGAACTGCATGATCAACTGAATATAACGAATTGTAGTATGCCAATTTCAACAATGGCATTACGTTCTCTCGTCCAATATTTTTTATCAATTGGTACCTACCTTTGGATGTTTTTAAGAGTTGAGCGACTTCGTCAAAATACTTATTAAAGGTCTGTACTCCTGAAGAGTGTTCATGCCATTGAAATTCACCCATATTCTTGGGTAGGAAATATCTTAAGCCTCTACCATAGACACGCATTTCATCCTGATACGACTTTAGTTTATTCCATACGTAGCTTATGGGATTCGAAGCATTATTGAAGTCAGTAGTTTTAATGATGCGTAAATAGTCAAATAGCTTTCTCCCTAATGGATGAAGTTTTGATAAATTTCGCTCCATTGATTCACTTTCCCTATGCCCTTTAAGCAATGCCTTGACATCTCCATCTGGTAACCACACAATATTAATGAATCGCTTTTCAAAATAATTAATAGTCAGAGAATCTGGTTTTGTAAGCGAAATTAGATATGGGCGCTGCATCTTTTCTCCCAAGATATTCTTGATGTCATTAAGTATCATCTTGAGATTCAAATCAGCAAAGGAAAAACCGATAAAAACTACGAGTTTGTTTGCAAAAATTGATTGAACAAAAGCCCTAATTAGAGGAAAATTTTTGGCATAATTGAAATAATCCGTTTCCGTAAGCACAATATTACCAACCTGAAAATCACCATGCATTTTCACTATAGTGCTTGCATTTGACATATTAGGTAAATCCAAATCTTGTCTAACAATGTCATACTGTTTTAATTCTGCTGCTAACTCTTGCTCCAGTAGGTCATCGTAATTGGTTGTCAGAACATGAACTGGATTTATATCAAAGATTGCTTGATGTATAGGATTGGGTATCACGCTATTGTGACGAAGGACTTCTTTAACCTTGTCAAGATATTCTTTTTCACCGCGAACATCCTTATATGCTTGTGCAACTTTCAGATCATCTGTTTCATCTTGCAAAGATGCTGGCAATTCTTCTTTCATCTGTCTAATAAGTTCCTTCCACGTAGGGACTCCAGAGTTAGCGGACACACCAGCTCCAATAAATAGAACAAGTCTATTCGTTTGAGTGGCGTGTTGAATATGCTGAAGATGTGATATTTGAATCGGATCCATAGCTGAGGATTACTTTAGTTTGGTAACGATGTCGCCGTAGAGGGCGTGGTTTTTGAGGATGCCGTCATCGAGGTTGGGGACTATGCCGCGCTTGGCCACGACTGCGAGGCGGTTGTGATATTCCTCACATTCTGCTATCTGGGCACGGAGGGTCTTAAGCTGGTTACGCTGCTTGGTGGAGAGTGTCGACTCGTTGGCCTGAAGATCTTCAATGCGCTTGTTTAGACGCTCGATATAGGGCAAGAGGTAGCGAGAACGGATACGTTCCACAGTGGCTACGTTCATGCGGTGAACGTAAACCAGCACTTGGAAAGCACCTTTCTTTGATGAGAACAGCCAGTAGATAGGTCGGTTCTGATACATCTTCTTATGGTCTTTCCAGAAGTCCTTCATAAAGTATTGCTCAATGCTCTTGCCGAGACATTCCTCAATGAAGTTGAGATTTTCGGTCTGAGACTCCCCTCCCAACACTTGACACACGAAGGTTGCCAAGCGGTTGGCGGCATTGTCGTGGAAACCGCAGTCTTCGGGCAGCAATGGGATGATACCATCTGTGTCAATCCAGAATATCTCATCCGTTCCCGGAATCTGATAGTCGGCGACCTCCTCCGGTGCCTCGTTGGGGTGTGCAATCGCCAATCCCGGGCGGTCAAGGCGATAACGTCCCATCATACAACCGACAGCATAGCTGATGAATTGCTTGATTACAACATCAGCTTGCCAATCAAGATATGTGTCTCCTGTTACTGTCAGACTGTTTCCTTTTTCGTCTGTGAATATCGAGCCATCTTCTCCGGTTAAGTTATACTGGTCGGTAACTTTTACTTCCCCTTGCTGAAGAATGGTAATCTCATTGAGGGGAACATCGGGAGTCAGCTCGTCTTGCAGACCATAGAGTTCGATGAAGCGGCGATTGAGTTCCACCTCATTGGCATGGAGTTTCATGAAGAGCGTTTCCCATTTCTGTTTGTACTGCTCATATCTCCACTTCAGAGAGCCAAACTGAGGTGCTTCGGGGTCAACGCAGAGTTCCTCGCCTGTCTCCTGACGATGACGCTCTATCATCGCATTGATATTGTTCATATACGTTTCCGTATCAACAGCAAGCAAAGGATGCTTCTCAAAATCCCATGATGCCTCGTGCGCATCCCAATCCTGTTTGGAAATGCTTACACATTCGTTTGATAGGCTTTTTATAACACGGCTATCATGAGGTAGAATATTAGGAGACTTTGCCAAATCTCCACATTGCATATTTACTGTTGGGTTGATTACACGAACATTTTTGAAAAATAGTTTTGTATTTAGGGAGCCCAACAGAGCGAATTTATTTACTTCAGTGTAGGTTATGCTCATACCTGCAACATCGTAAATAAATCCTTTGGGATAATATCTAAAAGCAGAAGCCTGAGAAGCGATTAAGCCCCATGATATGGACGATTGAAAATAGGTGTTGGGATTTCGCACGACAGCTCCTTTAAAATGTTTTATTTCAGCACCATCATTTTCCCAATTAACGACATACTCCTGATTCCCATACCATCTCCTAAAACCGCCACCTTTATTGTAAGGAAAAAATTTTCGACCGCTCGCTACGCTCGCGGCGGCTGACGCGCACCCAAAGCCGATGGAGGTTACAGCGACCTCAAACCATGAGCGGACGAACCTACCGTTGTCGGCTGTTGCAAGCCCCTGTGTGGGCTTGCAGACAGCCGACAACGGTAGGTTGTTTGTGAAGGTTTCACGTACTTTTTCGCTTACCCAATAAGCAATTGGCGCCCCCGGAATTTTATCGAAATTGCTCTGTGAAACCTCAAATTGATTAGTATTTGAGAGAAACATGTCCTCCTTGTCGGAACAATTCGTGCCATCAACAAGGCGATAATAAACACCTTTAGTGCTATCGTTAGGTTCAGCCTTCTCAAACACGAACGCCGTATTCTGTACCACTTCTCCCGAAAGTTCATCGAAAGTACGTGGCCCAAGATGAAGCATTGAAGAGAGTATGTACTCTTTTAGGAATAATTTGCGAAGTGCCTCAAATGATGAAAGGAACATCCATGATTGCATATTGATCATGCCGATACGTCCGCCATCTTTAAGACGGTCCATACATACCATCATAAAGACAGCAAACATATCTGCCTTTCCCTCCTTATAATGCTCGTTGACATATTTTGAGAGAGCGTCAATCTTGTTGGTGGGCATATAAGGTGGATTCATCACGATTGCATCGTAGACATCAGAAAGAGCTAAAATGAAATTAATAGCATCTTTAATTAATCTATATGAATTGTAATAAGAAATAAATTCTCCGTCTTCTGCCTCTTTGTAGGAAATTCCCTCAAAAGCTTTTCCTTCTTTTATACCAATTGGATAAGTTTTTCCTACATCAGGAAGAGAAAGAGTCTTACTTGTTAATTTGTTAAGTGCCCGTAAATAGCCAATAGCCTCATTCGAGAGTTCAAACTTTATTATTGATCCCAAAATAGATGCTGACTGAACTACCGTAAATGCTTTTTCTAATTCGTCATAAACATTTTGAGATTCTGGTCGAACTTCGTAACCTATCACTATTTGCTTATAGATGGTTTCCCACGTAGTGTTCTCTAACGATGGAACCGTAAAGATCTTGGGCATAAGGGAAGCATCAACCAGCGATGAGTCGCGTTGACACGCTTTGAGCATAAGGGCGAATGTGGCAAGCTGCTTGGCGCGTGTATCTATGTCTATACCCGTAAGATTTTGGTTAAAGATGCACTCGATGGCTTCGCGACGAGTATATCCTTCGGAGATATAGAGGTCGTAAAGCAGGTCGAAACATTCATTGAGGATATGTCCGGAACCGCAAGCCAAGTCTGCCACTTTCAATTCTTCGATATCTCGGCAGATAGCCTTGGGAGGTTCGGGAGTATCGACATAATACTTGCGCTGATTCTCGGGAAGTTTGTCTTTGCCTCCGAGCACACCACCGATAGTATTCTGCACCATATATTTCACAATCCAGTTGGGTGTGAATATCTGTGTGGCAGCCGGAATATCATCGGCATCGTATTTTCCTTTTTTTGCGAATACCTGATCTTTCTTTTCGGATATATAGAACTGATAGAGCCAACCCAACAGTTCGGAAGAATGGTAGTCATCCTCTGTGATGAAGTCGGTTGTGTTGAGCGTATCTATGAAGCCATTCTCTGCAAGGATATTTGCAGGGAACAGGACATCGGTATAATCGCTCTGCAAACTGAAACATTTTGCGATAAGCGGAGTATTGTGGCAGAATGCTGAAATCAGCATAGCAAACTGTTCAGCAGTCTTGGTGTCATCGTCAATCAGTTTCATCAGAGCCTCGCGGTCTTCTGTATCCATCTCCGGGAGATGTCCTTGACGAGCTTTGTCTACAATCAGCGGTGTACGAGTGGAGCCAACATAGCGGAGCACCGGTTCACAAAGCTCATTCATTGTGAGGATGCGGATAGCCATCAGTCGGTTGAACCAAGTATATGCGACTTCCTCAACCACATGGCTCACCCCATATCGCTGGATTTGTTCCTCCAGCGACTTAAACTCGTTGTAGAAAGCCACAGTGCAAGGCTTATCTTTCCATACGGCGCCACCCGATACCAATTTAGGAGCCTCCGCAGGTATCCCGGCATCATTGAAGCCGAGCATGGCAAGACGCTTTTCCACGCCCTGTCTGAGTTTATTTCGAGCTTCGTTAGCGAAGCGTTTCAGTTTAGTCGTATTCATTATCTTTTGACTTTTACATATCTTTGATTTGAGGCAGTCATAGATTCCGGATATAATGGTTTGAGATAGCCCATATCAATCAAAGCCTGTATATATCTTTTCCGATTGTTCGTTTGATTGTCTATTCCGATTCTATCCATTATCTCCTGAGCAGAACGGGGCACGGAGCAAAAATTTAGAATGTCTTTTTGCTTCTTAGTTACTTTTGCTCTCTGACCTACTTGGTTACTTTTGCCATTACTGGGTTCCTCTGCTTGGTTACTTTTTTGACCTGCTTCGTTACTTTTCTCGGCTACTTGGTTACTTTTAACCCCGCTTGACTCCTCTGCTTTGTTACTTTTGGAATCCACTTCGTTACTTTTCTCCTTTCCCTGGTTCCTTCCTAGTTCATTTCCTGGTTCATCGGAAGCAGATACTAGTTCATCGGAATTGGATGCTGGTTCATCTAAGGCCTTTCGAGGAATGGTAATAACAAATTCCTTTGTTTGCTCATCATTGTCAAATTTCATCTTAACACCCTCATCAAGGGCACGGAGTATTCCGGTTCCGGCTCCTGAATACGGTAGCAGGAAGTTGGCATGATAGAACAACTGCTCATTGCGAGGCATAGAGGTCCCTTTCTCTATGTCATCAACAGCCAAACCTCGGGGCAATGTGCCGGGACTATGAATCTCAATTCTATCGTCGAGTATGAATATGCGGATTGGTGCAGGGCGCACAAGTGATCTATGTATCAGTGCATTCATCACCAACTCAGACAATGCACGATAGGAAACCTCCAATACTCCTTGCGTATTGAACTCATCACCAGGCTGGACATATCTTAAGTTCCTACGGAAGAAAGCCATTATGGTCGCATACTGATGCGAGAGATTTCCCTCCATATCAGCATCATTCACCTTGTCTCGGAATCGGCTTCCCCCTATGCTGTTGCCATAGAAGGAGATGCACTTGGCAGTGAGTGTCGGACGCAATAACTGGGGAGCCTTACCAAACAAGATGAGTCCGGCCAATGTGAGATGACCGTCAGGACGCATAAGACGGAGATTAGTCAGCAAACGATCCAAGGATATGTTGCGAGAGATTGCTGAGATAATCTCATCAAGACTCTTTTTATCGTACTCAGCCGGCTCAATACCGCTGTTTCTCAAAGGATTCTCAAAGCGTTTCAGAAGATACTCCTTGAATGTGTCAAAATTCAAATCATCAATGGTTGCATCAACAGATGAGACTTCGGAAATGAAAGTTCCACATTCCTCCATCATTTCAGCTATCTCATTGTTATCGACTATGCGACGCTTGTCTGAACCTTGCTTAGCCCAGATAATTCCCTTATTGTCTTTATAAGGTTTGTTAACACCCTCCTTGATGGTCACAACTAATATGCTGCCTCCATCTACATAAACAGTATCAGTTTCTATGCCGATACGAGGGTCAACATTCTGAGTGGCAATATTGGACAGTGAGTTATTGGTTTCCCGAAGCTCGTCAGGACTTAGCGGATTCATATCTCCCGTCTTATCCCGGACACCGATAAGGATATTGCCGCCACGAGAATTACTGAATGCAACCATCTCCGTACCGATTTTATAATTATCATCGATACGTTCCTTGAATTGCACACGCGACACTTCGGAATGCTTGATTATATTTTCGAGTTCTTCTACAGTCATTACTGAGTATTTCCTTTCTTATCGGTTTAAGAGATTATTATCACGGACTCGCCTTTGTCAATGTGATCCATTAGCTGCTTGCGCAGTCCATCGAGATAACTGTCAACGTCAGCTGCCGAGCCAAGAGGAATTGCTCGCTTAGTCCTCAGAGTGATCTCCAGTGGCTCTCGAACCTCACTGGGTTTGTCATCGCCGTTGCCATAGTCATTTCCTGAACCTCCATTTTCTTCTTCCTTCCGTTTTTTCTCCATTTTGCGTCTGTTGACTACAGCATTAATCTTTGCTGCCTCGTCGCGGAAATAGGAGTCGGTGTTTACATTATTCTGGAGGACAAGAATGTTGTCGTTCATACAACGGAGCTTTATCACTTCCTTCACGTCTTTGAGCACTGAGGGGTCAACTTCCTGTTCGGAAGCAGCCTTCAGAAGTTCGGCATAAGTCTCGTTGTATGCTTTGTCGATAGCCATACGTTTCTCCTTGCGGACAGCATCAAGTGCCTCGTCAATAGCCTTGCGAGCCTTGACATAATCACGTATTCTGATTGGCCACGGTGCCTTTTCAAGAGAAGTCATCATCTCGACCTTCGAGTTCATATCTGAATCGCCGGCAAGGAAAGCAAAGTTGTCAGCATTCTTTCTTGCATAGCTAACCAAGTCGCGGAACTGTGCTATCTGGTCGTGGGAGAACTGGACCACTTCACGCACCTTATCCATCATGCCCTTTGCCTTGTCTTTCTCGACTATGACTAGACGGAAGAAGGTCTCTGGGTCGCGCTGTCTAACCCAATTCTCAAACAGTTCCACCGCATCGGCCACCGGCTTTGAGAATGGATATGAGCCAAACTCAGTGAGCAGTTTGTTGTAGGCAGAGATCATCGCACGAAGACCTTTGCCGTTCTCATCTTTTGCAGCAACACGGAAAAGCTGGGCGCTGTCGGTGACGCCGAGAGCGGCACTCGGTCCGAATATCTGTTTCCACGCTTCGTTGAAGCAATGGAGCAGCTCCTTTGAAATTGCGACACCCTCCCGGACTGTAAATTTGTTGGTCTCACTGACAAGATGGGAAGCGACTGTCTGGACGCCAACATTGCGGTCATTGCCGTAGGCATAGTCGCGCAGGTGACGACGCACAAGCTCGTTGACAACGTATAAGGTAGGGATACTGTCCCAACCGTAGGGTGCCTTTGCAAACTTAGCGACCACGTCGCTGACGTTAACATCACCATATTGGCGACCAAGATAGGTATTGACCTCCTTCTCAGCCTCTGTCGGGCTTGCATTCAATTCCTCATACTCGCCCGGCTGAATCGGACGAAGTATTGCGGTACGGAGGTCGGCAGTGGTACGGGGAATGGAATTTGGAGTTACCAAAGACGCCTTGGTATAGATGCCTTCAAGATGATGCTTCATTGCCAGACGGAAACGGTTGTCACCATTCGACATAGTGAGGTCAGGGTCATCAAGAATCATGTTGTCGCTGATTACAGGGCAGGTGTCAAGAATCTTTCTTATTTCCGGCTCGATGACTTTTGAGAACACCTCTGCGGCACGCTCCTTGAATTTCTTGCGTATCTCTGCATTCTCAGGACTGGAAGCCGGGGTCTCCATATATTTCTGCTCTTTGCAGTACCAGGAGAACTGATTAAGCAGTTTCTTGTTATCCTGCATCATGTCACCCATGTAGAAAACGAGCCTGCCATCCGGATTGCTGAACGCAAAACGATGAACATCCTCAAAATCTCTGTCGGTGTTGAACTCCAAGTGGACTTCAGATGCCGCGCCACCGAAGATGTCGCGCTGCTTGATGATTAAGCGCACTGAGAAAGAACGTGTGCCAAACTGCTCCTTATTCTTCAGGCTCTTGTAGTATCGGGTAATGACCTCGTTGATGACCTTGGACTGGTCGTTGTTGTCAACGGTCTGGTTCTTTATAAGGTCGGCCACCTTCATTTCCTCTTCTGAATAGAAAGCGAAAGAGTCGGGGGAACCGGCTTTGCCTGTCACGCGACGGATGATGTTGTTGTCACAAAGGTATTCCACAACGTTCTCCACCTTGTCGCGGATTACAATCCAAGGCGTGGTGGTGTCGTTGACAAGAAGTGTGGTAATATTGTCGATCGAAGCAGGGAACTGTAATTTCTCGCTGTCGTCGATATTGCATATCATGAAGAGGACATTGACAACCCTTTGTGCAAACTGAGGGTCTTTCTCATATTTCTTTGCTATGTCTGAGGCATTCTTAACGGCACGCTGACCCTTGTTCTGCAGTCCTTCCTCAAACATATTGTTGTAAAGTTCATCGAAAGAGATGAACTCTCCGACTTCTGCCTGTGCCCGTTTCTTGGCAGTGGCATGGACTACCTTGATGATACTTCGCTCATTACCCTTCACCTCACGCGCCACATAACCGAGGGTCAAGAAATTGTTGAAGACCTTCGTTATCAGCTTGACCTGGTAAGGGATGAAGGGATAATAATCTATGAAGTTGTCGCGGTCAGTATAGCCGTCGTATGAGTTTGGAAGCTTGAAGCGAAGCTCAAAGTCCTGGTGCTTGGCATCGTATAGTTCACCGAGGTCTTCACGCACTTCGTCCTTCTTGTCGAGGATACGCTTCTGAGTGATGACTTCCGGCTGGGTACCTTTGAGGGAGACCTTGACCTCGAACCGGCCACGGATCTTTCCTTCCGGATCGGCTACATTCGTAAGGTTGCAGTCGTCGATTACCTCCGACAGATCCTGCTGGGCTGTACATGCAACCCAAACCTTGTTGTCGCAAGCCTCTGACAGTTTGGTGATGATTTCCTGAAGATTAAGATAACGGTCACGCTCCTTATTGATGAACTGGGAAACTTCATCGGCAAGAAGAATCAGACGGTAGTTCTCGCCTTTGTCTTTGAGCCAGCCCTTCAGTTCCTCGGCAAAACGCTCGATACTGATCACAGTGTCGCGCTTGATGATGCGCTCACGGATGCTCTCCTTGCTGAGACTCGGAGCAAGTTCACATGCAAGGTCGAGTGCCCAGTCAAGCTCATTGTCAATGATGTCGGCAGCTGTGCTGGGATTGTTCCAGTCGCCACCTTCCTCTGCGATGGCTTTCTTGAAGTCCTCAAACACGCCCTTCTCCTGAAGCGGTTTTTCAAGGTGCTGGGCAAGTGAAATATTGAATTTGTTGAAGCCTCGCTTACCGTTAAACTCGTTCCAGAACACATGAAGGAAAGCTTTCTTCTTGTCAGTGGCGTTGTCGTAAGAGGTCTCCAAGTTGAAGATACAGGTGTCGATAGTGGCTTTCTTCATCCAGTTGTGAAGACTCTCTACGGAAGCCTTGTCAACGTTGGGTGCCAACTGATGCTTGTCATCGAATGGATCAATCTGGCTTATAGCCTCAATAAGACGGTTGAATGCCTCGTCCATCGTCTCGGGAGTGATAAGATAGTCGAGATATTTCAGGAAGTGTGACTTACCTGAGCCATAGTAGCCGTCAATCCAGATACCGATGTGGTCAAAGGGTCGGTTATTCTTAATGGCATCAAGTATCTTTACAAGACCGTTGATGATCTCGTCAGTGAAGACATACTCCTGAATTTCTATCCTTGTGGTCTCTGGGTCGAATTTAGTTGCTGAAACCGCAGGGTTGACTGAACGTCCAATATCTTTCTTATACAGTTGTTCGAGTTTCATATCTGGAGGGCGTATTATTCGTTAATTAAGAGAGTTGCGCGATACGTATGATGATCGGCTATTGTTCCAAAGAGTTTGAATGAATTGTGATCTCGCTCTCCGGGATAGAATACTATAATCTTGTACTTGTCGGTCTCGTTGTAGTCCTCATAGAGAGCCAACAGCTCGTTGACTCTAAGATAAGGATACATGCTCCCTATGCCGTACAAGAAAACGTATGGGCGGTGATATTCATCCTTTATGCTGATATGGTCAAGAATCCTCTGATGCAGATATTTTAGGAACTCCTCACTGTGGGCATTGCGAGAAAGTGTGTCCTGCACACCCTTGGCATTCTTGGCCGGGTCCGCCTCCTCCTTAGTTAGTTGATATTTAAGCATCGAAGGATGACGGAGAAATTTTTTGTTGTCAAGGAAACGGCAGAACTCATCAAAGAGATTGAGACACAACACATCGACATAATTGGTCGGGCGGATAAGGTTTTCCCTGAACTCCTTGATCTGGTCACGGATTTCATATTCCTTCTCCGCATCATACTGGTATAAATAGAAATTATAGAACAAGTCGCCGTCCTCGGTCTTTTGGAAACCGGGACTGCAAAGTTTATCGTATAATTCTTTTACTGTCATTGGAGTCATTGCTTTAAGGTCTCAATTTCGTAGGGTTCCAACAGACAGGCATCGAAAAACCAGGGTTCGCCAATGCCAAAATAAAACTCAACATTTGTAGGACGAAGTGCCTTAAGGTGGTCATTCTCGTCGAGCATATTGCACTGGCGCAATATTGACAGGTACCCGGAGGCTACTTTTTTCTTGGTCGAGTCGCTCCATGAATCCACAAACTCATCCTTGGCAGATATGGAGTTGAATTCCATAAAGAGGTCGTCGATGGAAATATCCTGAGTGGCAGACCTCCATCTGCGCATTGTCACGTTGGCATGGAAATCAAAGAGTATCTTATAGGTCTTAAGCAAAACGAAAAAGAGGGCAATCCTTTTGTCGGCATCATCCATACTCATGTAGTCATACCAGAATGACCGGGGAACAGCCTCAAAGCGCCGCTTTATTTCTGCGACGTTGCGTTGCCTCGATTTTTCGGAATTAATGTGAAGTATGTTGTTGTTCAACACCTCATCTTTAATCAAGGCATCGGCATTCTCGTCAAGCAACAAAGGCAACAGTGCGTTTGTCTCATTGATAAGGAAACCGCCGCCAGTGATGGAGGCTGAATATGGTGAGTTCACTTTCATGATTTATCTTTTGTCGATTTGCGGACTTTCTTCAATTCGTCTTTAGACTCAGGGTTTAACAATTCAAACGGGGGCACATTCAATATTTTAGCAATTTCATAAAGTGTCGGGATGGGTGGTTGCTGGGCGTGGTGGCGTAAGAATTGATTTGCCTGAACGTCAGACCAAGCTGCTGCGCAAGCCATGTCTGCTTGATTCCACGGCTCACCAACACTTCACGGATGCGGTTGTATTTAAGGTCTTCCATTGCGAATAAGTTATAATGTGCAAAGATACGAAAAATTTCTTCATATTCTATGGAAATTCGCAAGAAAATTTGCACTACTGCGTTTTTCTGGTTGGTCACCAAAACCCTTTAAGAGTCAGAATAGAAGAATAGTCTTGCAGACAGTTCTATCGGTGTATTCATAATGCGCAGTTTATTTGCTAATTTCGCAAAATAAGAACGACCTATGCATCCTATGTACACATATTGCCAAATTTTCAATGAAAGCACCTTAAAATAAGCTATTTTGAGTACTTTTCAGCCAGTTCCTTATACTTCTCTCCGATTTTCTCACGAAGCCATTGGGGTGAGAGTACTTCAACATCATTTGATAATGATCCAATCATCGCTTCTAACTCATAGTTTGGAATTACTTTGATGGAGACTGTACCCTCATCGTCAGAAACAATCTTCATCGAACCATGTATGGGTTTAGATTTGATGTAGGGATACTGATTCTGAGAGAAACGCAAGACTATGGTCTGGGGTTCCTCATCCGTAATGGTGCTCCAATGACATCTTCAAAATATTCGTTCCACTCAATTTCTGAATCTACATATTTTCCCTGTGCCGGCTTCATGAAGGTGATTCGGTCAAGAGGAATATTTGTGATGACATTGAGACTATGGTTGAGTCCGAGAAGAAACCATCGGCTGTTATACTGCTTTATGAAGTATGGATGGATTACAAAGTTGCGAATGTCACCGTTAAACTTCCGGTAGTCGATATAGAGGGTCTGCCTGTTGACGATAGCATTGAAAAGGTCTGACAGATATTTGGATCCTTCATAATAAGGGTTCTGGTCAAAACCGATGACATTCCTTTTCTGCCCTTTAAGCCGGAATTTATCTTCGAGATTTGAGAGTAGTTCCTCCATCCACTCAAACTGAGGCATCCCCTTGAAGCGGTTCAGCATAAAGATTGTCTCTTTAAGCTGCGCCATTTCAGTCTGGGAAAGTGGGCGCTTGTTGATGGTGAAGTTTTTATCATCATAACGATAATAGACCCGTCGGCCATCCTTGTGTCTAGCAATGGGCGCATCCCAACCTTCCGGACTTTCCATGAACGCTATGTCTTTCATCACCTGCCTGCGGTGTGCTCCATCCCTTATACCCTTGAAATTATAGATGGCTTCACAACATTCTTTGACAAGATCTTCAATATAGTATCTGCGGCCGAAGTTTGAGAAGCATCGGTCGAGAGCATGGTAGCGTATCTGGGGGTGGTTGTTGGTAGACATGTTTGATAGTTTATGATGACAATCTATTAGTATAACCTGATTACAAAGGTATTTGTTATTTTTCAGACTATTCGCATTGGAAGAAAGCTAATCTTTCCCCAACATCAAGAAATTTAGATATCGGGGAAAGAATGGGATGAGATTCAGAATTCGTATCCGACCTTTATAGTTACGGCTTCCGTATCGAGACGGCGCGAATCTCTGGTGTAGTTCATATTATGTCCGGGATTGGTAAAGTGTCCGAAAGTCTCGAACTCCAGTTGCTGGAAAGCATATCCTACGGAAACATTCACTGCCTGTCTTGCTGTAGTGGCAATTCTCAAACCTGCTGACGCGTTGACGTAGGCGCCACAGCCATTGTTTACATAGGCTCCTCCTTTAAGGTCAACGAATAGGAAGAATTTTTTCCTTCAAGAAGTTGAAGTGGAGATTGGCAAAGATTGGTATCCACATTGCTATCTCTCTTATCGAGGGCATATTCCATTCCCATAGTCTCATATTTCGATGAGAATTGGAATCCAAGACCAGCTCCCAAGAAAATATAGTGATTGAATTGATAGCCATGTGAGGTCTCGATTGAGAAACGACCGAAATCATAGTCACCGACACCGATTCCATAGCCGACTTCTGCAAAGCCACGATAACCTTTGCTTTGCTCTTGTGATAAGTCGTGAATGCTGCCATCACGACTGCAAGAAGTTGAATAATCTTTTTCATGAAGCTTAGATATGATTATTTGTTACGATAGTCAATATTGCCAATCACATCATTGTCGGTGTAGCCAACAGGCAGTTCTTTGGTAAGTATGAAGTGCCATACGTGCTGTGTACCTTTCATGCTGGAAGATTCTGTCACCACGATAGCGTCTTTGTATTCCCAGTCTCTATCAGCCATATACTTAAATACACTCATCGAAGAGGCAAATGTATATTTTTTTGTCGGTCTCGCTATTGTAGATACACCCATTAGCGTTCTTTGCCTTATCAGCAATACCGAAGTCAACTATGGCATTGACATCATTCTTGAAGAGATTGTACTGAACGCACATAACTTCACAGTACACTTTGACTTTTCCATCTGCCATTGGCTCCTGGGCTTTCAGCACCCCGGCGAAAGCCAAGATGCAGACAATCATTAGAATTAATTTCTACATCGCAATAGGATTTAGTTTAACTTAGAGTGTGTTTACTTTTAACTGATGTTTAACTATAATGATGCATAAAACCCTCAACCAGAAATGTCGATAGAAGAAAAAAGGATTTATTATGCATATAAAAATCTTCTATCAGACACATCTGACCGAGGGTCAATGATCTTATATAAACAAAGTATTCTTTGAAAATGATTGTCGCAAACGCAAATATTCCCTCCGCTCCATCTTTGAAGCAATCCTGTATCTGTTGGTTAGTGGTTGCCAGTGGCGTATGCTTCCCCAAGACTTTCCCAAGTGGCAATCCGTATACAAATTTTTCCGCAAATGGCGCGAGGATGGACGGATAGAACATTTCATCGAAAAAACTATCATGAGAATCCGCAGAAGTAGAAAACAAAATGTAACTCCATCTGTCGGGGCACTTGACGCTCAGAGTGTCAAATGGGGTAACCGCAAGAGCAACAATGGTTTTGACGCCAATAAAAAAGTAAAGGGCATCAAGCGAAGTATTGTTGTTGACCGAAACGGATTCATTCTTGGTAGGCGCGTTGATTCTGCCGGCAGACATGATTCCAAACTTGCTCATGGACTTGTTGCAAGAACAAAATATGTATGGATTACCATAAAGAAAGTCCTTGCAGACCGAGGTTATAAGGGTGAGATTGCGGAAGAAATCAAAAGAGATTTTGAGATAGAACTTGAGATAGCCAATACCCCGAACTGTACACGAGGGTTCACTCCGAAGCCTTTGCGGTGGGTTGTGGAGAGAACATTTGCATGGCTCGACGGATTCCGCAGACTCACTCGAAATTATGAGCAGACTGAGGAATCCGCAGAAGAGATGATTGACTTTGCAACTATCAAACTCTTGACAAAACATATCTAACGTTTAATCGCTGTTAAAAGTAAACAGACTCTAAGATTTATGACGACAAAGTTATTATCCAACTGTGCATCCTATGTGCAAAGGTGGGCCTTTAATGTAGATTCCAAATCGAAGTGCAAAATTTGAGACGGGATTTACAGTAGCCGAACATTTCTCTCTCCTCGGGAGGGGATGCCCGAGCGGCGGGAGCGGCCGAGTCCGCCCCCAAGAGCGGACAGAGACAGGAGCAACTGGCAAAACAAAAAAAAGGAGACCGAAGTCTCCCTGAGATTAACTAATTTTGTTTTGCTAATGAACTATAAACAATTAACCTCGGAACCAAGGTCGCAAATTTTCGCCTTACTGCAAAGAAAGACCCCGAGAAAAGAGATCGCCCAAATAGTTGGCTGCAGCAAGGCGACCATAAGCCGGGAGCTGAGAAGAAACTCCACAGAAAAAGGCAACTATCTGTGGAATAAGGCACATGCAAAGGCCATGGCACGGCGTAAACGCACCACATCCAACAAGAAACTGGATGATACCCTTGTATGGCGCATAAAAGAGCTGGTCAGGGATGACTGGTCACCGGAAGAGATAAAAGGCGTATTGAGCAAGGAAAACATCACTGTCTCAATACAGACAATCTATAACATCATCAATGCTGACACAACCGGAGAACTGATGAAGCACCGGCGGCATCCCGGCTTCAAACGCAGGCAAAAAGGAACATGCAGACCGACTAAAGCCACCAACATAGCTAACCTCACAAGCATCCATGATCGCCCGGAGGAAGCTGATGGAACCCGCTTTGGCGACTTTGAGATGGATCTTATCGTTGACTCATACGGACATGCCATCCTTGTTCTTCTTGACCTCCTCACAGGCTTTGTGATGCTTGAGCGGCTGAAACATAGGAAGAAAGCAAAACCATTGGCAAAAGTCGTGATACGACTGCTTTACGGTTATCGCAAATGCCTGAAAACCATTACGACAGACAATGGCAGCGAGTTCGCTGCACACCTTAAAATCACGGCTGTACTCAGAATGAAAGGCATGCCCGATGTCAAGGTATACTTTGCCGACAGCTATTGTTCATGGCAAAAAGATGCTGTTGAAAATGTCAATAAGCTGATAAGGCAATACATCCATAAAAAATCCAATTTCAATGACTTCTCGGACGAATATATACGGAATGTCGGTCGAAAATTGAACAGACGCCCGCACAAAAGACTTGGTTTTTCAACTCCAAAAGAAGAGTTCTTCAAACAAATCGCTAATTTTGCACTTGCCAGTTGAACCTACAAGGTGGGACCTTTTATCTTTAGTAAGCATTTTCCTGGACGAATAGATACTAAAATCAAGAGAAATTCGTTATATTTGCAGATGGCAAGTGAGAACTTGTGGGCGATGACATGAGTGGTTCCGATGGTTTCGGCGGAGTAGAGCGATGAAAAGCGATGTAATGTGCCATAGGCGCGAATGTTGGAGTTGCGAAAAGACGTTCGGATAAATATTTGATCTTTAGGATATAAGAAAGAGTGTGTTTCCCAAGTGGGACCACCATCAACTAAAGCACTGATTATTAGACTTAAAGCCTCTAAAATCAGTGCTTTTTCTTCATCTTTTTGCCCGAAATGGCTTAAAAAAAGAGGATATCTGCACAAAAACGATGATGTTTGCACAAGTGCGCTAGCATATCATATTGATAGCTTCCTGGAAGTCGGTTTCCCAATCGCCTCCCTCTTTGGAGTCGTCAATCTTGTTGATTACGACGTCGTGCTGTTCCTTGCCGTCAGGCGTGACGTAGAACGTCGAGAACCAGGCTTTGCCGCTGTTCTCAGCCCCGGTGAGGAAGTCAAGGATTGTCTGTTTCTCACGGACGATGCGCTCCTGTTGCTTTCGACGGTCGGTGATGCCCTCGGCACGGAAAATCGACTCCCAATATTTGGCGGATATTTCGATTTGGTATTTTATGGGAGCGTGGTTTTTGAGCTTCGCTTCCTTGGCAATGCCGATGAGTTGCTTGATGTTGTACCATTTCCCCTTGAACAGTGCCGCGTAATAAGGTATGGGGTAATAGGTGCTATCCACTGTGGGGATGCGCGACACGACGGCGAACTTCCGGGTATTTGACCCTTTGGCGAGTTTGTCTTGCAGATCTCGCCACGGAGAAGCCGGGTCGAGCAGGTCGATTACCTCGATGTCGGAGCGAGAAGATACGACCTTGCGCAGTTGGCGTAAAGCACCGAGGGGATTATGCCCGAAGCGTCAGCGGGGGCAAATCGACAGTAACAGGCTTCCTTTCTCAGAAGTCGCACAATCTTTGTGCCGTCTTCGTTGAGAATAAGCACTGACACGGCGAAGCCAAAGTGCTTGAAATCCTGACTGACACCGAGGAAGTAAGCCGGGAGGTCGTTGTCAAGGAGGAAATCATCGACTTCATTCTTGACGTTGGCGGTGGCGACGCTGGTATCATACCGCAAGCCGGAGCCGTAGCAGACCTCGGCGTTAAAACATTGACAGGTGGCTAATGTTTCATCTTTCTCGACGAGCGAAAGAATATCGAAAGGCATTTGATTATTGCCTCCCCAGGGAATGTAAGAGAGTCTATCATCGACAATGGTAGGTATAATATCCACATCCTCACGGAACACGGATTGCGAGTTACGGTGAAAGCGGCACGAGCGTTGAAGCCGGGCAGCTCTTCATCGGAGTTGAAATTGAGGATGTTGTCGGAAATAGAGAAGTCCATACGATTACTGTTTTCAGCAAAGGTATGGACCTTATGACGGTTGCGAAAAGACGCGGTAAATAGTTAATCCCGAGTAATGGCATTGAAGAAATTATGTCCTTCGATATTGGAATTATATAATCCCCTATAAAAGGATCTCAATAGTTCATTTAGAGATTTCACGAAGGGGAAACACACTTTAGGGTGACAAATAAGTTTAGTATACTCTTTTACAAACGAGCGAATAACACGTTCCTTTTTTCTTGAATAAGCATAATTCTCAGCATCTCGTTTTTTAAAGCTTGTGAGATAAGAAATCTACGGTGTTCACTAATAGAATATTTTTCTTTAGCAGCCGCAATAGCTTCTTGCTCTTCTTCCATATAAGCTCTTCGTTCGAAATCCACTCTTAGGGCAGAATATGAGCACCACCCATGATCCCTATACACCTCTCCACCTACAATAGGAAATAATGAATTAATGTAGCCATCTTCAAAGGTAGTACATTTTTTTTCGATATAGTAATAATCGTCCTTTCCTGGTCGACTATGATAGAATTCTTCATTAAAAATTTCAAATGATTCTATTACTTTATTGAAATCATGCGTAGTAATGTATTCATCAACGCTTAACAACAATGCATCATAATCTTGCTCATTGGGTTTTTCAAAAAAGGTTTCAAATTGGGTTTTTCAAAAAAGGTTTCAATAAGTTCTCTTTCTTCATCAGTGTAACGCCAATCAGCGTAGATTCTCAATGGTGTCTTGTGATACACTATAAACTGATAGCCACTTCCATTGTTCACTATAAAACTATCACTTTCTTTTAGTGCTATTTTGGGCACGCATAATCCTCCTTTCTCTTTGTAAAGGTAAGAATCGTAATCATCCCTGTTCAGACCTCTAAGATTTTTAAAGTATGCAAACTTGGTAATAGGAACCATATATGAAATGATATCATCCTTTTTATCTTCAAAAAAGATAATCTGCCCAATTTCGATATTCTTCAAAACATTTTTTTGCAAATCTAAGTGAATGTTTAAAAATAAAAGTTTCGTAAAGTAAAAGGCACTAACAAACCCTCAATCAGGGTGTTAATAGAAGAAAAGGAGTTATCATGCATATAAAAATCTTCTATCAAACACATCTGACCGAGGGTCAATGGTCTTATATTAACAAAGTATTCTTTGAAAATGATTGCCGCAAACGCAAATATTCCTTACGTTCCATTTTTGAGGCAGTCCTGTACATCCTTGTTGGAGGCTGTCAATGGAGAATGTTGCCACACGATATGCCGCCTTGGCAGGACGTCTATTACTTCTTCCGCAAATGGAGAGAGGAAGGCCATGTGGAACATATCCTCCAAAGGCTTGTCCGTAAAATTCGTCGGAAAAGGGGACAACACGAAAGTCCATCTGTAGGAGCGCTGGATTCCCAAAGCGTAAAATGGGGCAATCGAAAGAGTATCAATGGTTTTGATGCAAATAAGAAAGTGAAAGGAATCAAAAGACATATAACAGTTAATCCCAACGGCTTCCCATTGGGACGCATTGTGACCCATGCCGGTGTACATGATACCAAAGCAATAAAACAGCTTTGCGAACAAACGCATTTTGGTTGGGAGAGACTGGACAAGCTACTTATCGATCGTGGCTATCGCGGAGATGTTGCCGTAGATATCAAGAAGGAATTCGCTATTAATATAGAGATATCCAATACTCCGAACGGTACAAAAGGATTCGTTCCTAAGCCTCTCTGATGGGTGGTGGAAAGAACTTTCGCATGGCTCGATGGATTCAGAAGACTTGCTCGCAACTACGAACAAACTACTGAATCTGCAGAGGAATTTATTGATTTCGCCGCGATTAGCCTATTGATTAAGTACATCTAACAATACGAAACTTTTATTTTTAAACATTCACTAAGAGAGTGTCTAAAAATATATGTTAAGACAGAGGCGGCTGATTTTTAGGGAAATCGCATCTAAGGAGAGGGAGCATAGCGGGCTATGTGACCGATCCGC
>CANSAP010000002.1 GCA_947644715.1 uncultured Bacteroidales bacterium
ATTTCTTAAACATATTAACAAATTCAAAAAGTCAAGATGACTTCACACTCTAAGAGAGTGTTTACTTTTAACACACAATTAATATATTGAGCTTAAAGAGAGTGTTTCGCATTAATCTTGCGGTATTTTTCGATGCTTTTTGCCGAGTTTCATCAGTCGCTATGCCCGCATAGCTCCCTCTTCCACTCGCAAAAATCATTCAAAAAATCCTCGCAATATTAATACGAGTTAAAAGTAAACACTCTCTAAATTGAAATTTTAGATATAAGTCCCTCGGTCACAACGATATAGATGCCTTTGGGAAGAGATGGTGATGCGGTTGCTCCCTGATGGACGAGTCTGCCTGCCAAATCATATATTTGAATCTCCCCGGCTCCGGTTACACTCACGCAGCCGCCGGTTACATCAATCTTAACGCCATCAGTATCAACAACTTTCACGGCAGTGCTCCCGATTGGGCGTATGTCCGGGAACTGCTTCCAAACGCTGGCCTGCCGGTAAGCATCCACTGACTCCTCCGGCACTTCAAGCACACAACTTGGCGACACCTCGTGGTATATGTCATAGTTGCTGTGAGGGGGAACCGGGTCATTTACGCGAATTAATTCAACGGTGTGATGTCCGTGGAAAAATGAATGCTCGAAGCTGAATCCGGCGGGGAAATAGACAGACTTCAGGGCATCGCAATTGCTGAAAATACTTGAGCCGGGCGTACTCCCTTCTATAAATTCGATATGTTCCAAAGATGAGTATCCAAACACCGATGAGTCGAAATCTCTCAAATTGGGGCATTCGGGAAGTGACTTGATAGTAGAGTACTGAAAACTCCACAATGCGAGGTAGCCCACATTCTCCATGCCGGTAATCACCAATCCGTCAGGATGACCGGCAGAGGAGAAAGCCAACATAGGCACATATCGAGTGCCTGCCGGATAATGCACGTGACGCAGTCCCGAACTCCCCTCAAAGATGTTTTGGCCTATTGAGCTTACACCGTCCGGGATAATTACCTCCTCCAGCTTTGGACATCCGCTGAAGGCGCCCTCGCCGATGCTGACAATTGTTTCCGGCAGCTGCACCGAAGTCAACTCATCGCAGTTGTAAAACGCTCCCATCTCAACCTCAGTGACCGTGTACCAATCGCCGTTCTCGCTAAACTTCATGCGCTCGGGAACGACTATATCTCCGGAGTAGGAATTACCTACCCATCCCATGTAATCGAAGAATGCCATGGCTGGCTCTGATGCCGAACTTTTTTCGGGGGCAAAAACACTCTGCTTGTTCCCACATGCCACTGCTGCGATGCGGTCTTTCTCCGAAAGTTTCCGAAAGTGCACCCCATTGTAGAGATACGCCTGAGCGGCACCGATGCCGCAAAGCGTCATGACCAAAGATAAGATAAGTTTCTTCATAGCTGAGAGAGTTTTTTCGTTTATGATATTAATGTGTTGCAAAGATACTGTGATTTATTGAAATAAACAAATTTTTAAGATTAATAATTGAGAGGCTTATCCGTTGGCTCTCAGGAAGCTGTGATTTTTCGGGGCGATTCTGACGCAGAATATTTTTTCGGGTTATTTTAGGTTTGTTTGCAAATTTTGTATTAAATTTGCTCATTGGATTGTTGCCCCTTTCAGGGTGTAACAGTCTTAAATTCTTACTATCTATTACCGAATAACTATATCCACTTTTATACAATTATGAACAGGAAACAGATTTGCCTGCTGTTTGCAGCTGTTTTTTTCTGCTTGGCCTCAGCTCTTCCGGCTCTGGCTCAGAATGAACGCGCAAGAGTGTATGGCGTGGCGTTCTACAATCTTGAGAACCTTTTTGACACCATTAATAATAATGGTAAATATGACCTGGAATTCTCTCCGGAAGGTTCGAAGGCTTGGAATGGCCAGAAGTACTGGAAGAAAATCAATAATATGGCCTATGCCATCTCACGCATGACCACAAAGACCACACCCGACGGTCCGGCTGTAATCGGCGTGAGTGAAATTGAAAACATCACTGTGCTTCAGGATCTTGTCAAGGCAGAGGCGATAGCCGACAAGGGCTACAAAATTGTGCATCACGACTCGCCGGATGTGCGTGGCGTGGATGTGGGTCTGCTCTACAATCCCAAGCAGTTCCGAGTGCTGACGGTCACTAACCACCGGCTCAATGTGCCCGGCAAACCGAACTTCAAGACCCGCGACCAGATGTGCGTCGTAGGCCTGATGGGACGCGACCGTGTGGCAATCATTGTCAACCACTGGCCCTCGCGCCGTGGTGGCACGGAGCAGAGCTCCTATCTGCGTGAGGCGGCCGCCGCGTTGAGCAAGCAGATTGCCGACTCCCTGCTTCAGATTGACCCCAAGATGGGCATAGTAATCATGGGCGACCTCAACGACTCCCCCTCCGACCGTTCAGTGACCCAAGTGCTGAGTGCACGCAAGAACGCAAAGGAGGTGAAAGCAGGCGAATTCTTCAATCCCATGTGGAAGCTACTTGACGACGGTATTGGCTCCTATATCTATCGTGGCCGCTGGGACCTGTTTGACCAGATTATCCTTTCTTACAATCTGCTTGACGGCGGAGCAAACGGCCTGACCTTCATCGGCGCCAAAGTCTATAATGACGATTTCCTGCGTGCTCCCGACGGGAAATATGAGGGCTATCCGTTGCGCACCTTCTCCGAAGGCGCCTTCATCGGAGGCTACTCCGACCACTTCCCCACAGAGATTTTCCTCAAGCAGGTGGTGAAGTAATCATCCAGAAGATTCTCAACTGATTAACAATACCTTTCAACTGATATGAAAAAACTGTTTACCATGCTATGCCTGATGTTGGCCTGCGCGCTCCCCTCGCTTGCGGCCACCGGCATCAAGGGCATACTGACTGACGCGCAGACGCATCGCCCGGTGGGCAATGCCAATGTGCTCCTTTCCGACCAAGGTATCCTGGTGATTACCGACGAGTCCGGCTCGTTCACCATCTCAAATGCGCAGGTGGGCACCGACGTGCTTCAGGTGATTGCCGACGGCTATCAGGACCTCTCGCTGGACGTGAACATCGTGGCCGGCAACATGTACAACGTGGGCACACTTGAGCTGACTCCCGCCGGATTCTCCAGCACTGACTTCAGCGATGCCGACCTCTTCTTCGACGACATGAACCTGCTCGACGAAGAAAACTCCGGTCAGTCAATCGCCACAATTCAGGGAGCCACCGACGATGTCTACTATCAGAAGGCCGCCTTCAACTTCCAGCCCGTATTCTTCCGTATGCGCGGCTACAACTCCGACCTTCAGAGCGGCTACATCAACGGTGTCAACTTCCGCGACTACGGCCAAAACCAGTTCTCCTTCGGCGGCCTGGGTGGCATGACCTCCACCACGTTCCGCCAGAAGACCGTGGCCATAGGCATCGCCCCCTCCTCCTTCGGCTATGGCAACCTGGGTGGCGCCACCAACTACACCACCTATGCCTCCGAGTATGCTCCCGGCTTCCGCGGCATGGCAACCTATGCCAACTCTGACTACATGCTGCGTGCCGGCCTGATGTACTCCACCGGCGTGCTCCCCTCCGGCTGGGCTTTCTCTGCCACCGTTATGGGTCGCTACGCTCCCGAAGGCAGCATTGAAGGCACCTTCTACAACAACTTCTCCTATGCCTTCTCCGCTCAGAAAATCTTCAACGACAAGCACTCACTGAACATCTCCACCTGGGGCTCACCCATGGAGCGCGCAACCGCCCGCTACTCATATCAGGAGGCATTCGACCTGCTTGACGACAACCTCTACAACCCTGCCTGGGGTTACTTCAACGGCAAGAAGCGCTCATCACGCATCCGCAATACGTTCGACCCCTCAGTCGTGGCCAACTGGATCTGGAAACCGCAGATGGGTACCACCATTAACACCGCCGTGGCATTCCGTCATAACCGCTACTCGCAGACTGACATCGCCCGTTCCGGCAACTCCTCCGACTTCCGCCCGGACTACTATCGCTACCTCCCCTCCTATGTAGCTCCCACCGCCGAACCCGGCACCGCTCTCTACGACTACCAGCTCGGCGTGTATGAAGAGGCCAAGAACCTTTGGATTTCCGATGTGAACAACCACCAAATTAACTGGGATGCCCTCTATCGTGCAAACGTATATAATAATGAGTTCGGCAACCCCCGTTATCCCGATTCAAAAGGTATGAGCGACTACATCATGTATGCCCGCCACACCAACACCACCTCATGGATGTTCAACTCCTACTTCAACCACCGTATCAACGATGCGCAGACTCTTCAGGGTGGCATCTCATTCACTTACTCTGACTCTCACTACTACAAGACCGTATATGACCTGCTCGGCGGCGAATACTGGCTCGATGTGGAGACATTCTACGAACGCGACTTCGACATCTCCGACCCCCGCCTTCAAAACGACGTGAACAACCCCAACCGCCGTGTGAAGAAGGGTGATATTTTCGCAGAAGACTATCACATCTTCAACTATAACGCCAACGCTTGGATTCAGCACCAGATCCGCACTCGCCACTGGGATGTGAACTACGGCCTTCAGGTGACCTACACCAACTTCTACCGTAAGGGCAACATGCTCAACGGTCGCGCCCTGGAGAACTCCTATGGCACCGGCACCCGCCACACCTTCGACGACGCCTCCATCAAGGCCGGCGCAACCTACAAGCTCAACGGCCGCAACTACTTCGTGGCTCACGGCGCTTACGGCACAATGGCTCCCACCTATTGGGACTCCTACATCAACCCCTCCGTGAAGGATGACGCAGCTCCCGGCCTCTGCTCCATGCGCTACATCTCCGGCGACATCAGCTACGTCTGGAACTACCCCCGCTTCCGCGGTTCTGTGACCGGCTATTGGACCGGCACCTACGACGGCTTCGAACGCAAATTCTTCTATGATGACTACCTGGGCACCAACTCCGTGCTGCTGCTTGCCGGTGTTGACCGCCGCTACATGGGTGTGGAAGTCGGCATGAGCTACCTCATCACCCCCTCACTGACCGTGAGCGCTGTCGGCACATTCTCACGTGCGCAGTACACTAACCGCCCCAACCTCATCCGTTCCTATGAGAATGGCCTCTATGAGGATGCCGAGGATATCGTTTATCTCAAGAACTATTACATCGGTCAGTCACCGCAGCAGGCTTACAACGTAGGCCTCGACTACGCCGCACCTCACCAGTGGTTCTTCAACATCAACGCCTCCTACATGGGCGACGGCTGGGTGGCAGTATCCCCCCTGCGCCACATCTCCATTGAGAACATCACCTCCTCCGGCGAGACCGAGCAGGAAATCATGGACCAGGTGCACGCCATCACCAAGCAGACCCGCATGAAGGATGCATTCGTGCTCAACGCCTCCATCGGCAAAATTCTCTACACCTCCTTCGGTTCCGTTAACTTCAACCTGAGTGTCAACAACATTCTCAACAACCGCAACATCCAGATGCAGGCCTATCAGCAGAATCGTTTCGACTACTCCAACTTCAATGCCGACAAGTATGCCGACCGCATCCGCTACTATCAGGGCATCAAGGTTAACTTCAACGTAGGTATCCGCTTCTAATCCACATAAGAATAAAATCACACACATATATGAAATCTTTTAGCAAATTCATTCTCCCGGCAGCTCTCGTGCTGAGCACCGGCGCAGCTCTGACCTCCTGCCAAAACGACTTCGACCAGCCCCCCTTGAATGCTCCGGTGGCTACCATGAAGCCCAACACCACCATTGCCGAGCTCAAGGCAGCTCACTGGCAGGATGACTATAACTACTTCGAGACCCTCGGCAAGACTGCCGCAGGCGAGGACATCATCATCCATGGCCGCGTGGTTTCATCCGACGCCACAGGCAACATCTACAAGAAACTCGTTATTCAGGACGAGACCGCAGCCCTCTCATTCTCCATCAACCAGACGGCCATGAACAACACTTACCGTGTGGGCCAGGAGATTGTTGTGAATGTAACCGACCTCGGCTTCGGCAAGTATGCCGGCCTGCAGCAGATTGGCGGCTACGGTGAATACAACGGCACTCCGCAGGTGACCTTCATGGACTACTCCATCTTCCAGGCTCACACCGAGCTGAACGGATTCCCCCAACCCTCTGACCTCATCATCAAGCAGGGTGAGCAGGCTCCCGCCGACAAGATGTACATCGTCGAAGCTGACCTCAACAACCTGCCCACCACTCCCGAGGGTATCCAGCAGATGCAGAGCCAGCTCGTAGAGTTCAAGAACGTTTACTGGGAAGGTGGCGGCTCACTTCCTTATTCTGAGGCCGACGCTACCACCTCACGCACACTGCGCGGCGAGACCGGCGGCAGCATCATCGTGCGCAACTCAAACTACTCCTCCTTCCGTGCAGAGATTCTGCCCGAAGGCGTAGGCACCGTGCGCGGTATCCTTTCTTACTTCAACGGTACCTGGCAGCTCGAACTCCGTTCAACTGCTGACTGCATCTTCTCAACCAAAGGCAGCGCAACCGATCCCTACACCGTGGCTGAGGCTATTGAGGCTCAGGGCACAGGCGCAAGCGGCTGGGTAACCGGCTACATCGTAGGCTCCGTGAAGGCCAACGTGGGCGACATCGACTCCAACGACAAGATTATCTGGAGCGCCGATGCCGAGATGGACAACACCCTCGTAATCGCTCCTGAAGCCGACTGCAAGGACTACACCAAGTGCCTCATCCTTACCCTGCCTCAGGGATCCTCACTCCGCGCCAACGGTAACCTCGTTGACAATCCCGGCAACTACGGCAAGAAGATTGACGTGACCGGCACATTCGAGTCCTATCTCGGTGCTTATGGCCTGCTCAACACCTCCGGCACTGAGTCCGAATACAAGATTGAGGGTCTCACCCCCTCCACTCCCGGAACCACCGTGAATTCCATCGACGAAACCTTCGATGCCTCCACCTCAATCCCCGCAGGCTGGACAGCAGTGGAAGTAAAGGGCACCAAGGCTTGGTACATCGCAACTTTCAGCGGCAATAACTACGCCTCCATGACCGGCTACAAGGGGACAGCTCCCTTCGAGTCCTGGCTGATTACCCCCGCCATCGACGCCTCCAAGCTCGCCGAAAAGGTAATGAGCTTCTCCACTCAGGTTAACGGCTACGGTTCCACCACCTCCAAGCTCGAGGTTTACGTAATGACCTCCGCCGATCCCACCACCGCCACCAAGACCAAGCTCAACCCCGTGCTGGCTACCGCTCCCGCCTCCGGCTACTCTGATTGGGTAAACTCCGGTTCACTCTCACTGAGCGACTTCACCGGCACCATCTATATCGGCTTCTGCTACACTGCAACGACCGATGCCAACTACGCCACTTGGTGTGTTGACAATGTGCTCGTAGGCAAAACCTCATCCGATGGTGGCACAGTGACACCCCCCGTTGGTGGTGGTGGCGCCGGCTCCGAGGATGAGCCTTACAACGTGGCTTACGTAATGAACTCCACCGCCGATGAAACCGGTGTTTGGGTTGAGGCTTACGTAGTAGGTTACATCACCGGCATGACCTGGTCCTCCGGTGCAACCTTCTCCAACGACCTCGACAATGTCACCACCGACAGCTACAATAACACCAACTGCATCTTGGCTGACACTCCCGACGCAGCAGCAACCTCCGCCGCTATCCCCGCCGGCATCAAGGCCGGTGCTACCCGCGACGTGCTGGGTCTGCGCAACAATCCTGCAATCTACAAGAAGAAAGTCAAAGTTAAAGGTGACATCACCAAATACTTCGGCGTGCGCGGCATCAAGAACATCTCCGAGTGCGTAGAGCTCTGATAAAAAGCTCTTGCCACTGATATAAGCATTTCTGCCCCGGGGCTATCAGGCTCCGGGGCAGAAAATTTTGTATATATGCCGGAGGATGTCTGCACACAAAAGGGTGGCGTGAACGTTGGTCGTTTCAGAAAAAATTCGTACCTTTGCGTGAAGTTTTGCGCGCACGCGCGCAAAGGAGCTGTTTTGCAGGCGCGCCGGGCGTGCCGGGAGAGTTCCCCTATAATGTTTTGAAAAATGGAAGAAGATAAGAAATATATTGCCGATAATATCCAGGTGCTCGAAGGCCTGGAGGCGGTGCGCAAGCGCCCCGCGATGTATATCGGCGACATCTCCGGCCGAGGCCTGCACCACTTGGTTTATGAGGTGGTGGACAATAGTATCGACGAAGCCCTCGCCGGGTTTGCCAACCACATTGAGGTAACCATCACAGAAGATAACTCCATCAAGGTAGTCGACAACGGTCGAGGCATCCCCGTGGACATGCATGAAAAGATGCACAAGCCCGCCCTCGAGGTTGTGCTCACAGTGCTTCATGCCGGCGGTAAGTTCGACAAAGGCAGCTACAAGGTCTCCGGCGGTCTGCACGGCGTGGGCGTGAGCTGCGTGAACGCCCTCTCTGACTATCTGCGGGCTGAAGTCTGCCGCGACGGCAAGGTCTACATGCAGGAGTATGCCTATGGCAAACCCACCTGCGACCTGACCGTGGTAGGGGAGAGCGACCACACCGGAACTACCATCCTGTTCCACCCCGATGCCTCAATCTTCACAGAGACCATCTACGACTACGAGACCCTCTCCAACCGTCTGCGTGACCTGGCCTACCTGAATGCCGGCATCACCCTGAAGCTCACTGACCTCCGAGAAGTGGACGAGCAGGGGAATCCCCGCTCCAACACCTTCCATTCCAATGAAGGCCTGAAGGAATTCGTCAACTACATTGACGCCGGCAAGGAGCACCTCATCGACGATGTTATCCACATCAACACCGAAAAGAACGGTGTGCCCGTCGAAGTGGCTTTCACTTACAACACCTCCTTCAGCGAGAATATCTATTCCTACGTCAACAACATCAACACCATAGAGGGTGGCACTCACCTCACCGGCTTCCGCATCGGCCTCACCCGCACGCTCAAGAAGTATGCCGAAGAGACCAAGCTGCTTGAAAAGGCCAAGGTGGAGATTGATGCCTCTGACTTCCGCGAAGGCCTGACGGCCGTAATCTCCGTTAAGGTTATGGAGCCTCAGTTCGAGGGCCAGACCAAGACCAAACTTGGCAACTCCGAAGTGAGCGGCGTCGTGCAGCAGGCTGTGGGTGAAGCTCTCGGCTACTATCTCGAGGAGCACCCGAAGCAGGCTCGCGCCATAGTCGATAAAGTTATTCTGGCAGCACAGGCTCGCCATGCCGCCTACAACGCCCGCATGAAAGTGCAGCGCAAGAGCCCCCTGGGTGGTGCCGGGCTGCCCGGTAAACTGGCCGACTGCAAGAGCAAGGATGCTGTGGAATGCGAACTCTTCCTCGTCGAGGGTGACTCCGCAGGCGGCTCCGCAAAGCAGGGTCGCAACCCCTTCTATCAGGCTGTGCTCCCGCTGCGAGGCAAGATTCTGAATGTGGAGAAAGCGCTGGACCACAAAGTGTTCGAGAGCGAAGAAATCGTCAACATCTTCAAGGCGCTCGGTGTGACCATAGGCACTGAAGATGACTCCAAAGAGGCGAACCTCACCAAGCTCCGCTACCATAAAGTGATAATCATGACTGATGCCGACGTCGATGGTGCTCACATCGCCACTCTGCTGATGACCTTCTTCTTCCGTCGCATCCGTCCCATCATTGAGAATGGCTACCTTTATATAGCCACCCCGCCCCTCTATCGCTGCCGCGTGAAGGGCAACAAGAAGCTTCAGGAATATGCCTGGGATGACCGTCAGGTGCAGCGCTTCGTCGACGAAAAATGCGCAGGCAACCGCGCCCGTCTTGAGCTCCAGCGCTACAAAGGTCTTGGCGAGATGGACCGCAGCCAGCTGTGGGAAACCACCATGGATCCCGAGAACCGAATTCTCAAGCAGGTTACACTCGACAACGCCGCCGAGGCTGACCGTGTCTTCTCCATGCTCATGGGTGAGGATGTCGAACCTCGCCGCGACTTCATCGAGCGCCATGCCACTTACGCCAATATCGATGCCTGAGCAGGCTCCTATGGCAGAACAATGGAACTCGCGCACCGAAGCGCTGCTCGGCCCCGACGGGGTAGAGCGGTTGCGCCGGGCGCGAGTTCTTGTTGTAGGCATCGGCGGAGTCGGTGGCTATGCTGCCGAGCTGCTCGTGCGCTCCGGAGTGGGGCATATAACCATAGTCGATGCCGACAATGTCGCTCCCTCGAACATCAATCGTCAACCCGTGGCTCTGCAGTCCACGATAGGGGAGAGCAAAGTGCTTCTGGCAGCCGGCCGCTTCCGCGACATTAACCCTGATTGTGAGGTGGTTCCAATGCAGCAGTTTGTTACCCCTGACTCAGTGGAGCCGTTGCTCGCTCCCGGCTTCGATTATGTGGCCGACTGCATCGACACCGTCGCTCCGAAGGTAGCCCTGCTGCAGGGGTGTCTCGACCGGCACATGAAAGTTATTTCATCAATGGGAGCAGGGGGGAGGCTCGACCCCTCGCAGGTCTGCTACTCCCGGTTGTGGGAAACGCGTGAGGATGGCCTCGCGCGCGCTGTGCGAACCGCCTTCAAAAAGCGCGGTACCCGCCCCTTGATACCGGTGGTTTACAGCCCTGAAGCCCCGCGCTCGTATGCTCTTCTTGAGGTCAACGACCGCAACAAACGCTCTTCGTTTGGCACCTTGGCCACCGTGCCGGCCCTATTCGGAATATATATAGCTAATCATATAATCCGCTCAATCTCAGGGAAATGAACCAGCTCCTAATTACTGACATACACAAGTCCTTTGGTCAGCTCGAAGTGCTGAAAGGAATCAGCCTCACCATTTCTCCGGGCGAGATTACAGCCATCGTAGGCTCCAGCGGTGCCGGAAAAACCACCCTGCTTCAGATTATGGGCACACTGATGCGGCCCGACTCCGGCAGTGTCCTGTATGATGGCGTGGATGTCACCTGCATGAAAGACAAAGAGCTGTCGGCCTTCCGTTGCCGTCATGTGGGATTCGTGTTCCAGTTTCATCAGCTGTTGCCCGAATTCACTGCGCGCGAGAATATAATGCTTCCCGCGCTGCTGGCCGGCATGAAGCGCAGCGAGGCCGAGCGGCGTGCCGACGAATTGCTTGCCACCCTCGATGTTGCCTCCCGGGGCTCGCACAAGCCCTCGGCCCTCTCCGGAGGTGAGCGCCAACGTGTGGCCGTGGCCCGCGCCCTGGTCAATAACCCCGACATAGTTATGGCCGATGAACCCACCGGCAGCCTTGATACCCGCAACCGCGACGAGATTCTCACTCTCTTCACAACACTGAGAGAAAGGCTGGGTCAAGGGTTCGTAATCGTTACTCACGACCCCGCATTTGCCTCCATGGCCTCCCGTGTAATCACCCTGCGTGACGGGGCATTAGTGGCCGAAACAGTGCCGGAAACGGAGACACTGTGAAAAAATCTTCTAAAAAAGTTGATGCGTGGTGGTTGTTGTAAATGGTTGATAATCATTTATATAATTGAAAATATTGACCGAGTCGCAACTTTGGTTCAGAGATTTTGAGGATAAAATTTTGTTATATTAAAAAATGTGCGTAAATTTGCAGTCGCAAAAGTGCACTGATTGGCCCATTCGTCTATCGGTTAGGACGTAAGATTTTCATTCTTAAAAGAGCAGTTCGACTCTGCTATGGGCTACCAATAACAACAACAGCAAAATCTAAGACTCAAACATGGCAAATCATAAGTCATCGGAAAAACGTATCCGCCAGACCGCCAAGCGTCGCCTCGAGAACCGCTATTGGGCTAAGACCAGCCGCAATGCTGTGCGTCGCATCCGCAAAATGACCGACAAGGCTGAAGCTCTCGCTGCGCTCCCCAAAGTAGACCAGCTCCTCGACCGTCTTGGTCGTAAGAATATCATCAGCAAGAACAAAGCCCGCAACCTGAAGAGCAAGCTCGCTCGTCACATCAACACTCTGGGCTGAGTATTAGCTGAAAAGATTTAGTCATCCCTCTGCCAAGCGCAGGATGGCAAAATGATGGCCCATTCGTCTATCGGTTAGGACGTAAGATTTTCATTCTTAAAAGAGCAGTTCGACTCTGCTATGGGCTACTTCCCGATTAGGTGAGCATTACTGCAATGCTCACCTAAATTGTTTATGAAACTGTTTGAGATTATTTCATTGATAATAAGCGATAAAAAAGTTTTCGACATAAGACTGAACAGTTTCTAAGCCACTTCTCCATTATGCGTGACAAGCACCTGACCATATTGCTCGTGGCGGCACTCCTGCTCAGTGCGCTCCTTTATTCATGCGCCAGCATGGGCACCCCCTCCGGCGGCCCGCGCGACGAAGACCCGCCCCGCATGGTGGCCTCCAATCCCGCGCCTGATGCCGTCAACTTTCGCGGCCAACGACTCGAAATAACATTCAATGAGCTGGTTAACGTGAAGGATGCCTTCACCAATGTCACCCTCTCGCCCCCCGACGGCTCTCCGCGCGTCAGCACATCCGGACGCAAAGTCTATGTCCAGTTTCCTGACACACTGCGCGCATCTACAACCTACACCGTCGACTTCGGAACAGCCATCGAAGACAACAATGAAGGGAATCCTCTGGGCAGCTTCTCCCTGACCTTCTCTACCGGTCCGGAACTTGACTCGCTGCGAATCTCCGGCGTGGCTTTGGACGCCTACACACTCGAGCCGCAGCAGGGAATCATTGTGGGGGCGCACCGTGCAGATGCGCCCGACTCTGCCTTCACAACTCTGAAGATGGAGCACATAACCAAGACCGATGACCGCGGACGCTTCACCCTGCGGGGGTTGAAGGCCATCCCCTATAATCTCTTTGCATTGGTGGATGTCAACAACGACTACCGCCGCGACAATCCGGCTGAACTGATGGGCTTTTATCCGGTGCCGGTCACCCCTTACAGCGAATCAGCCGAAACCACCGACACGGTTTACAATCCTCTGACCGGAGCTGTCGACACAGTAGTGAACCGCGCCTACACCCGATTCCTCCCTAACAATCTGCTCCTCAGCGTGTTTGACGAAGGTTATAAATCCCGCTACCTTGTCAAATACGAGCGGCCCGATTCCACTATGCTGAGGTTTATCTTCAATGCCCCCAACGACACCTTCCCGAAAATCGACTTCGTCAACATGCCTGACCGGGGTGCCTATCGTTTAGAGTACACCTCTCATCTCGACACCCTCACCTATTGGCTGGCCGATCCCCGCTTCGTCAGTGCCGACACGCTGCGCGTCGGGTTGACCTATATGATGACCGGTGCCGGGCAGCGCCTCGAGAGCCGCACCGATACTCTGACCCTGACCAAACCCCGTGTGCGTGCTCCAAAAGGAAAGCGCAACAAGCAGCAACTGCGCGCCGACTCCATTGCTGCTGAGAAAGCGAAACTCTTGGGCGTGCAGATATTCCCCTCTAACACTTTGGAGGTCTACAATCGCCCCTCAATAGAATTTATCGAACCGGTGTCACATCTGGACACGACCCTTATCCGCCTGGAAATGAAGCAGGATACACTCTGGGTTGAGCAACCGCTCCCGGAGCTTGTGCCTGACACGACCACAGCCATGCGCAAATGGTCGCTGAAACTGCGGCCCGAGTTCGGCGCGACCTATCGACTGACCGTAGACTCGCTGGCCGCCACAGGCCTGCTCGGCAGAATCAACGGAATGACACAGCAGACCTTCACGGCAAAGAAGCGGGAGGACTATTCATCGTTGACCCTTCGCTTCATCCCCGATACGGTATCCGGGTTCGTGGAGGTGCTAAATTCAAGCGACAATCCCGTGCAGCGGGCTCGCGTGGAGAATGGGGTGGTATCCTTCCCTTGGTTGGCACCGGCTGACTACTATGCCCGCTTCATTGCTGACAATGACAGCGACATGCGCTTCACCCCCGGCAGCTATGAACTGCGCCGCCAGCCGGAGGATGTCTATTACTATCCGGGAGTGTTGAGCCTCAAGCGCTACGACCGTTCCGAACAATGGAACCTGAACGCCACGCCTGTCGATGCGCAAAAGCCGAAAGCCATTCTCAAAAATAAACCTGCGGCTGACAAGCGCGCCCGCAGAAACAGTGACGAAGAGCCGATAGAAGAGGAAGACGAAATCTTCGATGTCAATGCCAATCCCTTCCTCCCGAAATCCTCCGGTTCCACCAACCGCCGCCGCTGAAACTGATTACCGCCGCCACCCGAAAACATCGGATGACGGCGGTAATCAGTTTCAGCGGATTGGAGCGTAGACTCCGAATCGTGCTTATTTCAGGCGGGCGGTAGCCTCGCGGATGCGACCGAGAGCTGAGGTAATCTCCTCGTCGCTGAGGGCATAGGAGAGACGGATATAGCCGGGAGCGCAGAAGGCGTCGCCATCCACGGTGGCCACGTGAGCCTCGTTCAGCAGATACATCACATAGTCGCCGCTCGTCTTGATTTCCTGTCCGTCAGGGGTGTGCTTGCCAAGCAGCTTCTCCACCTTCGGGAAGAGATAGAACGCACCGTCGGGGCAATTGATTCCCCAGCCGGGCACCTCCGCAGCCAGCTTTACAATCAGGTCGCGGCGACGCAGGAATGCCTTGCACATCTCCCGCACACAATCCTGAGAACCCTCATAAGCAGCCTCGGCAGCCTTCTGAGCGATTGAGGATGCGCCGCTCGTGTATTGACCCTGCAACTTGGTCACGGCTTTAGTTACGGCCAATGGACCGGCCATATAGCCTATGCGCCAACCGGTCATGGCATAAGCCTTGCTGACACCGTTTATAATAACCGTGCGGTCAGCCACCTCCGGGAAGGAGGCGATGCTCGTCAGCTCAGTGCCAAGGAAATTGATATGCTCATAAATCTCATCGGCCAACACGAGCACCTGTTCATGCTTCCCGAGCACCTCGGCCAAAGCCTTCAGCTCCTCGCGGGAATAGACGGCACCGGTGGGATTGGAGGGGGAGTTGAACATGATGAGGCGTGTGCGGGGAGTGATAGCCGCCTCAAGCTGCGCGGGGGTAATCTTGAAATTCTGCTCCACGCCGGCATGCACGGTCACAACCTTGCCTCCGGCCAGCTTCACCATCTCAACATAGCTCACCCAGGCCGGCACGGGAATGATTACCTCGTCGCCGGGGTTGACCGTAGCCAGCACCACATTGCAGAGCTCCTGCTTGGCACCGTTGCCCACAACCACCTGCTCGGGGGCAAACTCCAATCCGTTTTCCTCCTTGAGCTTGCGGCTGATGGCCTTGCGCAGCGACATATAGCCCGGCACGGGAGTGTAGCGGGAAAAGTTCTCGTCAATGGCGCGCTTGGCAGCCTCCTTGATGTGGTCGGGGGTATTGAAATCCGGTTCGCCCACACTCATATTAATCACATCGATGCCGGCACTCTTCAGCTCGGCGCTTTTCTGCGACATGGCCAGAGTGGCCGATGGCGAAAGTTGCATTATACGCTCTGATATTTGCATAGCGTGCGTGTCTTTTATGGTTATTTTTCGCGAAGTTAAGCAATAAAAAGCAGGTGGCCAAATTTTCCGGTGATTCTTGCGCACGTATGCTCGGAAATTTGTACCTTTGCGCAAACTAATCATACACCTATGAAAAAATTTATCTCTCAAATTGCGCCTGCACTCATGGCGCTCGCTATGCTCTTCTCGCTCGGGGCATGTTCAAAGTCCGGGGATATGGAGTCTATTCTGAAGACTGTGCCCGCCGATTCCTATTTCGTGCTGACCTTCAATGGTCAGGAAATTCTCAATCAGCTTGATTACAAGCAGGAGGGGGACAACGTCACCTACTGCAAAGAGCTGAAGGAGCTCCTTGACTACACCGGTCTTGAAAAGAAGGACCTGCGCAAGATTACGGATGGCATCGACCTGAGCAACAAGGCGCTTGTTGTCTTCGGCTCCGAGAAGTCAGTGTATATGGCCACCACCGTCAAGAGCGGCGACGACTTCAAGAAATGGTATGAGAGCGTCTCCGGCGACGAGATGGAGGATGAAGGTGACGGATTCTTCAGCGGCAACCATGGCCGCATGATGCTCAAGGGTGAGCGTGTCTGGATCAGCTCTGCAAAGATTGATATCGAGAATCTTAAAGAGATGCTTGACCTCAGTTCCGATGACAGCTTTGCCGGAAAGTTCGCCTCCGTGACTGCCGAGATGTGTGACGCCAAGACTTATAGCTACGGCTTCCTCAACATCGGCGAATGCCTCTCATTCGCCCGCAAGCTCGGTGGTGCCGAAGAGGCTGCTCAGATTCAGCTTGCCCTCGGAATGGTATTCAAGGATGCTGCCTATGTGACTCTCTCCTCAACCATCTCTGCCGACAAGTCAGAGGGTCTGCTCACCGTCCTGAACGCTGACCTGAAGCCGGCTGAGTTCCTGATTCCCATGGGTAAAATCAACACTTCGGCCATGAACAAGGTGAACAACGACGCTCTTCTTGTGGCTGCCGTTGACATCTCTCCCGAGTTCGTGAAAATGATTTCAGGCCTGGTTGACAAATATGCCTCCCGCATGAGCGCTTCTGACAAGATGGTGATTGACATGCTCTTGACTCTGAGCGGAACCACCTCTCTCTCCATCAATGGCATGAATGAGATTCTTGCCTCCATCGGCTTCAAGGATGAGGCCTCTGCCTCGGCCGCCGGTCAGATGCTCGGCCAGGGAATTCCGGCCAAGCTCAGCACGGCAGGCAACTTCCTCGTGCTCCGCACAAGCGACACCGCCAAGACCGGCGGAACAGCTCCCAAGGAGTTTGAAGGCAACTTCCTCGGCGTCTATATCGACTTTGCCAATCCCGCTCTCAAGCAGCTCGCAACAGTCGACATGAGCGACCTTGGCAATATGGTTATGACTCTCGGTCCCAACGGCAAGGGTGTGCAGCTCAAGAGCGTGTGGAAAGTGAAGGAGCCGATGAAGGCCTCCCTTCGATTCCTGCAAACCGCCCTGCCCTCCCTGCTCATGGGGAAGAGCCTGATTAACAATGCCGCTGCTATTGAGAACTCCGGCGATTATCCGGTTGTGGATGAAATAGCCATTGAGGAAGAGGAGTCCTGGGAACCTGAACCTGACTCCGACGACGGCGGCGACATCGGTTGGTAACAAGCACTTTTAACGACGCATGAAAAGGTTGGCCTCCGGGCTGACCTTTTCGCGCGTGACAGAAGTCAAGATGACTTCACAGACACATATTATATATGGATAGAATTACACTTGATAATGTGCTCCCCCGGGTGTTTGAGGGTGAAGACCTCAGCGGCTCGCAGGTGTGGCGCTCCTCGCTCACTTTCGAGCGGGGGCGAAACTACGTGGTGGAGGCTCCGAGCGGCACCGGCAAAAGCTCCCTGTGCGCTTTCATCTATGGCAACCGCCGCGACTATCAGGGGCGCATCAGCTTCGACGGCAGCGACATAGCATCCATCTCTCCTGACGCCTGGCAAAATCTGCGCCGCACTCAACTGGCCTATCTCCCTCAGGAACTCGACCTCTTCCCCGAGCTTACAGCCATGCAGAACGTCTGCTTGAAGAACGACCTGACCGGCCATGTCTCCCATGAGCAGATCCGCGCCTGGATGACCTCACTCGGGCTTGCTGACCGAATTGACTTCCCTGTCGGGAAGATGTCAATCGGGCAGCAGCAGCGTGTGGCCATAATCCGTGCCATATGCCAGCCCTTCAGCTTCCTGCTCATTGATGAGCCTGTCAGCCACCTGGATGAGCGCAATAATGCCTTGGCTGCCCGAATAATAATGACCGAAGCCGAGCGGCAGGGGGCGGCAATAATAGCCACCTCCGTCGGCAACCGAATCGGAATAACCACCCACGTAGAATTGCACCTATGAAAAAACTATTGCGCCGTCTGCTTCACCGCAACCTCTCCCGCACACAGCTCGCCGGCTTCGTGCTCAGCAACTTCACCGGGTTGGCTATCGTCATTCTCGGAGTGCAATTCTTTATGGACGCACGCCCCATCTGGGATGATGAAGAGAGCTTCATCCGTAAGGACTATCTCGTTATCAACAAGCATATTACCGCTGCCAATACCCTCGGGCAGGCCTCATCGGCCTTCACCCCGCAGGAAATCAAGGAGCTGGAGGCTCAGCCCTGGGTGCGAAGGGTAGGGGAGTTCACCTCTGCCAACTATCGCATCTACGCATCCGTGCAGACCGGCGGCCACCACATGAGCACCTATATGTTCCTCGAATCCATACCCACCGACTTCATTGATGTGGCCGGCGACGACTGGACCTTCACCCCCGGCGACAAGAGTGTGCCCATCATCCTCTCGAAAGACTATCTGAGTCTCTACAACTTCGGCTTCGCCTCCACCGTCGGGATGCCCACCATCAGCGAGAGCGCCATCAAAGCCATACCGCTCACCCTCTCCATCCGTCCCGACAACGGACAACCCCCTTGCGACATAGAGGGGCACATCGCCGGCTTCTCCAACCGCCTGAACACCATCCTCGTGCCGGAACAATTCATGACCTGGAGCAATGCCACCTATGGCGAAGGCCCCACACCACCCCCCTCCCGCCTGATAGTCGATGTCAGCAGCCCGGGCGACGTCAAGATTGCCGAATATCTGAAGGCTCACGACCTCGAGACCGCCGGCGACAAAAGCGGCTCGCAGGCCTCCTTCCTCGTCAACGTCATAGCCGGTGTGGCATTGGCGGTCGGAGTAGTCATCACCCTGCTCTCCTTCTTCATCCTGTTGCTCTCCATCAGCCTGCTCATGCAGAAGAACCGACAGAAGATTCATTCCCTCATCATGCTTGGAGTAGACCTGAAGAATATCTCGGCCATATATGTGCGCCTCGTGCTGGGTGTCAACCTTCTTTCCCTGCTTCTGGCCGTCGGCGGCATGTTATTGATGCGTATGCAATATCTTCCGGCTCTGCGCGGCATGGGTGGAGCCGCCGGCAACATCCTGCCCAGCCTGCTTACAGGGGTCGGAATAACCCTTCTTTTAATCATTTTTAACGTCGTGAGCATCCGCATGAAAGTCAAGCGGGCATTTCTGAATTGTTAAAAGTGTTAAAATTAAATGTTAAACTATGGGGCTACTATAACTCTTCTCCACACAAATTCACTATATTTGTGCGATATTTGGTTTTGTGTTAACGCTTAGTAACATTTATTAGCCGTGAAATCTTAAGGATAGACCGCTAAGTGTGTGATATGCACGTGGTTACGCTGATTAGCCACAGTCGTGCCCGCACTTTGCCCGCCGTGTGCCTTTCTCTCCATATCCCGGAGGGCGCACCCGAATGCAAGAATTCACCCGACATAAATGCAACACCGGCTTCACCGGGCGTGACCGACACCCAATGTTGACCCTTAAAATCCATTCTTTCCGCGCGAAAGCGCATCCTTAGAACAGAAACTAATTAACAATTTTATAAACCCAAATGTAGAACTAAATTGAATTCTTGCATGAAGAACGTTTGTTTTCACATGAATCGGAAGTTCTGGGCGACAATGGCAATGCTGTTGGCCTTCACGCTTCCCGCTTTAGCTCAGAAAATCAACGTCCACGGTCACGTGGTCGATGAAACGGGCGAAGAGCTCATCGGTGCTTCCGTAATGGAAAAAGGCACCCAAAACGGCGCTGCAACTGACTTCGACGGTAATTTTGACCTGTCAGTCAATCCCCACGCAACGCTCGTTGTAAGCTATGTGGGCTATGATCCCCTCGAAGTTCCCGTCGAGGGCAAGCACGAGCTCCACATCGTTATGAAGGCTAACTCAACTATGCTGGCTGAAACCGTCGTAATCGGTTACGGCTCAGTGAAGAAGAGCGACGCCACCGGCTCTGTTTCAGTAGTGCAGCCTGACGAAGTTGAGGCAGGTATCTCCACCTCTGCTCAGGACCTGCTCACCGGCGCAAGCCCCGGTGTGGTTGTTACCAGCTCCGGCGGTAGCCCTGAAGGTGGCGCTGAAATCCGCATCCGTGGCGGTGCTTCTCTCTCTGCTTCAAATGACCCCCTCATCGTGCTCGACGGTGTGCCCTTGTCAAATGACGGCATCAACGGTATGACCAACCCCCTGGCCATGATTTCTCCCGACAACATCGAGAGCATGACCATCCTTAAGGATGCTTCCGCAACCGCCATCTACGGTTCTCGTGCATCTAACGGTGTGATCATCATCACCACCAAGAAGGGTAAGAGCGGTCGTCCCCAGGTTAACTTCTCCGCAAGCGTAAAGGTTGAGACCGCCCGCAAAAAATGGCAGACCCTCAATGGCGCAGAATTCACCGAAAAGTTCCTCAGCTACTACGGCCCCGATGCCGCTCACTACAATGAAGAGGCTATGGGCTACCTCGGAACTGCCGACACCAACTGGCAGGATCAGGTGCTCCGCACTTCAGTTTCTCAGGACTACAACCTCTCTATCGGTGGCACCGTAGGCTTCCTGCCCTATCGCATCAGCGGTTCTTACACCATGAACAACGGTATCCTCAAGGACTCTCAGATGCAGCGTGTGACCGCAGGCTTCAACCTCAACCCGAAGTTCTTCAACGGTCTTCTCCAGATCAACGCTTCTGCAAAGGGTTACTACATCCGCAACAAATGGAGTGACAACGGCGCCGTAGGTGCAGCTATCGCTTACAACCCCACCCTCCCCGTTTACTCCAACATCCCCACCGGCAACGCTGACTTCCCCTACTTCTACAACGGATACTCAACCGTGACCGGCAACAACCAGGCTTTCAACATCAACGCAACCCGCAACCCGGTTTCTTACTTCGGCAGCAAGAACAACTACTCCGACGTATGGCGTTCTAACGGCAACCTGCAGATCGACTACGCTCTCCACTTCCTCCCCGACCTGCACGTTAACCTCAACCTCGGTTACGACGTTACCAAGTCAACCGACGACAACTACGTGACCCAGAACTCCCCCATGGCATGGCATGACTCTCCCAAGCAGAACGGCGCAGGCTACTACTACCACCAGTACTACGCTTACCGCAACACCATGCTGAACGTTTACCTGAACTATAAGAAGGAATTCGAAGCCATCTACTCTAACCTCGACGTAACCGCCGGCTACGAATGGCAGCGCTTCGACAACCGCAACCGCAACAACGGTACCGTATTCACCACTCCCGGCTTCCTCAACCCCGGCGACAATGGCGGTCAGCTCCTCATCGACCAGAGCACCGTTGCTTCTGTTGGCACCTCAAACGCCATCGAAAACTGGCCCTACTACTCAGGTAACCTCATCCTGATGTCATTCTTCGGTCGCTTGAACTACATCTTCAAGGACACCTACCTGCTCACATTCACTCTCCGTGACGACGGCACCTCCCGCTTCTCCAAGGACAACCGCTGGGGTCTCTTCCCCGCTTTGGCTCTCGGCTGGAAGATCAACAACATGCCCTTCATGGAAGGCTGGGCTGACAACATGAACGAGTTCAAGCTCCGTCTTGGCTGGGGTGTTACCGGTCAGCAGGCTGTAGGCGGCTGGTTCCCCGCAATCCCCGTTTACACTCAGAGCACCCAGGGTTCTTACTACCCCAACATCTGGACCGGTACTTACCGCGACGCAAACGGCAACATCATCTCACAGACTTACTACCCCAACGGCTACAACGCCAACCTGAAGTGGGAGGAAACAACCACTTGGAACGTGGGTGTTGACATGGGCTGGTGGAACAACCGCTTGACCGTAGCCCTCGACTGGTATCTGCGTGACTCCAAGGATCTGCTCTCTTACATCGCAGTGGCTCCCGGTTCCACCACTACCAACATGCTCGACCAGAACATCGGTACTCTCCGCAACCTCGGTCTTGAAGCCACCATCGGTGCCAAGCCCGTTATGACTGACGACTTCACTTGGAGCACCAGCTACAACGTTGCATGGAACAAGAACGAAATCACCAAGCTGAACAACGAAGGCACCTACGTGCTCGCCGGCGGCAACATCTCCGGTGGTACAGGTAACCAGGTGCAGGTTCACCAGGTAGGCTATCCCGCTTACTCATTCATGCTCTACGAGCAGGTGTATGACGAAATGGGCAAGCCTATCGAAGGCTGCTATGTTGACCAGGACGGCAACGGCCAGATTGACTCTAACGACCTCGTGATCAAGCACCACAAGGATCCCACCGTGACCATGAGCTGGAACAACACCTTCTCCTGGAAGAACTGGGACCTCGGTATCTCTCTGCGTGCCTCCATCGGCAACTACGTTTACAACAACGTGCTCGCCAACAACACCTGCCTCTCAAAGATGTATCAGAATGGTCTGAACAACATGGTTATGACCGACAACTACTTCGAGTCAACCGACAACTACTATTCTGACTACTGGTTGGAGAACGCCGGCTTCGTTCGTTGCGACAACATCACCCTCGGCTACACCTGGAGCGACCTGATCAACGGCAACCTCCGCCTCCGTCTCTACGGCGCTGTGCAGAACCCCTTCGTGATCACCCGCTACCGCGGCATCGATCCTGAGATTCCCTCCGGCATCGACAACGACGTTTACCCCCGTCCCGTATCCTTCACCCTCGGTGTAATCGCCACTTTCTAATTGGTCAACTTTCACACAACGCAATCAAGAAAAGAATTTATGAAATCATATATTAGCAAATTCTTCATGGGTGCGGCTCTGGCGTGCACGCTCGGCCTCGGCTCCTGCGTAAATGACTTGGACCAGCTCCCTAAGAACCCCACTTCAATTGACCCCGCCAAGTTCCAGGAGAACCCCAAGGAATACATCGGCGGTGTAATGGCCAAGTGTTACAGCGGCATCGCTGTGTCAGGTCAGTCCGGTGCCGGTGGCGCTGCCGATATCTCCGGTCTCGACGGCGGTACCTCCTGCTGGAGCCGTGCTATCTTCATGCTCAATGAGTTCACCACCGACGAATGTCAGTGGATCTGGGCTGACGCCGGCTTGTTCGACCTCGTTACCAGCACCTGGAGCGATCAGAACGCCAACATCTTCGGCACCTACTCACGTCTCTACACTCACATCGCAATCTGTAACGAGTTCCTTCGTCTCGTTGCCAACTCCGATTAATATGGCATCTCCTATCCCGAGCAGGCTACCGGCAACCAGGTAAGCCGCGCCGAGGTTAACCAGCTCTGCCTCGAGGCACGCGCTCTTCGCGACCTCTCTTACTTCTATGTGATTGACCTCTTCGGTAACGCAGCTCTCTGCTGGGATGACCAGGCTGCCGGCACCGACCCCGTGCCCACCACCCGTAAGGAACTCTTCGACAAGGTGGTTGCCGACCTCGAGTACCTCATCTCCCCCGAAGCCGGTTGGCAGGATTCAGGCATCTACGGCCGTCTGTCAAAAGATGGTGTTGAGGCTCTGCTCGTTAAGTTCTATCTGAACGCAGAAGTGTTCACCGGCACTGCCCAGTGGCAGAAGTGCTGGGATCACGCTCAGAACGTAATCGCCCGTCACCAGGGTGGTGGCTTCCAGGGCTCCGGCCTTGCTGAGGACTACCTCTCCCTGTTCTGCGCCAACAACGACATCTTCGCTCCCTTCGGCGCCCTCAAGGCTCAGAACGAGACTCTCTGGAACATTCCTTACGAGTATCAGATGACCGAGTCCTACGGCGGTTCATTCTTCCTGCTCGCTGCCGCTCTCACCGACAGCTCAATCGCTACTCCCGGTTGGTTCGGCATCAGCGCTCAGTGGACCTGTATGCACGCCCGCACTCAGTTCGCTCAGACCATGAACTGGGTGACCGAGAAGACCATCACCGACAAGGATGGCAAGACCACTACCTACATGGGTACTGTTGACGACCGTGCTTACCTCTGGAGCGACGCTTCTCAGGGCTTCAGCATCGACAACACTGACTTCACTACCTTCAAGGATGGCTACGTGCCCATCAAGTTCACCAACCTGCAGTGTGACGCCGCTACCGGCCTCATGCCCCGTTGGAACGACCCCGACACCGGCCTTCCCCGCGCAGGTGTGCATGACCTCAACAACGACAACAACTACGGCATCGAAGCCAACGCTACATTCCCCGACACTGACCTGCCCGTTATCCGTCTGGCTGAAATCTACCTCAGCGCTGCAGAGGCTAACCTGCGTGGTGGTGTAGGTAACGCTACCGATGGTCTGAAGTATGTGAACTATGTGCGTGAACGCGCAAAGGCTCCCCGCTTCACTGCCGCTCAGTACACTCTCGCCAACCTCCTCGAGGAGCGCGGTCGTGAGCTCTACTGGGAGAACAACCGTCGTACTGACCTCGTGCGCTTCGGCAAGTTCACCTCCGGCTACAACTGGAACTGGAAGAACAATTCTCCCTCCGGCACCAACATCGCCGACTACATGGTGCTCTTCCCCATCCCCAGCCAGGTACGCTCAGCTTACCCCGCAGGTGTATATCCCCAGAACCCCGGTTATTAATTGTCAACCTTACACAAAACAGAATCAACAGAAATGAAAAAGATATCAATCTTACTGGCTCTGATGGTGATGGTAGGCATGGCCTCCACATCATGTAAGCGCGACACTCAGCCGCGTCTCGAGCAGCCCACTGAGTTTGTGCTCAACACTCCTCCCTTCGCTTCCTCCACTCTGATTCTTTCAGAAGAGGGCACTGTGCAGCTCACCTGCACTCAGCCTAACTACGGCCCCTCTGTCGTGGCTGACTACACTGTGGAAGTAGCTATCGAGGATCCCACTGTGAACCCCAACGTTCCCACCGAGCGTATCTCTTACACCAACAACTCAGCCGTAATCGAGGCTCCCGCCAGCGAAATCGCTATCGCAATGTGCTCCCTGATGGGTGCCGTGAGCGAAGACACTGCCGACAACTACGACCCCTCAGTGCGCCCCGTGTGGGTGCGTGCCGTGGCTTCCGTAGCCGGTGCTGACTACTCTGAAATCGCTTCCAACTGGGTTAAGCTCGAGCAGGTGCAGCCCTACTTCGCTGTGCCCGTGCCCGGCAAGCTCTGGCTCATCGGCCAGGCCACCGGTTGGGTAATCGACTTCCCCACCCCCGAGTATATCCTCTATGAGGCTGACGACGCTATCGGCTCCAAGATTTACTCCGGCACCTTCCCCATCTCCACTGAAGATGCAGCCCTCGGTTTCCGCTTCTTCCTCGAACTCGGCAACTGGGATAACCTCGCAGTGCAGATTGGTTCCGCTGAATCCAACTTCTGGGAGGAACATGTGGAACTCGATGCTGACGGTGTCTACACCGGCTCCTGCTTCTATGGCCAGGGCAACTGGGATCTCATGAACCACCCCGGTGGCAACCTGAAGATGACCGTTGACCTCAACACTATGAAGGTTTACTTTGAAGCTGTAGACTAATCATTCACTAAGGGCATGTCTGCCTCGTCCCCCTTCCGGGGAGACGACGGCAGGCTCCCCCAATCAAAAAGCAAAACCAGAAATATGAAAAAAATAGCATTTTTTTGCTGCGCCCTTCTTGCGTTAGGCTTTGCCTCATGTGATGACAAGTCTGACCTGGGCACTATCCAGACCAATCCCCAGCTTCCCGCTGTGGCTGCTTCTGAGGTGCAGCCCGAGGTCTCTTCCGAGCTGAAGGCCAACGCCCTCAACCTCAACGGTGCTACCGAGATTCCCGCAATCACTTGCGAAGCTCCCGAGAACCTTCCCGCAGGTGCCGAACTCACTTTCGAGATGGAACTTGCCTCAAAGGCTGACTTCTCCAACGCAATCACTCTGCCCGTAGAGAACGGCAAGGTGTCTGCCACTGCCTGGAACGAATACTATCGTGAAACTCTGGGTAACAACAACACCCCCCTGCCCAACTACATCCGCTTCGCTGCCTACTTCATCCAGGGCACTCAGCGCGTGCGCGTAGGCTCTCTCGACACTTGGTACGGCTCCAAGCAGCTTGCTGTGACCCCCGTTACCTTCAACTATGCTACCATGACCTGTAAGGCCGACCAGGGCGACATGCTGCTGGCTGACTTTAACGGCGACGGCACTTATCAGGGTCTCGTTGTAATCAACGGTGAATACACCTTCTCTTATGACGGCAAGACCTATGGTAAGAAGTCAGCAACCGTAGTTGAAGAGGGCACCACTCCCTGCACAGTGACCACTGCCGGTGTTTATATCGTAGAGTTCACTCCCGCAACTCTTGGTTATAAAGCCACTATCGTACGCAGCCTCGGTGCTATCGGCGACTTCAACAAGTGGGCTAAGCAGACCAACCTCACTCAGAACGGCACCAAGTTCACCGGTGTTGTTGACTTCGGTGAGACTCTCGAAGGTGACAACACCTTCAAGTTCCGCATGAGCAACAACAACAACCTGACTCTCGGTGGCTTCCAGTATGACATCTTCTTCGGTGGCGCTAACATGGACGTTCCCGGTGAGGGTGAGTACGAAATCACTTTTGATTTCTCCACCATCCCCTACGTTTACACCGCAACCAAAAAGTAAGCACTCCATCCCCTGAGGGATAATATAGAGAGCTGCGCCGGTATCCCCGACGCAGCTCTCCTGTTTTTTACGCCGTCGGTTTTAACACCGCCGGCTGCGCATATAAACCGTCCGTAGCCGCGCGAGTGGCCCCGGGCTAATAAAGGGATAGGCGCTCCGCGCCATCAGCGTCGAATCCCTATTTTGACACACCCCCGTTTGCTTCCGGTAGAGTGTTTACGCACACGCTTAGAGTGTGACACAAGCTGTGGGATATTTTATTGTCAGCTTAGTTGTGTTTATTCAGCTTTTAGTTCAGGGTCGCAGACCATACCCTCAAAAAGATTGTGCAGCTGTGTGTAAGGTCGTAGGACGGTTTCTGAATCTGTTGCGCTAATGAAGTTTAGGCTGTAAATCTGATTGAACAGTCTGATTAGCGACCTGCCGATTGCGGATGCCATATTCACAGGTACGGCATTTCCGATTTGTTTGTATTTTGCTCCGAGTGAACCTACAAATTCCCATTCGTCCGGAAAAGTTTGAATGCGGGCATATTCTCTTACTGTCAGAGGACGGGTTTCGTAGGGATGGCACCGTTCTGTCTGTTTTTGCGCCGGTGCACATGTCAGGGTCAGGCTGGGTTCATCCATAGCAAGTCTACGCGCCATGCCTGTCTTGCCACCGCCCAAAAGATAGCTCCCTTTCATATATGTTTTTGCAACCTCTTCAGGCAAATTCCTCCAGTCCCCACCTTCGGGAACAAGCCTCATTACAGCTGTCTTTGATTCAGGATACAGCTGTCCTTCTGAGCCGGGTACATCACATGGGTACAAATCACCTTTGAAAAACGCATCCCTGAGTGTACGTAGTTTTTTACTGACATCCGGCCACTGATATGTGACGTGTGGCGCAATGTCATTGCGTATGGCAATTAGTATAAGGCGTTCCCGCTTTTGCGGTACGTTGTACTGCAAGGCCCGCAGTATGCGCGGTTCAATTAAAGTATAGCCTAATTCAGATATTACGTTTTTGATTGTCTCCAAAGTGCGTCCGCCATCGTGCTCAAATAATCCTTTGACGTTTTCACCGAGGAAAACTTTGGGTTGAACCTCTTTTACGGCGCGTGCCAATTCAAAAAATAGTGTGCCGCGGGTTTCTTCAAATCCGAGTCGTTTGCCCGCGTAAGAAAATGCCTGGCATGGGAACCCTCCGGAAAGGAAATCTACTTTTCCTCGATAAGGAGTGAAATCGAGGTCATGGATATCACCCTCTACAATATTCCAATCAGGGCGATTTTTGCGAAGAGTGGCACACGCGCTATGGTCAAACTCGTTGAGAAGCACATGTTTGAACCCTGCTTGCTCCATGCCTAAGGCCAAACCTCCGGCACCCGCAAAAAGCTCAATGGAAGTATAGGTGTGGTTAGGCACAGTAAGGCGTTCTGCTTCCCACTCAGACTTAAGCATGGCTTGAATCTCCGGGACATCACTTAGTTCATCAATGAGGAAGACTCGTTTACCATTGTCTAAAATATGTACATGTCGCTTCCCGGAGCGAATCCAGGATTCAACAGTGGCACGGGATACACCTAATAAATCAGCGAAATTATTTATAGAAATATGACTGTGCGGCATATTATTTATTAGTCAGTTCAGAAAAACCCTCATATGTGGAGAATGCAAGCAGATAAAGAGCAGTGAGCAGGTTGGAGTGCTCACGAGTCAACTCTTCGTAAACAGAATTGCTGAGTTGTAATTCTTTATTTTCGGTGATTACATCTTCTATAATGAGAGGTAATGCCATGCATAGCTTATAAAATGCTTTTGAATCTCCAAAGACAAGTTCGTAGAATCTGTCCATCGACATCCTGCGTATTTTATTATGAGAGCGCGGCTTTTTATCTAATGTGATGCGCCATATATCATCTTTTGATTTTTTGGAAATAGCTTCCACAAGATAGCAGGTTGCCATGTCATCATCCAATAATTTTCCCTGCATCTTCATATATGTTTTTTGGGAAGATGCAGAATTCATAGTGTTATGTTTATTTTTCAGTTCAACATATATGTGTAGGTCATTATTCTCAACATCGAATCCCTCTTTGGGCACGATCCATCCGTTTCCGGCATATTTGAAAATATTCTGATGGAAATATCCGATTCGATTAGTGTTGGATTTATCAATCTGGCGAAAACATTCGTCAGCAATAGCTTGTTGGATGCTCTTCCCGTAAACCTTAGAGTCAAAAGTCAACTTAACAGGGTCAACAACGTTTTCGTTGAATTGAGCCAATGTTATTTCACGCCGATAAGATTTTACGGTAGTTTTAACATGTTCGTATATGTCTTCGTTTGAGATGAAGCCTAAATTATAATCACGCATATATGATGTTCTTAAGAGACTGTTGAAAATTATTTAGATAAGTCGCTAATCGCGCGGGCGCCAAGTTGATGGAGGGGTTAGAGGTGGACGAAGTGGCATTTTTGGCAGAAGGGGTGGGGCTTGCCGGCTACCCAGCAGGCTCTTAGGCGTTTGGCTGCGGGGGAGTTGAGGGTGGCGAGCACTCCGGCTTCCGTTACGTTGCCGAAGCTGTATTCTTTTGAGAAGGGCTTGGCGCAGCAGGGGGGTATCTCGCCGTCGAAGTTAATCTGGAAGTGGTTCCAGGTCAGGGGACATTTGCGTATGCCGGGGTTGCCGGGGAAGTCGAGTCCGGTCACCTCTACGTCGGGAGATTCGGCTGCGGCGGCGCGGGTTTGGTTGAGCACTTCCAGGAATTCGGGGGTGCTGAAGAATTCGTAGTAGTCTGAGGGTATGTCGGTGACGCTGGCGAGGTTGAAGTATGTGAAGTTGGCGTAGCGCACTCCGTGGGCTTGTGCGAAGCGGACTACGTCGGGCATCATCATGTAGTTCAGTTTGGTGATGACCATGTTGAACATGAGGTCGACGTTGTTGGCACGCGCCAAGGGTGCTACCCGGTCGATGTTTTCGACGAGCATGCTGAAGCTGGCGCCGTGGCGGATGCGTTCGTAGCCTTCGCCTATGCCGTCGATTGAGATCTGCACGGTGTCAATGAGGGGGAGCAGCGGAGTGATTTTGTCGATGAATCCGGGTATGTTTGCGTTGGTGGATATCATTATGACGATTGACTTTTTGCGCTGCTTGATGTAGCGGGCGACTTCGAGCAGGTGAGGGGCGAAGAGGGTTTCTCCGAGTCCTGTCAGGCCGATTGATTGCAGGTAGGGGTAGCATTCGTCGACGATTCGGAATGCGAGTTCTTTGCTCATGTTGCCTTGCGACATTTCGCGTCCGTAGGCGTATTCTCGCGGGCAGGTCACGCAGTGCAGGTTGCAACGGTTTGTGAGTTCGAGCATCAGGGTTGTGGGGTAGGGTATATCCCGGGAGGCGTCGGTGCGTGACATGAATGCGCGACGGGTCAGGTTGCGGGTGAAGCGCAGCAGGTCAGCGTTCAGTCGTGTGCGGGATATTATGCCGAAAATCTTGCGGAATTTGCGTGAGTTCATGAGTCGTGTGCAGGGCGTTTTTGGAAGCCTTATGCAAAGGTACGAATAAAAATCAGGGTGGCAAAGCGGGCGTGAGAAAAAGAAGAGGCCGCCGTTGCGGGCGACCTCTTCGTGTGTATGTTTTTTTAGAACTTCTGTTGGTCTAAAACAGATTATTCAGCTTTGCCGTCGGAGCCGAGCACGTTGATGATTTTGTGCTTGTAGAGTTTCTCCATTTCGTCGCGTGCGGGGCCGAGGTATTTGCGGGGGTCGAATTCGCCGGGCTTCTCAACGAAGACTTTGCGCACGGCTGCGGTCATTGCCAGGCGTGAGTCGGAGTCGATGTTGATTTTGCAAACGGCGCTCTTGGCAGCTTTGCGGAGTTCCTCTTCGGGGATACCGATTGCGTCGGGGAGCTTGCCGCCGTGGGTGTTGATGATGTCAACATATTCCTGGGGCACGGAGCTTGAGCCGTGGAGCACGATGGGGAATCCGGGGAGTTTCTCCATAACGGCGTCGAGCACGTCGAAAGCCAAGGGAGGGGGCACGAGTTTGCCGGTCTTGGGGTCGCGGGTGCACTGTTCGGGGGTGAACTTGTAAGCGCCGTGGCTTGTGCCGATAGAGATAGCGAGGGAGTCGCAGCCGGTGCGGGTTGCGAAGTCGATTACCTCTTCGGGGTCGGTGTATGTGTGGTGGTCGGAGCTAACCTCGTCTTCCACGCCAGCGAGCACGCCGAGTTCGCCTTCTACGGTCACGTCATACTGGTGAGCGTAGTCAACTACTTTTTTGGTGAGAGCCACGTTCTCCTCGTAGGGGAGGTGAGAACCGTCGATCATTACGCTTGAGAAGCCGGAGTCGATGCAGCTCTTGCAGAGTTCGAAGCTGTCGCCGTGGTCGAGGTGAAGAACAATCTGGGGGTGCTCCCAGCCGAGTTCCTTAGCGTATTCAACAGCGCCTTCAGCCATGTAGCGAAGCAGTGTTGAGTTAGCGTAGTTGCGGGCACCCTTTGACACCTGAAGGATAACGGGGCTCTTGGTCTCGGCAGCGGCTTTGATGATAGCCTGGAGCTGCTCCATGTTGTTGAAGTTGAAAGCGGGGATAGCGTAGCCGCCCTCGATGGCCTTCTTGAACATCTCGCGGGTGTTCACCAGGCCTAAGTCTTTATAATTTACCATAGTAAAACTTGGGTTAGTAAAGTTCTTTTTCCAAGTGGATTTCCGAGTGCGAAATTAGCAAAAAATCGGGACATCCGCAAATCCGCTCCTTTTTATTAACTGAGAAGTCATGGGGGATGTTCGGTGAGAGTGCGGAATTAAAAAATAAGCTGTCAGGTCGGGTGGACCTGACAGCTGTATCTCAAAGCGGCAGTGGCCGCTATGAATTCCGGATTAGCGGATAACCTGCTTGGTTACCTTGCTGCCCTGACGAACGATGTAGAGGCCGTTCTCGGGGTTAGCTACGCGAACACCCTGGAGGTTGAAGTATTCAGCAGGAGCGTTCTCAGCTTCGATAGCGGAAACAGCACCGAGTTCGGTGGTGTCGAAGTAAACCTCAGCTTCAGTCTCGCCTTCGCCGGGGAGCTTGAAGGTGATAGTGCCTTCGAAGTCTTCAGCCATGGTGCTGTTGTCGTTGCCGGCGAACCAGTAGGAGTAGTCGTCAACGGTTACGATGCCACCGGCAGAGAAGTTGTACTTGTCCCAGTCAGCGTCAGCAATCTTGAACTCGATGCCTGCGGGGATAACAGTCTCACCCTGGCAAACGAAAGTGTAAGTGATGCCGTCTTCAGTGGAGAACTTCCATTCGTCGCCAGCACCCCATTCATTCATAGCGCCGCGAACGTAGAGGGGAGTGAAGCCTGTGGGCTTTTCAGTGGTGGTGGTCATGGTGATAGTTGAGAGGTCGCCTGCAACTACGATGTGGTAGAGACCCTTCCAGGGAGTGCCGATGTTTGCGTCGCCATCTTCGAGAGCTACGGCAGAACCGAGGTCGTCTTCAGTGTAAACGCAAGTCTTGGCAGCAGCGTTGTATGAGTTCCAGCCGTCGGTATCGCCTTCAGCGGGTTCGCCGATAGCAGTAGAAATCTTGAACTGAGTGAGGTTGTCGATGTCGAAAGTGTAAGCACCGTCTACGAGTTCAACCTCCATGGGAGCGGTGGGAACCCAGTCAAGACCATCACCTGCGCCGCAGATGTACAGAGTCTGGGCGTTCATTGAGAGAGCTGCAACGGCAGCTGCTGCAAAAGCGTAAAATTTCTTCATAAATGAGGAATTTATTAGTTAAACGATTGTGTATATATTGTCTTTTTGTAATTGTGATTTGACTTGGAAACTTTGGATGCCAAAAATCGTTGCAAAGTTAGTAAATAATCAGGGGCCTGAAAAATATTTTTTTATGTTTTAGAACATAAATTGCGGCTTGAACCAATGGCCGGTGTCGATTGTTTAGCGCTGCGCCTTGGGGAGGATGGCGAAAAATGGGAAACGGCTGTTGGACGGTCTATAAAAACGGGCAGTTGTAGGGACTATAAAAGCGTTGGAAGGGATTATAAAAAAAGGAACCGGCGCGATTTCCGGATGGAAATGCGTCGGCCTTTTACTGAGTTGTCTCAGGCTGTTTCTTACTTAGCGGAATCAGCAGCGGGAGCAGCGGAGTCAGCAGCGGGAGCCTCTACAGCAGCGGGAGCAGCGGTTTCAGACTCAGCGGCAGCTACTTCAGTCTCAGCAACAGCAGCGCTTTCGGATTCGTTGTTAGCAGCACCCTTGTTGCAGGATACGAGAGCTACAGAAGCGAGAACAGCGAGAGAAAGAACGATCTTCTTCATGTTAGTCAAGATTTAAATAATAAAACAATTTTTTTGCTATCAAAAACGATGCAAAGTTACGGCAAATTTTCCGCCCACCAAATTTTTTCACAAAAAAAATCGCGATGGTTAGTGCTTTTTAGCAGTTTAACATTTGAATTGTTAAATTATTAAGTGGTTTTAACAATTGAGATGCGCAGTTCTCTTCTGTTTGTGCAGTTTAAGCGTGGTTCGCTCTCGAATCCCTGGGAACGCCTTACTATATTATATGGTTTATTATATGGTTTAATACTTGCGGGTATTAGCGATTATTCGTAATTTTGCACTGTGGAGGAGCGTTTGCTCCGATTCCAAGTTAACCGATAAATTCTATAACATGCGCAAAATTTTTATGACGGCTGCTGCCCTGCTTTTGGGCGCGTCGGCTGTTGTGGCACAGGAAAAGCCAAAAATCTATATCGCATTCCAGTGGCACATGCATCAACCCATCTACACTCCGGGCGAGACGGTGCTGGAAACTCATAATTCCGGCTCCTTGAGCTATGATTTATTAGAGGTATTCACCTCCCGCTATGGAGCTTATACGAATTGGCCTGCCGATGCCGTAAAGAAACTGATTAATGCAGGGCTGCCCGGCGGCGCGCAGGTAAGCTTCTCCGGCTCGCTGGTTGAGAACCTTAATGTGTTGGAGCAGTCGGGCAAGAGCTTCAGCAATTGGAAAAAGTCTTGGCTCGACATGATTCCCCAGAAGAGTGAGAACGGAAATCAGCGTCTGGAGATGGTGGGCTTCGGCTATTATCATCCGCTCATGGCGCTCATTGACCGCGAGGATACGGAGCGCCAGATTGCCGCCCATCGCGACTGCTTTGCCGAGAATTTCCCCGGGATGCCTTATTCCAAAGGTATCTTCCCTCCGGAGAATGCTTTTGAGGAGCACATGATTCCGGCACTTGTGAATCAGGGATTGGAGTGGGTTATGGTTGACAACAGTCACTTCGACCGCACCTGTGAGGATTTCCCCTGGACCAAGAACTTCTCGATGGTTGAGCCTAACGGTGCCGACGTCATCAATCCGAACCCTGCTGACTGGACTCAGATCACCGGTCTGTATTGCCCGGGCAAGATTTCAGCCGGATTCTCTCATCGTCCGCACTGGATGAAATATGTGGATCCGGAATCGGGCCAGGAGTATCGCATGGTGGCAGTGCCCACCTCGCTGGTCTTCGGCAACGAGGATGGCCGCGGCGGCTTTGGCGCGCTCCAGTATGAACAGTGCATCTCGCAGCTTGAGGCTTATAATACTGATCCGGAGCACCCCATCCTGGTAGTGCTTCATCATGACGGCGACAACCATGGTGGTGGTGCCGCCAGCTACTACACCAGTAACTTCGATGCGTTTGTCTCCTGGCTGAAGGCTAACCCCACGCGCTTCGAGTGCACCACAATCAATGATTATCTTGACCGCTTCCCCCCGGAACAGGAGGATGTGATTCATGTGGAGAGCGGTTCCTGGTGGGGCGCGGGCGCCGATCCCGAGTTCCTGAAGTGGAATGGCGACCCGGGCACCTATGCCGGTGCCTCCGGCAATTACAGCCCTGACCACAACTCCTGGGGCATCATCACCGCAGCCTCCAACCATGTGAAGACCGCAGCTCAGATTGCTCCCGAGAATGCCGCTGTAAAGCAGGGCTGGAAGGAACTGATGTGTGGCGAAACCTCCTGCTACTGGTATTGGGACGGCACAGAGGAATGGGACTCCAAGCCTGCTACTGCCGCCAATCTGGCTGTCAGCGCCGTGAAGGATGTGATTGCATCGGGCGAGGACAAGATGGGCCCCTCCATCTATCATCCGCAGCGCGAGCCGTATAACCCCGGCGGCACGGAATGGGGTGTGGCCATGAGCAGCGACTTCACTGTCTGGACCTATGTGTATGACCTCTCCGGGCTGAAGAGTGTCAAACTCATGTATCGTGTGGACAAGGATGGCAAGAACCCCATCACCTCCAATCAGAATGAGACCTATGCCGGGGGCGATGAGGTGGGTGCCTGGCAGGAAGTAGCCATGACCGCCAAGGATATTGAATCCATCACTGCTCCCAAGCCTCAGTACAAGGCCGCTGAGTATTCTGCCAAAATCGAAGGACTGAAGGATGCGCTTGTCGACTATTACGTTGAGGCTACCGACAACAAGGGTAATGTGAGTCGCAGTCAGATTCTGCACGTGTACGTGGGCAAAGTCTCCGGCGGCAGCGGCAGCGAAGGTGACCCCGTCTACAACCTGGGTAACTATGCAATCAATCCCGAGCATCCCAACAATAATGATGTCATCACCATCACAGCCAAGAACGGCAGCGAGGGAATGGTGCTGCACTGGGGTGTGAACGATTACGAGAAACCGATTCAGGAATATCTGCCTGAGGGTTCCACCTATTATACTGACGGCAAGGCTGCCCGCACTCCGTTTGTGAAGAATGCCGACGGCAAGTATGAGTGCAAGATCGGTCCCTTCAACAATGCCGGTCAGAAGGTGGATTACATCAGCTTTGTGACCGAGACCAACGGCAGCTGGGACAATAACTCAGGCCAGAACTATAAGTTCACTGTTCTGGAGCCGACAGGCGTGGAGACTGTGCAGGGAGTTGAGCTTGGCTTCCATGCCTATGCTCTGAACGGCAGCATCGTTGTGCGCTTGCCCCGACAGGAAATGAACTGCCGCGTGGAGGTCTACAATCTGGCCGGCATGTCGGTGTGGAGCGGCGAGATGCACTCCTCGATGCCCGTAGTGCCCGCCGAGCTGGCCAAGGGTGTCTATCTGGTGCGCTGCCTCGACCCCGTTTCAGGTCGAGCCACCACTGCAAAGGTTGCCCTCTAAACTGTTATAACATAGTATAATATATGTGGTGGGTGTGCCGTTAATCAAGCAGTACACCCACCAATTTTGTTTCAAAGAAATATGCGTATATTACCCTCCCTTCTTTTTACCGCCGCCGTGCTCCCGCTTTCGGCGCAGGTGATTGTGCAGACTGATGCCTACACTTGGCGCGGTGATACCATTTTCCAAGGGCCGTTCAAGGCTTATCCCCTATCCGCCAAGGATATAGAGTCTACCTACTCAGCTCAGCCGGGCTACTATATGCCCATTGAAAAACGCTGGACTCAGAAGAATGACCTTTCGGCTTATCCGCGTCTGACCACTCCCAACCTTCTGCATGAGGCCACCTATAATATGGCGCTCGATGAGATGGTGAACGCAGTGGAGCCGGACACCACTCTGCGCACCGGCAAGGAGTGGGCCGGCGTGTGGACCCGCGATGTCAGCTACTCCATAATCCTCTCCATGGCTTACATGCAGCCGGAAGCTGCCCGCATTTCGCTGGAGAAGAAAGTGGATCCGATGGGTCGCATTATTCAGGACACCGGCAGCGGTGGCGCCTGGCCCGTGAGCACCGACCGTGCTATCTGGGCCGTGGCCGCTTATGAAGTGTATAAGGTGACCGGCGACAAGGAGTGGCTTAAATTCATCTATCCCGTAATCAAGCGCTCGCTGGAGACCGATGCCAAGACCGTCTATGCAGAGAGCGGATTGGTGAAGGGTGAGACCTCCTTCATCGACTGGCGCGAGCAGAGCCATCCGAAGTGGATGCAGACGGCTGACATATATAACAGTGAGACCCTCTCAACCTCCATCGTTCACGCGCAGGCCTGGCATGTGCTGGCCGAAATTGCTGCCGATCTCGGCCACAAGAAGGAGGCTAAGGAGGCGCAGACCATGAGCGACAAAATTGCTGCTGCAGTCAACGAGCATCTTTGGATGGATGACAAGGGCTACTATGCCATGTACCGTTATGGCCGCGACAATCTGATTCTCAATCCCCGCGCCGAGACACTCGGTGAGTCGTTGGCGATACTTTGGGATGTAGCTACTCCGGAGCAGGCTGCGAAACTCAGCAGCTCCAATCCCACGACCCCCTTCGGCACAGCTATCTTCTATCCGCAGATAGCCGACATGCCGGCCTATCACAATAATTCTCTTTGGCCCTGGGTCGGCTCCATGTGGGCGCTCGCGAGCGCCAAGGCCGGCAACGAGCAGGGCACGCTGGAGGCCATCGGAGCCGTAATCCGCCCGGCTGCTCTGTTTGCCACCAATAAGGAGAACTTCAACCTCGATAACGGCGACATAGCCACCGAGCTTAATTCATCCAACATGCTCTGGTGTCTGAGCGGAAATATAGCTCTGACTCATAAGATTCTCTTTGGTATTGATTATCAGAAGGATGGGCTGGCCTTTCATCCCTTCGTGCCGGAAGCGCTTGGCGCTACCCGCCGTCTGGAGAACTTCCGCTATCGCGGCGCTACGCTCGACATCACCGTGGAGGGCTACGGCTCGAAAATAGCTTCATTCACGGTCAATGGCAAGGAGCAGGCCCCCTTCATTCCTGCCAAGACCAAGGGTGACCTCAAGATTGTAATCAAGATGGACAATCAGCCCATCGCTCCCCTTGCGGTGAATCATCAGCCGAATAAGAAGGCTCCGCTGACCCCCATTGTGCGTCGCGAGGGTGACATGCTTCGCTGGAACCCGATTGAGTATATTGGCAAATATATTATTATGGTTGACGGTCAGCCCGCAGCAGAAACCCACACCACCACTTGGCCGCTTGAGCCGGGGCATGAGTATCAGGTTGTCGGAGTGGATGGCCAGGGTGTGCCCTCCTTTGCCTCAGAGCCTGTGACCACCTATGAGGAATTGGTATATGAGATGCCGGGCGAGGGCACGACTGTGGCCTCGGCTGAGGTCTCCTATGCCCCGAAGCATGAGGTGCAGGGCTACTTCGGTCAAGGCTTCGTGGAGACCGACAAGAGCTCCGCGCCGCTGGAGCTGACCGTTGATGTGCCTGCTGACGGGGAGTATGCGCTTGTAGTGCGCTACGCCAACGGCAACGGACCGGTGAACACCGAAAACAAATGTGCCATCCGCACCCTCTTCGTCGACGGCGTTGAGGCCGGCACCATCGTGCTTCCGCAGCGCGGCGTAGCCAACTGGGATGACTGGGGTGAGTCCAACCACCTGCCCCTGGCGCTGAAGGCCGGTAGTCACACGCTCTCCCTGCAATTCCTGCCGCAGGATGAGAACATGAACATAGCGACCAACCACGCCCTCATCGACTCCATCACCCTGCTCCGCAAATAATTCTCCTGTTGCATCCTTCCTCAGGCGGGCATCCGGCAAAGCTGTTGCGGATGCCCGCCTGAGCATTTTTGACGATATATTTTTGCACACATTCTGAGAATTTGCAAAGATTGTTGTAAATTTGCATCTCTAATCCAATACAGAGAAGTCATCTGGACTTAAGACTATAAACATTACCGCGATGATGCTTTCCGGATACGTATATGATTTCCTGACACTGTTCCTGACCGGAGCGGTGGCGAAAGGGGTGTTGATTCCCGTGACTGTCGCTGTGATCTTTTTGTTGGCGACAGCGTCTTATTTCGTGTGCGTGCATCTGCTGACCCCGTTGGTGCATCTGATTACGCTTAAGACAGAAACTGATTGGGATGATGACCTGCTTAATCACCGGTTCTTGTCAGCCGTTTCGCAGCTGGCTCCGGCTCTGCTGATAGCGTGGTTGCTGCCTCAAGTAGCTCAGGGACATATAGGCTGGACCTCCTGGCTTGAAAAGTTGACAAGGTTCTACATTGTCTGGACGGCCGTCAAGCTGGTGAATGTCTTTATTCAGAATCTGTATACCGGTCTTGACCGGCGGAGCATGTACCGCGAGCATAATCTCTCGGTGATAGTTCAGGCCTTTAAGTTGGTAATGGTGCTCGTGGGTGTTATTATTGGCGTCAGCATCCTGTTTGACCGCTCTCCGTTTGATGTGCTGACAGCCCTGGGAGCCTCGGCCGCTATTCTGATGTTGGTTTTCAAGGACACGATTATGGGTCTTGTGGCCGGAGTGCAGCTCTCGGCCAACGGAATGCTCCATAAGGGTGATTGGATAATCTCTGACAAGGCAAAGGCCAATGGCGAGGTGCTTGATGTGAAGCTCACCACAGTGAAGGTGCGCAACTGGGATAATTCAGTGACTACCATTCCCCCCTATACACTCGTCTCCGATTCTTTTCAGAACTATCAGAACATGCGGAGGGTGGGAGCGCGGCGCGTGGCTCGCAGCATCAACATCGACCTGAATACGATAGGCTTCCTTGACGAAGCTCGTATAACGGCACTGAGAGAGCGGGGCTGGCTCGAAGGCCTCGGCGAAATCAAAGCGGAGCAGACGGTCAATATTTCATTGCTGCGCCGCTATCTGGAGCATTACCTCGGCACGCATCCCGAGGTGCGCCAAAAGGATAAGGATAATTCAGCTATCTTTATGATGGTTAGGCAGTTGCAGCCGACGCCTCAGGGGCTCCCGCTGGAGCTTTACTTCTTCACCAACCGCACTAACTGGAAGCGTTACGAGGCATTGCAGAGCGACATCTTCGACCATGTCTACGCCATTCTGCCGCACTTCGGCCTGCGTATGTATCAATCCCCTGCCGGAAGCGATTTCCGCTCCTGACGTTATTTTTACGATTTGAGAATCAGATTACATCATATATCATTTGCTGCCATAGCCATTCTGTTTATAGTTTCGATTGCATTACTTGTGATTAAAGCTTGTGGCAGAGATGCGGAGCGTGACGCCCGGCTATATATACTTCTTTGGTCGCAATGATTATCCGCAGGCTTACTTCATCATTAAAGCCGGCTCACAGGTTGCAAAGATGGTCGTAAGATAAGCGAACTTTTACTAACTGATTGATTTTACCCCTCACTGCGTTCGGGTCACGATGGATGCCCGCGTGTCGCAGTGAGGGGTTATCTTATTTGTACTCTCGCAGCCGGGGAGGGGCACCGGAGGCGCAGGCTGCCGCGAGCTTTTCTGCCGCATGGTTCATGCGTTGAGCTTTTGCATAGCTCATGGCCTCTTTGCGGGTGTTGTGTTCAAGAAGGGCTATCAGGAGCAGAGAGCCGGTTGCCATCTGCTCGAATTCCTCCTTATGTGGAGCGAATCTTTCCGAGAATCCGTTTTCGCAGATGCGGATTACACCCCCGCCATTGGCGAGCGCATACTTCCGCATTTCGTTTTCCCGGGGAGAATTGGCGGCTAAATCTGACCACCTTTATTTGCGGTTGCTTAAGCAGGGAAACAAGTATTTGACCGCACGCGTGTAGTCGTGATGATGCGCGCGATGCAGGTAATTCGGATGCCGGGGCTTGGTTATGTATTTACTTTGCGGCGGGGGCATTGGCGCGGGCGCGGCGGGGGCGCTCGAAGAGGGCTACTGAGGCCAGGTAGATGAGGAGCAGGAGGGTGCGGAGGGTGTAGGAGAGTGCCGGGTGAGCTTCGAAGTCGATGAGGTGTTCTCCCCCCTGCCAGAGAATGAGAGCCAACAGGCCGTAGAGGCAGATGCGTCCCCATTGGTAGGGGAGGGGGTAGTAGTGGCGTCCGGCAGCCCAGCTCACTACCATCATAAGGAAGTAGGCGATGAGAGCCGCCCAGGCGGAGCCGAGGTAGCCGTTCGGGATGCCTATGGCAGGCACGAGCCATAGGTTCAGGGCAAGCATCACGATGAAACAGCCCACGGAGAGATACATGCCCCAGACGGTGCGGTCGGTCAGCTTATACCAGAGCGAGAGGTTGAACGCCACACCCATGCACAGCTCGGCGGCCATCATAATCGGCACCACCTCAAGGCCGGGCCAGTAGGCGCGGCTGACGAAGTGCTTCAGCACCGGGAGGAAGAACATCACGGCCAGGAAGATGAAGAAACCGAGAATGACGAAGAACTTCATCGCGTCGCAGTAGGCGCGGCTCTTGTCCTCGCCACGGGCTTTGTCGCGGGCGAAGATGAAGGGTTCGTAGGCATAGCGGAAGGCCTGCGTGAACATCACCATCACTATGGCTATCTTGATGTTGGCGCCGTAGATGCCGACCATCGTGCGCGCCCCCTCCATGTTGTTGGGGAAGAGGTAGGGGATAATCATCTGACCCATGTTCTGGCTCATGATGCCGGCCACACCAAGGATGAGCAGCGGCCAGGAGTAAGAGAGAATCTGTCGGAGCAGCGTGCGGTCAAATTGGTAGCGGAACCCTCGGAGCTGAGGCAGCAGGCAGAGCAGCACGACAATCGTTGAGATGAAGTTGGCCACGAAAATCCAGCCAATTCCGAAGCTGTCGCCACCGAGCGGGGCATAGAACCAGTTGATGGCCGAGGGACAGGCACGCTCCAGCATCGGGCAGAGAAGCAGGAAGAAGAGATTCAGCCCGATGTTGAGCAACACGTTGATTATCTTGATGGTAGCAAAGCGAATCGCTTTCTTTCGAAAACGCAGGTAGGCAAACGGGATGTTGGAGAAAGCATCCAGGGCCACGATTACTCCGAGCATCCACACGAAGTCAGGATGTTGCGGAAGCTTGATGGCGGCACTGACGGGATAGATGAAGCAGGTGAGCAGCAGAATGAACAGCGCCGAGGTGAAGCCTACGCTCAGGAGTGAGGTAGTGTAAACCCTCCCGGGGTCCTCATGCTTGCCGGCGAAGCGGAAGAAGCCGGTCTCCATTCCGTAGTTGAGAATGACGAGCGCCACGGCAGTGAAGGAGTAAAGGTAGCTCACGATGCCATACTCCGCCGGGGCGAAGAGATAGGCGTAAAGCGGCACAAGACACCAGTTGAGAAAACGCCCCACGATGGAGCTGAGTCCGTAGATGGCCGTTTCCTTGGCCAAAGCTTTAATTCCTGCCATTTCGAGATTCGATTTAATTCCTGCGAAATTACGAATTTTTTTTAATATAAGGGGAGTGATGATTGGAGGAAATTTGCTAATTTTACAATTCCAAAACACAGGACATGTCATATACGCTGCAAGATGTCGTCCGCATTACGGGCGCTGAATTGATTCCCGGCTGCGGGGAGGCTCCCCGCGTCAGCCGTCTCCTCACTGACTCCCGCAACATTGAGGCCGGAGCCGATACGCTTTTTTTCGCTATCAACACGGAGGCCAACGACGGCCTGCGCTACGTGCCGGGGCTGTATGCCCGCGGGGTGCGCAACTTCGTCGTGAGTGCATTGCCGGAGGAGCGCCTGCCTGAGGCTAACTATCTTTTGGTTAAGGATGTGGTCAAGGCTCTTCAGTCCCTCGGAGGCGCCCGACGTGCCGAGTTCTCAGGCACCGTAGTGGGAATCACCGGCTCGCGCGGCAAGACCATAGTCAAGGAATGGGTGTATGGCGCGCTTGAGAATTTCCGCAACGCCATGCGCTCGCCGCGCAGCTACAATTCGCAGATAGGTGTGCCGCTGTCGCTGTGGCAGATCAAGCCGGAGTGTGAGGTGGCTGTGATAGAGGCCGGTATCTCCCGTCGGGGGGAAATGGAGGTGATAGCTCCGCTCATCCGCCCCGAGATTGCCGTGGTGACCAATGTGGGGGATGAACATTCCGATGGGTTCCGTTCCCCTCGCGAACATGCTGCCGAGAAAGCTCTCCTGGCTATGGAAGCGGGTATAATTATCTATAATGCCGACGACCCCGTTGTGGCCGAAGCGCTTGCAATGGCTGCTGAGGGAGAGAAGGTGCTGCTCGGATGGAGCCGGAAGGATGAGCAGGCCCCCCTTTATATCCGTTCCGAAGAACAGTGCGGCGAGCGAACTCGCATCAGCTATCTGTTCCGTGGAGGCGAGGAAAGCATCGAATTCCCATTCACGGAGCCTTGGCTGATTGAGGATGGCATCCACACGTTGGCCACTCTGCTCACCCTCGGCATGGAACCCGGGCGCGCAGCCTGGGCGCTGCGCGACATCCGCCCCATGCGCACCCGCATTGATGTGAGCGACGGGGTGAATGACTGCCTGATAGCATCCGATACTTTCACCTGCGACCTCCTCTCGCTCGAAAGCGCTCTGGACTTCATCAACCGCCGTGCCGACGAGCAGGGGCGTTCCCGCACTCTCGTGCTGGGATCTTTGGGCTTGGAGAACCGCCCTGAGCCGGAAGTCTGCCGCAGAGCGTCGCATCTGCTGAAACTCAGCCGGATAGAACGGTTTATCGGCGTCTCGCCCATGTTCAGCCGACATGCCGACCTGTTTCCGGAAGGCTCACTCTTTTTCGATTCTCCTGCCAAGCTGGCAGAGGCGTTGTCCACCAGCGACTTTGCCAGCGAGTTTATCCTCATCAAGGGTGCGCCGGGGAGTGGCCTCGATGCTCTAAGACTGAATCTGGAGGCCCGCACGCATGAGACAGTGCTGGAGGTTAACCTCGACGCCATTGTCAAGAACTATAACTACTTCCGCTCCTGCCTGCCGCACTCCACCGGGCTCATAGCCATGGTGAAAGCCTCCGGCTATGGCGCCGGAAGTCTCGAAATAGCCAAGACCCTTCAGGCGCAGGGCGCCGCTTATTTAGCTGTGGCCGTGCTCGACGAGGGTATAGACCTGCGCCGTGCAGGAATCACCATGCCTATTATGGTGATGAATCCTAAGGTGCTGAATTACAAGGCGATGTTCGCTCACCGGCTGGAGCCGGAAATCTATAGCCTCGAGATGCTTCGCGACGTAATCCGTGAGGCAGGCAAGTGCGGCATAGAGGATTATCCGCTGCACATAAAGCTCGACACCGGTATGCACCGCACCGGCTTCAACCGCGAGGAAATACCCGCACTCCTGGAGCTGCTCGCTTCGACCCGCGCCGTCAGAGTGAGCACCCTCTTCTCTCATCTTGCCACGGCTGATTGCCTGGATATGGATGAGTACACCCTCGCCCAGCTCCGGCGCTTTGAAGACTATACCGGTCAGATAATGAGCGGTTTGCCCTATCCGGTGAAGCGACATATACTCAACACCGCCGGCATAGTGCGCTTCCCGCAGTATCATTACGACTTCTGCCGCCTCGGCATCGGCCTCTATGGCATCAACACGCTCCCCCCGGAGGTAGAGAAACCTTTGGCTACGGTCAGCACCCTGCGTACCGTAGTAATAGCCGTCAAGGAGCGGGAGGCAGGAGAAGCTATCGGCTATGCCCGCCGCGACATACTCACCCGCCCCTCAACGATTGCCACTATCCCCATCGGCTATGCCGACGGAATGAACCGCCGCTTTGGCAATGGTCGCGTGCGCGTCCTGCTCAACGGTCGCGAAGTGCCTACCATCGGCAATATCTGTATGGATGCCTGCATGATAGATGTGACGGGTGTCCCCTGCAAAGTGGGGGACTCCGTGGAAATCTTTGGCGAAGGGGCGAGCGTCTATCGCCTGGCCGAAACCCTCGACACTATCCCTTATGAAGTGCTGACCTCCGTCTCCCCCCGCGTGAAGCGCGTCTACTTCCGCGAATAATCATCTCTCAATATCAATTCCATGACTCCCCCTCCCTTCAATCCCGGCGACAACCAGCGCCGTCCCACTCCACCTCCTCCCCCCGTGAATGATACCCCCACGCAGATTATTCAGCCCCGGAAGCGTTCCGGATTGCTTGGCCTGTGGATTGGTCTCGGCGTAATCGGCATTGCCGGCATTACGGCACTCGTAATGTGGCTCCTGCTGCGCGACTCCTCCCGCAGCTATGAGTATTCCGACGGCCAAAACCCTGAGGTGCAGAAAGAAACATATGCCTCCGACCTGTATTCCGAACAACCCGCCGTACCTGTCGAAAGAGAAACTCCGGTGCAGACTGCCTACTCCGGCCCCGCATTCATCAACGGCACTATCGGCGATTTCCCCTTCACCATGGACCTGAATATGCAGAGCGACGGCGGTGTGACCGGCACCTATTGGAACGTGCTGTACAACATCAAGCTTCCGGTGCGCGGTCGCATCCTGCGCAACGGCGACCTCGACCTCACGCTCGGCTCAGGCTCCACTGAGAGTCAGCTCTACATGAATGCGCGCGGCGCGGGGCGCTACGGCGGCTCCTGGGGCAAGAAACAGCAGGAGGTGGTAGCCGCCTACGAAGAGGGGGAGCGACCCAAAGGACGCGTCAACACCACCGGAGCGAAGCGCTTCCGCGTGACCGGCGGCGGCATCAACAGCATAGCCCGCATCTCCGACATGTATTTCTGGTATGAGGATCAAACCCCCGACATGGCACACGCCCTCCGTCTCGAAGACAACAACGACGACGGCTACGAAATTTACAACTCCGCCGGCCTTCAGATAGGCGACATCCACCTCTTCCATTCCCCCTACGGCATCTCCGGCGTCATGACCGACATCGCCGGCCGCCGCTTCGAACTCCTCGAGGAATAACCTATGGGTTGGGGCTTACCCGGTTTGGGTAATCTTCGCAAATATGGTGTCTTATGTCTTGGAATTGTCAAACCATTATAAGTGATTTGAAATGAGTATTCAGATTGAGGGGGTAGACCCTAAGATGATAGCCAACAATCTTACTCCGAGTCAGCCGATTCATCCCGGCGAGATGATTAAGGATGAGATTGAGTATCGCGGCATTTCGCAGAAAGAGCTTGCGACGGAGATTGGTGTGCCCGCTTCGGTACTTAACGCTGTTTTGAACGGAAAGCGTGCAGTCACTACGGAATATGCGTTGTTGCTTGAGGCAGCTTTGGGAATTGATGCGAATTTGTGGTTGCGTCTTCAGGCTGATTATAATATGCAGGTAGCGAAGTCGAATCCTTCGTTTGTTGAACGGTTGAACCGTATTCGCAAGGTTGCCGCGATTCTCTGATTAATTGAAAACCACTCTACAAACTGAATGGCCTATTGCCGATATTTGCGAGGGCTTTGTCTATAATGAATTTGATGGCAAAGGTCTGTTCGGCATGGCCGGCCACTAACCACTTCTCCGAAGCGGTGTCCTTGTCACCATTGATAACCCCACACGAAAAACGGGCTCCTATTGAGCCTGTTTTTCATGTGGGGTTGTTCATAAACCGCTTCTCCGAAGCGGGTATTTGATTGTGTGGTTTTTACACATCCTCTATGGATAGCGTCGGGGCTTGCCCCGATGTGTGTATGCGCATATGTATCGGCCTGCGGATGCAGGTCGGGGGATGGTTGTGTTCCGTCAGGGGAGGAGGGTGGGGATGACGGCGAGGGTGGGGATTATGGCGGGGTGGGTTTGGGCGTCTTCGGCTTCGGTCCAGCCTTTGCCTTTCAGCCACATCACGCGGCAGCCGATGCTTTCGGCCGGCTCGATGTCTTTGCGCAGGCTGTCGCCTATGACGAGCACTTGCTCCGGCTCCATGCCGAGGGCTTCGCAACCGAGACGGAAGATTTGCGGGTCAGGTTTGCGCACTCCCACTACGGCGCTCTCGACTATCTCGCGGAAGTAGTGGCGCAGGCCGAAGTCGCGGAGCACGGCCTCGACGTTGCCGTAGAAGTTGCTGACGAGCACCATGGGGAAGCGGGCGTGCAGTGCATCGAGCGCGGGGCGGGCCTCTTCGATGCACTCGCGGGCTGCCTCGTAGCAGTAGCGGGCTATCTCTTCTGTTTTCTCCTCCAGGGTGGCGGCGGGGATTACTCCGGCCTCGGTGAGCTGTTGGAGCTCGATGCGGATTTTGATGAGCATCAGGTCGAGGAAGTTGTGGTGAGGGAGGATGTGGCGGGTGCGGGCCAGTTCGCGCTCGGCGTAGACGTAGGCATCGCGGAAGGCCTGTTTGTCGATGTGCAGTCCGGCGCGCAGGTAGGCATTCCAGATAACTTCGCTCCAGTGGTGGCCTCGGGAGTCGATTGTGCCGCCGTAGTCGAAGATTATTCCTTTAACGGTGTTGTAATCAGTATTTTCCATCTTGAAGTTCTTTAGTAAACCGCTTGCAGATGCTTTCGTGGCGACGCATCATGTAGAGGAGCATTATGTTGAGCACTACAAGCTCGAAGGCGAAGTAGAGCCAGGGCATGCGCAGGAACAGTGATGCGAAGAGGGCGAAGCAGCGGGTGTTGAAGGAGAGCATGTTGGTGTATTTCATCAGGGGGAGAGATGCCTGACGGAATGCGTCGCGGAAGCTCTGCGGGATGGCTCCGCTGCCGAAGCGTTTCACAAGCTCGGCGCGCAGGCGCTGCATGGCGGGGGTGCGGCTTTCCTGCTGGGCGGTGTAGCCTATGTAGAAGGTCATGGTCAGCTTTTCCCAGAAGTTTTTCTTCCAGGAGAGGGTGGTGTATTTCTCGCGCAGGGGTGCTGAGGAGTCGAGTTCGCTTCCCTCCTTGCCTTTGAGGAAGAAGAGGTGGAACTGACGGTAGTAGTCAGCCTGGGCGGCCTGGAGGGAGTGGAAGATACCGGCGGCCACGGCCATGACCCAGATTACCCAGTGGTGGGCTATGAAGAAGTCGGAGGTGCGCACCTCGCGCAGACAGATAGCTATGTAAATGGCTGCAAACCAGATGTCGCCGCTGACGCCGTCGAGTATGCGGCCCAGGCGGGAGTATTGCTTGGTGAGGCGGGCGAGCTGGCCGTCGGCGGAGTCGTAGGAGTTGGCCCACATGAGCAGCACCATGCCTATGATGTTCATCCACAGGGGGGTGAAGTACATCATGATGCCTGCGCCCAGACCGATGAAGATGGATGCGATTGTGACGGCGTTGGGCTTGATGCCGAGGCGGCGGAAGAGTAATGCCCAGGCGAAGCCTATGGGGCGATAGAAAATGAGGTCGAAGGTCTCCTCCGTGTCGCTTGATTTCAGCGATGCCCGGTATTCGGCTTTGAACTTAGCCCATCCTTTAAGCTGCTGAGTATCACTTGTCTGCGTCATGAGCCTTGATTGCGTTGATGATACATTTGGCAATGTGGGGGGCGGCTTGCTTGCGGCAGGGGGCGAAAGAGGGCCAGTCGTTCCAGTCGATTATGCGGATAGAGCCGTCGGCATCGACGATGGCATCGCCTCCGTAGATTTTAACGTCGGTCACGGCTGAGGCGCGGTCGCATATCTCGCGCAGGTGTTCCTCTGAGAATTTGATACCCCGGCTTTTGCCGTTCACCTCCTCGTAGCCATACTTGGAATGGCCGGCGTCGAAGGGATAGAACCAGAAGAAGAAGGGGGAGCCGGCGATGCCGTAGAACTTGATGAGGTCGCCGGTGAGGTGCTTGTTGATGACGGCGCGCTTGATGCCGCGGTAGAAGTATTCCTGAAGCACTTCCTGCGCCTCCTCGGGGTGGCGGCAGTAGCTCACATCCTCCTTGTGCATGGCGTGGAAGTCGCCGCGCTTAATCCAGCAGGAGGAGAATCCGGCGCGCTTGAGTTCCGGGATGACGGCTTCGTTGGTGTTGACAATGAGGCTTTCGGGGTAGGGGATGTCGTGGCCGAGCAGCAGACGGGTCATGCGCTCGCGGGTGCAGTTCTCAATGCCGTAGCCGGAATTGATTACGAGGCGCCCCTCGTCCTCCAACTTCTGAAGCAGGCCGATGGAGGCTGCTTCGCGACACATGTTTACGATAACATCTTCACCCATCATTCCTTTGCGGAACTGCTCCTCGCTGTAAACGTTGACGGTGAATCCGCGTTTGCGCAGCTCCTCGGCCGTGGCGTTGAAGATGGCGGCATCGTTGCCTATATGGTTGGGAGAGTAGGCGCCGGCGCGCATAATGCCGGCTATTTTTATTTCGCTCATATTCAGTGTGGTTATTCTGACAGGAATGCTTCGGCGGTAGCTATGTCGCCGGCATGGTCCACATCAACAATCTTTTTAATCTCATAGCCCTTCAGCAGGAGTCCGGCATCCACCAGGGCGCGCTGGAAATTGCGCATGCGGCTCACGCCTGAATTGATGCACTGTTCGAGCACATCGAAGGCGGGGGTGGTGAGTCCGTATATGCCTCCGCTCACGAAGCGGGTGTCGGGGCCGGGCGCATCAAGAAACGCCGTGATTCGGTTTTCGGCATCCACATCAATATAGAGGGGCTTCTCGTCGTCAATGAAGGGGGTCATGGGCATCATCCCCTGCACCTCTGCCGGGGCTGAGGCAAAGGCTTTGACATAGCTCAGGAATTCGTCGGGACGGAAGATGGTGTCGACCGTGGTCAGGATGAACTTGCCTCCGGTCTGCTTCATCAGCGAGCTGAGTTCCCAAAAGGAGTGCATGGAGCTGGGGGTGGACTTCACCACGAGTCGCAGAGGCACGGGCAGTGTGGGCGCGAGGGCTTCGAGATATTCGCGCACCTGCGTCATCTGCTCGTTGACTATAATTGAAATGCTTTCGGCCTCACCTTGCAAAAAGATGTCAATGAGGCGTTTAATCATGGGCTTGCCCTGAATGTTCACCAAAGGCTTGGGGAGAGCCACACCCTCCTGAACAAGGCGAGAACCCTCGCCGGCGGCTATGATTCCGTAATGCATGTGTCTTGGATTTAGTTAGAGAGGATATTGGTTAGAGAGGATTGTTGTCATCCTTGGTGAGGTCGAGTTTCACCTTGTCGCCGCTGCGGTCCACGTATTGCTTTTTGAGCGGATTCGCTTTCGAGCGGATATAGATTTTTCGACGGCGCAGGATGTCGATGCCGGCATAGATGGCCGCGCGAAGAGAGGCGGGGTCGGCCACGCCGCGGTTGACAATATCGAAGCCCGTGCCATGGTCGGGGCTTGTGCGCACGTAGGGGAGGCCGGCTGTGAAGTTGACCCCCTCTTCCATGGCAAGCAATTTGAAGGGGGCAAGCCCCTGGTCATGATACATGGCCAGCACGGCATCGTAAGCCTGATAGCTGCCTGAGCCGAAGAATCCGTCGGCGGCAAAGGGCCCGAAAGCCATAATCTTTCGGCTGTAAGCCTCCTGGATTGCAGGGGTGATTATCTCCTGCTCTTCGCTGCCTATGGCTCCGCCGTCGCCGGCATGGGGGTTGAGGGAGAGCACAGCAATTTTCGGACGCTCGATGGCGAAGTCCTTGCGCAGGGTGTGATGCAGCGTGCGGAGCTTCTCGACGATAGCCTCTTTGGAAATAGCGGCGCTCACTTCGTTGACGGGAATATGGGTTGTGACCAAAGCCACACGCGGCCCCCCTTCGCGGCAAAGCAGCATGAGCGACTTGTTGCCGTCAGCCAGCTCCGCTTCCAAATACTCCGTGTGACCCGGGAAGGGGAATCCGGCGCTCTTCATGGCCTCCTTGTTGATTGGAGCGGTGACGAGCAGGTCAATCTCGCGGTTGCGCAGCGCCTGCACGGCTGCATCGAGCGCGAGCTTGGCGGCGTGTCCCGCCTCAGGGGTGACCTTGCCCGGCTCGACCTTCAGCTCGCCGGCGGCAATATCCACGAGGTTCACGGCTCCCGGCTCCGCCTTGTCGGCTGAGGCCACCACGCGCGCTTTGAAGTCTTCAAAGCCGAGTGACTTCTTGTAATAGCCGAGCACACCGGGCGCACCGAATATGACCGGAGTGAAGAGTTCGGTTATGCCGTCAGGCTCCAGCGCCTTCAGGATGATTTCGTAGCCTATGCCGTTGATGTCGCCATGCGTGATGCCCACGCGCGGCAGCTTATGTTCCTTCATTTCTTCATTGGAAAATATAATGTGCAAAATTACTTAAAATATTGTAAAGGGAGGCTATCCCGCGGGGAAAAACGCAAAAAATAGGGGGCGAGGCAATATCGTTTGTGGCACAACGTTATATCAAGAGATAAACCACGCCTGCCGTGCGCCGGTTATGATTTAACATATGAAGAAGCTAATTTACCTACTCTCATTTATTTGCCTGTTCTTGACGAGTTGCAAAACCAAGGACAATCTGACGTATTTCCGCACAAATACCCCTACCGCCGAGCAGGTGGTCACTCAGGCCAACTGGCAGCTGAAGATTGAACCGGGCGATGAACTCTCCATCTATGTGCATACCGACATGGAGGAGGTGACGGCTCTCTTTAATCTCCCTGATAGCAAGGAGGATACCAAAACCTATTTGGTTGACAAGTCCGGCAATATCAGCCTGCCGAAAATCGGCAGTGTGCATGCAGCCGGATTGACTACAACGCAACTGGCAGAGGAGATTACCCGCAAGGTAGCTGAGTTTGCAGAGGCTCCCACGGTGCGTGTGAAGCTGATGAACTTCAAGGTGAGTGTGCTCGGCGAGGTTGCCAAGCCCGGCGTGGTGGAGGTCAAGAGTGAACGTTGCACCGTGCTTGAGGCTCTCGGCTTGGCCGGCGACATGACTATCTTCGGCAAGCGCGAGAACGTTACGCTCATCCGCGAGGAGGATGGCGTGGTGTCATATCACCGTCTGAATCTCGCTGACGGCGATTTAATCAAGAGCCCTTACTATTATATGCAGCAGAACGATGTGCTCTATGTTGAACCGACGGAGACCCGCATGCAGCAGTCAGAGTACAGCACTAATAACAGCTACAAGATTCAGGTGGTGTCGGCCATTATCTCCGGCGCCTCTGTGATTGCATCACTCGTAATCGCCCTCGCAATAAAGTAACCCGCTCATCCATCCATAGATAACTATTCCGTAATGGCTACTGATAACAATCTGACTCCTGCCCCTGCTCCTCAACCCGAATCTGAAGGGGGAGTCATCGACTTCGGTAAAATTTTCCGTAACTATTTGCGCCACTGGTGGTGGTTTGCCATCTCGCTCGTGGTCTGCCTGGGTCTGGCTTTTGTCTATCTGAAAAAGAAGAGTCCGCTCTATCTGGTCAAGAGCCTTATCATGCTTAATCAGGAAGAAGTGGGGGGCGTTGGCGCAGCCGGATCCCTGACGAGCATCATGAACCTGATGGGGCAGTCCTCCTCCGATTATGCCAACCCGGAGAATGAAATAATGAAGATGGAGAGTCAGACCAATCTCACTGATGTGGTCAACGCCCTTCAATTGCAATACAACTATTGGTCAACCACCGGAATACTGAAAAAGAAGGTTTGGCTCTATAAGGAGAATCCGGTGGCGGTGAATATTCCTGCCCAGATTCTGGATACAATCAGCGTGCTGACGAAATTCCATATAGAGAAGGAACCCGGAGAAAAGGATTTTCGCATAAGTGTAGAGCAGAAAGGAAAGAAACTTTATGATGAGACAACCCCCCGTTTCCCCTACACGGCCAAAACCCCTTACGGCTCTTTTACTCTGACGCTGACCAAGGACTACAATCCGCAGCAGCCCCTGAATCTGTATGCCACAGCCACCGGCACGGCCTCAAGTGTTGACGACCTGCGCAAGCGATTGAGTGTGTCCTATCTGTCGAAGAAAGCTGATGCCATCCAAATTGATGTGGAGGATGTCAATATTGAGCGTGGAGAGGATGTGGTCAACGCTATCATGCGCCTTTACAACGGGCGCCGTGAGGCTGACCGCAAAGAACACAATCAGGCGTCATTGGACTTCATCAATAATCGCCTGATGGATCTCTACGCAGAGATAGATGAACAGGACTCAAAGGTTGAGCATTACAAGAAGGAAAACCGCATAGTGGATGCCGAAGCTGAGGCAACCTATATTTTCACGCGCATGAGCTCGATTGATGAACAGTATGTTCAGCTGAAAACCCGTGTGGAGAATTATATGCTATTCCGCGACATGCTGTCAAATCCCGGCACACGCGACAATCAGATTCCTTTCACGGCATCGGAACTGTCTATGTCAGAGGCTTTTGCAAAGTCGATGATAAGCTATAATGATTTGCTTAACCAGCGAATGAATCTTGAGGCAACAGCCAAAGCAGGCAGCCGCCAGCTGGATGTGCTTAACCGCCAAATTGATGCGACCCGTGAAAATATCCTGAAATCACTCGGACGTGAGATTCAAAATACGAATGTCTTGCTGGGCAAATTGCAGAAAGAGATTAATGAGCGCGACGCCCGCATGGCCGGGATGCCCGCCATGGAGCATAAGCTGCTCTCCTTTGAGCGTGATCGAGTGGTTAAGAACCAGATTTATGCATATTTGCTGCAGAAGCGCGAAGAAACACAGATTGCCCTGTCGCAGCATGAACCGGTAGGCAAAATTATTGATGCCGCCTATCCCGAACTTGCGCCGGTCGCGCCGAATAAGAGACTGATTCTCGGCGTAGCCTTTGTGCTTGGACTGATGATTCCCGCCATCTCGCTGCAGATGCGTGCCGGCTCCAATGAATCTTCCAAGCAGGCAAAGGCATAGAGTGTGTCAGGATTGAATGATTGCCTGCCGATTCAAGATTCGGTTTAGATTCAAACATACTCTCAGTAGCATTAGATTTTTTTGACTCAGCTCATGCGCATAGAAAAGCATAAACTGATAGCTTGGATATTCTTTGTCACTTTTTGGATTTGTGCCACAGTGCCGTTTGTTGTCCAGGAAGCGACCCGGTCATATCAGCCGGGTGTCGTAACCGCGTTATGGGGTGCAGGCGAAGTTTTAGTCGCTTTGTTAGGGCTTTGGACCCTCAAAGCGCGAGTGGACAAAGTTATAGTCCTGATTTTTTTTGCGCTGAGTTTTGTTGATACCGTCATTGTTAATCACACATCTATCCTGTATTGGTTAAACGGATGCCGACTATACATAGGTCTTGTGTTCATGTTCCCGATTATTCGGTATTTCTGGACGGATGAGAAGAGACGTAAGTATTTTGTCGCCAAAATGGATCGTACGATTTACCTGTATTTGGTAATTCAGTTTCCATGCATGGTGGTGCAGTGTGTGAGGTACGGCGCCTGGGACAATGTGTCAGGTTCCATTGGTTGGATGGCTTCAGGCACAGCTTCTACAATCATATACCTGAGTTCGTTTTATCTGATGGTAAGGCGATGGAACTATGATTTGTCATACGTGCAGAATTTGAAACTTAATTGGGTTCTGCTCGTACTGCTTATTCCGACATGGTTGAATGAAACGAAAATATCGTTTATTTACATAGCCATGTATTTCTTCTTCTTGGTGCCGATGGATCGCTATTTTATCAAGCGATTAGCCTTGATTCTTCCCATCATCGGTATAGTTATAGTGGGAGCCTCCATGCTGTATTATTCCTTTGCATTGAAAGACACCCAGGTAGAGATGACAAGCCTGTCGGAATATGTCATGGGTAATGATATATTATTGGATGTAGTGGAATATGCGTTTGAAAATGACGTTAATGAAGTGAATGAAGGGGATTATGCCAGAGGTATTAAATTTTATATCCTGCCTTACCTTTACCAGCGTCATTACGGTTCCGCTGTGACCGGCTTTGGGGTCGGGATATACAAGGGGGGAAACTTAATGGAAAAAACAGAGTTTTCCAAACGTTATTTTTGGCTGCTTAACGGTACGATTATGCAATGGCATATGTGTCTGATTGAGTTGGGCATTACCGGCGGCATACTGTATATTCTGTTTTGGATTACGGCATTTCGCCTATGGCGTCGGCATAAGGGGGAACGAGACATGCGAATGAGCTGGATGTTCGGACTTGTTACGATATTGTTTAGCATATACATACCACCGTTTTCTATACCACCATTCTACATGCAATTCATGTTTATGGTGTTCACCTGTTCGCGGTGGCATGAATTGCCCCCTTATAAGCATGTGCCCCTCCTGGGATCCAAGAAATTCAAATTCAGCCTTCATGATTGAGCCCGGTGTCAGCATCATAGTTCCTGTCTATAACGCACTGCCTTATCTTGAAGAGGCTATTGACTCCCTTCGGTCTCAGTCATTGCAGGAGATAGAGATTATACTGGTGGATGACGGATCTTCAGATGGGTCAGCGGCCGTTTGCGATCGTTTGGCTGAAGAGGATGCACGAATCAGAGTTATTCATAAGCCAAACAGTGGCGCCGGACTCTCCCGCAATGAAGGGCTTAAAATAGCCCGCGGGCGTTATGTGTCCTTTTTGGATGCCGATGACCGGCTTTATCCCGAGGCATTGCAGACGATGCTGCGGCAGGCTGATGAGAATAATCTGGATATGGTGCGTGCAACACGCTGCTTTTTCAAGGATAAGGAGGCTCCGGCCAATCAAAGATATGGCACCCCTCTGAGACTCTTCAGCGACCGCAGTACACTCGACCGTATGGCGCTCGCATACATTGGTCAGCCTCGAGGAGAGGAGGACCGCCGACTGCATTTTGAGGGTGGTGTATGGGGCGCGCTGTACAAACGGGAATTGCTCGAACGAGCCGGAATTCGTTTTGTCAGCGAACGCGAATACGGTTCGGAAGACTTCATCTTTAATTTTGAATTTACGCGGGTGGCATCAAAAGTTGGTTGTACGGATGATACATTCGTGCATTACAGACTGTCACCCGGCTCAATTTCACGTACAGTCAAGCCTGACTGCATGGAAAGATTGGCTCTGCATTCCTCCCGCATGGAGCAGCGGTTGCTTGCTGCCGGTTATAGCGGCTATGATTCTCGGATAGCGGCCATGTGCTATTTCCTTGAAATTGGTCGCGGCTTGATGAAATTCAAGCTTCTTGGAGATGAGTCGGTCAAGCAACGGTTGGATTGGTGCAAGTTGCAGTGTGAATTGCCATATGTCAAAGAAATAGTCAAAGAGTATCCTCAAAACACTTTGAGTCGAAGTCACAGACTTCATTTATGGTTAATGAAGCATGGCGCAATGAGGCTACTCTTAATCTTGACCAAAATAACGGAGCATATACGCTGAGCAGCGACATAATTGGTGATAAGGTTCTTTGTCTAAGGATAGTCCATTGAATCGCTGTTTGGGCTAATTCCGTAATCCAATATTATTAATTAAACAGAAATTTCTCATGCCTCAAATCATATTTATCAATCTTGCCAAAGCGATAGGGATAATATTGGTAGTTATCGGCCATTTCTTTCCTGTAAATTGTCCGGCTTGGTATAAGGCGTTGCATGATGTCATATATTCTTTCCACATGCCGTTATTTATGTTTGCAAGTGGTTATATTTATTTTGCTACGTTGAAAGCGGTGGAATATCACAAGTTTATATCCAAAAAGATTAAAAGATTGTTGGTTCCATATTGGAGCATATCGGTTTTGGTTATATCAATTAAACTAATTAGTGGCAACTCCTCTCTTCAGTTGGATCATCCGGTGACAGCTTTTTCTTATGTGGAAATGTTATACAGTCCGGCCGCAGGAGGTTTCCTTTGGTTCGTATTTGCGTTGTTTATAATATTTGCAATTATACCGTTCTTCAAGACTCCTGAGTCGAGGTTGTCATTGTTTGTGGTCTCATTGGTGCTGAAATATCTGCCGATTGCAATAACATTTAAGTATCCGGCTATTTTTTGTTTGGATTATGTTATTAACTATCTCCCTTATTTCATGCTGGGGATAATAGTTTTGGAACACAGAGCATATTTCAGAATATGGGTATCATTGCATTATAGCGTTGTCATGCTGTTATTTGTTGCCGGTTGTGCAGCTGTAATCTTATGGCCTGGCAGCATAATTGTCAATGTTATAGCACCATATATCGGTATATTTGCTGTATTGCGCTTTTGTCTGTTTTTGGAGACAAAGCATGCATTTTGGCCGGTGTCTGCATTGTTGTCCATAGCGGCAGCATCATATACTATATATCTATGGCATACGACCTTTCAGGGAGGCGCTAAAGCAATTATTGCTAAATTCGTTGCGGATACAGGAGATTTAGTGTTTGCATTAAGTGCTGTTATCGTAATAGTCATTGGAATAAGCGTGCCATGGGTGTTGCATACCGGCTTGTTCAGAAAATATAGGTTGACAAAACTCTTATTTGGATTATGAATGTAGATGAGAAATCTCCATTCGTTCCGAAGACGTAACTTTCAAAGAAATTGGGGATAGCTTTGGAGAGTTCGGGAAAAATTCGTAATTTTGCACTTATCTATGCGCGTTTCAAAGGCTCATATTACAAGTGCTTTATTTCTGCCCGTTCTGCGAGGTAAATGTCGGTTCTTGAGGATGTCTCTGTTCTCAGGGTTCATTGTCTTGTGTGTGCTGACAGTCGCTGCCGCACTCTCCTCATGCAGCTCTGATGAAAACCGTGTGCAGGCACTCATATCCAAAGCTGTGAATGATCCTGAACAGCGGAACGAACAGACATTCAATGAGCTGACAGCTGTTATCTTAGCCTCCCCCGAGCAGTATGCCTCCTTTCTGACTGATAAAGGCACAGTTGATATCGACAAACTCCAATCAGTCTATGACGCAGCAGCAAAGCGTTCCGGTGGTGAAGGCGAATGGAATCTGCGCGCTTATGGCGGTGCGCTCTCCGGCGACCTTCAACTGAGGTTGATGCTTGAACGGTCCGGCTCCATGACCGGTTATGACTCCCGCAGCGGCAGCGGCGATTTCAAGCGCGCGGTAAGCGAACTCATCAACCGCTTCCCCGGAAGCCATACCGGCTCCGACGCCATTCTGATTGTCAACGATGACCTCTACACATATCCCGGCACCTTCGAGACGTTCGTGCAGGATAAGGATATTTTTGCCTCAACCGCTTCCTTGGGGAATGCCGCTTACACAGATTTTGCGCGCATTTTCACCCGCTCCCTCACCGATTCCGTGCCGGAACGGGTAACCGTGCTTGTCACCGATTTGATTTACTCCCCCAAAGGCGCCGCCGGCTCCGGGGCCGACAAAATCTTCAACGAAATAGGAGCATTGAGCTCTTCTCTGTTCAAGTCTCATCTGGACAAGAGCATGTTGATTGTGCGCCTCACGGGTGACTTCCGAGGCAAGTATTATCCGTATGGCGATCGCGCCCCCTTCGACTACAACGGCAAGCGCCCCTACTTCATGATTATCACCGGCAGTGCAGCAGCCATGTCCCGGCTTCGCAGTGCCGATAAATATGCCTCCTTCACTGACTTTTCTTCGTTGCCAGGATTCGAGCAGGAATACTTTTTCAATCGTGCCCCGCTCCCGCTTGCCTGGTGGTCACTTATGCCCCGCAAGAACCCCGCGCAAGGAGAATACACCCTTTCGGGCGGAAGCAGCGAATCAGGAGCGCATTCCCTCAAAGGTGTAAAGGCCGCAAAAGGCTCAGATGCCGTGATCCTGACCGTGGCAGCTGACCTGTCGCAGATACCCGCATCCGCAGACTACCTGCTGAATAAAGAGAACTACAAGGTAGAGAGCGACGCCCCGGTCAGCATCGAGAGCATCGAGGCCGTTACTCCTGAGATGGCCGATCCCCGCAACAAGCGCTATCTGAAGCATGCCACGCATCTGATGACCTTGCGCGTATCCGGCAAGACAATGCCTGATGCCGTCACCGTAGCGCTGCTCAACCGTCTGCCTGACTGGATAAAGCAGTTCAATACCGCCGACGACTCCTCCCCTTATGCCCGCTCATTCAGCTCATCAACATTCGGACTGCAACCCTTCCTCGAGGGGGTGTATAACGCCTACTACGGCACCGCCGAAATACCTCTCTTCACCTCCTTCACCATCAAGTTTGAAAACTAACTCCCCGTTCCTCTCAATTCAAGGTTAACCCTCTCCTTATCAGTTACATGCGACAAGAAATTAAATACATATTGTTGGGCGCAGCCCTCCTCCTGACGCTGCTCTTCGTGGTGCTCGGCGGACAGATATATCCCGCCTTGTACCTCGGACCGGTCGACATGGATGGCACCCAGGATCTCTTCCGTGAAGACCTGCGTTCGCAAGGATGGACTCTGCACCTCTCGATGCTCATTGCCGCCCTTCCCTGGCTGATGGCCGGACTCTTCTACTATTTCATCAACTCCGTCCACTTCGACCGCTGGTGGAACTGGCTGATAGTCATGGGCATCAGCACACTGCTGACCACTTGGTGTGCGCTCAAGATGCTATCCTCCCGAATGGAGGATTTCCAGACCGGGCTGAGTGACTTCTACGCTCCCTGCACCGAAGCCCTCGCCGGATGGATTGCTCTGTTTGCTTTTTTTGTTTTCACGATAGCCTCCTTCGGAATGCGTTGGTGGAGTTCCAATTGTCGTCACACCCCCTTCCCTCAATAATCGAATGCGACTCTTTATATTTGCCATAGGGGGATCAGGCTCCCGTGTACTCAAATCGCTGGCCATGCTTTGCGCGGCCGGCGTAAAACCTGTGGACCCTGCCACAGGTAAACCCTATGCCGAGCTTGAGATTGTTCCGCTGATCGTAGACCCCCATCAGGCCGGGCGCGACGTGAAGCGCACTGTCGAACTGCTTGAAGCCTATCGGAAAATTTACGACACCCTTCATGCCGGAGTGCGTGAACCGAGCGGATTCTTCTCAACCAAGATTTCCACCTTGGCCTCACTGATGCCTGCCGGGCAAGGGGGAATGCGCGACTCGTTTCTCTACAACATGACAGCCGTGGAGCGCCTGCGTTTCCGCGAGTTCATCGAATATAACGACCTCGATGAAAGCAATCAGGCACTGATGCAGATGCTTTTCAGTGATGCTCAGCTCCACACCTCCATGCACATCGGCTTCGTTGGAAGCCCCAACATCGGTGCCGTCGCCCTCAACCGCTTCAAAGACTCCGAAGAATTCCGTGCCTTTGGCAATCTGCTGGGCGCCGATGATCGTATCTTCTTCATCTCCAGCATATTTGGCGGCACCGGAGCTGCCGGCTTCCCGATTATGGTCAAGAACATACGAGCTGCTGCCGACTCGACTCTCGCCTCCCGTGGATATATGCGCACAGCACCGCTCGGGGCTCTCACTCTCCTGCCTTATTTCAATATAGAGCACTCCAAGAGCTCCCCAATCAACAAGGCCGACTTCCTGCTGAAAACCCGCTCCGCCCTGCATTATTACTCCAAGAGCATCACCGCGCATGATGCGCCGCGCCAGGTGGATGCCATATATTATCTTGGCGACCGGGTGACCTCATCCCCCTACGTCAACGACCCCGGGGAAGGTGGTCAGCAAAATGCAGCCCACCTTGTGGAACTTATCGGAGCACTCTCTCCGTTGCACTTCCTCTCAACCCCTGCGCGAGACCTTGGCCGCGAGACCCTGGCCTTTGAGTTCGGCTTGGAGAAGGATTCCTCTACAGTCGACTTCATGACCCTCGACCCGCGCACCCGCGCAGCCATAGCCGCTCCGCTGCTTAAGCTTCACCTGCTCTCCCTCTTCCTTGACCATAAACTAAAGGATTGCATCGGACGCGGATTCACAAAAGACAGCCCAACTCTCGGCACCGAATTCCTCTCCACCGATTTCTATCTCACCCTCTCGCATAACTTCTTGCCCAAATATTGGGATTGGCTCGAAGAGATGGATGGCAATCACCGCCATGTCAGCTTCTTTGACCTCGAAAACACCGGACACCTCGAGAACATCCTCACCTCCATACCCGCAAAAAAAGGATTCCTCTCCGGCTCGCGCCTCAGCTACGATGATATTTTCTCCCGCCTGAATGCCGTGAGCAAGAAATTCAACGGGAAATATCCGCAATCAAAGCTTCCGGCAAAACTTCTTCACACCTTCAACCTGGCCGTGACTCAAATAATTGAGGAACGCTTCCCGGGCATCAACGACTAAAAAGCAGTGAGCGTAATACTTTCATACAGCGACAATACCACCGGCACCGGATGGGTTCCCAAAGAGCCCTATTCCGGCGACGACATACAGAAAATCACCGATCCCAACGGTGATGCCGTAGAGCATCCGCGCACAGCCATCCCCAGCCCCTTTGCGCAGGTTGACCTTGTGCTGACTGCCTACGAGACTCTGGCTGCCACAGGGCTGACTGCCGGTGCCGCCATGCACCACCGTCTCGTGAGCGACTCGCTTGACATTGCCCAGCTCCTCTTCGATTTTCCCAACCATGCCAAGCGCCTGCGCATCCTTCGCTGGAATCCGGAAAGCGCCCTGGCTGCCATGGAGAATGGAAGTGATGCTCACCGACTGCTGGCCGAAACCTTGCGCCTGTACATGGAAAGCGACGAGCGTGCGTATAATTTCGCGCAAGCCGGCGACTGGTACATTCTTCAATGCGAAGGCCGCGTAATCGGCTCAACCTCTCCTGCCACGCTGACTATGGGTGCTCCCGGCCTGGGCACCATCGCTGATATTATGGTGGAGCAGGGGAGACCCCTCTTCGGCGAACCTATGCATCTGTGGGAGAGGGACGAAGAATTCGTCATCTACCTCGTGCATTGGTTTAACGCCTATCCGCAGGCGCGTAAACTCCTCAGCGGCGTCTATTCCTATATACTTGCCAATCTGGAGATAATTCGATCGCGCAAGCCGAAACTCCATGCCCGCATTCTGCAACGCGTGGAGAACCCCACAGCCCTCAACATGCAGCAGTCAGCAGCATTGGCTGACTCCCTGATTCACACGTATGCCGAGCCGGCCACCACCCAGGCGCCCCGAATCTTCGGAGTGCCGTTGCTCACTCGCCGCGCCGATGCAGTGCTTGCCTCACCCAAGGAAAGTGACTTCATGCTCCGCCCGATGCTCCAACAGCCTGAGGACGAGCTGATTCCGCTTGTCCTGCGCGAAGGATTCACCCCGCCGGGAGCGGAAGATTTCCGCTATATATCACATCCGTGGCAGGCTACTACACGTGTGGACACTGCCGGACTCCCGCCGGAAGAACGCACGCTGCCCGACACCTCAATCAAATATCCTTGGCTGACCTCCTCCGACCTGCTGGAGGACAGCATTATTGAGCTTTCCACACCGATAGCTCCACAGTTCTTCACTGCGGCGCCCCGAGGTGTGGAGAAAGGGTGTCTGCTCCCCGTGAAACCTCTCTTTTTCAAATACTTCCCGGCCTCATACCTCACCGGCAACGTAGTGCCCGGTCGCCCCGCCATGGAGCTCCGTCGCGAAGGAGACGCCATAGTGGCCATTCTGCGTCTGCCCACCCGCAAAAGCTATGTAGAGTTGAGCCGCACCTATAAGCCCCGTTCAGCCGACAGTGCAGAGCTGCCGGCAGACGGCGAGGGCATAATCCTCTCTGAGACACGCCTCTCAACCGCCATCTTCCCCTTTGCGCGCACCGGAGAGCAAGACATTTACAATGTGCGTCTCTTCGAGATGATGCCCGATTACGAAGCCTCCCTGACATTCCATGCCTCCGGCTTCCCCGCGCCGCTTGAAATGCGCGAACCCTTCGTGAGAACCCGCTCCCGAGTCGTGCGCACATCCTATTACGAAGTCAATAATGCCTGGGACTACGCCCGTGTGAGCATCTCCCCCACACGCGATAACAACCGTCGTCACACGGGCATCATCCTCCCCCTCTGGCCTGAATACAGTGCCGGTGCCGACGAGTTTACTTTTGCCGTGGACTTCGGCACAACAAACTCGCATGTGGAATACTGCATAGGCGACACCCCGGCTCGTCCGCTGACCTTTGACTCCGGAGCCGAGTCGACCCTTGTGGCCACTCTCGAAGCTCCCGGTTCGCTGGCTCAAGCCGACACCTTGCTTGACGTGGAGTTCCTGCCCCGTACGGTGGGTGACGAATACGGGTTCCCTATTCGCACGGCCTTGGCTCGCAATGCCTCTACCGATGCCCGTCCGGAGGCTCTGCGCAGTGTGAACATACCGTTCCTTTATGAGCGCAAGCCCTTCAACGGCTATCGGGTGAGCACCATGCTCAAATGGGGTGAGGAGCAGGCTGATTCCGAACAGTTCCTGCGCGAACTGATGCTGCTAATCCGAGCCCGCATAATCCTCTCCTCCGGCTCCCCGGCCCGCTGCTCGCTGCTCTTCTTCTACCCGGTCAGCATGAAGCGCTCGCTGCAACACCGCTATCTGACCCTTTGGGAAGACCTGTATGCCCGCTATCTCAACCCCTCGGACATCAGGGTGCAGGCTCTGCCTGAGAGTGTGGCGCCCGCATATTTCTATCACAATGCTTCAACCGACGGCTCCGACTACGCGAGCATCGACATCGGTGGCGGCTCAAGCGATGTGGTTATCTACCGTGCCGACGAGGAGCGGCTGCACTCACGCCCGGACATCATCACCTCTTTCCGCTTTGCAGGCAATGCCCTTTTCGGGGATGCCTTCACTCATGCCGACGCAGCGGCCAATCCGATGATTGCCCGCTACACGGCCTATTTCTCCCGCCTCCTTTCCGGTGACCCCTCTCTCAGCTACCTTGATTCCATCCTCTCCGACATCCTTTCGACCGGGCGCAGCGAAGACATCAACGCCTTCCTCTTCTCCATCGAGCAGGCTCCCGGCCTAAGGCGACTCTCCGAACTCGACCGTCGCCCTTACAGCTACAATGCCCTGCTGGGGGATGACACCGGACTCAAGATAGTGTTCCTTTACTTCTACTCGGCTCTCATCTACTATGTGGCTAACCTTATGAAGCAGGCCGGCATCGGACTCCCCCGCCGCATCTGTTTCTCCGGCACCGGCTCCAAAATACTCAATATTTTGGGCCGGCATGACCTCGTTGAGGAGTTCACACAGTCGATAGTGGAAGAGGTCTACGGACTGCACTACAAGCACCCTCAGGTGTTTGAACTGATGATAGAGCGGAGCAACCCGAAACAGGTCACCTGCAAGGGTGGTCTCGAGCTGGAACGCCGCATCTCCCGCGGAGAAGAGAGCCGCACCCCCTTCAGCGCAAGAAGCATCATGGCTCTTAAAAGCCGTTATTCGCTGACCCCCACGGAGGATTACACCTACTCATCCATCCGCTCGCAGCAGGCCCGTAAGGAAATTGAAGATGCCGTGATGCAATTCAACACCTTCTTCCTCAAGCTGATGGAGAGTGACTGGGCAGATGAATTCGGAGTGAGCCGCGAGGCTGTGGAACTGTTTCGCCGTGAGGCTTCGCGAGACATCCCCAATTATCTCGCCTCCGGCATCCGAGCCTTCCTCCCGCAGAGCGAGACAGCTGATGAACGAGTGGAGGATGTACCCTTCTTCTACGCCGTCACCGGAATAATCAGAAGCACCCTCATCCCTCTCTTCTCCAAGAATTAACAATCAGATTACCAAAGAAATACATAAGCACGCAATGAAACGCCTGATTCCCGCACTTATTATCCTTTTTGCATCGGTTCTGCCCGCTGTGGCCGCAACTCCGCAGCAGATGGAGCAGGCCAAAGCCGCCACCTATCGCCTTTGTCTGCGCTACATGAACAATGGTTCCGGCTATCTTGATGACAGCAAATTCCCCTCATCCACCTCTGAACTGGAGGGAACAATCGGGGGGCATGACAAAGAGAAAGCCAACCTGAAGAAATTGCAAGCTGTGCCCATCCCCCCCGAGAGTGAATATGCTTCCTGGGATAAGGGCGCATTCGATAAGTTCTGGACTGTTACCTTCCTTGACAAGGCTCCCAACTTCGACGGTAAGGCCGAGTGTCGCGGCAAGGTGGCCAAGAAGGTGAGTGCCATCAAAGTGACGGTGGCCGAACCGGCCAAGGCTGAGGAGCCGGCGCCTGCTGAAGAAGCCCCGGCTGCCGAAGAGGAAAAGAAAGCTGAAGAGCAGCAGCCCGAACCGGGCACCGATGCCGATGCCATCGTGAATGCCGCCCCGGCTAATCTCCCCGCCTCAGACTCTGTTATAGCAGCCGGAGCCGAAGGCCCCGCAAACACCGAGAAGCAGAGCAAGGGTTCAGGCAACACCGTCTCCATTATCGTGCTGGCCATTCTTGTGCTCGTGGTAGTTGGACTCGTGGCTTACGCCCTCAATGTCATGCGTAAAAGCAAGGAGGAGCAGCAGCCCGTGCGTGGTCGTGGCCGCCGCGAACCGCAGGCCGCCGCTCCTGTCAGTCAGGCTGATATGGAGGATGAAAGCGCATTTGCATCCTACGCCGCCCCCGAGCCTCAGGACACCCGCGATGCAGAGATTGCCTCGCTGCGCGCCGAGGTGGAGCGCTTGCGCCGTCAGAGCCGTCCGCAGCAGGATGCCCGCTACACCCCCGGGAGCGCCCGCCAGCGTCAGCCCCGTGTGATTTATCTGGCCCGAGCCAATGCCGATGGGGTATTCACCCGTGCCGATGCATCCTACAATATGGGCAACTCAATCTTTAAGCTTGTGACCACCGACGGTGTGTCAGGCACCTACCAGGTGATTGACGACCCTGCCGTGTTTGAACTGGCCCTGATGACCCCCACCGACTATCTGGAGAATGCCTGCACAGGCCGCAACCTGCAACTCTCCCAGGGGGCATCAATCATTGTGAATGAAGCAGCCGGAACAGCAATCTTCGACCAAGGACGCTGGCGCGTGACCCGCAAGGCTCAGATTCGCTATTCACGTTAACCTCCACAACCCTTATCAAGACAATCCCCGTCATGGCAAAGATAGCCGAAACGCCGCTCATGAAGCAATACATCGAGATGAAACGCAAGCATCCCGATGCAGTGTTGCTTTTCCGTGTGGGTGACTTTTACGAGACCTTTTCTGATGATGCCGTCACAGCCAGCGAAATTCTCGGAATAACCCTCACCAGGCGAGCCAACGGCAAAGCCAGCCATGTGGAGCTTGCCGGCTTCCCGCATCATGCTCTCGACACTTACCTGCCGAAGCTCGTCAGAGCCGGCAAGCGAGTGGCTATATGCGAGCAGCTCGAGGATCCCAAGCTCACCAAGAAGCTCGTGAAGCGCGACATCACCGAGTTGGTGACTCCGGGCGTGAACATCAACGACTCGCTGCTAACCGGGCGTGAGAATAACTTCCTGGCCGGGGTGCACTTCGGAGCGAAGAAACTTGGTGTCGCATTCCTCGATATCTCCACAGGCGAATACATGTGTGCCGAGGGGAGCGCCGATTACATTGACAAACTCCTCTCAGGCATAGCACCCAAGGAGGTGCTCATCATGCGCGGCGAGCGTGCCCGCGCCGAAGAAACCTTCTCCGGCAAGTTCTTCTACTTTGAGCTTGAGGACTGGATATTCACGATGGATGCCGCCGGCGAGCGACTGTTGCGCCATTTCGAGACCCGCAACCTGAAAGGCTTTGGCGTGGATAAAATGCCGGATGCAATTATTGCTGCCGGCTCGCTGCTGCATTATCTCGACATCACCAAGCATCCCCACATCGCGCATATAACCTCCCTGTCCCGCCTGGATGAAGAGAAATATGTCAGGCTCGACCGCTTCACAGTGCGCAATCTCGAGTTGGTGGCGCCTATGACGGAAGAGGGCAAATGTCTGGTGCAGATTCTTGACCACACGACCACGCCTATGGGGGCACGCCTGTTGCGCCGCTGGGTTCTGTTCCCGTTGCGGGACCCGGCTGTGATTGAGCGCAGACAGAATGTTGTGGAGTACTTCTTCCGTCACCCGGAAACCCGCGCGACTCTGCGCGAGCATATTCAGACGGTGGGTGACCTGGAGCGAGTCATCTCCAAAGTAGCCACCGGTCGTGTCTCTCCGCGTGAACTCGTGCAGCTGAAGAATGCACTTCTGGCCATAGGTCCGGTCAAGGAGGCCGGCTCCCGTGCCTCCTGCCCTGAGTTGCGTGCGCTGGCTGAAAGCATCGATCCCTGCGAGGGAATCGCGTCGCGTATAGCAACCACAATTAAAGAGGATGCACCCTCGCTGCTCTCGCGCGGCAACTTCGTGGCCGATGGAGTGGATGCCACTCTCGACGAGCTGCGCAGCCTCGCCTCCTCCGGCAAGCAGTATCTGAATGACCTGGTGCAGCGTGAGATACAGGCCACCGGAATATCAAGCCTGAAGGTCAGCTTCAATAACGTGTTCGGCTATTACATCGAGGTGCGCAACACCCACAAGGACAAAGTGCCCGCCGAATGGATTCGCAAGCAGACCCTCGTCAATGCCGAGCGTTATATCACCCCCGAGCTTAAGGAGTATGAACAGAAAATTCTCGGTGCGGAAGCGCGCATAGAGGAGATAGAGGCCCGGTTGTTTGCCGAGCTTGTGCAGGAGGTGAGCCGCCACATCCCCGCCATGCAGGCTGATGCCTCCGCCGTGGCGCAAATTGATGTGTTGCTGTCCTTTACCTCATGCGCGGAGGATTACCGCTACTGCCGCCCTCTGGTGGATGATTCACTCAGCATAGAAATCACCGAAGGGCGTCACCCGGTCATAGAGCGTCAGCTTCCCCCCGGGGAGCCTTACATCTCCAACTCACTGTCACTTGACTGCGACTCAACGCAGGTGATGATGATTACCGGCCCGAACATGAGCGGTAAGTCCGCACTCCTGCGCCAGACGGCGCTCATCGTGCTCATGGCTCAGATAGGGTCTTTCGTGCCCGCTGATGCCGCACACATCGGTATTGTCGATAAGATATTCACCCGTGTCGGTGCCTCCGATAATATTTCGCTCGGAGAGTCCACCTTCATGGTCGAGATGAACGAAGCGTCGGCCATTCTCAACAACATGTCGCAGCGGTCGCTGATACTCTTCGACGAGCTGGGACGCGGCACCTCCACCTACGATGGCATCTCAATAGCCTGGGCCATCGTGGAGCATATACATCAGAACCCTTCAGTGCATCCCAAAACCCTCTTTGCTACTCATTATCACGAGCTTAATGAAATGGAGAAGCTCTATCCTCGTATAGCCAACTATAATGTGGCCGTAGAGGAGAAGGGGGGCAAAGTCATGTTCGTGCGCAAATTGCGGAAGGGTGGTTCTGCTCACAGCTTCGGCATTCATGTGGCCCGGCTTGCCGGTATGCCCCCGGCCATCGTGCGTCGAGCCGATGCCGTGCTGGCTGAATTGGAGGCCGCCGGAGCCAAGACTCCGGAAGCCGCCGGTGGCAAGCCCAAGGCCGGAAAGGCTGATACGAGCACCATAGGTGCCGGCGGGAGCGATGGAATGCAGCTCTCCTTCTTTCAGCTTGACGACCCGCTGCTGAGCCAGATTCGCGACCAGATTCTGACGCTTGACATCAACCGGCTCACTCCGCTGGAAGCACTCACCACGCTTAACAATCTGAAGTCGCTGCTAACGGGCAAATGAGATAGGGTCTGAATGCCTATGGAAAAGGTGATGCAATACATCTGGCAGTGGCGCTTGTACGGCTCTCCCGACAAGCTGCTGACTGACGGACGCGAATTGCGCATCCTGCATCCCGGCAATCTTAACCGCGCCTCCGGCCCGGATTTCTTCAATGCGAAGCTCCGCATGGACGATGCTGAATGGGCCGGCAATGTGGAGCTGCATCTGCGTGCAAGCGATTGGAGGCGCCACGGGCACCATCTCGACCGCGCTTACGATTCGGTCATACTGCATGTCGTGGGTGAGAACGACACTTATGTGCGCCGCCCTGACGGCTCGATTATTCCCCAGCTTCATCTGCCTTTTGACCGGCAGATTGCCGAACGCTATTCCATTCTTGCCTCCGATGCGCGCCCGCTGCGCTGTCGCGCATACATTGCCGATGTTCCCCCGCTTTTCTTGCATGAGGCGGTAGACTCCTGCGCCATGGAGCGGTTGCAGACCAAGAGCGAGAGGGTGGCAGAGACGTTAAAACTGACCACGCAGGATTGGGCTCATGCCACGTTTGTTACCCTGGCCAGAGCGCTCGGTTTCGGGCTTAATTCCGACCCCATGGAGCTGCTTGCCCGCCGGTTGCCACCCTCAGTTGCCGCCAAGCATTCCGACTCCGATTTTCAGCTGGAAGCGCTTCTGCTCGGGTCGGCAGGCCTGCTTGAAGAATCGCGCATAGCTGACGATTATTCGCAGTCCTTGCGCACCGAATGGGACTTTCTCTCCCACAAGTATAACCTCACTCCGCTTCCCTCACATATCTGGAAATTCTCAGGCACGCGCCCCGCCGCCTCTCCGCTGCGCAGGCTCGTCTATCTTGCACGGCTTCTCAGGCAGGGAAGCGGATTGCTCAGTCGGCTGCTTGATGCAAGGGGAGACATTGACCGGCTGCGGGAATTCTTCAAAGTGAAATTCGAGGGCTATTGGGCATCCCACCTTTCCTTCGGCGCCCCCGGCACTCGTAACTATGCCAATGCGCTCGGCATGGCACACATCAACCTGCTTCTGATTAATGCGGTAGCACCGCTCTATTACGCCTACGGAGTCAGCCACGGCGCTTTTGACTATCAGGACATGGCCGTTGAAATGCTGCATCATCTGCCGGCGGAAAGCAACAGTGTGATGCGCATGTGGGAATCAATGGTGGCGGTGACCCCCGCGGATGCTTGGGAGAGTCAGGGACTGCTCCAGCTCACCCGCGCCTATTGCGAGCAGGGGGATTGCCTGCGCTGCCGGTTGGCATATCAGGCTCTCCGCCGCACAAAAACTACTAAGGACTCATGACTGAACCTGTTTCGCGCCGACATGAAGCCGGCTATGACATACTCCGCATATTGGCCTATCTGCTCGTCTGCCTTCAGCATTCGATGCCTGACAACCTGACGCAGACGCTTGGGAAACTGCCTGACACATATATAGGCTTCCTGACCGAGCCGGCGGTGCCGATTTTCTTTATCATCTCCGGTGCGTTCACCATCTCCGGTCGTGCGCATGGTCGTGCTTTCTTTTCGCAGAAATTCATGCGCATCGGCGTGCCCCTGATTATTTTCTCATTGATTTACATGGTGAGAGGCTCCATTCTGTATGGCGGCTTCAAGCACACCCTGGCCCGAGTCCCCTTCGTGCCGGCCGACGGCGCCTTTTGGTTCCTCTACACACTTCTGGGGCTTTACCTGATAACCCCTGTGCTTTCCCGCTGGGTGGAGGCAGCCTCGCGCCGCGAGATGCGCGCCTATCTGTTGCTTTGGCTGCTGACCACCCTCACCCCTTACTATTGCCACGTGCTTCAGATGCAGGATGTGCGCCAAAGCTCGATAATCTATTACGTGAGTGGCTGGATTGGCCTTTATGTCTCGGGCTACTACCTGCGCCGCTATCGGGTCTATGCCTCCCGCAAAGCCTTTCTGACTGCTTTCGTGGCGGTGGGGGTAGCGTTGCTTATGCCCTGGATGGACAGGACGCTCGGACTCCCTTATATCGGAATATGGATTCATGATATCGGCAATGTCCTCTTGGCTCTCGGGCTGACAGTGATTGTCTTGCATCTGGCCGAAGGGCATTATTCATCGCCACTGTTGAAGATGTTGGCGGCGCTGACCTTCGGTGGCTATCTGATTTATGGTTTGGTGGCCGATGAATTGCGCACATATAATCTCACGGCCGGATTTCATCCGATTGCTAAAATGCTGATTGACACAGGATTTGTGGTTCTGATAAGCGCGCTGTTGACATGGGCTATATCGCGCATCCCGGTTCTGAGGAAGACAATAGGAATGTAGCGCTCAACTATTTAGCCGCAAACGATGTTATGCAATTAGAGACTTTGCCATTCCACAGGTTGGTTGCAAAGCCTCAGACTACAAACCTCAAAATACTCTCTACCATGGCTAAAATCAGACTCTTCACTCTTCTTGCCGGTCCGGCAATGTTAATAGGACTAAGCAGCAGCTGTTCACCCTCAGGTTACTGGGGAGTGGAAGGAGACCTCCCGGGTGGCCCCTCCTACTATGCGGGTCAAAGCTATCATGGCTCTCCGTCGCATCATCACCACCATTCAAAGGATTACCGCAAATGGGAAAAGCAGCAGCGGAAGTATGCCAAGCAGCAAAGAAAAAAAGCGGAGAAGGCTCGCAAGAAAGCAGCTAAAGCCCGCAAGAAAGCAGCCAAGCACCGACGCGAGGCAGCCAAGCACCACAAGCATCATCATTAATCACTCCGTGATGCAGAGCACCGGCTGAATGGTCACATCGTAAGGTGTGGCCTGTGTGCGTTTCGGCACCCGCGAGCGATGGTAGTAGAAACTGTTCTGCGTGTCCCAGGATTTGAACTCAAGTCGGCGCGTTTCCCCGGACGGCACCAGGCATGGCACCGTCACGCGGCGCTTGTGCAGCTGCCGCCCCTCCATATCCAGATAATTGATTACGAACGTAATGCTGCGTATAGCGGTCGTACCGGTGTTGGAGAGAAACAGGCTCTCGCGGGTTGACTCGCGGTTCTTGTCGTAGCCGGCTATGCGCACGGCAGAGTCAAGCCCCACAGTCACCTCCTTAAGCTTGGGGTCGAGCCGCAGTGTGTCGCCTGCCGACGCCCGATGCTGCACCTTGACGCGGCGCGCCGAGAGAGTCGGTGAGCCGAGGAGCAGCAGAAGCAACAGAGCTGTGTTACGTAGTAGAGAAAGCATAGCGGAAGCCGAAGCTGAGAATCTCCTTAATCATCCAGTAGCGCCACCCTTGGTCAGTGTTGGCCGAGGTGGTGTCGTAGCGCATGTCGAGATAAATCTGAGTGGAGAGGAATCGGTTGATTGAGAAGTTGATGGTGTGTTCCCAGTCAGCCTGGAAGTCATCATAGTCAGTGAAGATGAAGATGCGAGACTGCCAGTTGATGTTGGAGGTGATTTTCCAGTCGGCGGTTATTTCGGCGTTGGAACCAATCTGATTGTAGAAGCGTTTCCCCTCCGGAATAGAGAACTGGGTGGGGTCGATTTTGCGGTCGATGCAGGTTTTCAGATTGTAAGAAATCGGGGATATGGAGGCGTTGACCTTGAAGTTTCCGCGCTTGTTGGTCTTCGTGTAGGTCATACCGATACCGAGGTTCAGCTCGCCGGGGGACATGAAAGAGGCTTTCCGCTCCAGCGAGTTCTCGCCATAGTTATGGATGAACTGCGTTTTGAACTGGGCGGTGAAAGAGTAGAACCAGTTGTTGCGGGCGCGGATACCGGCTTTCAGGTTCCATTGGAACAGGTCTTGCGAGATGCCATAATTGTGATAGGTGTCCTGCGGGGTGCTGTAAAGTCCTAACTTGTAGCTCAGTGAGTTGGTGAACAGGTAGTTAGGATGATAAACCTCGTTGAGCTTAACGTCCCAAAGCAGATTGACGAGCAGTGTCAGCGAGTTGGTGCCACCCTGATACCAGTTAGGGCTTAGATATGCCTGCGAGAATTGCACTCCGCTGTCGAAATTATGCAGCCAGTTGATGCGCTCGATGTCGTCAAGCATAATCGGGTTGGGACCATCGTCAATCGTCAGCGGTATTTCGTTGACGATATAGTCCTTGGGTATTTCCTGAGTGGTGGAGGAGAGCACCGGGGGAGGGGGAAGCGTCCATGCCCGGAACGTAATCCGGTCGGGATGCGCAGCCATGTAGGAGTAACGCACTCTCATGGTGGTCTCCCTCAGGAGAATGTCGCGGTCAAACGGTGTGGAGAACTCGGCCGTGTCGGGATGCACCACTTCGCGCAGCTGTTGCCAAGTGGTCGGGTTGACTACTCCGATTGGAGAGCGGAGCGCTGCTTCACCCTTGTAGCCGCTGAAAATCAGTGGCATACGGGTGAGATAGTCAACCGTTTCATTCTGCGCGAAGAGAGATAGCGCCGCGCAGACCGCGAGGGTCAGTGTGGTGATATGTCTTGCGGTGGTGCTCATGACGGGCGAAGTTATTTGGAGCCGTGAAGAAGTTGGTCGTAGAGGGGAGAGTTGATTATTTCCAGTGCCTCAAGGAAAATCGGGTTGCAGAGGTTGTAGACCTTATCATAGGTCTGCGATTCATATATATTTCTGCCAATCAGCGCTTTGAGCAGCACCGCCAGGCGCTCCTTCGAGCGCTCCCATTCTTCGGCATTGAATTCAATTCCATCAGCATCGGCCAAGGCGCGCACACGGTCAAGCAGGCTTTCCGGCACATTGAATCCCTGCACGAACTTATCGTCGGTCTTGAATTGCTTTTTGATTTCCTTGCGGTGGTTGTCCACATATTCCACAGCGGCCTGGTTGATGAGCATCTTTGCTGAGATGTTGCGCAGGTAGGCCGTATTGGGCATAGTGTCGAGGGGCACGAAGCGGTCGGGCAGGATGCCGCCGCCACCATAGACTGCGCGCTCATTCACGAGTGTGTGGGTGAGCTTGGTTGAGTCCACATGCACGGAGTCAGCGTGCATAAGCTCGCCCCCCTCGAAACGGTTGACGATGTCGCGGCGGTAGGTCTCTTCATCCCCCTTTTCATAGGGCTTCTGAATGCTGCGTCCGGAGGGGGTGTAGTAGTGAGACACGGTCAGTCGCATCATGGAGCCGTCGGAGAAGGGGATGGGGCGCTGCACGAGTCCTTTGCCATATGTGCGACGACCCACGATGACTGCGCGGTCCCAGTCCTGAAGCGCGCCGGAGGTGATTTCAGCCGCCGAGGCAGAGTATTGGTTGACGAGCACCACCACGCGCCCCTCCTCCATCATGGGGGTGGAACTGAGAGGAATGGTGTAATAGTCGTGGCGGGGGGAGTTGCGACCTTCAGTGTAGACGGCCAGACTCTGAGCCGGAAGCAGTTCACTCAGGATTTCGACTGAGGCCGACAGATAGCCGCCACCATTGTCGCAAAGGTCGAGGATGAGGTTCTTCATTCCCTGTTTGCGCAGCTTCTGAATGGCCTCACGGAACTCTGTGGGGGTGTTCTCCGCGAACCGGTTCAGGGCGATGTAGCCGGTGGTGGCATCCACCATGTAGGAGGCGTCGATGCTGTAAACCGGTATGTCGTCGCGAATGAGGCGGAAGGGGATGGTGTCGTTGACGCGCAGGATTGTCAGGTCAACCTGAGTCCCTTTCGGCCCGCGCAGACGCTTCATGATGTCGGAGGTCTTGAGGTTTTGTCCGGCAATCGAGGAGTCGTTGACGGCAATAATGCGGTCGCCGGCCTGAATGCCGGCCTTTTCCGAGGGACCGCCGTTGATTACGTTGGAGACATAGAGCGTGTCCTTCACCATATTGTAAGAGATTCCGATGCCGGAGAAGTTCCCTTCGAGCGGTTCATTGAGGGCGCGGGTCTCTTCAGGGTCGGTGTAGGAGGAGTGGGGGTCAAGCTTTTCCAGCATACCGATGATGGCATACTCCACGAGCTTGTCTTCGTCGATGGTATCTACATAATATTTTGCAATGGCAGCTTCAGCATAGCGGAGTTTGCCGGAGGGGGAGGAGGTGCCGAGCTGGGCTGCGATTACTGAAGCGCAGCAGGCTATTACGGATAAAAGGAGCAGTTTCTTCATGCGGAGTGTGAAAATGTTAATCGTCCTGAGGGGAGGGTGTGGGAATGAATTGGGAGGTGTCTACCCCGAAGTGGGATAGCTCACGCACCATTGAAGAGGAGATGCATGCATGTTCCGGCAGGGTGAAGAGCAGCAGGGTCTCAATGCCCGAGATGCGGCGGTTGATGTCGGCCATGTTGCTCTCATATTCAAAATCCTTGACGGTGCGCACACCGCGCAGCAGCCAGCCGGCGCCCATGGCTTCGGCAAAGTCAACGGTCAGACCTTCGTAGCTGTAAACCTCTACGGCCGGTTCGTCGGCATAGAGGTTGGCGATGGCGCGGATGCGCTCCGGCAGGTCGTCAGGCTCACCATCGCTCTTGTTTTCATTGACGCCAATGGCGATTATGATGCGGTCGAACAGTCCTAAAGCGCGGTCAACCACTGACTTATGGCCGACGGTAAAGGGATTGAAGCTGCCTGGAAAGAGTGCTATCTTCATAGTTGTCAGAGTGTGTCAGCTGATTTCGGAGTCATCCTCCACCACGAGGTTGTCAATAATGAAGTTCTGGCGGTTCATGGTGTTCTTACCCATGTAGAATTCGAGCAGCTTCTCCACTGTGTCCTCGCGCTTGAGGGTGACAGGGTCGAGCCTCATATCTTCGCCGATAAATTCCTGGAACTCCTCGACGTTGATTTCACCCAGACCTTTGAATCGGGTGATTTCGGCGTTCGAGCCGAAATGCTCGATTGCGGCCAGGCGTTCTTCGTCGGAATAGCAGTAGATTGTATCCCGTTCGGCTTGAGTCTCGGGGGATGAGGACGCAGCCGAAGGCTTGCGCTTGGTGCTCTTGCGACGCGTCAGCTTCTTGTTGCGCACTCGGAACAGGGGGGTCTGCAGGATATAGACATGTCCTTTCTTGACCAGGTCGGGGAAGAACTGGAGGAAGAAGGTGATGACGAGCAGGCGGATGTGCATACCGTCGACATCGGCATCGGTGGCTATGATTACTTTATTATATCGGAGCCCTTCGATGCCATCTTCGATGTTGAGGGCGGCCTGAAGGAGGTTGAATTCCTCGTTTTCGTAGACCACTTTCTGGGTGAGTCCGTAGGAGTTGAGCGGCTTGCCTCGCAGGGAGAAAACAGCCTGGGTCATTGCATCGCGGGCCTTGGTGATGGTTCCGGATGCGGAGTCACCCTCGGTGATGAAGATGCAGGAGTCTTCGCGGCGGTCCTGCTTGGCGGAGGCTTTCAGCTGGTCGTTATAGTGGACGGAGCAGTCACGCAGTTTGCGGTTATGCAGGCTGACCTTCTTGGCACGTTCGCGAGCCAGCTTGGTGACGCCGGCCATGGCTTTGCGCTCCTTTTCGGAGGCCTGAATCTTATGGAGCATCACCTCTGCCGTGTCGGGGTTCTTATGCAGATAGTCGTCGAGCTCCTTTTTCAGGAAGTCGCCCACGAATTTGTTTACGGTCAGCGTGCTGTCCGGAGCCACCTCCTTGCTGCCGAGCTTTGTCTTGGTCTGACTCTCGAAGACCGGCTCCTGGATGCGAACACTCACTGCGCCCACCAGGCCGTTGCGGATGTCGGCATACTCGAAGCTCTTGCCGAAATGCTCCTTGACGGTGCGGCCGATCCATTCGCGGAAGGCGGTCAGATGCGTGCCACCCTGCGTGGTGTGCTGGCCGTTGACGAAGGAATAATACTCCTCGCCATACTGAGAGGTGTGGGTCAGCACCACCTCAATGTCCTCCCCCTTGAGGTGAATGATTGGGTAGAGGGGGTCGTTGGTCAGGTTCTCTTTGAGCAGGTCGAGCAGGCCGTGGCGCGAGAGATAGCGCTTGCCGTTGAGATAGAGCGCGAGTCCGGTGTTGAGATAGGTGTAGTTATTGACCATTGTCTCCACCGTCTCCATGCGGTAGGCATAGTCGCGGAAGAGGGTATTGTCGGGGGTGAAGCGCACGAAGGTGCCGTTAGGCTCATCAGTGGGTGAGGGAGCCGAGTGTTCAATCAGCTCGCCGCAGCGGTAGAGCACTCTGACGCATTGCCCCTCGCGATAGCTTATCACTTCGCATTCGCTGGAAAGGGCGTTGACGGCTTTCAGACCGACACCGTTGAGACCTACTGATTTCTGGAAGTTCTTGGAGTCGAATTTGCCGCCGGTGTTAACGTCGCTTGTCGCCTCCTTGACTTTACCCAAGGGGATGCCTCGACCATAGTCGCGCACACTGACGGTGCCCTCTTCAATTTGAATGTCCACCTGCTTGCCTGCACCCATATTGAACTCATCGATAGAGTTGTCAATCACCTCTTTGATAAGCACATAGATGCCATCTTCGGGATGGGAACCGTCGCCGAGTTTGCCGATGTACATGCCCGGGCGACGACGAATGTGTTCGTTCCAGGCGAGGGTCTGGATAGCACTTTCATCATAGCCGGCGGCGGTGGCTGCCTGTGTGGGCCCGGTGTTGTCGGGGGTGGGGGTATTGAAGAGGTTGTCCATAATCACTTGATTAGAAAACGATTACTCTTGTGGGGGAGGTTGCGCCTTGACTCATGCCGGGAGCAGAGAGACGACATACGGCGGAGTATATTCCTGCCGGAACACGCTCTCCGGCGGCATCCTTCAGATTCCATTCATAGGAGAGGTCCTTCATGGGTGCGCTGAGAATCTCGCGTCCGGTGTGGTCGAGGATTACGATTGTGCAGCTGATATCTTCGGTCTCCTCTGTGGCCTTGAAAGAGAACAGAGCAGATTCGCGCGCCGGCTCATCGGGGGTGATAAGCTCGCCATAGAGCTGCGGGTTGCCCACCTTGACGGTCATGGAGCGGCTCACCTGCTGTCCTTCGGAATCGGATGCCTGAAGGGTCAGGGTGTGCATTCCGGCCGTCAGCTCGCTCATCGGATAGGCGAGTTTGCAGGTGCGGCCACCATCGGCGAAGGTTACGTATTGATTCAGGTCTGTGCGCGATTTGCGGCCATCCACAAGCAGAGTGAGGGCGCTCATGCTTCCCACTTCGTAGACCATGACTCCATGGTCGTCAGTAATGTCAGCATAGAGAGTGAAGTTGGGGGCTACGGTCATACCCTCCTCATAATCAGGCGTATTGACGTAGATGCTTTCGATTGTGGGGGGGAGGTCAGAGGCCACGGCGTGAGCCTCGTCATAGGGTAGCACTTCGAGTGTGCGGATGCCGAGGGCAGCGCGACGGTCAGTGGGGTTGAAGGCAGAGAATTTGATGCGTGCCGAGGCTCCATCGCGTGAGCTGATGGAGGAGGGAAGCATCAGAGTGCCGGAGAAGCGTCCGTCGGTGACCTCGAAGGCAGCTACCGCCACAGGCACTTCATCCATGGTTATCTCCTTCACCTCAGCGCCGTTGCGGGGCACGGTGGGGATGGTGACCGGGGCATCGTAGACCTTGGCTACGACTGTGCCTGTGAAGTCTTCCAGAGTTTGGCCGGCGCGGTCGCGGATTGCGCCGTCGAGCTTGATTTCAGAATGAGGATAGACGGAAGCGGCTCCGGCAGGGGTGTCGCCGTCGATGGTGACAGCCACATCAGCTGAGGGATAAGGGAGTGTCAGCGCCGGGTCGGAGAGGAGCACGTAGGCCAGCTTGTTGGCGTTGTTAGTGTAAGCAGTTTTGCCGAGGGCGTAAGCCTCACCCACGGTGCGAGGTTGCGAGAGCAGTTTGGTTTCGTCAGAGGGAGAGTCGAGCAGGCATGCGCGCTGGAAGAGCTGGGCCACAACATAATTGGAGAATGAATAGCCGGAGCGGGTGGTCATTACGCTGCCTACAAGGCCTTTGCCGGGGAGGAAGACAAGGCGTTCGCCCGAGCCGCGCACTCCGCAGTCATATTCGGTGATGGTGCAACCGGCTATGGTCATGAAGCCGAGGCGGGTGTTGGAGAGTTTGCTTTCGTCATTCTGCGACCAGAACTCACCGCTGAGGCCGCTGGGGTCGGCATGGCCGAGATACCAGTTGTGCATGGCTCCTTCGGCCAGGCGGCGCACGAAGGCATTCGTCGTGTTCTTGTAGCTGTAAAGGTTGACATAGAGCTTGTTGCCGGTCATGGCGGAGCCGGTCAGGTCATCCATATCATGGTAGAGCGCCTCCATGACGTTCTGGTGCTCATTATTATCGGAGGAGTCAGCGCAGTAGTTGCCGTTGCTGAGCCAATAGGCGAGGGAGTCGTCGGCATAGAACTGCTCGAGCTTGTCGACATAGGTGGATGCGTCAGAAGGGTCAAGGCAGGGGATATTGCCGACACCGATCTGCATCGGCACGAGCGCGAACTGCGGCGCGGTGGCATCAGGGGTGTAGGCTGTGCGGTCCTCCATCATGCCATACCAGTCGTTGAGCGTGAAAGACTCATCGACGTTCTGACCCAGGAAGCTCTGATTGCTGATCAAGGTGCCGTAAGGATTCACCTGTTCGAGACCACGCATGTCACGCAGCGCGGGGCCGAGCATCAGGATGTTGCGGAAGCGGCGGTTCTGCGGGTCGTCGCGGTCATAGAGCATTTTTGCCAGGGCGCGGTATGCCATCGGGTCATTGACGCCGGCCGAGAATTCGTTCACGACATCTTCGGAATATACGATAGCTGTGTTGAAGCCCTCCATGCGTTTGTGCAGGTCGGCAATGCGTTCGGCAGCCTCGCGGAACGCGGGCAGAGTGATGATGAGCAGGTCGGGCATTTCGTCGAGGCCGAGCTTATGCAGGTCGGGCACATTGACCTCGCTCCAGGAGTCGATGGAGGCGTGGGTGGCCGAGGGGCTGAATGCGAGCATCATGCCTTGCTCTTTGGCGCCGCGCAGATAGCGCACGTAGGCAAAGTCGGAGTAGACGTCGCGGGGTAGCGTGGTGACATCCTGCGGAGTGTTTATGTCCCACACGACGAGGTCTTCCGGCACACCGGTCATTTTCACGTAGCCATAAGTGGCGGGGTCATACTCTCCGGTGTAGACCATTATCGAGGACTGCCCGGGGGCGAACGAGATTGCTGACTTGGAGGCTACAATCATGCGGTCGAGGTATGCCCAGTCGGCCGAGCCGTTGTAGTTGATTGAGATGTTACCTTCGGCGCCGGGCAGAGTGGTTGAGAACCAGGGGATGACGGAGGTTGCATAGTAGTCGCCGTTAGCCATGGCGCGGAGGGCGATGTTGAAGTCGGAAGAGAGGTCTTGAGAGGCGACGGTGCCGGTCAGGGAGCCTGACTGATAGCTGTAATGAGCGCCTCGCAGCAGGATGCTGGCTGGGTCGCCGGATGCAGCGGCAGGGATGGAGTAAGGGATGGTCACCGGTCCCTCCTTGAGGTTTTCGCCGAAGTATTCGCGACCCTTGTTCATGGGGTTGGTCTTCTCCAGCTCATGATAGTCAATGAACCAGGCCGAGGTGAAGTAGGGCTTGGAGGTGTTGACCATGCCTGAAGCCTTGGGGGGAGTGAGCATGTCGTCGCGGGAGTCGGTCAGGAAGTAGGAACCGCAGGTGGTGTAGGGGTTATAGCTGACCACATCGAATTGCTGGGCCGCAGGGCGGGCGGCATTCTTGGTGAGCTGATTGATAACCTCGGGGCCTTGTCCGAAGAAAATTATTTTGTTGTCGGTATGGAGCACGGCCACGGGAGGAAGGGTCGTACGGTATTCGGGATTGCCGGCCGCATCCTTGAATTGCATGGGCTGAATTTGGCCGCCATTGCCGAAGATTCCGACCTTGGAGGGATCGGAGAAGCCCATGGCGCGCAACTGGTCGTAAGTGATTTCGTATAGCCCGGTGGATGTGAAGTTTATTTTCACCCAATGGCCGTGAGCAAGTTCAGAGCTCTCCGGGAAGATTACAGCAGCGTCTGCCCGGTGGCTGATGCCGAGAGCCGCGCAGAGTGAAAGAAATCCGATTCGGAGGGGGGAGAATATGCGAAAGTTCATTATATAAGTAGCAGTTAAATGTCGTTATTTTATTGGGAATGAGGTGAGTGTTTCTTGCATTGGGCTGAGCGCGGAGATGGTTATGCGGGTGCCTCGTGTGGCCGGAATGCCGTCGCGGCAGGGGAGCAGGATAATATCTCCGGTGCGCATCGTGTTGCGGGATCCGATGGCCTCGAGAATCGCCGGGGCATTATCTGCGGCGTCGGGGCTGATGATTGTCTCCCTGTCCTCAACTCTGATGCTGAAGCTCATTGAGGGCACTTCATCGAGCGGAATGCTCAGAAAGGGGGCTGAAATCAGCGAGCCGTCGAACCCGAGGGCAGAGCCAAGCGGGAGGGCGCTGCGACGCAGGGCTTCGAGAGTCTCCATGCCGCGGGCGTGCAGCCAGAGTGAGGCGTGGCCGACATAGCGCGATGCAAAGCGGGCCGGCATTCCTTTGCCCACTTTGTCTATGCGCAGGGCGAGCATGGGAAAGAGCCTGAAGTCGGCATCCCATTCAGGGATGTAGAAGGGTCGACCGACACGCAGCACAGCTGACTCGTTGAGCCAGAATGTTGCGGGAAAACTCTGTGATTCAGCTGAAGGATATATGCCTGTAATTCTCAATTTGCGATAGGTTAATCAGTTGATTATAGGCAGAGAACCATCGGGAGCAGAATCCTGCGGGGTGTTTCTGCGCAATAACGTGCAAAAGTACAAAAAAAATCCCGCCTGACCAAACCGGGCGGGATATAAAGATTGTTAATGCGGCGGGGCGTTTTGTCGCGGTCGGAGGGATTGCTTATTCAGCAGTTACGGCTATCTTGCGTGTGCGGCGATGGGTGGTGCCGTCAGGGTTGAGCACCTTGGCGCTGTACAGATATATGCCGCGGGGAACGCGTCGGCCGGAGGAGTCGCACAAATCCCAGGTGACGTTCATGCTTTGGGTGAGCTGCTCGGGCACGGCGCTCCACACTTTGCGACCGGCCATGTCGAAGACTTCAATCACAGCTTCCTGCGGCTGCCGGGCGGTGGTGACATAGATGGTGGCCTGTGTCGAGGCGGGGCTGGCGTCGGTGCGCAGGTCGACGTTGGGCTGCATGGAACCTCCAACTTTGAAGGGGAGGGTGACCTTAGCGCAGTTGCCGGCATTGTCAAACACCTGGAAGGCAAGCTCATGCTCTCCCTCGTCCAGTCCGTCAATCGGATAGGTCACGGAGCCGGCGGTGGGGTCTTCCGGGTCGGTGGTGAAGTAGTCGGAGACATCGTCATAGATTTTTTTGCCGTCGATGACGATGGTCATCTGCTTGCCTATGCCGGAAGAGGAGATGTTGATTCCGGAATCATCGCGCACTTTAGCCAGGAAAGATGTGGAGGGAGCCACTATGTCGCCGGGGCGGAAGCCGGGAGTGCCTATGGCTGCCAGTGAAATCTCGGGCGCCTCGTTATCCTCGGGTCCTGACTCATCGTAGCCGTAGACGTAGAAGTCGGAGGTGGAGCCGATAGCCTCTTTGCCGTCGGAGGTGCAGGCATAGAGAGAAAGCAGCGCGGGAGAATAGTTCTCGTCAATCTCTTCGGGGAGATAAAGTGTAGCCTCCCATTTGCCCTCTTTCACCGGGAATGAGGCGAGAGCGAGGCGGTTCTTGCGGTCATTATAGATGCTCACTTTGCCATCATTCTTGCCTTCGGAGGGGTGGCCGTAGGTGGTGACGGCACGCTCGGCATCGAAGAGTGTGGCGGTCAGAGTGCCGTTGAAGGAGACGTCGACGGAGCCGTCGGGCAGGAGCACCTGACCGGAAACCTTCATTTTCGAGCGAGCCGGAACAACCGGCAGGTTTTCGTCGGCCACAGCCTGCGCCAAATCAGTTTCGCCGATTTTCTCAATCTTGATTTTGCGCGAGGGGGAGGGTATGCGCATGGCCGGGTCACCCATGAGGGCGTAGCGGTTTTTGTTGCTGCTGTTTTCCTTGGAGCTGCCTAAATCATTCATAGCCAGGCGGAAGACGTCGCCTATGGTCAATGGGGTGCCGTCAGGATTTTGCGCGAAGATGAATTTGCCGATGCGTTTTGTCAGGTAGCCATTCTGCTCAACGTAGACTTTTCGGTTGGCGGCGATGAATGCAATGGCACCGGACTGGGGATAGAGCCACATTGTTTCGGCGCCTGACTGGGTGTCATCGTCGAAGCGGATGAATTCGCAGGAGGCGTGGTAGATGATGGGCAGGTGCTTGTAGGTGAGCGAATTTATATCGCTGTAAGTCATCAGGCTTTCGTGGGTCCAGGATGTGGGGTTGGCATGGCCGACGTAGGAGACGAAGCTGACCCCCTCCTCAAACATCTTGAACATGCGTTCCTTGGCCTGCGGATAGGTCTTGGAGTTGCCGCCGGAGCCGAGGGGATAGGAGTCAAGATACAGCTTTTCGTAAATGAAGTCGCGGCCATTGCCGTTATTCTCATCTTGCATTATGCTGTACATGGCTTCGGTCTGTTCGAGGTGCTTTCCGCTGTCAGCGTCATCAGCAATGAGCATGACGTGGCTTCGCCAGGCGCCGAAGTCGGGGTCGGTCATGTAGCCAATTACTTTATCGACGGCCGTTTTCGCTTCCTGAAGGCTCTTGACGGGCATGCGGCCGATGCCGATGCTCAGTAGCGCTGTGCCGAGGTTGAAGGAGTAGGGGGAATCCTCAAGCATAGCGAAATAGGAGTCGGTGCAATAGGACGCTTCTTCATGCACCGTGGTCGTGTTATCCAGCTTGGAGACGGTGCTCTCTTTCAGGTTAGCGGTGCTCATGGTTGACTCCCAGGTGAGCAGTCGCGGATAGGCTGCCATGGCCGGAATTTCGGCAATGAGGCGATGGTCGTAAGAGGGACGGCCGAAAAGGAGTGCGTGCTTCAGGGTGCGCTCTCCGCTTTTGCCTCGGTCGTAGAACATCTTCAGCATCTTGCGGAAGGCGGTGGCGTCGGGCTTGCCGGAGGAGAACTCATTATAGATGTTCTCGGGAATGAGCACATGCACCACCATGTTGTCGTTCGTGCGGTGAAATTCTGCAAGTCTCTCAGCCTGAGCCTTATATGCGTCAGGGGTTATGATGACCATGTCAGGGGTTTCCATGGAGTGGATGTCCTGAGCGGAGACGCTGCCAAGAGATGCCGGCGCTGTCTTCACGCTTGCCGGATTGAAGGCAATGTAGGTGCGCAGGGTGCCGGGCGTGGGGGCGAAGCGGGCGGTGGAGCCTTGCAGTTCGTAAGCCACCTGGCGGGGAGCCGCCGGGTCGGTCACATCCCAAATCAGTGTGGATGCCGAGCAGCCTTCGATGCAGAGCACCTGTGAGCCGGAGGCTGTGTGACGGAACTGCAGCAGGCCGCCGTTCAGCTTCAGGGAGCGAGTGTAGGCGGCTTCTATGTAGTCCAGGCGTGCGGTGGTGACAATACCCCCTCCGGAGAATTTCAGGGTGAGGTCAGCGGTTGGCTTATCGGTCAGAGTCGCAGTGCGGTCGAAGCCGTAGTTGCGATAGTGGATTACGCTGTTGGTCTCTGCCGGGAGGGAGGCGACCGGCAGGGTTGCGCCTCCGGAGGTCATGGTGAGTGTGGCTGTGCCGCTGGCTTTGCTCCCGAAGAAGAGACGGAAGTTAATCTTATCGCTCGCGGGGTCGGTCACGGGAAAAGAGAAGGTGCGCTGCGAGGTGGAGCGGAAGTCTTCACCCAGCAGGTCGGCACCGGTGTTGGCCGGGGTGGCGAGTTCCTGTTCATGCAGCATCAGATGAGTGAAGGTAGTAACCGGTCGGGCCGAGCTGCCGATGGGGGTTGTCAGGGGTTCGGGCGCGGGGTCGGAGGCCTCACGGTCGGAGAGGAAGTAGGGGGCTATGGTCGAGTAGACATTCTGATAGTGCGTGAATCCGAGAGGATTGGAGGCTGTTTGCCATTCCACAAGGCCTGCGCCGTAGAAGATGATGGAGCCGTCGGCAGTGCGGACAACGGGCTGAATGGGCAGGTCATCGGGGGTGGCATCGGTCAGTGTTTCTGACAGACGGTAGCCACCGTAGCCGTAGACGTGCACTTTGGAGGGGTCAGAGAAACCCATCTGCTTCAAAGCGGCGGGGGTGAGAATCTGCATTCCCTCCTCTTTGATGTTTATTTTCACCCATTTACCCTCTTTCAGCACTGAGGATGCGGCGTAGTCGCGGGCGTGGCTGCTGAAGCCGAAGCCTGAGAGAAGCATCAGAGGAATTGCGAAGAAACGGAGCAGGGCAGTATGTGGAGATTGAGCAATACGCATGTGTGAATAGTCTTCGATAAATGTCAATGTAATGCGCCCGCACGCGCGGGAGCACTATTATAGTAGAGAAATAACGTGGAGGCCGGCGGTTTTATTGTGGCGCAGAGGCCGGGCGCTTTAGGCTAATCGGCAATGAGTCAGCCTTTTTTAGAATTTTTAGCAAATTCGGCGCAGTAAGCGGTAATAGGGCATTGGTCGCATAGCGGTTTGCGGGCTTTGCAGACGTAGCGTCCGTGCAATATGAGCCAGTGGTGGGCATCGGGAAGAATCTCGGGCGCGATATGTTTGACGAGGGCTTTTTCAGTGGCCAACGGTGTTTTGCTGTTGCGGGTCAGGCCTATGCGGTTGCTCACCCGGAAAACATGTGTGTCCACAGGCATGGCGGCCGCACCCCACACGACGGCCAGCATTACGTTGGCCGTCTTTCGACCCACGCCGGGAATCGTGGTCAGTGCATCAATGTCGCGCGGTAGCTCTCCCCCGAAATCATTCATGATTTTTCGGGCTGCATTCACCAGATGTTTACTCTTATTGTTGGGGAAAGTTACGCTTTTGATGTAATCATAGACCTCTCCCGGTTCGGCTGCGGCCAGCGAGGCTGCGTCCGGATAAGCCTTGAAGAGTGGCGGGGTCACCATGTTTACCCGCTTGTCGGTGCATTGGGCTGAGAGAATGACGGCCAGCAGCAGGTGAAAAGGGGAATCATAGTCCAGCTCAGTGCCGGGCGAGGGCATAATCTCGCGGAAAATCGAGATTATGCCCTCGTATCTTTCTTTAAGGGTCATGCCTGTCTTGTTATTTAGCGGCCACGAATTCATCGAGGAAGCGCACGTCATTCTCTGAGAACATGCGCAGGTCCTTCACACGGTATTTGAGGTTCGTGATGCGTTCGATGCCCATGCCGAAGGCGTAGCCGGAATACTGCTTGGAGTCGATTCCGCAGGCCTCCAGCACAGCGGGATCCACCATGCCGCAGCCCAGGATTTCCACCCAGCCGGTGTGCTTGCAGAAGCCGCATCCCTTGCCGCCGCAGAGGTTGCAGGAGATGTCCATCTCGGCGCTCGGCTCAGTGAAGGGGAAGTAGGAGGGGCGCAGGCGTATCTTGGTCTCGGGACCAAACATCTGACGGGCGAAGTAGAGAAGCACCTGGCGCAGGTCGGCAAAGGAGACGTTGCGGTCAATATACAGTCCTTCAATCTGATGGAAGAAGCAGTGTGCGCGGGCAGAGATGGCCTCGTTGCGATACACGCGGCCGGGGCAGACGATGCGGATGGGGGGCTGTGTGTGCTCCATGACGCGGGTCTGCACCGAGGAGGTGTGGGTGCGCAGCAGCACGTCAGCCGGGTTGCGGGCTATGAAGAATGTGTCCTGCATGTCGCGGGCCGGATGGTCAGCGGCAAAATTCAGAGCGGAGAACACGTGCCAGTCATCCTCCACTTCAGGCCCGTCGGCAATAGTGAAGCCCATGCGGGCAAAGATGTCGAGCATTTCGCCACGCACCAGAGTGAGCGGGTGGCGGGTGCCGGCGGGGAGCGGGGTGGCCGTTCTGGTCAAATCAATTGCAGCTTCATTGTCAGCCTCAGCTTTGGCCTCAAGCGCTTCGCGCAGAGCGGAAATACGTTCCGTGGCCAGATTCTTCAGTTCATTCAGCTTTTGGCCTACTTCGCGTTTCTGCTCGGCCGGCACGGTGCGGAAGTCGTTGAAGAGCAGAGAAACCTCACCCTTCTTGCTGAGATATTGCACACGCAGCTGCTCCACCTGCTCCGGAGTGTCGGCAGAGAGAGCCTCGATGCGTGCTTTGAGAGAATTAATCTTTTCAATCATAGGAAAAAGAACCGCTCGGATGGCGAACGGAATATGACCGCAAATTTAGCAAAAAATTCTAACCTTAGCAAATTGGCTGTTTTCAGCTGACTAAAAAGCGGATGAATCCACATTTCGGGTGACGCTGCAGGCGGAAGAGGATGTAGGCCAGGCCGGCTGCCAAGCCGAATGCTATTGCTATCAGAGGGTAGGGAGCTACTGCGGTGCGCAGACCGAGGATGGAGAATAGGAGGAAGAGCACGAATTCATGCGTGTAGTAAATCCACATACTTTGTGCCCGCAGGCCGAGCAGAGTCCCGCTTGATTTAAGGGGGAGTTGCAAGGCAAGCGAGAAGAATGTGATGCCTGCCGTGTGGTTGGAGTAGGGGAGATCCAGGAAGAACAGTGTCAGGGAGAGAATCAGTGTCAGAACGCTGAAAAGAATGGTTATGCGATGACGGTATTCATAGAGAAACATTCCGGCCAAAATCGGAATACCTCCTCCTAATGTATTGCCAGTCAATGTTTTAATGTGTAATAATAGGGCGATGTTGCTATGGGTTGAAAGTCAGTTTGAGAAGCCGATGACCATGAAAAGACTCAGCAGAATTGCCTTATAATTCTTTACAGTTTGCAGCAAGGCTATTGCAAGGAAAATCCAAATCATGGAGTAGAGAAACCACAGCGGGGCGGCATGTAATTCCCAGCCGCGGGTCACGAGTTGAAAGAAATAGGTTTTTAGCGCCCCGGAGAGTGTATCGTTTCGCAGGGCGTAGACAGTCATGGGCAGGCATATGAGCAACCAGCAGCACCAAAGTCTCAGCAGCTTACGCACTCGCTTGAATATCACTGCTTTACGTTCCTGCAGCAGGTCTATTGAAGCAAGCTTGCGCCGGAGCAGGAAGCCTGAACAGAGGAAAAAGAAGGGCACGGCAGCTGCGTTAAGCCACTTTATGATTGGAGGGAACGTGAAACCGGCTCCTTCGCTGGCCTCGAAGTGAATTGCAACCACGGCAAACGCCATGATGTATTTAATCAGGTCTACGCCAGGGAGATGCGCATTGGAGTCGGAAGAAACTATCTTTGAAGACATAATCAGTGCTTGTTTTGGCAAAATTAGTCTTTTTAATCCTTTTGGCCAAATTTACCTGTGAATCCGGGCGCCGGGCATGATGAACAGTGATTTTGTCAGTTAGGATTTTTTAACTAATTTTGCACCTCATTTACCAAACTGATGTGTAACTAAATTGCCGTCGTTCGGAGTGCTGAATGCCCCCTCGGGAGTCTCCATGCATGTCCGGCCGCGGCTGACAAGAGATTATGAATTATTTCTCACGTCCTGATTTCCATCCTGCCTTGTTCGGAGCGCTGCGAGGCTACTCCATGGATAAGTTCAAGCGCGACCTCACGGCCGGCATCGTGGTAGGCATTGTAGCCTTACCTCTCGCCGTGGCCTTCGGTATTGCCAGTGGTGTAGCCCCCTCAGTGGGACTTATTACCGCTATAATCGGCGGTTTCATCGTGTCAGCCTTAGGTGGGAACTCCGTGCAGATTGGAGGCCCCACAGGTGCTTTCATCGTGATTGTCTATAACATAATCGCCCTCTACGGGCTCACCGGCCTTGCTTTGGCCACATTCATGGCCGGATGCATTCTTGTGTTGATGGGGGTCTTCAAGCTCGGTACGGTCATTAAATTCATCCCTTATCCGATTGTTGTAGGCTTCACGGCAGGTATTGCTCTGACGATTTTCTCCACACAGATGCCTGACTTCTTTGGCATGAGCATTCCTGAGGGGGTGCCGGCCGGATTCCTGGCTAAGTGGGGCGTATATTTCAAGCATTTTTCTGATGCTGACTATGTGACGGCTGCGATTGGGGTGGCTTCACTGCTGATTATCATCTTTACCCCTAAGATTTCCAAGAAGCTCCCCGGAGCGTTGTCGGCTATCGTGCTGGTAACGCTGATTGTATGGCTGCTCAAAGAGTATTGCGGCCTTGAAGGGGTGCAGACCATAGGCGACCGTTTCGGAAGCATGGACACCGGCATCCCGACCCCCCATGCAATCGGGTTCGACATAGACTCCATAAATCTCTTGCTTCCTTCGGCATTCACCATAGCTATGCTGGGTGCAATTGAGTCGCTGTTGTCAGCCACAGTGGCTGATGGTGTGACCGGAGCTCGCACCAACTGCAATACGGAGCTGATCGGGCAGGGTGTGGCAAATGTGGTTGTACCTTTGTTCGGAGGCATCCCCGTGACCGGCGCCATCGCCCGCACGATGACCAACATCACCAACGGAGGCCGCACTCCGGTGGCCGGCATCATCCATGCCATAGTTCTGCTGCTCATCTTCCTCTTTGCCATGCCACTGATTAACCTGGTGCCGATGTGTTGTCTGGCCGCCGTGTTGATTGTGGTGAGCTACAACATGAGCGGATGGCGCACGATAGCCGGCATGGCCGGGAATCCTCAGGGGGATATATGGGTAATGCTCGTCACCTTCCTGCTGACTGTGATTTTCGACCTGACCATCGCTATTGAAATAGGCATGTTGCTGGCTGTGGTGGTGTTCCTGCGCCGCGTCACGGAGAATACGACGGTGCGCACCTATGGCCGGCAGCTGGATGCCACGGATGGCACGGATGCCTCCACTCATGAAGTGCTGGACCTGGCTCCCGGGGTTTCAGTGTATGAAATCGACGGACCGTTCTTCTTCGGAGCCGCCACCAAGTTTGACGAAGTGGTGCGCCTGAGCACGGCGGAGAAGCCGGCAGTGCGCATAATCAGAATGCGCAAGGTGCCCTTCATTGACTCCACCGGTCTGCACAACCTGCAACTGCTCATTGAAGCCTCTCATCGTGAGGGAATACTCATAGTGCTCTCGGGCGTTACGGACAGCGTGCGCAAGACCTTGGAAAAGAGTCATATAGTGGAACTCATAGGCAAGCAGCACATCTGTAGCCACATCTCGAAAGCCGTGGTTGTAGCCAATGAACTGGCCTGCCCCTCAACCCCGGCCTAAGGCCTGAAGGGTACTAAGCTTTTTGCGAAGGTACCAAATAACGATTCCGGCAAAAGGCTGATACTTACCCTCCTGATTCTTATTCTCCCAGGCTTGCAACTGTTTTTTCAGCGAGCCGGGAGAATAATTTTTTGCCAAGAGCTGGCGTACTGCAAAGAGAACTTCCGCTCTTGAGCGCATCAGCGACTTATTATTCAGATTTAATATATCGTTGATTTGACTTTGGTGCGATGGATTAGCGCACACCAATTTGCCTGATGCCTTGGCATAGGAGAGTGTGTCAATAAAGTTTTGGTCGAAGAGATTGAAAGTAATGCTCTGTTCACCTTTATGCACATCGCAATGAGTGCAACCGGGTGATTTGCCACAGCAGCAAAGCACAAGATTCCGGTAATCAAGTTTTAATTCAGGTTGGCCGGAGAGGTCACAATCAGATTGACTGAACATGTGTTCCACTCGGGTTGAGGTCGTTTGCCCGGGGGTATAGTTGATGCGTCTCATGCAGTAAGCGCATAGGTAACCCTGTTCCTTAATCAATGCTTCCCGCAATTCCGGCGAAGCCTGAAACTCTGCTCCCGGCGTTTTTCTGAAACGTAGCCATTGAGCCGGCTCCTGTCCCTTGTCAATCCTGATCATTCTCGATGCGATGAATATTAATCAGAGTCTGTGCCCGTACAAGCTCGGGCAGGCGGTCTCCAAATTCTTCATACAGAGGGGTTAACAGAGCCTGTGCAGTCGATATGTCGTCATCGTCAAGTGCACCCATAAGTTCATTAAGCTTATTCTGTATTTCAGAGTCTCGAGGTGGCACGTCAAGCACGTATTCAGCTATTTCGGACAGTCCCATACCGTAAGTAGTCTCTTTGTTGGCGAGATAGGTTTTTGCTTCGACATTATAGCTCAGCCGATAAACAGCATTCTCCTCATCATTTCGCAGGGTAGACATGACCATGGGGGCATGTGAGCTAACGATGAATTGCAAAGAGGGAAAGGTTGCATGTAAAGCATGTAAAATCTTTGTTTGAAGCTCGGGATGGAGGTGCAGGTCGATTTCATCAATCAGCACGACGCCACGTGTGAGATTGCAGGTTTCCGCACCAAATAGTTCTCTATTGAGCAGAGCGCAGCGGAATGCAATATTGATGACAATGTTCAGCAGCCGTCGGTAGCCATCGGAGAGTTGCTCGAGGGCTGCTTCACGTCCGTCTGAAAAAATGAAATACACCTGTTTTTTGTTTGGACGTATGCTTATGTCCTGAATAATGTTGCAACCATCCGCACCTAAGGCCCGCTGCACTGCCTCTGATACGATTGAAAGTTCCTCCTCTCCTTTTTCAGCCTCTTTCAGGATAAGCATTCGGTCGAGCCAAAAGGGCAGCAATCCGTTGCCGTTGAACCAATTCATGTAGCCGGCCGAAGCCATAGGTGTGTAGTCAGTGAATGCCTTTCGGCTGACTTTCTGGCGGGGAGTATGAATGTCTTCAGTGGAAAAGGCTGCGAACAATGGAAGCGGGTACCGGCGACCGTCGTTGCCGTAGAGGTTCTCAAGCAGTGTGCGCCCGAAAAGCTTCAGTTGCCGGATGCCGGATTTCAAGGGTTTGCTGTTTTTCCCCGAAGACTTAAGAATGTTTTGGCGTCGGTTGTCAATCTCCGGCAGCCCCGGAGTATTCAATCCTGATAAAAAGAACTCGATGTTGATGGGGCGCAATGGCCGCAACACACCATTTTCAACAACTTCCCGATAATCGGCGTTACCGGGAGCATTCCATTGTGTGTTTAAGTCAGAAAAGCCTGAGAAAAAAGAGCTGAGTGCATATTTTAGACCGCGTAACACAGAGGTTTTACCACTTGCGTTGTCGCCGATAAGGAGATTGAGACCGGGCCTCAGCTCTAATTCAAAGTTGCTGAAGCATCGAAAATTGAAAAATCGGATGGTATTGATAGTCACAGGGATAGGCTTTTGTCAATTCATTATCAGCTGCAAAGATACAATAATTTTTGGTTTTATGTGATTGTTCTCGAAAAAAAGACCCGTTGCTCGGTTCTGCGTATGCGTTAGATGCCGGGCAACGGGGTTTTTATGTACGGGGGGAGAGGATTACTTCTTGGTCAGGACGAGGTATTGCCAGGGTTTGAGAGTGGCGGGGAGGGTGGCGTCAGATGAGGTGAAGTAGTCGGCCTTTCCTTCGAGGGCGGGGGCGGAGCCGGTCCAGGTCAGAGGCTGTTCTTCGCCGCTCAGGTTGAGAATCACGGTCACTTCATCGTCGGGCAACTGACGGGTGAAGGCGTAGATGTCGGGGCTGGCGGTCATGTGGCGCACCATCTTGCCTCCACGGGCGCCGGCGCGCAAAGCGGGGTGCCGGTGCTTCAGGGCGTTGAGCATCGTGTAGAAAGTGGTGAACTCATTGGCCTTGTAGTCGGGCGTTATGTCATGCTCGAAGAATTCAAGGGCATGGTTGAAGCCAACCTCCTGACCGGTGTACATCATAGGCATTCCGGGCAGAGTGTAGCTGAGCACGGCAAAGGCTCCGAGACCGTCGCCGTAGCGCTCGAATTCGGTGCCCTCCCAGGAGTTCAGATCATGGTTGGTCACCATGTTCATGCGTATGCTCCCCTGCGGATAGGAAAGCTCCTGGGCTTGAAGCAGTGAGTCAATGGCCAGCGCATTCATCACCGGGAGCTTCTGCTGATGCTCCACGGCATATTTGTTGGCCCCCTTCGTGGCGGCAATGGCATTGAATACATCCTTCATCGGCCAGGCATAATCGGCGTCGAAGGCTGCTGCGCAAAGTTCCGGTTTAGCGGCTTCGGCCAGCATGAAGATGTCTTTATACTTGGAGATGGCAGTGCGGGCCTCCTCCCAGAAGTCGGTGGGAACCTCCATGGCCACATCGCAGCGGTAGCCGTCGATGTCGCAGTCTTTCACCCAGAAGGTGAGCGCGTCAATCATAGCGGCACGCATGGCCGGGTTGGAATAGTCAAGTTTATAGGTGTCAGTCCAGTCAAACGGTCCGAACATCTCCCCTTTGTCGTTGCGGGCATAGAAGTCGGGATGCTCCTTCACCCAAGGGTTGTCGCAGCCTGTGTGATTGCAGACCTCGTCAAGAATAACCCGGATGCCGAGAGCGTGGGCGCGGCTGACGAAGTCCTTGAGGTCGTCAATGGTGCCGAACTCAGGATTCACATCCTTGTAGTCTCGCACGGCGTAGTAGGAGCCGAGGGTGCCTTTGCGATTCAGTTCGCTGATGGGGTGGATGGGCATCAGCCAGACGATGTCGATGCCCAATTGCTTGAGACGGGAGAGCTCGTCGCCGAGGCTTTTGAGGGTGCGTCCCTGAGTGCCTTGACGCACGTTTGCCTCATAGATTACGGCTGACTCAACCCATTCCGGATGGGTGGCTTTGGTGACGGTGGAACCTAATTCCTGTGCGCCTACGATGGGCGTGAAGGCTGACGCGGCAGCCAGCATCATGGCTGCGATTTTTGATTGCTTCATGCTATGAAATTTTATGGTTAAGCTATTGAAACCTTCGGGGGCTTCGTATGGAATTTTATCGATGAAATCGGGCAAAAACATGTTTTTGCGCCTCTTTTAGCAGGGGGTCTTTTATCAAGGCAAGGGTGGGCATATAGAGCAGCAAGCTGACGGCAATCTGCAAGAATAGCAGCAGCGGGGCAGCCAGCGGTAGCAGCATAACGAGGCAGGCTCCCAGCAGAGCCGGCATTGCGGGCAGCAGATACTTCCACATCCCGGCGAGCAGGGTGAACGCCGGGATGCCGGTGGCGCGCCTCACCCGGGCTATGATATAGACGTAGGTGAACAGGGAGGCGAACAATTGCCCCCAGACGAGGGCCCCGACTGTGCCGAAAGGAAGTGTGGCAGGAATGGCTATGAGTGTGCTGACATCTTTCACAATTTCAACTGTCACGAGGCTTTTGGCATAGCCTAAGGAGAGCAGATAGTTGGTGCAGAGCGATATGTAGACAACAAAGATGCCCCGCACCATAAGAATCTGGAACAGAAGTATGGCTTCGTCCCATTTCGTGCCGAAGAGAGTGTGGAAGATGGGGGTGGCCATGACAGTGAGTCCGGCCATGAAGGGGATTGTCATGAAGCCGGTGAGCCGGGCCACGCGCAGCATCATGTCGCGAAACTTGACAGCATCATCCTGAAAGCGAGCTAACAGAGGAACGAAGGTAGCCGTCACAATCTGCGAAAGTGAAGCGCTTCCCATCTTGCTCCATTTGTCGGCCTGAGTATAGACGCCGAGTGCCAGCAGTGAGTAGTAAGCGCCGATTACGAAGGAGTATATGTGCAGGAACAGAGTGTTGAGAAATGAAGAGGAAAATACTCCTAAGCCAATGCGATATATCCCTTTTAACGACGCTGTCGAGAAGATGAATCCGGGTCTCCATCCCCCGGTAATCCATAGCCAGGCGGTTTTGCATCCGGCCAAGGCAAGGGTTTGCCACACAAGTGCCCAGGCACCATAGCCTGTCAAGGCCAGCCAGATGCCGAGTGCGCCGGAGACTGTCAGTCCGAGCAGATTGGCAATGGCAATCTGCTTGACATCCATTGCCTTCATCAGTCGATTGGTCTGCACTATCCCAAGCCCATTGAGGATAAAGCTGAGAAACATCACCCGGCTTAGCGGAATCAACGCCTGATTGTTCTTGAAAATCATTGCGATGAGTGGAGCGCATAGGTAGAGCAGAATGTAGACAATCAGGCTCACTCCCAGATTAAACCAAAAGACTGTGCTGTAATCTTTCTCGTCCGGAGTCTTTTTCTGAAGCAGCGCAGCGCCGAAGCCACTGTCCACAAAGAGAATGCCGAAAGCTTGAAACACCAGTATGGCGCCCACCAGGCCGAAGTCCTCTTTTGGGAGCACGTTGGCAAGCACGATGCCGGTCACGGCATAGAGCACCTGTGTCGAGAAGCGGTCAATCGTGTTCCACTTCAGCGTGCGGGCGGTAGCCCCCTTTAATGTGCCGGTTTCATCGGGCATTTTTGTGGTGTGCGAGTTTTGCAGTTATTATTTGGTTTCCTCCATCGGCAGAAGTTTGCCGAGACCTGATTTCTTTATTTTGGCCGGCTGACCTCGGTAATACACACGGGTGGAGCCGAGCCCTTTCAGCACGAGTTCATTTTCCGGATAGCAGAAAATCTCTCCGGCCATGAAGACATGGCAAGTCACCTTTTCAGACGGCAGGTTATGAGCCTGGATACTTCCGGCTCCGGTCAGCTTCAGCAGCGTGTCAGTAGCTTTGCCGGAGAGTGAGATGGTGCCTCCGCCGGTAGCGAGCACACCGATGAGGCGGGAGGTGTCGATGCCGGTGATGTCAAGTTTTCCATTACCGATGAGCACTCCCTTCAGTTTCGTACACTTGGGGGGATTCTCAACGAGCACAGTTTTTTCGGAGCTGCTCTCCACATGTTCCAGCATATCAGTGTAGACATATACGCGTGGAATTTCGCTGATTCTATCGATGAAATCAGGGGAAAGCATCACTTTCAGACGGTTGGGCTTGCTGCGGTCGAAGATGAGAGCGTCCGAAAGACTTTCGTCGCAGAAGAACGAAACGGTGCCCGCGGAGTCGGGCACAAAGCGGCAGACCACATCAATGTCGTTAATCACTTCGAGGGAGGTAAATTTCCCTGTCTTCAGTTCATGGCGCCGACCGGCAGCAGCCGCGCTTAGTCCTGTCATAATAATCAGCGCCAGAATCAATAACTTTTTCATAAATCTTTAGAGCGTTGATGAATGAATTGAAAGGGTGTTTTATAGAGTGAATTAAAGATATTTTTCTTCGATTTCATCGAGAATTTTCAGCAGTTCATCGAGGTGCGCGGCCCGCAACATGCGGATGCGGGTGTCGCGGAAATTCGGAATCCCTTTGAGCAGCGGGGTGGCGGCCAAGTGGCGGCGAATGTGAAGAATTCCTCTGTATTCGTCGATGCTTTCCACACTCTCGTGAATCTGCCTGCGGAGCAGCTGCATCTTCTCTGCATTGGTGAGTGGTGTATAGCTCCCGGTGTCAAGATAGGTTCGGATGTCGCGGAAAATCCAGGGAGCGCCGAATGATGCGCGGCCCACCATGATGCCATCCACTCCGAATTTTTCGAAATTATCAAGCGCCTCTTCCGGCGTGGTCACATCGCCGTTGCCGATGACCGGTATTTCCAGGTCAGGCATCTGCTTGAGCTCACCGATGAGTGTCCAGTCAGCCTGGCCCGTGTACATTTGGCTACGGGTGCGTCCATGCACCGTCAGAGCCTTTATGCCGCAGTCCTGCAATTGCAGAGCCAGCTCTTTGATAATCTTATTTTCGCAGTCCCAGCCGAGACGGGTCTTGACCGTGACCGGCAGATTGACGGCCTGCACCACACTGCGGGTGATGGAGAGCAGCTTGGGCACATCCCGGAGCATACCGGCTCCGGCACCTTTGCCCGCCACCCGCTTCACAGGGCATCCGAAATTAATGTCAATCACGTCAGGCTCGGCGCGCTCAACAATGCGGGCGGCATCCACCATAGCCTCCGGGTCGCGACCGTAAATCTGAATAGCCACCGGTCTTTCAGCTTTGTTCACTTGGAGCTTGCGCATAGTGGAGGCTACATCTCTCACCAGCGCCTCAGCCGACACAAATTCAGTGGTGACCATGGCTGCCCCCATCTCCCGGCAAATCAGTCGGAACGAAGGGTCGGTCACATCCTCCATCGGAGCGAGCATCACCGGGCGTGAGCCCAAATCGATATCAGCGATTTTCATTGCAACGGAATATTATTTATAAGTGAGAACTGATAGCCCCGGCTTGAGAATCTCTTCGGCGCAGACGCGTAGCTGCTCGGGGGTGATTGAATCAAGAATCTCTGTTTTGCGGGCTCTGCTGAACACCTCGCCGTAGCGAAGCAGCTCGCGGGCAGCATTGCCTGTGCGTTTGTTTATGGCCGAGTTGAGAATCTCGGTGCGCCCTGCGAAATTGCGTCGCAGACGCTCAAAAACTCCCGGTTTCATCGGGCTTTCTGCCAGTTTAAGGAGTAGTCTCTCGATGAGTTTCTTGCACTTTTCGATGTTCTCGCGGGCACAACCGAAATAGACATAGAAGGCTCCGGCGTCAGTGTAAAGATTCGTGGAAGCATCCACCGTGTAGACGTATCCACGCTTCTCGCGCAGCTCGCGGAAGAAGAGTGAATTCATTCCTGACCCAAGGTAATAGCGGAGCAGAGTCATTGCGTAGCGGCGCGGGTCAAAACAATCGAATATGCGCGAGGCCATGATGGTGTGGCTCTGAGTGAGTTTGCGGTCGCGCAGCTCATCGAAACGGCTGATTTCAGGGGTGCGGACCCGCTGCTGCACCGTCTCGCGGGGGGTGAACACCTTCATGTGTTTTTCAATCTGGCGGCGAATCTTGTCGGCAGGCATATCGGCCACCACACTCAGCACCATATTCGCCGGGGTATAGAGATTGCCGGTGAACATACGTGCATCGTCGCCGGTCATGGCCGACACACTGTCATACGTGCCGAGAATGTTATGCCCCAATCCGGAGCCGGCAAACAGTAAATCGGCCATTTCATCGAAGATTGCTTCATCAGGAGAGTCGATATCACTCTTGATTTCCTCATGAATGATTGTCTTCTCCCGCTCCAGTTCGGCCGTGGGGAAGGCCGGGTTGCCTACGACATCGGCCAGCAGCTCGAGTCCGCGAGGAAGCTGACCGGAGGGGGTGACCGTGTAGTAGACGGTCATCTCTCTGGAGGTGTAAGCATTCAGAGCGCCACCCACATCCTCAACCCGGGCATTAATCTGCCAGCCGGAGCGCTTGCCTGTGCCTCTGAACACCGTGTGCTCCACGAAATGAGCCAGACCCGGTCTGCCGGGCAGGTCATCGCGACTGCCCGCGTTAATGCTTATCTGGCAGTAGCTCGGGCCGTCGAAACTGCGTGTGACGCACCGCAGCCCCGAAGGCAGAGTGAAGATTTCAAAATTATCTATGTTCATAATGGGTTGATATTCAATGGTTTGATGTAGTGTGAACCGGTCGTGTCAGCCGCAAAATCAGCTTGCCGGGCCTCCACGGTTCATTAACCTGCAAAGTTACAAAGAAATCCGCAGTTACACAAATCAGCTCCCGCGGAGAGCTGCTATTCTTTCGGATAGAGATTTTTGTTGCAAATATCTTCTCTTTTTAATTAAAAATGTGTAACTTTGCAGTTGAAAACAATGTTATGCTGATTGCGGATTGAAAATCCACGACCGCAATCTCTAAACTCTTCTCCGAAAAATACCTATGAAAACTTCTTCGACTAAAACTGTCATCTTTATCTTACTTGCGGGCATCATGCTCCCTGCACTTATAGCGGGAGGCTGCGCCAAACACAACAGTCCGCGTCGAGAATTGCCTGAAGAAGAATTGTCGCATCTGGATAACCTGATGCAGGACAGTCGGGAATATGACTCGCGGCGCGCTCATCGCATCGATTCTTTGAAAATGAAGTTAGATGGAACTCCGGCAGACAACCTCGCGGAACGCTATCGGCTGTCGCTCGATATAGCTGGCCGCTATCGCTCTTTTTGCTCGGATTCATCGGTAATGTTCTATGCAAGAGCCTATGATATCGGCAAGGAACTCTATCCCGGTTCTCCTCTTGTAGAGATTCGCATTAACCTGATAAATGCGCTTGCAGCCTCCGGCATTTTCGGCCCGGCAGAAAAGTTGCTTGAATCCCTGGATTCGCTGCCTCTGACTCCCGGGCAGAAGCTTCAACAGGCCTCAGCAGGCCGACAGCTGTATTCGTACATGCGCGGGTACCTTGACGAGGAGAACGAGTTTACGCCGATGCTCACGCATAAATTCGTGGACTATGACGCATATTTGCGTGAACATCTACCGGCCAATGATCCCTATCGTCTCTTCCTGATTGCCGAAAAGCAGGTGAGAAGCGGACGCAATAAGGAAGCTCGCAACCAGTTGGATGAATTGTTGAAAAAACTGAAAACCTCCGACAATCTCTATGGCATGGTGGCCTTCCAATGTGCCCAGGCAAGCAAAAATCTTGGTGATGATTATAACTATGGTCGTTATCTGACACTCTCTGCCATGAGCGATGTGGAGGGCTCGGTTAAGGAGACTCTGGCTTTGCCCGCTTTGGCTGAATGGCTTTATGACAAGGGGGATGTGGATCGCGCATATCGCTACATCAATGCCTCGCTGAATGATGCGACCGCCTCAAATTCACGTATGCGCACAGTAGCCATCGCGAATTTCGTGCCCATCATCGACAATTCCTACCGTCATAAAATCAGCGCTTCGCGCGATGAGCTGATGATATATTTCCTGCTCGTGGCTGTCTTGCTGATAACCTCCGGCTCATTGCTGTTTATCTTCCTTCGCAACTTGCGTCGCAGCAACCGGATCCGCAGAAAATTGCAGGCGCAGACCAAGATGCAGGAGAATTACATCGGTCACTTCCTTAGCCTCTGTGCCTCTTACGCCGATAAGCTTGAGTCCACACGCCGCCTCGTCTCTCGCAAGATTGCCGCAGGACAGTCAGACGAACTGTTGAAAATGATGAAGAACTCGCGCACATCAGAGGATCAGACTGATGATTTCTTTAAGGTGTTTGACGAAACGTTCCTTGATCTTTATCCCGATTTCATCGAGAAATTTAATGGTCTGCTGCGTCCCGAGGAGCAGATAACGTACGTGAAGGGCACTCCTCTGTCGACCGAGTTGCGCATCTATGCTTTCGTGCGCCTCGGGGTGCAGGAGAGTGTGCGCATAGCTCAGATTCTCCGCTGTTCAGTCAGCACAATCTATACTTACCGCAACCGCATGCGTGGCCGCGCAATAAATCGGGATACGTTTGAAACCGATGTGGCGATTCTATGCCGGGAGAATCTTCCGTAACAGGGCCCGTGGAGAGTGCAGCTGCTCTTAATTTTAGCCTTAAACAGGGCCTCAAGCTTATATGAATGTCTATAATTTAACTTAGATTTGAAATTGTGATAAGTTCTGATTACCAGTCTATTAGTTGTTTTAGAACTTATATATTACCTTAGAATTGCTCTACAATGCTTGCAAACCCTTAGTTGGTGTAGTAATTTTGCAATGTCAAAAAATCAATGACGGTTCTGAGCAACCCGAGATTACGTTGACCACCGATTAAGATTACACTGACAGTTATGTCTGTTAAAAAAGCATAGAAGAGATTTTTAGGTAGAAAGATTAGGTTAGTTATTAAGATATTCGTAAATAAATCGTTTATGTTAGGTTTGTAGAAAAAAATCAACGACAAAAGTTTTTACAGCTGCATCATCTTGTGAAAGAGGTTGCAGCTGTTTTTTTAATTTTTTTTGAATTGCCTGTCACCTTTTGGCTCTGTCAGGAGTCTTATATGCGAACCCTCTCCAAAAAACGCTGACAGTTTCCGGAAACAAAGCAATATCACATTATATAACAAATAAAACATTCAAACGACATGGAAGGTATTTTAATTCCCTTAGGAGTCTGTGTAGTGCTCCCTGTGCTGATTGTATGGCTCAGTACCCGCACAAAAATCAAGCAGGACGAGCTTCGGGCTCAGGTGCTCATGGAAGCCCTTCGTAATAACTCCGACATTGATGCCAAGCAGATCGCCGAGAGCCTTGCTCAGAGCAAAACCAAGCAGAAGACTCCTATCGAGCTGTTGCGCGGACGCCTGCTGCGTGGTTGCATATTCTCGCTCATCGGCCTTACACTCATCTTAGTGGCTGTGTTGCGTTGCATCAACGACTCCTTCTTCAACACGCAGCAAATCACTGTGGGCGGAATCTGTCTCTCGATTGGCATTGCCTTCTTTGTGGTTTACTTCACATCGCGTCGACAGGTGCAGCAGGAGTATGAACGCGAACTGCGAGAGAAATAACAGACCATGACCCGCGAGCAATTCATATCGCATGTAGAGAGAAGTCAGCAGGCGCTCCGGCGCTTCCTGACGGCTCTCTGCTGCGGCGACGCTCAGCTGGCAGACGACATTGCGCAGGAGAGTTACATGAAGGCCTATCTGTCAAGCGACGGCTTTCGTAGCCCTGAAAAATTCAATGCCTGGATTTTCAAGATTGCTCACAACACGTTTCTTTCTCATAAAAGGAGTCAGCGACCGGTTGACGATTATGAGAAAGCGGTTGCGATAGCATCCGCCGAGGTCTCTGATGCCTCGTTCCGTTATCAGGGACTTCATGCCGCTTTGGCAAATATTCCGGCAAAGGAGCGCACATCAATACTCTTGCATTACATGCAGGGATACGCAGTCAAAGAAATCTCCGACATTACCGGCGATTCGCCGGATGCCGTCCGTCAACAACTCTCGCGTGGCCGCAGCAGGCTGCGAAAATATTTGGAAGCCTATGGAGAAAGATGATTTGAAAGATATATTCAGTGCCTACAATCCGCCCCCGGCGCAGTCAACCCTGCGTTTTATGAGCCGGCTGAATGAGCGGTTGGATACAGTGGAACTAATCAAAGAGCGCAACACGTCGTGCCGTCGCCGCAGCCGTCTGGCTGTGGCAGTCGCCGGGATAGCCGGGGTGGCGGTAGGTTCGCTGCTGACATTGGCCATGCCTTGGCTGTCAGAGCAGCTTGTGCGCGCAATAAGTTCGCTGCCCGACATGCATGTTCACCTGCCGGTGCAGGAGAGTGCCGCTGTGGCAGCGTGGGCATTGATAGGTATAGCAGGAGTGCTGACTTCGCTCGGCACATACGACCTCGTGGCCTCTTCCCTGCGTTCCAGCGGCGACTGAGAAGTCGGAAGACTTCAGATGCAGCCTCCCGGGCAGAGACCAAGATATGATAACAGCCACCCGAACTCCGTATTCAGTTCGGGCGGCTGTTATGTTTATAATAAGGAGCTGCGTCAGGCGGGAAGAATCGCTTCGCGGATTTTGCTGACGATGTAGCGTACATGCTCGTCGCTTACCCAGGGGCCGGAGGGCAGGCAGATGCCTACACGGAACAGACTCTCTGAAACGCCGTTGGTGTATGCCGGGTTCTTCTGATATACGGGTTGCAAATGCATCGGTTTCCAGAGCGGACGGCTTTCGATGCCTGCCTTGTCGAGATACATGCGCATGGCCTCCACGTTGGCGTTAGGCTCAACGGCTGTGTGCACACTGCCGGCGGCATGAGTGACGCCGGCGGCACCACCCACGGCTCCGCTGACCACCTGAGCGTAAGCCTGCTCCTGACCCTTCACTTTCAGTTCCGGAGAGAGGGTGGCTGTGCAGAGCCAGAAATTAGAGTCGAAGCGGGGGGAGGGGTTGCAGTGCATTGTCACGCCCGGCACATCAGAGAGCAGCTCGCAGTATAGCTGCTGCACATGCTTATGGTGGGCGATATGCTCTTCGAGAATTGTCATCTGTCCGCGGCCGATGCCTGCACAAATGTTGCTCATGCGGTAATTGTAGCCGATTTTTTCGTGCTGGTAGTAAGGATAGGACTCGCGAGCCTGAGTGGCATAGAACATGATTTCGCGCCAAGCTTCTTCGTCGGGGCAGATGAGCGCTCCGCCGCCGGAGGTTGTAATCATCTTGTTGCCATTGAATGAGAGCACGCCATAGCGCCCGAACGTTCCGCAGACACGGCCGTCATAGCGGGAACCGAAACCCTCGGCTGCATCCTCCACCACCGGAATTTCATAGCGGGCTGCCACCTCCATAATCTCCTGAATCTTGGCCGGCATACCATATAGATATACGGGCACGATAGCCTTAGGCTTGCGGCCGGTCAGGCGAATGCGCTCCTTGATTGCATGTTCCAGGAGTGCGGGATCCATATTCCAAGTGTCCGGTTCAGAGTCGACGAAGACGGGCGTTGCGCCGAGATAAGTCACCGGATGCGAGGATGCGCAGAAAGTGAACGACTGCACAAGCACCTCGTCGCCGGGGCCGACACCGCAGGCGAGCAGACCGAGATGCACGGCGGCTGTTCCGGCTGAAAGTGCAACCACCTTCTGCTTTTCAGGCGAAGGGCAATCGCTCAGCCAAGCGCCTTGAGCCTGCTGAGCGCCGGAAGTTACAAAGTCTCGCAAGTCATCTTCAAAGCCATTGACATTGGGCCCCAGGGGCACCACCCAATTATCGTCAAACGCCTCTTTTATAAAGTCCATTTCGCGACCCGACATGTGAGCCAGACACAGTAATATTCTATCCATAAGTGCTAAATTAGGAAGGCGCCGGCAGACTCCGCACGGCGCTGTGTAGTGACTGCAAAATTAACAAAAATCGGGCGTCCTGCCAAGCCCGGATTAAATTTGTTTTGCGAGATTAAGAATTTATGTGTAACTTTGAACCCGTTTTGACGGGCCTGTACAGGTCTGAAAGGACATTCTTACATGCATCTAATTTCTTAAGTGTTAACAGTTTATCTATCTTATGAAGCAAATCTTTACCGCTGCTGCAGGGGCACTGCTGGCTGCATCCTCCATGCACGCGGCAACGGCGTTTCCAAGCAGAACTGACTTCCGCGACGAGTCAATCTACTTCGTGATGACTTCCCGTTTCTATGATGGCGACATCACCAACAACACCTATTGCTGGGACGGCGTCCTGAACATCAACGACCCCGAGTGGCGCGGCGACTTCAAAGGTCTTATCGAGAAACTTGACTACATCAAGGCTCTTGGCTTTACCGCCGTCTGGATTACTCCGGTTGTGGAGAACGCATCCGGTCTGGACTATCACGGCTACCATGCTCTCGACTTCTCGAAGGTTGACCACCGCTACGTTTCAAAAACAGCTACCGCCCAGGATGCCGAAGACGCTTTCCAGGAGCTGATTGACGAAGTGCACAAGCGCGGCATGAAGCTGATTCTCGACATCGTGCTCCAGCACACCGGCAACTTCGGCGAGAGCAACCTCTGTCCCATGTTCGACAAGGACTACTCTCAGGACCTCGGCGACATCAACGCTTCCATGATTCCCCGCACACTCAAAGATGGCGGCGTGCTTCCCGACAACTATCTCGCCCTTCCGGCCGCAGATCAGTATGGCACCCGTTTGGCTCTGATGAAGAACTCCGACTTCACCAACCGCGACGTGCATAACTACTACCACCACAAGGCTTGGTTCGACTGGGATGATCCCTCCCGCTGGTGGGGTCAGATTGCAGGTGACTGCGTTGACCTGAACACCGAGAACCCTGCTGTGACCGAATACCTCGTGGAGTGCTACTCCCGATTCATCAAGATGGGTGTTGACGGCTTCCGTATCGACACCGCCGGTCATATTCCCCGTCTTTCATTCAACAAGATGTTCATCCCGCAGCTGCACGCGGCAGCAGCCACTCCCGAGGCTACCGCAAAGCGTGGAGGCACCCCCTTCTTCATGTATGGCGAGGTTTGCGCCCGCTCAATGGAGGTTATCTATCGCGGCGAGAACTACAACTGCTCCCCCTGCTATTACACTTGGAAGGAGAGCAAGGATTATCCCTGGGACATGAATGCTGCTTCCTGGGATGATGTATCGGCTATCCCTACTCCCACGGAGGGCTCTCATGACTACTTCACCGTGCAGGGTCACACCAACTGGGAGTCATGTATCCAGTCAGGTAAAGATGATGCAGGCCATTCCGACGCCATCATGCGCAAGAGCAACAACCACCTGCTCAACGGCAATGAGTATCACACTCCCGATTACTCCGCCGCATCCGGCCTGAACGTAATCGACTTCGCAATGCACTGGAACTTCAACTCTGCCTCCGGTGCCTACGGCGTTCGTTCTCAGGACAACCTCTACAACGATGCCACTTACAATGTGGTGTATGTAGACTCTCATGACTACGCTCCCGACAGCAACTACCGCTTCACCGGCACTCAGGACACCTGGGCCGAGAACCTCTCACTGATGTTCACCTTCCGCGGTATCCCCTGTATCTATTACGGCTCCGAGGTGGAATTCCAGAAGGGTTGCGCCATCGACAAGGGTGCCGTGCTCGCTCTGAAGGAATCCGGCCGCGCTTACTTCGGCGGCTACCTGGAGGGTGACGTTAACGTGACCGACTTCGGCGAATACACCGGCGCTACCGGCAACCTCGCCTCCACACTCTCTTATCCCCTGGCACAGCACATCCAGCGTCTGAACAAGATTCGTGCCGCCGTGCCGGCTCTGCGTAAGGGTCAGTACAGCAACGAAGGTTGCTCCGGCAAGATGGCCTTCAAGCGCCGCTACACCGACGCCACCACTGACTCATATGTGCTCGTGACCATCTCCGGCGACGCCACCTTCACCGGTGTGCTCAACGGTAAATATGTAGACGCAATCACCGGCGACGTTAAGCAGGTGACCGACGGCAAGCTGACCGCCACCTGCTCCGGCAAGGGCAACCTGCGTGTCTATGTGCTCGACACCACCAAGACCCCCGCTCCCGGCAAGGTGGGTGAGGATGGCAAGTACCTCTACAACGCCGCTCCCGCTTCTTCCTCCTGGACTGAATGGCCCGATGAGACAATGCCCGATGAGACCGTGACTGTTAAACCCAGCGGAAGCAGCGGTCCTTCCGGACAGCCCGACGAGCCTGAGACCGCAATTGCTCCCAACCGCTATGAGGGTGAGCAGTGCGCTTTCTTCCATAACACCGAGAACTGGGGTGGCTACATTAACGCTTGGGTATGGGCCTCTTCCAAGAACTACACCGGCGGCTCCTGGCCCGGCGTGACCTGCACCTATCTTGGCAACGGCTACTGGAAGTGGAGCTACCGCAAGACCGACGAAATCGCTTCCGGCGCAAAGATTATCTTCAACAACGGCGGCAGCCAGACCGAGGACCTCGAGTTCGTGAACGGTGCCGTTTACGACTGCTCCGGCAAGATTGAGGAAATCATGCCCGAGAACGGCAAGGATCCCGAAGAACTCGAAGAGGAGGAACCCGTCATCCCCGGTCGCGCATTCGACGTGTATTGGGATAACAGCGAAGCTAACTGGAGCACCCCCTACATCCATTACTGGGGTGGAGAAACCGCTACCACTTGGCCCGGTGTAGCAATGACTCAGACCGCTGACTCCAACATCTGGGTTTACACTGTGCCCGCAGGCACCACCGGCCTCGTGTTTAACAACAATGCCTCACCCCAAACCTCTGACTTTGTTGCAGTTGAGGATCATCTGTACAGCCTGGCAGGCGACAAGGGTGTCTACGTGGCAGCCGGCGTGGAGAGCGTAATCACCGATCCCTCCGCTCCCATCTACTTCAACCTGCAGGGTATGCCCGTGGCTAATCCCTCACAGGGTGTCTACATTGTTAAGCGTGGCAACGTAATCACAAAGGAATACGTTCGCTAACGACATAAGGCAACCTTTATCCGATTCGGCTTCCGCGCGACTGCGGAAGCCGAATCTTTTTTAGCTTGATGTAGAGGGCGGTTTTCAGAGAAATTCTTTACCTTTGCGGTCATGAAATACGCTTCACTCAGATATTTACTGTGTGTTTTCGCCGCCCTGATAGTGTTATGTGTGGCTGCCGGCTGTTCCGCCAGGTCGGAGTCCCGTCTCACTCAGGCTGAGAACCTCGCGTTCAGCAAGCCGGAGAAAACATTGAGCCTCTTGCGCGAGCTGGATTATGAGTCGCTTGCCTCGGACACACTCCGCGCCCGCTACATACTGACGCGAGCTACTGCCAACGTGGGTCTTTCCAACTCAATCATAACTGACACACTGCTCCCCAAAGCTGTTGATATATTCAAGCAGAATGGCGATACTGCACGCTGGGTGTTGGCTGCCAGGTTACTCAGTTTCTATTATTATAATGTCGGGGAACATGACCGTATAACCGCTCCCGTCGACAGCCTTATGGCGGCTACCACTAATCCCCGTATGCTCTGGGACTTGCATTGCACCCGTCTGGAACTCTCCTGGATTACCCAGCGTTTCCCCGACGTGCTGCATGATGCCGAGTGGCTGTTGCGCAATACCACCAAGTCTGAGGATCAACTGAAGTATGCCACAATGCGCATGGTGGCAATAGCATTCATGGGGAGGACGGAGGAGGCTGTCTCCATTGGAGATTCCATTATGACGTCCTCTTATGCGCCGCAGCCCGGCACCGGGGAATGGGGCGAATTCATGTGTGATTATGCGGAGGTGCTGGATATGGACGGTCAGCCCCGACAGGCTCTCCGCAGGCTTGACGAGGTGCAGGATGTGATTAACAGTGTGGGGGCGGACGCTCGCATAAGCCTCGCCGAGCAGTATGCCCGCATCAGCGCCAATGCCGGCGACTTTGAGCAGTCTGACCGATACTTGGCCTTGCTGGATTCGGCAAGAACGCAGTTAGGGAATTTAGAGTTCACTTCCGGGCTGAATATGCTACGGATGGCTATAACATTCAAACGTACAGGTCATTTCCCTTCGGCCGACATGCACCTGCTTTCCAAGCGGCTTGACTTCGAGTTTCTGCGCAGCAGTAGGTCGAGGGAGCAGGCTATGAATACGGTGATGGAACTGGACCGGCGGCGTTCGGAATTGACGCAGAGCCGTCAGCGGCTGTGGCTCTTCATTCTGGCTTTGAGTGTATTGCTGATTATTGTGGCCGGAGGTGCCGCTTGGATTGTGATGCGCAGGCGCAGAAGTCTCGCGGAGGCTGAAGAGAGGGTGGAGATTCTCACTTCAATGCTCAACTCCGTGCAGAAAGCACATGCCGAGAAGGTTGATGCCTCAGCAAAAGTAAAAGAGTTGGTTTTGCGTCACCTGGGTGTACTGAAGAGTTTTGCCGGAGCTCCAACGGCACAGAACATGGAGGCATTGCGTAAACTTGCGGCTGCTTCCGACGGTAAGACACTCGTGGATTGGAAGAGCCTTGCCGGAATGATAGATGAACTGTATGACAATTTCCATGCGCGATTGATGAAGCGCTTTCCTGATACATTCAGCGAAAAGGAGCTTCGCATAATCCTGCTGATGCGTGCCGGGTTCTCGACAAAGGAAATCAGTGTGCTGACGGAGCAAAGTTCGGCTACCATCTATGTGCGTAAAAGCTCAATCCGCAAGAAGCTTTCCGCTCCCGAGGGTGGCGACATTATAGCCGTTATCGAGGAGGCAACCGAAGGCTTGGGAAATCATTAAGGTCTTCGGGAAGTGTATTAAGGTTTTTAGAGAGTATTAGTGTTGATAATCAATGATTTAGGGTTGGCGTATTAAGACAATTTATATAGACGTTTAGTAGGCTTTTTTCGTATTTGAGGCGTAACTTTGCATCATCGAAAACAAACATTAAAACAACCTCGATAATGCAAAAATTCAATCACTTGTCCGGCGTCACTCTGTCACATTTCGGAAGAGAGTCGCGTCTTATCTGCGAGAGCACCAATCGCTCACCCCGCTCAATGAACTATCTGAAATACCTCTTATTCGGCCTTCTGCTCCCGGCCCTCGGCATAGCCAAGGGTGATGAGACCCCTGACTCAGTTGCCACTTATGACCTCGAGGAGGTTGTGGTTCAAGCCTCGCGCGTGGTGCGCAAAGCTGACATGGATCAGTATTACCCGTCGGCAGAGGCAGTGGAAAATGCCAAGACCGGCGTGCAGCTGCTCCGGAATCTGATGATACCGGGCCTGAGTGTGAACGATGCCTTGAGCAGTATTTCCGCCAATGGCAATGATGTGCAGGTTCGCATCAACGGTCGCGTGGCTACCATTGACCAAGTCAAGTCGCTGCTGCCCGCAACCATCAGGCGCGTGGAATGGATGGATAATCCCGGGTTGCGCTACGGCGGCGCAACCGGTGTGCTGAACTTCATTGTGGCTAACCCGACGCTCGGCGGCTCCCTGATGCTGAACGCCCAACCGGCGTTGACCACCGCTTTCGGCTTCTATGGCGGCAACCTGAAGCTTAACTCAGGTCGCTCACAGTGGGACCTGTCGCTGCGCTACAAGCTCACCAACAAGCTTCATGCACATCGTGACTACACGGAGACATTCAGATTTCCCGACGGTGAATCCCTCACCCGCGTAGAGACACCGCTCGGCGGCCATGTGGATGGTTCCGGCGGGAATGCGCGCCTCTCTTACAGCTATGTGCGTCCCGACACTACGGTGCTCGACATCAGCCTCTATGCCAATCGCGATTTCTCCTCCGGCACACGCAATGACGGCCGTCTTTCGCTCTCCTCAGGCGTGGAGGATATTCTGCTGAGCAGCGGCGACGATCTGCGAGGCACCACCCCCGGCCTTTCCATGTATTTTGAGCAGCACTTCGCTCATAATCAGGTTCTTGCCGTGGACTTCGGCGCTTCGCTCTACGTGGGTCACTCCTCTTCGATGTATCTCGAGCGGGATGCAGAGTCGCTGACTACGATTACCGATGTCAACACCTATATCCGCGACCGCAACCAGGCATATGCCCTTGAGGCTGACTACATCAAGCATTGGGGCCGCTCGCGCCTGACAGCCGGCGCCTCCTATAATGCCCGCCGCAATCGCTCCGTCTACGAAAATCTCGGCGGCAGCATCTTCCATCAGCGTCAGGATCAGGCCTACTTCTTTGCTGAATACTTCTATAACCTCGGCAAGGTGACACTGACTGGCGGCCTGGGTGCGCAATACACCTCGTTCCTCTTCCGCGAAACGGGTCAGGGTAATCATTCCTGGAATCTGCGTCCGCAGTTCACGGCCACCTACACCCCCTCGCGCACCTCATCCTTCCGCCTTAACTTTACCTCCTGGCAGTCAGCCCCCTCTCTGACTGAGACCAATATCACTCCGCAGCAGACTGACGGTTTCCAATGGACCGTAGGTAATCCCAACCTGCATACCTCAACCTCCTATATGCTCACGCTGCAATACAACTACATGTTCCCCCGCGTGGCCGGCAACATCGGCGTGCGCGCCTTCACCAGCCCCGATGCCATCACCCCCACACTCGGCTGGAGCGACGGCAAGCTGATCAGCTCTTGGGAAAACAGTGAGGGACTGGATAACTTCTCGGTGTGGATTGCTCCGCAGGTGACGATTATCCCCGAGCACCTGATTCTTTCCGGCCAGGTTACCTACCGCGCAGAGCGTATGCGCGGCACCGGCTACAAACTCTATAATCACGACGTGAGCGGCATGGTGGCTCTCATGGGTATGTACAAAGGCTTCTCGCTGACCATGCAGTACCAGCGTGCTCAGCGCGATCTTTGGGGTGAGAAAATCTCGTGGGGAGAGGATATCTCAGTGATCGAACTGGCCTACAATATGAAACGCTGGGAATTTGCCGCCGGCATGATAATGCCTTTCGGCAAATATGACCAAGGCTCCAAGTCGCTGAGTCCGCTTAACACCAACGAGCAACACATGCGCCTGGACATGCGCGTGCCCTACCTGCGCATCAGCTACAACCTCCAGTGGGGACGCCAGAAGCGCGGCGCCCGCAAGCTCGTCAACGCCCAATCCGAAGCCGACCGCTCCTCAGCCGTCTCCCGCTAACCCCGAATTATATCTTCCTACCCGCTTCGGAGAAGTGGATTCTGAACAACCCCGCATGAAAAAACCGACTCCGCAGGAGGCTCATGCGGGGTTATTAACGAATCGCTTCTCCGAAGCGACAGGAAGAGTGAGTTCTTCTTTGAGGGAAATTTGCTACTTGTTAATTAATTGGGGAAATTGCTGTCAGTGGTGCATAGGCCTGTGTTTTTTGTATAGGTTTTAATACGCGCGTAGGATAAAGATAAATGCGATTAAAAAAATAGTTTCAAAAAAATGATGTTAAAATTTGGAGAATTATTGTTTTGAATGTAACTTTGTGGTGGCGCTAAAAGAGTGCCTGAAACTCTACATAAAAAGAAAGAATATGAAACTGAAGATTTTGATGATGGCTGTAGCTGCCGTCTGCGCCGGGGGGGCTCAAGGCTATATTGTGCAGATAGGCGACATGTATTTCGGTACAATGTCAGAGCAGTATCTGACGATGGCTGTGGAGTGTGGTAACACAGAGGATAATGGTATTGATGCTCCTGTACGCCCACAGCGGGTGACCTCGGATTTTGACCCCGGTATTGACCCGTTCAAGTACTGGACGGGTGGTACGTATAAGGGGGATGTTATTATCCCTGCTGAGGTTGAGAATTATTATGCGCGGTATGTCGTTCAGGAAATCCATATGGGCGCTTTCTGTTACAGCCCCATCACCTCCATAACAATACCTGAGACGATAGCATATGTCGGCAAGGGAGCATTCGCGTTCTGCTATTCATTAAGGCAGATTGAGATACCGAATAGTGTTACAAAAATCGGCGCGTTTGCGTTTGAGGATTGCAGGACTCTGGAGCAGGTCTCCTTCTCCACTAACTGTGATAAAATCGACAGTTACACTTTTTATCAGACCGGGCAAAATCGTGACGAACTGACTCTGCTGGGAGTGGATAATGTGACTCGCATCGGCCACTATGCTTTTGCGTTCTCATCTCTTAAGGAGTATCCTAATTGGTATAAGCTGGTTCAGCTTGGGAATAATGTCTTTTTCGAGAGCGCGTTAGAGTCTGCGCATATTCCGGCCGGTTGCGTTTTGGGCAGCGAGGTTTTCATGGACTGCGCTAAGCTGAAGACTGTGGAATTGCCCGCTGACTGTCCGGAGAATATTGATTTGCAGTTTAAGAACTGTCCGGCAATTGACCTGATACGCATAGAATCTGCAGCACCTCCCGCACTCAGTGCCGATTGGGCATCCAAAGTGGCGTCAGGATGTGTGCTGGAGGTTCCGGCAGAGTCTATTGAGATGTATCGTGCGGCGCCTTATTGGAAGGAGTTCACTACGATTCGCGCCCTGACCACGGGAATTGACGAGGTGCCTGCCGGTGATTTTACGGCCAAGGGTCTTTCCGGTTCTATCAGCGTGAGCGGTAGCAGTAGGGTCAGCATCTACGATATGAACGGTGTGTGCATTTATCAGGGTGAGTGTGGAGAAGTAACCGCCGCTCCCGGGATATATGTAGTGAAGTCGCCGTCGGCATCAGTGAAGGTACAAGTAATGTAGAAGTGATCTCCAAAGACTTACATCATTTTATGATGGATTAAAAATACTGAAGAGGGAGTGTTATAAAGCTCAATTATGACACTCCCTCTTCAGTATTTTACGTTTATCGAACTACGACCTTAACTGTGCAGTCTCCGGTATGCACTATGTATATTCCGGGTTGTACGAAATGGGATACGTTGCCGAGACTCTCGCCGGCAGCAATGACTCTCCCGTCAGTGGAGCATATTGTATAGTTGCTGATGCACGAGAGATGAATTACGTTATTCCGCACACTAACCGGCGATGCTTGTCCAACACTTTCAACACCGAGGGGAACCAGTTCATAGGGGGCAGAATACATAGATTCTCCACGGTCATAGACACCTGTTACCCGGTAAGAATGACTTACAGTCGCTTCTTTGTCAATGAACGATGTTGAGGTAAGAGGTTGCTGATTCAACCGCTCGCCGTCGCGGTAGACATTGTAACCAATGAGCGCGGCGGCCTGAGGTTCACCATCCCAGGCATCGTAAGTAAAATCGTCGATCTCCAGCAGAACACACCGGCGCACACACCGTATGGCGAAGTAGCGGGTTCCCACTGGCACTGTAAATTCATATTTCTGCCAGCTGTCCGCTACACCGATATGATCACCTTCACTCAGCTGCATGAAGCTGTCTGTATGATTGTCAGTCGATGAGACATATGTGCGAATCCACTCATAGTCATATGATGCCGATTTCGCATAGAACGAAACCGTGTGGGCACGACCGTCAAGGCGCGGAGAAATCAGCCAGTCATCATTTTCTGCCGGATAATTGGTTGACATACATATCAGGTACTGGGCACCGCCATGGGCTTCAAATGCGTTATCCTGATAATCTTCTACCCATACTCCGGCATCCTTCGGATTGAATACCTGAAAGGCCATCGGTTCTCCGCGATGTGGATAGTCTGCCAGTATGCGCGGAGTGTTGAGTGTAGTCGCACCATCGGCATCATACATTGTCCAGGCACCTATGCCTTCAATTATGAACGGCTCATAGCTCTCGAAACCGTCAGTCACCGTGACTGGTGCACCCTGTGGAGCCGGAGTGACATCTGTAAGCGCACTCCAGACCAACTCAACGCGAGTGCCGTCAAATGTTCCACTGAGGTCGCTGACAGCTGGCAGGTCTGACGGGCGCACGGAATACAGCAACGTCTCTGACTGATTGTTAGCCCTGTTCTCGTCAGCCTCATATTTTATTTCGGCGCGATACGCAATACTCACCTGTTCTGCATCATTCACACCGGGCGTAAATTCATGAGTGAAGGTCGTGGTTCCGGCAGCCGGTATCGGACTGCCTTCCACTGTCTCAACAATCTCGTCATCACGAAAGAAGAGCACCTGATAATCTCCTTCGACATCGGTACCGCGATTGCTCACACCGACGGTAAACCGGGTGGTCTGATTTATGTCGGCTCGTTTGAAGTCTGTGGTGAAAGAGGTAATGGCCAGATCATGAGCGTAGGGGGATTCGTCTATCGCTATCTCATCGATATAGATTGAGCGCCATGCGCGGGCATCGCTTTCAGCTATGGCAAGGAAGCCTATGTTTACGTAGTGACCGGACTCAACCCTTGGCAATGGGATCTCATATTTTTGCCAGCCGTTGTCGCTCTCATTTATGTAGAAGAGGGCGTCATCAAGATTCTGCCAGTCACCCCCGTCAAGAGCATACTGCACCTGAAGTCGGTCGTTGATTTCACCATCCATATCCGGATCATACCAGGGACTGCGCGCCTGATAGAACCAGAATGTAAGACATGGTGATACCACTGAAGATAAATCCAGCATGGGAGACACAAGACGCGACTGCTCACCATAACCGGCATTTCTGTTCAACGCGCGGAGCATCCCGTTATCAAGGTCATGACTGGATACCTCCTCGACTTCCCCATCCTCATCGTCAAAGGTCATCTCCCACTCAAAATCGGCCGCCGCCGGATCCTGCGACCAGGGCACCTGCATCTTCATCCCGGCAAAAGACTCCATGTATGGAAGCTGCAACGGATTGCCCACGGTCACGGAGTTTGACGTGAGCGTCTCGGACTCGCGTCCGACAGCTGATTTCACTGTTACGGCATATGATACCTCTGCCTGTCCCGAGGCCACGGGCCGGGGATCATTTACGGAAGTGGCTGCGAGAGCGTCGGCTACGGTAACCCCATCGGAGCGCACCACTTTATAGAGGAGTGCATCGAAGTCCACATACCCACCCTCCATGGATGCGGCGGGAGCCTTCCATGTGACGTTCACACTGCGGTCTGCCTCGACTGCCGCACGCAGTGTGCTAACCGGATGCGGAGTGTCATGGCCTATGAATGCAGAGGCGGAAATCAGGTCTATATGGCCGAAGGAGTTGTGTGCCGTAACCTCATAGGTGTTGATTCCATTCAAAATTACATCGGGGTCTTCCCAACTGCGTGTCTCTCCCGGATTGCCTCCGGGCAGGGAACCCACCGGTTCGCCATTGCGGAATATCATTATCTCAGAGATGTCTTCCAGAATAGCACCTCCCGCAGTTGTGGCCGGCAATGTGAAAGCGAGCCTGGCGGTCATGCTCCCTTGCGCGCCGGGTTCGAGCACTAAGTCCGTGATTGCTCCCGGCGCAAGGGTGTGCCCTACATCTGTCAGCGCTATATCATCGACCTCCAGGCGGTGCAGGTTCGCTTGACTGTAAGCATATAATCCAAGATGATAAGTGCCGGTGACAGAGGGCGCTATGCGCAGCTTCTTCATGCCGTTCATATCAGATGTCAGAGCCGGATAATCGGCTATCACAGTTGTCATATTCTCAGGAGAGGCAGCTGTGCCGAGCATAATGCGCAGACTCTCGGGTCGAGTGAGCGACCCTACATATATATCAAGATCGTAGACGCGCCCTCGTTCCAAAGTGAAGGGCGGAGAAATGAGCCAGTCATCGCCGGGAAGTCCGGTCTGATAGTCCAGCATATAGCAGGCACGTCCGTTCAGGTATTCCCATGACCGGCCGCCGTTGAGGTCCACACATGTCCATGCGGCAAAGTCCTCAGGCGTATCGAAAGTTTCTGTCAGCACCCTGGCGCCGGTGGCTCCTCTTGTGGGCAGCACACATAGCAGACCCATGAGTGCGATAAGTTGACGAGTAAAAAATCTAAGCATATCTAACATGAGTATTGATGATGCTGCAAAGTTAAGATGGCACTCATGTTTTTGTCAAGAAAACCACTACTGCAATACTACTGCACAATTGTTAATCAATCAGTTAGAGAATGTAAAAACGCCTGAATTGAGGCTGCCGGCTCCAATCCTGTCTTTTTCCGCAGCCGCAGGCGCGAGGACTCTATGCTGCGTATGGCGCGATTGGTGAGTGCGGCGATTTCCTTGGTTGACATGCCAAGATACAGGAATGCACAAAGGCGCTGATCCGTCTGCGACAGAGTCGGACACCGAGCCGTTAGATTTCTAAAGAAGTCAGGATGCACCTCTTCAAAATGCTTGCGAAAGTCCTCGGAGGTTCTGTTGTTGACGCTCAACCTCAGTTCGGAAAGCACCTCTGTGATGGCGGAACGTGCAGCCGCGCAATTATTCTCCCGTATGGCGGCCAGTCCTGAACGCAGCTTTTCAGCAAGATTGCCGTGAAATTCATTGATGGCGCTTTGGTCAATTGCAAATGAGGTCAGCTCGCGGTTCTTGCGGTCAAGCTCGCGCCTCATTTCTCTGTTTTTCAGCTCGTGAGCCTCTTTCTCGAGTGCCATGAGTCGCTGACGTTGCGCGAGATTTTCAGCGCTTAGACGCCGCTCCCTGCGTATGCGTCGAAACAGTAGAAAGGCATATAGGGCTAGCAGGAGCAGAACCACAATGGAGAATGTAATCAGCACCTCCCTGCGCTCTACATCAAACCGCAGTTGCTCATTGCGGTTGCGCAGACGTTCCGATTCATACATAATCAAGAGTTGCTGAAGACGCTCCGCATCCTGCGTCAATTGAATCGAATCACGGATTTCCTCATATTTGAGTATCTGACGCAATGCGCCTATGGAATCTCCCGTAATCAGGCAAATGTCAGCCATCTGTGCATAAGAATCAGGCAAACGGTTCCGCGTCTGGTCGCCGAGCAGTCTCTGTGCATCGGACATCAATGCGTGGGCACTATTGAAGTGTCCGTGATGTGCCCTGAGCAAAGCCAGATTAAGAGTGGCCTGAATTGCGGTCTCGGTTTCCGCTTGGGTCGGATTGGCCAACTGTGCTACCACATCGGCCAATTCCGCCTCCGCATCTCTTTCCCGGCAGGTAATCACTAAAGCATGTGCTCTATTGACGGCTATGGTGGTTTCCATCGTTCTGTTCCCTTTGGCCGCATCAAGAGCCCGACTGAAATATGAGAGAGCTTTATCCGGCTGATTTGATGCAAGGTACAGGAGTCCGAAATTATTCCATATGCGGGCGAGCTTGGATGAATTCCGCTGTCTGCTGTAAACCTGCTCGGCAATTGAAAGCAAATCTGCTCCGGAATCAAACTGCTTGTTCCGGTAATGCACCGCAAACAGGTCATTGCACAATCCGGCAATCAGAGTGTCATTACACAGGGCATTCGCCAATTCAAGCGATGAAGAGTACAGTTCTGCTGCATGAGCATCAGCTCCCATCTGTGCATACGCATCGGCAGCCTTTCTAAGTAGAAATGCTTTTTGAGTGGAGTCGGCGTGCGTTCCTGGCAGGTGGAGCTGCTCTATGCGATGCAATGTTGTATGTAGCCGGTCAATAAGTCGGTTTGAATACTCCGGCATATCCTGCCGACAATCATTTCTGTTCCATAGACTCATGAGCAGGTTATCACCGCTGGTTGGATACGAAGCGGCGAACATATGAGTACAGAGAGAAAAGATTGGCAGCAGGCAGGCTAATTTCAAAACAAATCGTTTACGCATGCCACAAAAATACTAATAATCCACGAATTACGCTATAACTCAGTGAATTTTATTTTTTAATTGCGGGAATGGAATAACAAAGGGAAGCGCCTTGCGGGTGCTTCCCTTTAGTTTTTATCGGAATGGGCGAGGGTTTATTCGCCGGTGTATTTCTTCATGATGAGGCAGGCGTTGTGGCCGCCGAATCCGAAGGTGTTGGACAGAGCTACGTTCACGGGGCGCTTCTGAGCCTTGTTGAATGTGAAGTTGAGCTTGTAGTCCACTTCGGGGTCTTCGTCTCCCTCCACGTGGTTGATGGTGGGGGGCACGATGTCGTCGGTCAGTGCACGCACGCACATGAGAGCCTCGAGCGCGCCGGCGGCACCGAGCAGGTGGCCGGTCATTGACTTGGTTGAGCTGAGGTTCATCTTGTAGGCGTGGTCGCCGAATACCTCCTTGATAGCTTTGGCTTCGGAGATATCGCCCACGGGTGTTGAGGTGCCGTGAGTGTTGATGTAGTCGATATCTTCGGGCTTCATGCCGGCATCACGCAGAGCGTTCTCCATCACGAGGCGGGCACCGAGGCCCTCGGGGTGAGTGGCGGTGATGTGGTAGGCATCGGCTGAGAGGCCGCCACCCACTACTTCTGCGTAGATGTGAGCGCCGCGCGCCTTGGCGTGCTCATATTCCTCAAGCACGAGAGCGGCAGCACCTTCACCGATTACGAAGCCGTCGCGGGAGCCTGAGAAGGGGCGGGAAGCGGTGGCGGGGTCGTCGTTGCGGGTTGAGAGTGCGCGCATGGAGTTGAAGCCGCCTACACCTGCGGGGTAGATTGCAGCTTCAGCACCACCGGCCACGATAGCGTCGGCGTATCCGAGACGGATGTAGTTGAAGGCATCAACGAGCGCATTGTTAGAGGATGCGCAGGCTGACACTGTGCCGAAGTTGGGGCCGCGGAACTCATGGTTGATTGAGATGTGGCCGGCAGCGATGTCGGCAATCATCTTGGGGATGAAGAAAGGATTGTATTTGGGACCCTGTTCCTTGTGCTGGGCATAGTATCCGGCTTCTTCCTCGAAGGTGTGGAGGCCGCCGATGCCTGCTGCGAAGATTACGCCCACACGGTTTTTGTCAACCCCTTCGGAGTCGATGTTGGCGTCGGCAATAGCTTCGTCGGCAGCCACGAGTGCATACATTGCATAGAGGTCGAGCTGACGGGCTTTCTTGCGGTCGAAGTGGTCGGCGGGATTGAAGTCCTTTACTTCGCAAGCGAACTGGGTTTTGAACTGCGAGCAGTCAAAGTGGGTTATAGGGCCTGCGCCGCTCACGCCTTTGACGGCGTTCTCCCAGGTTGTCTTGGCGTCGTTGCCAATGGGAGTGAGGGCACCGAGGCCTGTTACTACTACACGTTTTAGTTCCATAGAAAGTATATATACACGCGGCGCACATGAACGGGCTAAACCGCCCGCGAGCCGAAGCTCCGTCACGGTGCCTGCCTTGTGCGCGTGCGTGGGTAAAGGGGTGGCTTATTTCTTGTTTGCCTCAATGTAGGCAATAGCGTCGCCTACAGTGGCGATCTTTTCGGCCTCATCTTCGGGGATCTGAAGGTCGAACACCTTCTCGAACTCCATGATAAGCTCTACGGTGTCGAGAGAGTCTGCGCCGAGGTCCTTGCTGAACTCAGCGGTTTCTACTACTTCGTTCGCGTCAACGCTGAGCTTGTCCACGATGATTTCCTTTACTTTTGCAGCTATTTCAGACATGGTGCTAAAATGATTTTTGGGTGAATATTTCTTATGTTGTTTATTTTCAGAGTGCAAAGTAAGCAATAATCTTTGAGATACGGAAATTTTTTACCGGGAAAATCGCTTTTTTCTGCACACGCGGGCTTTTTCTGTGCATCCCAAGCCTTATTTAACGAGCACTTTTACGGGTGTCGGGCTTTGGGTGGAGCGCACGAGGTAGATGCCGGCGGGGAGGGGAATGACTTCGTTGACACCGGCGCTTTCACGCGTCAGGACTGTCTTGCCGGAGGCGTCGGTGATGATGAGTCCGGCCTGCGGTCCGGAGGTGACGATGCGCAGGGCACCCTGCATTCCGACTGCCCAGAGGGGCTCGCCGCATTCCACTCCGAGCACGGAGCCGGTGGCGATGGTGATGACGTTGCTCAGGGGACTTTCGTAGCCGAGGCGCACGCTCTGCACGGTGTAGCTCTCGGTCACGCCGGGCTCCCGGTCGTCAATTTCAAGGAATGTGCCTTCGGCCTGAAGACGGGTGGTGACGGGGCCTGTGGCGAGATGGCGGGTGCGGTTGACTATGTAGTAGTCCACGACTTCATCCTCGGCGGGAGCCTCCCAGCGGGCGGTGTAGCCGGTTTCGGTGAGGTTCTCGGGGGGAAGAGCGGTCAGGGGGGTGAGTGTGGGCACGGGGTAGGCGTGGCCGCGCAGGTCTACATGGAAGGTCTTGCCGTCGGGGAAGCCGCCGTCATAGAGTGTGATGGCCGCCTCATGCTCACCCACGGAGGTGGGTGTGTAGCGCACGGCCAGGCGGTAGCCCTCGTCGCTGTTTACCTGCGGGGCGGGGATGCTGTTGGTGTAGAGCGCAAACATGGATCGGTCAGTGCCGGTGACGCGCACGGAGAGGGCGGAGGTGAGGTTCACGCCGTTGATGAGGAGTTCCACCTCCTGCTCTTTGCCTACGGCCACTTCGCCCATGTCAAGGGCAGTCCCGTCGATGGGGGCGAAGAGCTCGGGGTCGCCGGTGATGGGAGGGGTGATGATGCCCCCCTGTTCGGAGAGGTAGAAGGTTTCTGTGGTGCGTGTGCCCCAGATGTATTCTGCCAGTTCGGGGAAGTCGATGAAGGGGTTGCGGTTGCCTTGAATCTGGTAGACGGCTTCGTTGCGCATACGTTCCTTTTGGCTGACGGGGTCGCGGCGCGCCCAGTCGAGGAGCATTTCGTAGGCCCAGGAGCGGAGGGTGGGGTAGTCGCCGGTCTCGAGCATGTAGGTGTATTTCCAGGTGTAATCCTGATAGCAGGTGGCCATATAGAAGTACGTGCGCGCGAAGTCACCTTTATATTCATCGGCCGGCTCGAAGACGCGTGACGCGCCGCCACCCTGGCCTGCATAGGCGTAGCCCACGGTTGTCACTCCGTTTTGGAACGTCGGGGTCATGACCTCGCCGAGCGGATAGTTGCTCTTGGCCATGTTGGCGTCTGACTCACTGGGGTAGAGGTGGTTGAGGTCGGTGTAGGCTTCATTCTGATCGCCGCCCCACCAGGACTTCGGTAGAGAGTGCTCGCGGTTCATGCCGCTCCAGCCGCGGTTGACGTAGAAGACCATGTCGGAGTACATCTCCCACCAGCGGCGCTGACCGTTGTAGAGTTCCGGATAGACGTCGGTCTGCGGGAACTGGGTGGGGAAGAGGCTGTTATAGGTGACTACGGTGTGCGGACGCACCGTCTGGTATGCGGCCGTCTTGAGTTGTTCTTTCTTCTTGCCGTCGAGGCGCTGATAGTAGCCGGCAGGGATGTCGGCGCCGGCAATAAGCCAGGCGAAAAGGGCTATTAATGAGAGGTATTTTTTCATCGTGCCAGGTATTTATAAGCTTTGCCACCGCTGACCACGATGTATAGGCCGGGGGCAGAGGGGATGTTGTCAAGCATTCTTCCGTCAAGGGTAAAGTAGCGGGCATCGGCTCCGGGAGCGGGAGTCGGCAGAGTGATGGATGCAGCGGCGCATATCCCTTCAAAGGACATGGTTACATCTTTTTCGAGGTCACGACCCGAGAGGGTGAGTGTGGCCTGGTGATTCAGCTCGCCGGTTGACTCGGTGGGAATGTAGCGCACTGTTAAAGTGGTGCCCTCAGGGTCGTTGATGTCAGCTGCGGCCAACGTGACGGACTGCAGCGGGGTGCTTCCGAGCATGAAGGAGAACATGGAGGCATCCGGGCCGGAAATTTTTGCCGAGACAGAGTGAGTGAAGCCCTGACCGAGCACCGGAATTACGTGGATAGTCTCTTCGAGCGGTCCGGCAGCTTCAAAGATGGTGATGTCGCCGTCGAGGGGCGCCGTGATTTCCGGAGTCTCAGTTTCGATGGGGGGGTCGATGGGTGTCTCCCCTGCATTCCAAGGGATATCCTGCATGTTGCCCCAGATGTGTTCCACCATTTCCGGATGGTCAATGAAAGGATTGCGGTTGCGCTGCTGGGAATATACACCGTCGTTGCGCTTGCGTTCCTTCTCGCTGACAGGGTCATTGCGGTGCCAGCGCAGCAGCATCTCGATGGCCCAGGGCTGCAGAGTGGGGTAGATGCCTTGGGCGGCGGTGAGGCTGCCGGTGGCATCCCAGGTGAGATCCTGATAGCAGGTCACCATATAGAAATATGTGCGGGCCATGTCCCCCTTATATTCATCGGCCGGCTCGAAGACCCAGTTGGTGTTACCGGCTTGGCCATCCATCGGCTTGCCCACCTTATAGTTAGGTGAGGGGCAACGGTGGTTGGGCGCTTTCTCTGTGCCGGGTTTCACTTCAGCAAACGGATAGTTGCTGCGGTCGTTGTTAGCCCATTGGTCCACGGGCATGAGGTGCACGATATCCTTCCAGGCGTCATTATTGATGCCGCCCCACCAGGACTTGGGGAATGTGTGCTCCACATTCATGCCCGAGTGGCCGGAGATTGACACCTGCTCATGGGTGTAAATATCCATCCAGTAAGAGCCGGTCGGATCCACGTCAGTATATTGGAATGCTTTCCAGGTTCCGTCGGAATAAGAGATGGCGGTGTGATTCTTTACAATGCTGTATAGCTGGCTTTTAAGAGCGCTTTTGTTTTTCCCGGTGCAGGCGTCATAATAGCCTTCCGGAGCATCGGCTGCCGCGAGCAGGGCGCTCAATGCGCAGCCAATGATAAAACCTTTACGAATATTCATGGAAGTGAGTTTTCTTGGATTGGGGATGCAAAAGTAGCAAAAAACATTGATACTCACCATGCTTGGACTGCTAAAAAACTCGTCTCCCGCCTCTCGGGAATGCCGGCAGACTCCAAGCCGGACTTTTTCAGGGTCGTTTCGAGACGGAACAAGTCGTCGTCAGGGCGCACAACGATGCGCATTTTTATACATGCCTATAAGCGTGCGATTAAGCGTGTGTGGCACCGGCCACCGATTTCAGCCCCGTAAACATGTGTTTTAGAGCATGAAATATTCTTTTTTTGAGGGTAAATGTGTGTCAGCTCAAAAAAAACAACTATATTTGCAAGCTGATATTTTCTAAATTTTGAATAAAAAGAAAACAAATAAAAATTAACTGATTAACAGCAATGCAAAACAAAGGGTTTATCGGCACTATCGCGGTCCTTCTGATTTTGATTTGCGGCTTCTACATTTCGTTCTCATTCGTCACTCAGAAGTACGAGCAGGATGCGGACAAATATGCAGCCAAAATCGCGAAGACCACCGACACTGCCAACAAAAACTACAAGGACTCCCGCAAAGCCTACATGGACTCTCTGGAGAATGAGAAGGTCTATCTCGGCTACACCTACGGGCAAGTTAAGAAAATGGAGATCGGTCTCGGTCTTGACCTGAAGGGTGGCATGAACCTCGTGCTTGAGGTGCCCACCACCGATGTGCTCCGCTCCTATGCAAAGAATGAATCGGCGTTGGCCAAAATCAATGCGGCCATCAAGAAGGTGCTCCCCGAAGGTGAATATACCACCCCCGGTGCCAAGCCCTCCGATAAGGAATTCATCAAAAAGTTTGCCGCTACTTTCCAGGAAGGCACAATGGCCGGCCTCTTCAGCCGCGACGGTGAATACCTGAGCAAGCTCACCGGCTCCTCCTCCAACGCCGAGGTTACTCAGGCGCTCGAGCAGCAGGTGGAAAGCCAGGTGGACGACGCATTCAACATCTTCCGCAATCGTATCGATAAATTCGGCGTTGTCAGCCCCAATATCCAGAAACTTCAGGACAAGCGCGGCCAGATTCTTCTGGAGCTGCCCGGTGTGAAAGAACCTGAGCAGATGACCAAGATTCTCCAGTCCAGCGCTAACCTTGAGTTCTACGAGGTCTACAACATGGACGAGATTTTCCCCGCCATCATCCAGTTCTCTCAGGAATACAAGGCTGCTAACCCCAATCAGCCTCAGAACGACCTGACTGCTCTGCTCGGCGGGGGTGGCCGCGGTCCCGTGATGGGCATGGTTGCCCGCGAGGACACAGCAGCTGTTAACCGCATCATCTACTCCGACCTGGCTGCAAGCGTGCTCCCCTCCAACCTCAAGCTCCGTTGGGAAAACGCTCCTCAGGAAATCGAGCAGACCGACAAGGCCGGCAAGGTCATCATGAAGAAGAACGGCAAGCCCCTGACCAAGGCTTACTTCAACCTCATCGCCCTCAAGGGTGAGCCCCAGCTCGAGGGTGACGCCGTTGTAAGCGCCTCCTCAGAGTTCGACAACATGAAGGGCACCACCGTAAACATGCGCATGAGCGACAAGGGTGCCCGCGACTGGGCTACCATCACCAAGAACAATCTTGGCCGCTCAATCGCCATCGTGCTCGACGACAATGTCTACTCCTATCCCAACGTTAACTCCGTAATCACCGGCGGCTCCTCAGAAATCACCGGTAACTTCACCCCCGAAGAGGGTAACGACCTTGCCAACCTGCTCAAGAGCGGCAAGATGGATGTGAAGGTGCGCGTAGAGAGCCAGGAGGTAATCGGCCCCTCACTCGGTCAGCAGGCTATCGAGGCAGGCTTCATGAGCTTCATTGTGGCTCTGGTGCTGCTCATGATTTTCATGATACTTATATATGGTGTAATCCCCGGCCTCGTGACCAACGTTGCCCTGATGCTCAACCTCTACTTCACGCTCGGCATCCTGGCCTCCATCCAGGCAGTGCTCACCCTCTCCGGTATCGCAGGTATCGTGCTCGCGCTCGGTATGGCTGTTGACGCCAACGTGCTCATCTTCGAGCGCACCAAGGAGGAGATGCGTGCCGGCAAGAAGCTCCGCGCAGCTATCACCGACGGTTACTCCAACGCCTTCTCTGCAATCTTCGACGGTAACCTTACCTCAATCATCACCGGCGTAATCCTGCTCCTCTTCGGTTCAGGTCCCATCAAGGGCTTCGCCACCACTCTGATTATCGGTCTCGTATGCAGCTTCTTCACAGCCGTATTCCTGACCCGCATCGCCTTCGACCTTATCACCAAGAACGGTCGTTGCGCAGGCATGACCTTCTCAACTCCGCTCTCACGCAACTTCCTCTCCAACACCAAGATTAACTTCATCGGTAAATCCAAAGTGGCTTACCTCGTGTGGGGTATCCTGCTTGCAGTGAGCGTAGTGTCACTCTGCACCCGCGGCATGAACCAGGGTATCGACTTCTCCGGCGGTCGCAACTACGTTGTGGCCTTCCAGCAGGATGTCAATACCGAGGATATCAAGAAGCAGCTCACCGACGTCTTCAACCAGGCTAACGCCAAGCATGGCATCAGCGAGCCTGTGGGCCTGAGCGTAATCACCATCGACAACAACAAGAAGGTGCGCGTCTCAACCAACTACCGCATCAACGATGCTGCCGAAGATGTTGATTCCGAAATCACCAACCTGCTCTACACCGGCCTGAAGCCTCAGCTCACCGTTAACGGCAAGCTCATGAACGAGAAGGACTTCACCATCGCCAACGAGCAGCTCGGCATCGTCTCCATCGCCAAGGTGGGTGCAGCCGTGGCCGACGACATGAAGACCGACGCAGCCGTGGCAGTGACCATCGCAGTAATCTGCATGTTCCTCTACATCCTGCTCCGCTTCCGCAACATCGCCTTCTCAGTGGGTGCCGTTTGCGCCGTAGCCATGACCGCCTTCCTCATCATCGGCTTCTACTCCGTATGCTGGGGCTTCCTCCCCTTCTCCATGGAGATTGACCAGAGCTTCATCGCGGCCGTGCTGACCATCATCGGTTATCAGATTAATGATACCGTGGTTGTGTTCGACCGTATCCGCGAAGTGCTGAAGCTCTACCCGAAGGAGGACAAGAAGACAGTCTTCAACAACTCACTGAACGCTACGCTGACCCGTACCGTTATGACCTCCTTCTCCACCCTGCTCGTGCTTCTGTGCATCTTCATCCTGGGTGGTGACACAATCCGCTCCTTCACCTTCGCCATGATCTTCGGCGTAGTTGTAGGTACATTCTGCTCCATCTTCCTTGCAGCTCCCGTGGCTTATGCCGTGATGACCCGCAAGAAGAGCGCCAAAGACCCGAAGGCCGCCGCAGCCAAAGCCGGCGCCGCTCAGCGTCTGAGCCGCTAAACCGAGTAACAGACAACTCCTTACATAAGGGTGCTGCTCCACACACGGGGCGGCACCCTGTTTTTTGACGGCTTATCAGAACAGAGAAGATGACTTCTAACCGTAAAACATCCGGTAAGCAGGCAAGTGATAAACTTTTTTCGGACGGGGATGTTTAATAAGTACAAGGTCTCCCGACAGGGGGATGACGAGAACCTTCAGGAATTGATTAAACCTTTTTAGCATTGCTGAGTCCAAAGAGGGTGTTTATAACAAACCTGAAGGTCTTTTAGCATTCGGAAGAAGGTTATAAGATTACTCACTACTTAATTAAATCATATCTCGTTATGAAAAAAATGTTACTTACCGCCGCGCTTCTCTGCGGCGTGGCGTCCATGAACGCCCAGCTGGCTATCTCCAAGCCATCTTTCTTTGACAATTGGTCAATCGGTCTTAATGGCGGTGTGACCACACCTCTTAACCACGGTGCCTTCTTCGGCGATATGCGTGGTCTCGTAGGCATCCAGCTCCAGAAGCAGATTACTCCCGCCTTTGCTTTGGGCGTTGAGGGCAATTGGGGCATCAACACCTCCTCTTGGAACGGCTACGGCCCCAAGAGTTCAACAGCTTTCGACAGCCAGTATGTAGGTGCATACGGTGCCGTGAACCTCTTCAATCTGTTTGCTCCCTATCAGGCAGGCCAGCGTGTGTTTGACATCGAGGCCGTAGCCGGTGCAGGTTGGGGTCACTACTTCAAGAATGAGCCCACTGCCGACCACAACTTCTTCGCTACCAAGGTTGGCTTGAACTTCAACTTCCATCCCACTGACCGTGTGACCATCGCCCTGAAGCCTTCAGTAAGCTGGGATATGAGCGACGCCGGTGTAAGTAACACTTCTGCCGCTTATAACGCTAACAAGGGTCAGTTCAATCTTCAGGCCGGTGTGAGCGTAGCTCTCGGCAAGGGTTTCAACTATGTTGACCCCTACAACCAGGCTGAGATTGATGCCCTGAACGCTAAGATTAACGATATGCGTGGTGACCTCGTGAACGCAGGCAACGCACTTGCTCAGGCTGCCGCTGACAATCAGGCTCTCGCCGCTGAACTCCAGGCATGCCGCAACCGCAAGCCTGAGGTTGTAACCAAGAGCACTACCACCGATCAGCTCTCAACCGTGCGCTATGTGAACTTCGAGCTTGGCAAGTACAACATCACCGCTTCCCAGATGCCTAACGTGGCTGCTGTGGCTTCTTACCTGAAGAACCACCCCAAGGCTAAGGTTATCATCAAGGGTTACGCTTCTCAGGATGGTCCCGTAGATGTTAACATCCGTCTGGCCAACCAGCGTGCAGAGTCAGTTCGCACTACCCTTATCAATAAGTATGGCATTGCATCTGACCGCATCCAGGCAGAGGGTCAGGGTATCGGACACATGTTTGAGGAAGAAAGCTGGAACCGTGTTGCAATCTGCACACTCGACGAGCCTGCAACCTCTACCACCACCGTTACCACCAAGTAAACAGCAACAGAACCTGAGCTTACATTAAGCTTACACAGTTATAAAAAATGAGCGAGGCCGCTCCCGAAAAGGGGCGGCCTCGTTGCTGTTATATGGAATCAGGGGAATCAGCGGGTTGCTTTGTAGGTGATGGTCTGACCGTCGGGCGAGGTGAAGGTCACGAGGTAGATGCCAGCGGGGAAGCCTACGAGGCTTGCTGAGGCTTCAGTGGTGTTGCGACCCCAGAGCAGAGCGCCGTCGTAGCTGTGAATGCTCACTTCGGCAACGTCCATGCCGGTGAGGGTGACAACTGAACCGTTGTAGGCTACGCGGGGTGCATCAGCAGCCTCCAGGTCGTCGATGCCCACGGGAAGCTTGCCGTCGCGCACACCTTGCAGGTACATGCTGACGCGGATGTCGCCGTCGCCTCCTCTGAATTCAGCATCGGGCACGGAGATTCTCACGGTGTGTTCGCCGGCTTCCATCTCGCCGAGGTTGAAGACGCGAATGGGCACGAGGTCGCCGGGGCACCAGTTGGAGTTGGCCTCCCAAACTTTGTCAGTCTTTTTGTATTGACCGTAGATGCCGTTGCTCTGGGTGTTATAGAAGCGGTAAGGCTCGCAGGACTTGCCGCCGGGCTTGAAAGTGGCTACGAGCACATCGTCAACATACACGAAGTGGTCGCGGCGGTTGTATTCTTCACCACCGGCAGCTGCGCCATGATTGGAGGTGTTGAGGGTGAGAGAAGCGTCAGCCACGTTCTCGGGCAGAGTGAACTTCCACGTGCGTGTGGTCTCGCCCACATTGTCGCATGCCTCGGGGTTGTAGTTGTTCAGATTCTTGTTGCCGTGAATCTCGGGAATCTTGTGCCAGATGGGCACGAGGATATGGTTGGAGATAGAGGCTGCCGGTTCGTCGTGAGCCACGAATTCCACTGATGCCTTGAAGACATCGTTGCGGTCAGCGCAACCGGTTACCTGAGTGTTGGCAGCGTAGGGGATGCCGAAGAGTTCGCATTCGAGCCAGAAGTCATACTTGTCCTGAAGGTTCTTGTCGCGCAGAATCATTGTCATGAGTCGGGCGTCGAAGTGGTAGGGGACGTCGTAGGGCTGGAAATTCTTGTTCATGAAGGGGGTGATGAATCGCGCCAGCTCGAAGCGCATCTCCTCAGCGGGGGCATATTCCGAACCCTTGGGGAGCAGAGAGAGTGAGACGTTGCCGATGCGGTCATAGTTGTCGCAGAGGGCGCCGATGGTAATGTTGAGGTCGGTTTCTTCGCCGAACCATTCAAAGTCTTCGGGGGTCAGTTTCTTGGCATAGAGGTAGTTGGTGTAACGCACGATGCCATCTTCGCTGAATTTGTCAGCATCGATTACGATTTTGTCCTGATAGCCGTCGTAGAACACGGTTTCATTGTAGGGACGCCACACGCGGTAGTGCTCACCGGCGTCGGGGGTGAGGGCGAAGGCTGCGCCGGTAGTGGCGAGCATAGCCGAAGCAAGTAGAAATTTTTTCATATAATAAAGATAGATTGAGTAAACAGTTTCTGAGCAACAGTGAGGTTATTCAGGACGCAAATGTAATCATTTGCATCGGAAGTCGCAAGTTTTAGACGAAATAATTTTGAATGGTTTGCATGTTCGGGGGATTATCGTTAATTTTGCAGACTAAATTGAGATAATTATGGGGCGCAAGCTCAAACGCATAAACCTGTTTATTCGCCGTCGGTCGCACTTCTCGGTTGTGATTGTGTGTGGAGTTGTGGTTCTTCTCCTGTTCTTCAATGATGAGACGAGCCTCACTCGTTCGCGCGAATATGATGCCCGCATCTCTGAGCTGAAGCAGGAGATAAAAGTTGCGTCGGACTCGGCGGAATATTATCGCAGTGCCCGGCGTGCGTTGCTGACCAATAAGGAGGAGCTTGAGCAGGTGGCCCGTGAGAATTATAATATGCAGCGTCCCACTGAGGATGTCTATGTAATAGAAAAAGGGGAGGGGAAGTAACCTCTGACTGCTCTCATCCCCGCATTAATTGAAATGAAGAAATTATCAGAAACGCCGCAGGCCGTTGGGAAGCGCCGACGCCTGGCAGAGACGGGCGCCACGCTGGGCATGTTGCTCATCGGTGTCGGCCTGCTTCTCCCGCTTTTTAATATGTTGCACACCGAGACACTCTATCTTTTCCGCTGGATTTTCGCAGCCGGGGCATTGATGTTTTGGGTGGCGCGGTCCATTCCGGTTTCCGCGGCCGGCGACAGCACCCGCTTACGTCGCCTTCGTCGCATGGAATTCTGGAGCGGAGCCTGCTTCGGCGTGGCCGCGTTCTTTTGGTTCTATAATTGCGCGAAGTATGGCAATGCGCCTCACACAGGGGCTCTCATGATTCTGCGCGACACCATCATGTTCTCGCTGGCCGGCGCCGTGCTTCAGCTCGTGGCAGCCTGGATGATTTATTACCGGCAGAAGAAAGATGCTGAAGCAACCGCAGGGGCATCCGGAAAAAAGAAGGGCGGGAAGTGACGCCTGAAGGATTGTTTAGTAATTTTTCACAAAGATTATTTGCTAACCCTCCTTATTTAAGGTAATTTTGCAGCATGAAAAAGGTTCGTCTCGCCATTGATCATGGTAACACCCGCCTGAAGGCTACGGTTTTCAGTGGCGACAGGGAGGTGGAGCACCTTGCTCTGAGCGGCATGGACTATGATTCTCTGCTTGAGATGGCTGACAGGCTGAAGGTGCAGAGCGCGATTTACGCGAGCACCGCCGGGGTTGACACCCGCCTTGTGGAGTCGCTCGAACGGTTGCTGCCGGAGGGTTGCCTTGTGCTGACTCACTCCACTCCGCTCCCGATGGAGATTGACTATGCCACTCCGGAAACGCTTGGCGCTGACCGGATTGCAGCGGCCGTCGGAGCGCGGGACGCCTGTCAGCAGGCGCATCTGCTTGTGGTTGATGCCGGCACATGTGTGACGCTCGATGTCGTGAAAGGCAACACCTTCACCGGGGGCAATATCTCTCCCGGCATAGCCATGCGCTTCAAGGCCATGCATGATTATTCGGCCGCGCTGCCGCTTGAGTCGGCTGATGAAGTGCCGGAGAATTGTTTTGGCAACTCCACGTCGACGGCTTTGCGCTGCGGAGTGCTTCAGGGCATCGTCGGCGAGGTTCTGCTTTCCTATCGATTGGTGGCGGTACAAAGCACCGGCAGCCATCAATTGGTTATCACCGGTGGCGACGCTCCGCTGCTCTGCACACTCATGGATGAATTGTTGCTGCCCTATCTGCGGCTTGACCATGCAGTCATGACCGGCTTACTTAAGATACTTCAATATAATGAACGCATATAAACACTTATTTCTCTCTCTGCTTCTCTGCCTGGGCGTGCTTCTGCCCGCTTCGGGTCAAAATACGACTTCACCCTATTCGATGTATGGCTACGGCCTGCTGCGCGACGGAGCTACGGCCACGCAGCGCCAGATGGGTGGTGTGGGCTACGCCATGCGTGCCACGCGCCAAATCAACGCCATGAACCCGGCCTCATATGCCTCCATCGACTCACTGACCTTCCTGTGGGACATAGGTGCTGACTTCAGTTTCAACAACCGCAGCGAGACCATTGACGGCACCACCAATAAGGCAAACAGCAAGGGTGGCGGCTTGGATTACCTCCAGATGCAATTCCCTATCGGTAAGAATTTCGGTGCTTCTGTAGGCTTGATTCCTTACACCTCGGTAGGCTATACCTTCGGCGATGAAGTTGTTAACGGCAATCTCTCGAATCAGGGCAGCGGTGGCATCACTCAGGCCTACGCCGGCTTCTCAGGCCGCTGGAAAGGCTTCTCGGTTGGTGTGAATGTCAGCTATGACTTCGGTAATATCATCAACGATGTGTATGCCTACGTCGGCAGCAACCAGACTCTGTTTGAGCATGTTATGCAGGTGCGAGACTGGAATGTGACTGTCGGTGCGCAGTACACATTTATCCCCGCCAAGTTCCACAGGGTTACCTTAGGTGCCGTCTATACTCCAAAGAAATCGCTTCGCGGCGACACCTGGGTGGACTATTGGGATATTACGGCTGACTCCAAAGCTGACACCGTGAGCTTTGCGAAGATGAACGGAAAGTATTATCGTCCGAATGCTATCGGCGTCGGTATCAACTGGCAGCGAGACCGCGCTTCACATATCATGGTTGAGGCAGACTTTGGCTGGCAGCAGTGGAGCAAGGCTCCCTTCTCAGCCATGTATAATGAAGAGGGGCAGGAGGTATTGTCAGGTCAGAACTTCAACGACCGTCTGCGCTTTGCCGTGGGTGGTGAATACACGCCTCGTGTGCGCGGCAACTATTTCCAGCGTCTCACCTGGCGCCTTGGTGCTCATTACACCCGCGACTATCTGAACATCGGCGGCAATGAGGTCAAGGATTACGGCATCTCCTGCGGTGTGGGCATTCCCACCATCGAGGGCAAGACAATCGTGAATCTCGGCTTCGAGTGGATTCACCGTCAGGCCTCTCCGCAGAAACTTATTTCAGAGAATTATTTCAACATAACTCTCGGCCTTAATTTCAATGAGCTCTGGTTCTGGCAGCGCAAGATTAGATAACAAGTTGTCGCTGAGAGTTTTACCGGCTCTTGTGGGCTTGCTGGCACTTCTTGCTTCGGCGGGGAGTGCCTGCCGTCGTGAAGAGCCGTTGGAGGTGGCGGGCATCAATCCCAAGGGTATGCCCACGATGACCACGCGCAACGTGATGACCATTATTTCAGACTCCGGCAAACCGCAGTACAGGCTTGTCTGTCCGCTTTGGCTGGTGTATGATAATATCGACACCCCGCTATGGATTCTGCCCGGAGGCCCGTTTCTTGAGAAATTTGACGAGAAGATGCACACGGTCTTTACCGTGGCCTGCGACTCCGCCATCAACGACCGCTTGCAGCAGCAGTGGCGCTTGTTCGGCAACGTTGAGTTCAAGGAGTCGCCCCGCCTGCTGATTCTCACCCAGCAACTCACCTGGGATCAGCAGCGCCAGATGGTTTATTCCGATTCATTCATACATATCGAACAGCCCGACAAGATAATAGAGGGCTACGGCTTCGAGGGCTACACGTCGCCGAGCGGTCGCCTCACTTCCTACATACTGCGTAAGCCGACGGCTGTGCTCCCTTATGACCAATCGAAGCTTTCGGGTGGTGCCGACCCCGGCGCAATGCCCGTTCCCGCCGGAGCTGTGCCCGGCATGGTTCCTGGTGTCGCTGCGCAGGCAGCCCAGACTCCTCAATAACAGATTTGTTCCGACATGAGTATTACATTAGCCATAATCATAACCCTAATAGCCATTCTGCTTTCCGGCCTTTTCTCCGGCACAGAGATAGCTTTCGTGCAGTCAAGCAAAGTGCGCATCGGCATTGACGAGCGCCAGGGGGGACTTATCAGCAGAATTATCGGCGGATTCACGCGCCATCAGGATATGTTCATCTCCACCATCTTGGTGGGAAATAATGTGGTGCTGGTTATTTACGGTATTGCTATCTCGCTGATAATCAATCCCTGGCTTGAGGAGATATTTGCCTCAGAGGCCTTGGTGCTCATCTGCAACACGCTGATTTCCACCGGAATAATACTGATTGCCGGAGAGTTCCTGCCCAAGACCCTGTTCCGCATCAATCCGAATGCCATGCTTAAGGCCATAGCGCTTCCGGTGTATCTGATTTACATACTGCTCTATCCGGTCAGCCTGTTCACGTCGGCTCTCTCGCGCGGCCTGATGCGCCTGTTCGGCATCCGCGAGGAGAGGAGCGACAACACCCGTCTGACAATGGATCAGATTGACCATTTCGTGCAGCAGGCCATCGAGGACAAGAAGGAGGGTGAGAATGTCGAGAATGAGGTTAAGATTTTCCGTAATGCTCTGGATTTCAAGGATACGCATATCCATGACTGCATGATTCCCCGCAATGAGATTGTGGCTGTGAATATTGAAGGGACCACCCGTGCGCAGCTCGTGCAGACGTTCATCACCACCGGATTGTCGAAGATAGTAGTGTATAGGGATGATATAGACGAGGTGCTCGGCTATATTCATGTGAGTGAGCTGTTTAACACGGAGGTTGATTGGAAGAATTGCCTGAAGCCTGTGATTTTCACTCCTGAGACCATGCTTGCCAACAAAATGATGCATCGCCTGATGAGCGAAAAAAAGTCGATGGCAATAGTGGTCGACGAATTCGGGGGAACTGCCGGTCTCGTTACTCTTGAAGACCTTGTGGAGGAAATCTTCGGCGAGATTGAGGATGAGCATGACCGCAACCGTCTGGTGGCGCGTCAGACGGCTCCGGGGTGTTATGAATTCTCCGGACGTGCGGAGATTCAGGCAATTAATGAGGAGTTTGATATTGACATGCGCGAGAGTGAGGATTACCATACGATTGCCGGGTTCATTCTCCACAATCTGGAGGCTCTTCCGAAGCAGGGAGACACCTTTGTAATCAATCATTTCCGTTTCGAGATACTGCGCATGACCGCCACTAAGATTGAGCTTGTTAGTGTAGAGGTCTTGCCGGATGAGCAGGCTCAATAGATGATTAAACGAGGAGGCACAGCCATCCTCCCTTCTGACAAAACCAAACCCTCACCGGGTATTTTTTCCCTAATTCCTATTTTGATACTTCCTCAGCCCTTTTCTACGGAGACTAACTTAACGCCGCCGGCCTGCCTTTCGTCAGGCTCCAGATAGAAATATCGCTTGCCATCCTTGCCTCTGAAGGGGTTCACGATAGTGGGCAGATACATTTCCTTCCCCTGTTCGCTCCGGAACCGGAAGTATTGAACCCGCTCATTGACATTATCAATAGTGGAGTCATTGCTCACGGCATAGCCTCGGTAATATTTCATTTGGGCGGGGGCATCGAACGCTTCGGATTCTATGTCGCGCAATTCCACCGGAACCAAGGAAAGGTATGCCCAGTCAGAGCGATGATAGGGAGTCAGGTATTGGCGCATGTCATAAGAAAACGCGAAGATACGAGCTTTTCTCAAAGCAGGCAGCGGACCGAAGTAGCGGCCATGGAAGTCATGAAACACCACACCGTCGGCTGAGCGTTCGTAAGCCTCCACAATCTCGCCATGCTCGCGGGTCAGCATCTGCTGCCATGAGATGCACACCATGTAGTGAATAACCATCCCTATTGTAGTCAGCAGAACGACAGTTTGCTTGAGCGATGCTTTCATAGGAGAACAAAGCTCTGCTCCGAATAGCGCAAGGATAGGGAAGACCAGAACGTCGGCATACCAGAAAACGCGGAGTACATACATGGAATTGAAATATATAACCAGTGCTCCCGCTATAATCGTCAATCCCATAGAGAAGAGAGCGATTGAACTACGGGTTATTATTGTGCGGCGTCTAAGGGCTAACAGAAGTAGCAACGGAAGCAGAATGAGGATATTCAAACCTTTCAGTATGCCCGGAATTTTATATCCCTCCCAACATATCAGGAAGGGATTGCTGCTATCCAGGCGATGCCAGAATCCGGGAGCAGAGAGAATCAGCAGAAGGCCGGCAAAGGTTCCCGCCAACAACCACCAGCGGACAGCGGGATTTTGCCGACGCATTATCAGCATGAAGACGCACATGGCGGGGAGCATCGGCACACTGTAAGCCTCATGCCATCCCGAGGCAATCGTCGCGAGCAGGAAGAGCGCGGGGTAGATGAGCCATTTCGGAGCCGGCAGCCGGGGTGTGCGCACGAATAACCACAGGACTATGATTGCGAAGGCTGAGCCAAGGCCGTAGTTCAGAAACATGTTTGTGACAAACATATAGCCGGCCCAGGGAAGGAAAACAGTAAACATGCCGGTCAGCATGATACTGCACAGCGGGCGGGCACGCACGGAGCCAAAGGCCACGCGGCTTCCGAACAGGAAAATGCAGAGTGAGGCCAGCCCGGCTATGCATCCGAAGAACCACTTGGGAATATCGGTCAGCACCCAAAGCATGAGTTTGTCACCCAATCGCCCGTTTATTTCTTGCCAATGCCATTTGATGAATTCCACTCCGTCGCTCCAACTTGCGCCGGGAGCTGCACCCTGCATGGCGGCTTTATAGTGCTCGCCATAAGCAAGGTCATCCATCTGGTAGGGGGTTAACCATTGCATCAGGCCGCAGAAAAGCGCGCTCAGCAGAAGCAGGGTCAGCGCAGAGGGGTAGAGTGCCCGGTTAATTGAATGGGTGAAAGAGGGTTTCATATTCAACTGCAAATTATTCGAGAGAGGCACTGATAATGGTTCGTCCACCCGTGTGCCGCTCGTCAGGCTCAAGGTAGAAAATCTCGGAGCCGTCGGCTGCTTTGAAGCCATTTATGGTGGTAGGAAAGATATCGGTGTGGCCGTCGGAGAAGGTGAATCTGACGAATATTACCTCCGTGGAGTCTCGCAGCGAGGAGTCGTTGCTGACGACGCATCCCTTATATACGATGGTTTGTGCCGGGGCGGAGAAGAGGCTCGGGTCGAAGTCGCGCAGGATGGTGGGCACGAGTGAGAGGCGAGTCAGGTCGTTGCGATAGAAGGGGAGGGGTGCGCGCATCTCATAGTTAAAGGCGCATACGCGGGCTTTGCGCAGCGTAATCCAAGGGCCGAAGTTGCGACCATGGAAGTCGTAGAACACCACCCCGTCGGGGGATTGCCGATAGGCCGAGATAATCTCTTGGTACTCAGAATTCAATGAGCGCTGGAGGAGGATGGTGGGCACGTAGTGTGCGATGAGGAAGAGGATGCATCCCCACGAGCAAAGACGCTTGATTCCGGCAGAGAGAAATCCGAACAGCGGGGCGGCGAGCATGCATAGCACCGGCATTACGATTGTGCCCGCATACCAAAAGACTCTGTGCTCATGCATTGAGACGATGTAGATAAAGGTTGTGGCCGCGAGCACCGTGCAGGCAAATAGGGCGGAGGCTTTCTGAAGCGGAGAGAAGCGGCGGCGCCACGAGGGAATGAGAAATATAGCCGGGGTGAGAGGCACAATGAGAATGTTTACCGAGATGCTCTTGGCAATCGTTAGCAGTCCGACCGCTTCCGGGGTTACCGGGGTCATGGCGCGCCGGGTCCAGAATCCGGGTGCCGAAAGAATGAGAACCAGGGCGAGGACTGTGGCCACGAAGACCGTAAGCCTGACTTTGTCAATCTTGACGCCGGGCATGAGCATGAACACCACCATGCCGCACAGGGCCGGGACACAGTAAATTTCATGCCACCATCCCGCCATGAGTGCAACAAGGAAGATGAGGGGTAGGAGCCGGGGGGAAGCCACTCGTTGCGGTGTGCGAATAAAGAGATAGACGGCTATGGCGGTTATGGCCGCACCGGCTCCATAGTTCAGGAACATGCTGGCAAAGAAAATGTAGCCGGCCCAGGGAAGGAGGCAATTGAGTATCGCTGTGAGTATGACCGAGCGAACCGGATGCCGCCTGACGGAACCGAATGCCAGCATTGATGCAAACCAAAACAGCGAAAGGCAGCAGAGACCGGCACCGCAGGCTATGCCCCATTTCGGCAGGTCGCCGAGCATCCAAAGCATAAGTTTGTCGCCGAAGCGTCCGTTGATTGTGGCCCAATGCATTTTGAACCAGGCTACGCCGTCGCTCCAGCTTACGGATGGCGGACCGCCTAACATAGCCTCCCGGCAGGCGTGGCCATAGCCGAGGTCATCAAGTTGCCAGGGAGTGAAGTATTGCATCAGTCCGCAGGCAACGGCACAAAGCAACATCACCCACAGAGCTGCTCTGCGGGTAATGTTAAATGAGGGAAGAGGAAGTGCGGTCATTTCTTGCTTGCTGACTTGCGGGGCGCACGCTTGGGCTTGACCTTACGAAGCACCTGGGCGGTGCGTGCGGGCAGATACATTTTCAGCCAACCCTTTCCTGCCGGTTTATACAGGTTGTCGGGGGTGGTGAAGTGGTTGACTGAGGTGTCAACGTTGCCGTAGCCACCGAAGCACTTGGCATCGGAGTCAATCAGCACCTCATATTCACCCTCGGGGGCAAGGAAGCCATAGTCGGGGAATGATTTGTTGGGAGAGAAATTGAAGACGAACAGGAGGTCGCCGCGCATGAACGCCAGCACTTGGTCATCATCCTTCTCCCAGAGCTTTTCGACCGGCTTGGCCTGGAAGTCAAAACACTCGGAGACGGCCTCCACCATAGCGTTGTCAAAGCGGTTGAGATACTTGTATTTAAGATCCTCTCTATCCACGAGGCTCCACTGGCGGCGGGCATACTTGTAGCCCCAACCGTTCCCTTCGCGCGGGAAGTCAATCCATTCCGGATGCCCCCATTCGTTGCCCATGAAGTTGAGGTAGCCGCCATTGATAGTGGCCAGCGTCACGAGGCGAATCATCTTGTGGAGAGCCATGCCGCGCTCCACCGTGTAGTTATTGTCGTCCACCATCATGTGCCAATACATCTCCTTGTCAATCAGGCGGAAAATGATTGTCTTGTCGCCCACGAGAGCTTGGTCATGGCTCTCGCAGTAGGAGATAGTCTTTTCGTCGGCACGACGGTTGGTCAGTTCCCAGAAGATTGAGGTGGGGTGCCAGTCCTCATCCTTCTTCTCCTTAATCATCTTAATCCAATAGTCAGGGATGCCCATGGCCATACGATAGTCGAAGCCGATGCCCCCATCCTCAAACTTGACAGCCAGTCCCGGCATGCCGCTCATTTCTTCGGCAATAGTGATTGCGCGCGGGTTCACCTGATGGATAAGCAGGTTGGCCAGTGAGAGATATGTGATGGCGTTAGTGTCCTGGCCGCCGTCATAGTAATCACCGTAGGAGCCGAAGGCCTTGCCGAGTCCATGGTCGTAATAGAGCATGGAGGTGACACCGTCGAAACGGAATCCGTCGAACTTGAATTCCTCAAGCCAGTATTTGCAGTTGGAGAGGAGGAAATGGAGCACGGAGTTCTTGCCGTAATCGAAGCAGAGGCTGTCCCAGGCCGGGTGCTCTCCGCGGTTGCCTGGGTAGAAATAAAGGTCGCGGTTGCCGTCGAGGCGTGCCAAACCCTCGGCCTCATTCTTGACGGCGTGAGAGTGCACGATGTCCATAATGACAGCGATGCCCATGGAGTGAGCCTCATCAATCAGCTCCTTGAGCTGCTCGGGGGTGCCGAAGCGGGAGGAGGCAGCGAAGAAGGAGCTTACGTGATAGCCGAACGATCCATAGTAGGGATGCTCCTGAATGGCCATAATCTGAATAGCGTTATAACCATCCTTGGCAATGCGCGGGAGCACGAGGCGACGGAACTCGTCGTAGGTGCCTACCCCCTCCGTTTCCTGAGCCATGCCTATGTGGCATTCATAGATGAGCAGGGGCTTGACATCGGGCTTGAAGTTCTTGACTTTGAACTGATAAGGCTTCTCCGGGGCGTAGACCTGAGCCGAGAAGAGGTGGGTTTGCGGGTCCTGCACAACGCGAGTAGCATAGGCGGGAATCCGCTCCCCCTCGCCGCCGGGCCAGCGCACGAGCATCTTGAAGAATTCTCCATTCTTGAGAGCTTTGGCGGGAAGTTTCAGCTCCCATGTCCCTCCGCCGATGTTTTGGAGGGCATACTTCGCAGAGGGTTGCCAGCCGTTGAAGTCGCCGATGAGGAAAATTTCCGAGGCATTGGGGGCGAACTCACGGAAAATCCATGAGCCGCGCGGGCCGCGATGCAGACCGAAGTATTTGTGAGCGTTGGCAAAGTCAGAGAGAGAGCCGTCAGTGGCGGCAGTCAGTTCGGCGAGTTTGCGCAAAGCATCCTCGTGGCGCCCCTCGATGGCGGGCGCATATGGCTCCAGCCAAGGGTCAGAGCGAAGTATTGAGAGTTTCTTTTCCATATAGTTGCATCATAGTTGCACCGGCAGATAGCCGAGAATAGTTTCGGTTGAGTTCCAAAGTCCAAAGTTAGGAAATAAAATGCGCAACAGCAAAAAAAAGTGCTGCAAATTGCGTATCTATCCGAAAATTGATACCTTTGTACCCATATAACACTCAAGGATATGAAAATTCTTTTCGTTTGCCTCGGAAACATTTGCCGCTCTCCGGCCGCGCAGGGAGTTATGCAACGACTGATTGATGAGCGGGGGCTTTCCGACTGTTTTGAGCTGGACTCGGCGGGAACCTACGGCGGCCATGCCGGGGAGCTGCCTGACAAGCGTATGCGTGTGCATGCTGCCCGGCGCGGCTACAATCTGACGCATCGCTCGCGTCCTGTGCATGAGAGCGATTTTGAGGATTTTGATCTCATTGTAGCCATGGACGACAGTAATTTCTCGACTCTCCGCCGCCTCGCACCCACTGTGGAGCAGGAGGCTAAGGTGGTAAAGATGATTGACTCTTGCCGGCAGCATCCATATTATTACTCGGTGCCTGACCCTTATTATGAAGGTGCGTCGGGCTTCGAGCTGGTGCTCGACCTGCTGGAAGATGCCTGCGCAGGCTTGCTCGACGAGCTGTGTGAATCTTCGCATTAGACACTCTTGGTTAATATTATCAACTCAAATCAAAATGAAGAAACTTTTTTTGACTCTCGCCCTCTCAGTGGCCGCTTTGGGCGCCGCAGCAGCCACACCTCCTTCTTATAATGGTGGCGATGCGGCCTTGGTGGAATACCTGATTAAGAATCTGCGCTATCCCTTGGCTGCGGCTGAAAACGGAATTGAGGGGCGCGTGATAGTGCAGTTCACGGTGCTCACCGACGGCACCCTCTCGAAGCCTCAGATTCTGCGTCCGGTGGATCCCGACCTGGAGGAAGAGGCAATCCGCCTGGTGAAGGCTATGCCTGAATGGTTGCCTGCCAAAGATGATGCCGACAATCCTGTGGAGGAGACGGTCACTCTCCCGATTAATTTCAAATTATCCTGAAATGTTTTTTTGTGGTGATGAAGGTAATGTGCATGTAATCAGGTGATTAATGATGTTGCAAAAGATGTAACATTTATTTCACACGTTTTTTTTGGTGCAGGAGATTATCGTCAGTAACTTTGCATCGTCGGAAAGTCATAGACACGACATCCCGGCAAAGTCACCGGATGTAACCCATCCTTAATAATCACCTCAGAACCTGCTCCGGCAGATTCGCAACCACTAAGAACTATGTCACAGACTTCGTCATTCATCTCACGTGTAATCGGACTTCAAAGCAACCTGATGAGCTTTGCGTATAAGTTGACCTCCGACCATGACCGCGCTTCAGACCTCGTGCAGGACACTACCCTGAAGGCTCTCGACAGCGAGGATAAGTTTGCGGAAAACGTAAACTTCAAGGGATGGCTCTTCACCATCATGCGCAACATTTTCATCAACAACTATCGTCGTCAGGTGCGTGAGAACACAGTGACCGATACTACTGAGAACCTCTTCCACCTGAATTCCGCGCAGCCTGAGGCTTATGAGAATCCCGACGGTTCTTATGCAGTGGCCGAAATCAGCCGCGTAATCTCCGAACTCCCCGAAGAGTTCCGCCAGCCGTTCCAGATGCACGTGGCCGGCTACAAGTACGAAGAAATTGCAGAGAAGCTTTCTCTGCCGATGGGCACAGTGAAGAGCCGCATCTTCACCACTCGCCGTCAGCTCCGCACCATGCTTGCTGACTACCGTTAAGCAGCCCTGCTCTTCTCCTCAGAATTGACGAAGTAAGACAACAGATAACAATGACCGCCCGGCGCATCAGTGTGCCGGGCGGTCAGCTTGTTTATGGGGTGAAAAATCAGTAGCTTACGCGGGTGAAGAGACCGTTCACGGAAGACATGCGCATCGTGTCGGTGTTGCCGTTTTTGCCAAAAGTAACAGCGAAGCCATAGGCGTTGCCGGCTGCTTCCATGTCGGCGAGCAGAAGGTTTGACTGATAGAAGCCATCATACATAGCCTGCTTTTCAGCCTCGGTGAGACCGGCAGAGGTGAATGAGTCAAGGTCATACTTGAGCTGGAGCACACCTTTATATACTTTCCAAGTGCCATCAATTGTGGCTGACTTGATGTTGGTGTCACCCTCTTTCACTGCTGCGGAATTGTAGCGGAACTTTGAGTCGGCGGAGAAGGAATAGTAGATCTCGTTGGCGGTGTTGTCGCTGGTGAAGGTCAGCATCCATCTGCCCACGAGCTGCTGGGCGATGATGCTGTCATCTTTTTCAGCATCCTCGTTGCAGGCAGTGATGAAAATGCTCATTAGTGCGAGCATGAGAAATGTCAGTTTCTTCATTTTATTCAGTTGTTAAGTTTCTTTTGAGCTTGGTTATATATGCGGTCGGCCTCTGAGTTGAAACGGTCATTGGCTTTCTGCCATTTATCGTAGGTCTCGGAACCCATCTGCTCTTTGGTCGCGTTATAGAGAATCGTTGACAATTCTTCCATATACTCAAATTTGTCATTGAGTCGGTCAGCGGTTTCAGCGGAAGCTTCTTCAAACTCATCCGCATTCATTTTTTCTGACTTTTCGGCCAAAGAGCGAAACTCTTTGAGCGCATCCTCCATGGCGAAGCTGCACATGTCGACCGCCTCGGCATATTCCTCGCGGTTCAATCGCCCCTTGTCCTCATATTTATCAATGAGCTTTTCGGCCTTCTTGCTGTCATAGCCGCTGCAGGAGCAGAGCGCGCAAAAGAGCAGAGCGCAGAGAGCAAAGAGGGGTAGTGACTTAAGTTTTGTCATCGTTATATTCGGTTGGTAATATTAAACAAAGATACGGATAATAAGCGGGGTGATTGATGAAAGTATTGTTAAATCATGTTAAGAGCCGGAAGCTGATGTGAGAGTTTGTGCAGGACAGGCTTTTTTTGTAATTTTGCAGTCGAGGAAGTGTCAAAATTCCGCCGGAAGCAAATGCATGGCACGGAGCTCCTATCCTCTGATAGCCGGGGCTTCAGCCCCCCGGTAGACCAACGGGCGGAAGCAGCCCCGGCGGGGCTGTCCTCTTAATATATATTTTTAGATACACTCTAAGCCATTTATGCGAATCGATATAATCACAGTAATGCCTGAAATGCTTCAGGGTCCTCTGACATGTTCCATTCTCAAGCGCGCGCAGGACAAAGGCCTGGCGGAGATTGTGGTGCATAATCTGCGTGATTACACGCTCAATAAGCACCGCAAAGTGGACGATTATCCCTTTGGAGGAGAGGCCGGTATGGTCATGCAGATTGAGCCGGTTGACCGCTGTGTGTCGGCACTTAAGGCTGAACGTGACTACGACGATGTGATTTTTACCAGTCCTGATGGCGAAATTCTTTCTCAGCCCATGGCCAATTCGCTTTCGATGGCCGAGAACCTGATTATTCTGTGCGGACACTATAAGGGTGTGGATTATCGCATACGCGAGCATATCGTGACCCGAGAGATTTCAATAGGCGATTATGTCTTGACCGGAGGCGAACTGCCGGCGGCCGTGATTGCCGATTCAATTGTCCGCTTGATTCCGGGCGTGATTGGCGATGAGCAGAGCGCACTCTCTGATTCGTTTCAGGATAGCATTCTGGAGGCCCCGGTCTACACCCGGCCGGCGGAGTATAAGGGCTGGAAGGTGCCGGAAGTGCTGCTCAGCGGCCATCAGGCGCGCATTGATGCATGGAAGCAGGAGCAGGCGTTGGAGCGCACCATGCGTCTGCGCCCCGAACTGCTGAGAGGCAAGAAGTGAGTCGTGGAGCTTTAGACACACTCTTAATCCTGTGTGCGATAGACGCTTAGACGGTCGCGCAGGATGCGGCGAGCAAAGAAGATGCGGCTCTTAACCGTGCCGATAGGAAGGTGCATGAGGCGCGATATCTCGACATATTTGTAGCCTTTGACGTAAAGTGTGAACGGCTCCCGATAAAAGGCTGATAACTCGTTGAGCACCTGCATGATTTCATGCACGGCCACCGTCTCTTCAGGGGACTGCAGGCCGGATTCCTGCGATTGGTTGAGATGGGAGAGCTCCTCAGTGTCATCAAACACCGTGTTGTAGCGCACTCTCTTCCGATAATTGTTGATAAAGATGTTGCGCATGATGGTGAGCACCCATCCCGAGAAGTTAACATTGTCGGAATATTTCCCTTGATTATCAAGTACTTTAAGGGTGGTCTCCTGCAAGAGGTCAGAGGCTTTGTCGCGGTTGCCGGTCAGGCGGATGGCAAAACTCATCATGTAAGACTGAAGTGAAAGAAGACGCTGTTTCAGAGTGAATTCCATAATCTATTAGAGCTTATATATGTTTAGTTCCTCAGCAGTGATGTCAAGAGGACTTTAGTAATAAAAGAAAGATGCAGGCATAACGAAACAATCGGATAGCCAGCCTGTTAGTCTAACGACTGCAATCCGATTAAAGTTGGTTAAAGGAACTTATAAACTGTTAGACACACTCTTAGATACCCTCTTATGATTGCACGGCTTTCTCCGTAACAAGGAAGCAGTCGAGAATGGAGGCGCGGAGCTCGGCTGCATCCTGAGTGTCGCTCTTCAGAGTGTCGAGCACGGAGGAGATATATTCATCTTTACTCTTATATCCAAGCAGTTGCACCACTCCGCTCTCGGGGAGCATAGGCTTATGGTTGAAGACACGCAGTATCCCTGCATAGTCTCGAGAGTCAATCATCTGCTTGAATTCTGTGATAAGGCGGTTGTAATGCGAGCGCACATCAATTGAGGAGGGGAGCGCGTGCAGATGCTTTTCAAGCGCGTCTATACTGTTAACCCGTGCGTCTGCCCGGCACTCGAGGTCACGTTTCATCTTGTGGCGCACGTGCTGAAGAACCTGCTCGCGGTGGTGTGAGGCAAACATGCGTATGATGGAGTGCCGGACGCGATTCACGACCCTCTCCACATTTTTCTTTCGCCTGCGGGCCATGATGCGAATCACCTGCTCAAGCAGGAAGATGTTTTCGATTTCAGCCACTTCAGGCACCATTATATGCTTGCTGCGCAGGTATTTGACTTCATGCTCGGTGCGACGGTCGCGATCCACGATGCCATGACTCTCCAGGTGGTGCATGGGGCTCAGATCGCTGAAAGAGCGGGTGGCCTCAATGACCTTATTGCAGGATCCCAGCGGGCGCACAATGCAGTCAGGGAAAATCAGCGGATATAGCTTGGAGTCAATACTGTGGGTGGCATCACCCTCGATGAACAGAACCGGACGCCGCGACCCCATAAGCGTGATGAAGAGGTCGTCAGGCAGGGAGCCGGGGGCGAGCAGAGAATAGTCCCAGGTGTGAGCCTCCGCATTATAGTTGCGCACCCAGATGCAGACGTTCGAGGTGCGCGAGGCAAGGAACTCTGTGTCAGAAGTGTTATAGACGAAAGTGCAGTCCGGCCGCAGCCCCTCCACCGCATTCCAAAGGGGCTGGAGCAAAGATGGATGCAGGAACATAGAGGGTTCATCGACAAAGACCATCGCTCCCTCGGGAGCGTAGAGCAGAGCTGCTACGTAATATAGCACGGTGCGCTCGCCGCTGCTGAGCTTCATGGCTGACACGAGCCCTTCGCCGCTGCCGGTGCTGAACAATAGCTGCCCCTGCTGGCGCATCACTTGATTGTCAGGGAAGATTCGCTGCCACACATCGACCAGCGTGTCGAGGCGTGTAGGCTCGAAATGAGCCTTGCGGTTGCCCATCAGCCGCGAGCTTTTTACTGAGAGCAGATAAGTAAACTCGTCATGCATGAGCATGGCGGCCAGACGGTCAAGGTCCGTCTCAAGCTGTCCGTCCAGGGGAAAGTGGCCGGAATGGTGCTGCTCGTAAAGCGCTTGGATGGAGCTGTCAGCCCCGGTGCCTTTTACGGTGCCGAGCGGCGAGAGTACAAAGGCTTTGTCGCCTGCATTCTTCACCAGGCAACGCATGAAGCGGGTCTTGCCGGCACCGCTGGCGCCTACAATAGTGAGCTGTTTCGTGGCCGGAAAGGCGGGGGTGGAAGCCCCGGAGCTTATGGGGGGAAGGGGGATGCTCCTGGTCATAGCGGGAAGTTTTGTGGATTCAATCGCCAAAATTACCAAAAAAGTACTAACTTTGCAAGAAATAAGAGATTGAAGCGTAGTTTCGATAAATGGATCTGCTGCACTCTCTTTAACAGATTAATTCACGCTTAGAGTGTGTTTGGATTGAAATCCAGAATGATTCAAACAGACTCAAAAGTTAAATTCGGTTTCAATCAAAACACACTCTTATCAAGAATATGTTTTCAGGCATAGTAGAAGAAGCGGCGCAGGTGGTAGCCCTGCGTCAGGACAAGGATAATCTGCATATCACCCTCAAGTGCAGCTTTGCTGATGAATTGAAGATTGACCAGTCAGTGGCGCATAATGGCGTCTGCCTGACTGTAGTGGAGCTTCCCGGTGATGGCACTTACACTGTGACGGCTATCCGCGAAACCTTGTTGCGCTCGAATTTGGGAGAGCTGAAGCCGGGTGATTTGGTGAACCTTGAGCGTTCGATGAAGTTGGACGCCCGCTTGGATGGCCATATTGTACAGGGACATGTAGACACCACGGCAATCTGCACTTCCGTGGTAAGTGAAGAGGGTAGCTGGCGCTACACTTTCCGCTATGACTTTAATCGAGACCTCGCCCGCCGTGGATACGTGACTGTCGACAAGGGTTCGGTGACGGTGAACGGTGTGAGCCTGACGGTCTGCGACCCCACCGAAAACACCTTCTCGGTAGCCATAATTCCTTACACTCATGACCACACCAATTTCTGCCGCATTGAGCCGGGCACCAAGGTGAATCTCGAATTTGATATTATAGGCAAATACATTGCCCGCATCTCGACCCTCGCGTAGAATTGCCGGCTCTCTCGGGCATCGCGCAGCCCGGGGAATGGCTTGGAGTGCCCTGGAGAGCTTCGGCTCTTCGGGTGTGAGTTTTGTGGTGTCAATTATAATGGCCCGCTTCCTCGCCCCGAAGGAGTTCGGATTGGTAGCGATGTTGCAGGTGTTCATCGCAATCGCCTGCATCTGCGTGGATTCAGGCATGACGCAAGCTCTTGTGAGGCGCCCTGAGCGCCGGCCGCAGGAGGAGAGCACAGCTCTGTTGCTGAATGTCTCGGTCGGGCTGGCGGCTTACGTTTTGTTGTTTGCCGCAGCCCCCTGGGTGGCTCGGTTTTATGGCGAGCCGGAGTTGTGTCCGTTGATGCAGGTGATTTGCCTGGCAGTACCGCTCAATGCGCTCTGCGTTGTGCAAACCGCGCGCCTGACCTCCGATATGCGGTTCGACCTCCTTTTTAAGGTGTCGGCCTCCGCTGTCCTGATTTCCGGTGCATTAGGCTTGGCGCTCGCCCGGATGGGTTGTGGCGTGTGGGCGCTCGCCTGGCAGCAAGTCTCCATGTGGGGCATCCGCTCCATGCTCCTTTGGATTGTCAGTCCTTGGAAGTCAGGATGGGTGTTCTCGCGCACCGAGGCTCGCGGACTGCTCGGCTTCTCGTGGAAACTGATGGGAGCCTCGTTGCTTGACACCCTTTGGACAAATATCTATCCGGTGCTCATAGGCAAATTCTTCACTCCGCGCATCACCGGTCTTTTCTGGCGGGCCAATTCATTCGCCCTGCTTCCGGCCTCCACTGCCACCGGAGTGGTTCATCGGGTGGCGTACCCGCTGTTAAGCCGCGCAGGAAACAGTGCGCCCCGCCGTAAAATCCTGTTTCTCAGAGTGCTCGGAATGAGCGCCTGGGTGATATTCCCGATAATGGCAATTTTGGCCGCGCTCTCCGGCTCAATCTTCGAAGCGCTCTTCAACGAGCAGTGGCAAAGTGCCGCTCCACTGTTCCGCATCATCTGTCTGGCAACGATGCTTTATCCCGTTCATGCTCTTAACCTGATGCTATTGAACGTAGTAGGTCGTTCGGATCTTTTCCTGCGCCTCGAAGTAATCAAGAAGTTTTTGACCGTGGCTATCCTGTGTGTAACTGTTCCGATGGGAGTGCAGGCAATCTGCCTCGGCATGTTGGCGAACTCGCTCATAGCCCTTCCTATTAATATGTGGTACTCCGGCCGATATGCAGCATCCGGCATCACCCTGCAATTCCGGTTCCTTTTCCCTACACTATGCCTAACACTCCTTGGCGCACTGGCGGCTGCCGGGGCCTCTGCGCTTGTATCTAATGCGTGGCTGTCCATTCTCTTGGGGCTCTGCGCAGGATTAGGCATATATATATTAGGTTCAGCCTTGGCCCGGATGCCTTGGTTGAGACGGCTCGCCTCATTTAAGATATAAGTATGTTAGTGACCTCCCCCATATTGCCCGATTTCGACGATTTTGTTGAAAAACTGAAAACCATCTGGAACACCCGACAGCTGACCAACAACGGCCCTTTCGTGCGTGAGTTTGAAGAGGCGTTGGCAAAGTATCTTCATGTGCCCTTCGTCTCAGTCATGGCCAACGGCACTCTCCCGCTCATGCTTGCACTCAAAGCCGCCGGCATAAACGAGGGGGAAGTTATAACCACCCCCTACACGTTTGTCGCCACGGTCAGTGTTCTGAAATGGCTCGGGCTGACCCCCGTTTTCGCCGATGTCGACCCCGTGACCGGAACACTATCCCCCCACGAAGTGGAGCGCATGATTACTCCCCGCACCCGAGCCATACTTCCCGTGCACGTCTATGGATATCCATGCGATGTGGCCGGCTTCCATCGGCTCTCTCTCCGTTATCATCTGCCGGTCATCTATGATGCAGCTCATGCCTTCGGCGTGAAACTTGACGGACACTCGGTTCTTGAGTGGGGCGACCTCTCCACTCTCAGCTTTCATGCCACAAAAGTCTTTAATACAATTGAAGGTGGCGCGGTCATATGTCATACCCCGGAGATGAAACATCGGTTGGACACCATGCGGAATTTCGGAATCACAGGCGAAACATCGCTTGATGGCATCGGGATAAATGCCAAACTTGATGAACTGCGGGCTGCTTACGGACTCCTTAACCTCCGCAAGGTGGATGAAGCAATTGATGCCCGCGCCCGACTGTGGAACGCATACACCCTTGCTCTTAAATCCGTTCCGGGTCTCCGCTTGCCATCTTTGGCAGATAGTGTTGACTATAACTATTCTCACTATCCAATATATGTAGAGGCCGAGTCACCGCGCACCCGCGATGAAATCTTCGCACTCTTAAAGACGCATGACATCCACCCCCGTCGCTACTTCTTTCCGGCCATACATCAATTTGAAACCTACGCTGACGTACGGCGCTCCGGCAATCTTCCCATAGCCTCCCGCCTGTCCGAACAAGTCATTTGCCTCCCTCTTTACCCCCATCTACCCCTCTCCACCCCGGAAAAAATAGCCTCAATCCTCCGTTGATATTCCATTTCGTGGTGACGAAATCCGCTAAAAGTCGGTTCAAAACCTGGTCGGAAGTCCTCATGATTACGAGGTGAATCAAAGAAAACAGGGGAGTATGCACAAAATCATGCCGAAAAAAGATGTTTTAGAGCATAAAATTATTTTGCTGATACACAGGGGTTTGCGAA
>CANSAP010000003.1 GCA_947644715.1 uncultured Bacteroidales bacterium
GGGGCTGGGTCGTCGCTACATGCATACCGGGGGGCTGAAGCCCCCCGGCTAACAAAGGATAGGCGCTCCGCGCCATCAGCGTCGGGTTAACATTTTGACACACCCTCATGGATAGGCGCTCCGCGCCATGCGTTTGCTTCAGTAAGAATTTTGACACACTCAAGCACGCAAAAACAACCCAGCCCCGGAAGAACTGTTCTATATCATTGGTTATCAATGTATTGAGCAGTTCTTCCGGGGCTGGATTCATTGCTTTCGGAGGAATCTAAAACACCTCCATGCGGGGTATTCAGAAACCTCTTCCGAGAAGCGGGCAGCGAGGTTATTGCACGCGGTTGTAGGTCACGGTCACAAGGTTTTCATCGTCAAAATCGGGATATGCAGATACGGTGATTGTGGCCGTGAAGCTATTATTATCGATGCTATTGATTGTCCAGACAGAGAACTTGCCATCGGCAGCCTTGAAGGCAAGGGTGTTGCTGGTGGAGGGATTGCTGGAGGTGTAGTAGGTGCCGGTCACAGTCACATCATCACCCTTGGTAATGGTGTATTCACCGCCGGGAGTGAGTGTCAGTGTGGATGAGGCATTTGACCAAGAACCCACATAGATACTGTTCTGATTCAGAGATTCATTGTCATCATCGTCGCATGCAGTAAATGTTACGCCGGCGAATGCCACTGTGAGAAGCAGCAGAAGATACTTAGTGATTTTCATAAAAGTGATGCATTAGGCGGCTTGTGTGACTCTTCCGGTTCCAAGCCATTCAGTGAATAAATTTGTCTTACGTGAATCAGACGTTACATCTAATCCTGTTAAATCATTTCCAAGCGTGAAGAGTCAAAAACTACATAGTCTCAATCTTGCAAAAGCACAATATCAGTTAAGATGACTTCAGTTTCTAAGAAAAACATAGTTACGCTTTGATAGATAGGGCAAAGTTAGAAAATAAATCTGTACTGTGCAACTTTCAGGATGATTTTATTTCTCAGGGATAAGAATCGGGCGTCCATAGATTCTCTCTGTCACCTCCTTCCCCCACGGGGTGTGGAGCGGATTGGGGTCCACTTTATACATCAGGTATGGCGGCAGGTCGCTATGAGTGTAATGAATCGGGCCGCTGACCGGCTCGGTCGGATTTGCGCGGTATTCATTCAGGCAGCGTGTGATTTCAAGGTCTATTATCCGTTGCCAATATATCACTGCGCCCCACTGTGCGGCAAAGAGCAGGGAGAGCATAAGTCCCCCGAGGAGTCTCACTTTCTCCGGAATTCGCAAGCGCGGAGGATATTTGAGGAGCTGAACGGCCAAAGCTGCCACACCGAAAAACTGAGTGACCCATCCGGTTCGTCCACGCGTGTTGCTCACCACTACGAATACCATTGAGGCGACAGCCATAACGGTCAGCGGGAGCCACAGACTGCGACAGAGACTGCGAAGCTTGTCCCGGTCAGAGATAGCGAACCAAATGATGTCAGCAATCAGGAGGAGACCGATAAACGAGGTAGGCAGAATTATGGCCCACAGCGGATCCTCCATGTGAGGTGTAGGCAGCGGCGAGGACATCCTATGATAAGAGTATGGCGAGCTGACGGAAATAACCGCTCCGAGCGCCACGGCAGCTATGACTGCTTTTTTAACAGGGGTTACAGGAGTTGCTTTAATCGTCCAAAGACACCAGGCTATGACTCCCAACAGCATTGGGATACCCACTATCTCATGACCGAAACCGGAGATACACGCCACAGGAGCATACATCAACCACCAAGGGGAACGCATCTCCTTTCTGAACAGGAGCCATAATGTAGTGGCCGCCAGAGCAATAGCCCACGTATAATTCAGCTGTATAACTATCAGAGAAAAGCTGTCCCACCAGGGGCAAACCGTAAAAATCACCGCTATGCACAGGCTCCAAAATGCTGTCTGCCCTCGCCCTATGCCACACAATCGCCTGAAGGCATAAAACATCAGCAGAATCATCCCTGCGCAAAGCGTAGCTGTCACCCAACGGGGAAGGGCATAGAGCCATATGTAGTTCGTCAAGTCTCCAAACCGTGCATTGCAAAAGTGCCAGACGCCGGCCACGGCACGCCGCAACGTGTAGTGCGGATAAAGGCCTTCGGCATAGTATGCGTCATCGCATGTGAGCGGCTGATGCAGCACATGCAGAAAGACGGCCAATGCGGCTACGATTATCGGGAGCAGGGCAACGTAGCCGGTAAATTTCTTAAGAGTCATCGGGGTCAGGTGGTTATGGTGTCAGCCGACAAGGTTATCTCCATCACCGGAGCTACTTCGCCGGTGTCGCCAATCGGTTGAGGCCGCATCTCCACCCTAAGCGCCGTGCGCCCGTAGCGGTAATGCAGGATGTGGGACTCTCCTTGGTCCATCTCCTCCTCAAGCCGGATTTCATGATTACTGTCGCCAAGATTTGAAGTGAGATATTCTATCAACTGAAAAGGTTGCAGATTCCCGGCGCCGAGATTGCGGATGCGCACCCGCATCGAGTCAACCACCTCCACCTCCCATTGACCCGGCATCCCGGTCATGTCAGTGAACAGCGGCATACCGATGCCGTCGGTCAGCACCCCCTCGAAATTATATTCCGTTGAGTCAAGACGCTCCCCTATATTGATGGTATTGGCCATGGAGCGCACAGTCATGCCTATGTCATTGTCGGCAATAAACGGCTCTTCATCCGCCACGACCGGCAGCGTGTCCGCCGTCGGCAGAGCGGCGGCCGAGTCCTGCGATGAGTCTGTGCGGGAGCAACCTGCCGCAAGCAGCAGCAGGCAGGGGGCGGCGATGTTCAGGTGTAACTTCGATGTGTACGACATTTTTCAGTCTAATTACCCGCAAAATTAAGAATAATAGTTGAATCCTCTGCTATTTTGCCAGCAGTTTTTTCAGTTGACCGGGAAGGCCTCGTGCTGTGGTGAACCCGGCCAGGGCGGCCACGGTCACAGGGAGCAGCAGCGTGTAGGCCTGCGTGGCCTCCACGGTAATGAAAATTGCCATCAACGGTGCCTGAAGAATCCCCGCCATAGCGGCTCCCATACCGATGCAGGCAAAGGTGCCGGGGGGAAGATGCGTGCCGCAAAGCATGTTGGAAAGGAAGGCGAAGAGCCAGCCACCCAGGCACCCAACGAAAAGCGTGGGGGAGAAATCGCCCGCCACACCACCTCCGTTATTTGCCAATGCCACCAGCACACCCTTAACGGCCAGCATTCCGAGAATAGTACTCAGCAACGGAGCTGCCGAATCAGTGGTATCAAAGAGTCCATAGGAAAGAACAGCATCAGGTCTGGAGGCCAAAAGGGAGGTCATGATGGAATAACCGTCGCCGAAGAGGCCCGGCATCAGCAACACCGCAAGACCAAGCAGAAGCCCGGAGCCGACAGGCTTCATCCATGCGTGGCGCACGGCTCCAAGCAGCCTCACGGTGTGCCGCGAGCTGAGGTTATACCATAGCGCATACAACCCTGTCAGCACCCCGAGCAGAATCACTGCACCATAAGTTGAGGGAGAGGGGGTCACCGGGCTCAGATAGACAATGTCCGGCGCGAAGCCGGCCAGCACATAGGTGGTGAGGGCTGCTGTCAGGCAACTGATGCCCAGCGCCATGACCGGCACGGTGGTCATCTCCATGCGCAGAATCTCAAGCACAAAGAAAAAGCCCCCGATGGGGGAACGGAATATGCCTGCGATGCCGGCCCCGGCGCCACAGGCAATCAACAGCCGCAACGTGGGGGTGTCCACCCTGAACAGTCGCCCCACAGAGGTGCCAATGGCTGCGCCTCCATAGGCTATCGGGCTTTCTGTTCCGGCCGAAGCCCCTAACCCCACGGTCAGCGCACAACCCCCTATCGTCTCCCAAATAATGTTGGGAGACAGGCGAAACTTCCGGGCACGCAGCTTTTCGGTCAGTCGCTCACAAGCGTTCGACACCTGCTGCCGAAACAGATAGCGGGCAGCCAAGGCCGTCAGCACAACACCGACCACCGGCCACACCACGAACTGCCAGTTCAGTCCTTCGGTCGTTGTCCCGCTGAAAGCCACTCGCTTCAGCAGGGCACAAAGCCACTTAAGCAGCCAAGCGCCCGCCCCCGCCCCAAGACCGATGATAAGAGCCATGGGGAGCAGCGTCCGCAGCGATGGAGAACGGAGTGAGACTGTAGGAGTCATAGGTTACCTGCGCCCGGTCAGCAGGCGGTTAAGCATGTTAATAATCGTAAGCATTCGCTCGCGGGATATGGTAAGAATACCGAAATCCAATTCAATATTCGGGAGTGTGGCAGTGCCTGGAAGTATGTTTTTCATAGCGTAGAGGATTTATATGTTAGAAAGCGGCACGCGTCCGAACCGTAGGAGCACAACGGATTCTCCGCAATAGGCTATACTCCTTTAACACTCTTGTGCTCAATTAGTTCAGATACGGTAAAACAAACAAGTACAGAGAGTATGTCCAAAGTCCTTCGAAAGCAAATGCTTGGTGCGGAGCTCCTTCCCATTGATAGGGGTATGCGGAAAAATATGGTCGCGACGCTGCTGGCGCGGAGCGCCTTCCCATTGTTAGCCGGGGGGCTTCAGCCCCCCGGTAGCCCGGCAGACGGAGCCAGCCCCGGAAAGGCGTTCCTTCTCGCAGGCTCTCACAACAAAGGCACGGTGGGATTAATCAGAAACAGACGCGTGGTGGCGCGCGTGACAGCGGTGTAAAGCCAGCGGTAGAAGTCGAGGTCGAAGGAGGTGGAGGCTATCCCGGCCATGTCGATATACACATTTTTCCACTGTCCGCCCTGCGCCTTATGGCAAGTCAGACAGTAGGCATATTTGGCTTGCAGAGCATTGTAGTAAGGATCGGTGCGCAGCGAGAAAAGCGCCGACGAATAGTCCATACCCTGTGCCTGCTTGTCGGCCAGCACATCGGTGAAGAGCTTCTCCTGCTCCTCCCGGGAGAGCGACGGGGTGTCGGAGTTCAGAGTGGTCATCAGCAGCATGGCTTCCAGCTCCAGGCCGGAGTCAGGCAGACGCAGCTCGACGCGGGCAAAGCGGTGCCCGTAGCGCTCCTCGCTCTCAAAGATGCGCTGCACCTCGGCTATCTCCCCATTGGCAATGAATTGCGCCCCTTTGATGCGCGAGGTCCAGTAGTAATTGTTCTTGGCTATGACAAGTCGTTCACCCCGTTGCAGCTCCTCTTCGGCATACATTGCCTGCGCCCTTATGCCACGGTTGAAGATGCCGGCGCGGAAGTTGCTGCGGGTCACCACGATTGTCTCCTCAAGCCCCACGGATGAATAGGAGTCAGCCACACTCTCGGCCAGAAACTCGCCGCTCACAACCTCCACATCTTTGAATTTCTCAACCCAAAGCCTCGGCTCAGGAAGCGGTGTGCGCTGCATCAGCCGGCGCAGCCGCGTGGCATTATAGAGGATTCCGGAGTGGGATGCCTGGCGCAGCGGTTGGTCAAGCTCGAAGACCGATGCCCGCAGACCGATGCCCGCAAGCCAATCGGGATTCATGGCCAGGCTCTCGCTCTCCCCCACCGGAGGGAGCTGCGCCGTGTCGCCGACAAAGATTATCCCGCACCCCGGCGCGGAATGCACATGCTGCACCAAGTGAGCCAGCAGCCGCGATGTGGAGGCCGGAATCATGGAGGCCTCATCCACGATGAACAGGGTGTTCTTGTCGCGGTTTTCGGCCAGGTAGAAGGAGGTGTTGGAGGGATCGGTGGAGTTTCCCCGGTAAAGCCGCTTATGGATAGTAAACGCCGGCAACCCGGCATAGCGGCTGAAGACCTTGGCGGCACGCCCGGTGGGAGCCAGGAGCACACACTTCATCCGCGCCCCCTGAAGCGCCTGCACCAGCGCCGCCATCAGCGAGGTCTTGCCCGTGCCGGCATATCCCTTCACGACAAACGCCTCCCGCTCCGAGCGCGTCACCGCAAACTCGCAGAGCAGGCGCAGCAGTGTGGCCTGCCGCTCCAATGGCTCATAAGGGAGCCGCAGCATCGTTGCGTCATATAAATCGGAAGCCGAAAACATATTCTTTTCGGCAAAGGTAGCACAATTCCCGCAGAATTTCATTAACTTTGCCTATAAAAACCGTTAGAGTAGAGTGAACGCCAATATCCCCGACATATCCGACCACGCCCGCTGGCGCCTGCAGCTCACCGTGGGTGACCATGGTGTGAGAGCGAATTTCTATGACCCGGCAGCCCGCCGCATACATCTGTATCTCGAAAAAAGCTGGCGCTGCGACCCCGCTGACGCTCTGCGCAAGATTGAAGATGCTGTCTATGACGACCCCGTCGTGGTGGACGACTATACGACCTGCATCCTGGTGCGACCCGGTGCCATGGTGTTCGTGCCCCGAGACAGCCTCCCCGAAGATGCTGAGGCTCACGCCGAAGAACTGCTCTCGCTCCTGGATGCCACCGAGAATAAAGACGTTTGGATTGAGCCGGCCACTCAGGAGCTGACGGCTCTCTTCACCACCCCCGGAGGCACACGCGACTTCCTGGCCCGCACATTCCCCACAGAAGATGTACACGCCGCCCTGCTGCCAATGCTCTCCCACGTGATTGCAAGCTTCGAGCCGCATGGTGAAAAGGTATGGGTGCATATTGATGCCGACACCCTCGACATTGTGGCGCTGCGCAATGGCGCCCCCTCGCTGATAAACACCCGCGAATATGAAGACGCCGCCGATGCCGCCTACTACATTGTCTACGCCCTCCGCGCAATAGAATTCGCCCCCGGATGCGAGGTGCGCGTCAGCGGCAACGAAACGGTGCGCCGAGAGCTCCTCCCCATGCTCCGCCGCCACCTGGAATTCGTCTCCAATGCCCTGCTCCCCACACATATACGTCAGGCTCTCGCCGCCGGCATCTCGCTCTGCGAAACAATCAAAATGATAAAATGAGAATAATCAGAGGTAAATACGGGCGTCGTCGATTCGATGTCCCACGCAACATTACGGCGCGTCCCACCACAGACTTCGCCCGCGAAAACATTTTTAACGTGCTCGAGAACATGCGCGACTTCGACGGATGCTCCGCCCTCGACCTTTTTGCCGGCACCGGAGCCATTAGCCTCGAATTCCTCAGCCGAGGGTGCGAGAAAGTTGTGGCCGTAGAGATGGCCGCAACACAGGCAAACTTCATCCGCTCAGTCAAGCAGAAGCTTAACGCCGACGGCCTTACCGTGCTCAAAACCGACGTATTCCGCTTCCTCGAAACCTGCTCCGAACAGTTCGATTTCATCTTTGCTGACCCCCCTTACGACCATCCCCGTTTCGCAGAGATTCCCCGGCTGATTCTTGAATCACGGATGCTTAAGCCCGGAACTGTCGTGGTCATCGAACACAACAAGACCCACGATTTCTCCTCTCTCCCCGGATTCCTTCAGCACCGAGCCTACGGCAGCGTCAACTTTTCGATATTTGAAATCGGGGAGTTGGAACAGTAAACCCCGGGGGTTCGTCAAGTATCAGGCCGCAGACTTGCACACAACCTATTCCTGAACTAACTTTGCATCAGAAAATTAAAAACTCAAAACTCAAAAACCATGATAGAAGAAATCACCAACGTAACCCCCGAGAACGAACAGCCCCTGCCCGAAACCTCCGCTGCTGAAAAGAAGGATAAAACCGAAAAGAAAAACGCAGGTAAAACCGTGCGCGGTGTAGCCATGGGGGCAGCCCTGGCCGGCGCAGCCGGTGCCGGCGCAGCTGTGGCTCACGCCATGCAGCCCGGCGATGCTGACGAAGTGGTGGATGAAGTGATGGAAGTCTCACCCGAAACTGCTGAAGCATCACCCTTCGCCCAAGTCTTCAATCACGACGATGCCAAGCCCGTTACCCCCGGGCGCGACGGCGACACTCAGAGCCTGCGCGAGCCTGAACTGCGCGAAGACACCCCGGTGCATGACGACACTCACCCCGTCACCCCGGAAGATGGTGAAGACCTTCCCCTCACCCCCGAAGATGAGATTACAGCCGATGAACCCGCTGACCTGCCCGACTTCATCGAGCAGCCCGACATGAGCGAAATCGAAGTGCACATCGACGAAAACATCGACATGGACGACCCCCTCGGCTCCATGGAAACGGTCTGACTACTGAACCCTGACACAATGATACGCTGACAGCGGATGCACTCCCACTCCTCGGGAGCTGCATCCGCAACTTTTTTCGCCATGACCAAAAATATTTTCGGCTCCCATGTGTCCTATTCTGCAGAGCGGCCAATTGCCGCACACAAATTAGCATAATATGAAACATACATTCAAAACCTTCGCTGTCCTTATCCTTTGGGGAGCCGGGATTCCCGCTCTGCTCTCCCTGGCTGTCCTGCTTCTGTGGAACGCCACCTTGCCCGCCATCTGCGGATTCGCAACCCTCAGCTTCTGGCAAGCACTGGGCATCTTTCTGCTCGGGCAACTGCTCTCGGCCGGTTTCGTTGCCGGAATTTTTCTGCTGGGAGCATTCGTGCACGGCGCTCGACATCACTCCCATAAAGACCTCCATAACCACTGGCACTCCATGAGCCGGGAAGAACGACATCGAATCATGCGCGACTTTTTGCATCGCCACAGCACTGACAACCAAACTGCGGAATGAAGCCCCGCTCCGAGCCTACACTTTCAGTAGAACAGATTGTGCAGCGCTACGCCCCCGGACTGCGTGCCTACATCTCCGGCAAAGTCGACAGCCGAGAGGACTCAGAGGACATCCTTCAGGAAGTATTCTTCCGCCTGGCACGCTCTGAGAGTTTTCCCGGAGGTGGCATCGAACGAGTCTCCGCATGGCTATACACCGTTGCTCGCAATCTGATTATCAACAGCTGGCGCCGTCCGCGCGAGAATTCCCTCTCGGCATATTTCCTCAACGACGAACAGGAAGCCTGCCGCGAACTCTCCGAAACCCTCCTGCGTGACCCGGCTAATGACCCCGACAATCTCATGTTGCGCAAGCTGATATGGAAAGAACTGGATGCAGCTTTGGCCGAACTCCCTCCGGGGCAAAGCGAAATCTTCTGCCTCACGATGTTCGAAGGAATACCCGTCAAGCAGATAGCCGCATCCACCGGCATTCCTCAGGCCACCCTTCTGTCGCGCAAGCACTACGCCGTTAAACACCTGCGGCACAGACTCAAAAACCTCTATGATGAACTCTTGGAATCCTTTTGAATATATGACCACTTCAACCAATCTCACCCCCGGAACCCCCTCTCCCCAACGGCCCAAACCCCGCTTCTCTTCAAAAAACTGCACTCACTGCTGGAAATGCGTGGATGCCTGCCCTCATAAAGCACTCCGGCCAATGACATTCCTCTTCCATTCCCATCCGATAATGCTCGGCGCAAAGTGCCGCCGATGCGGAGTCTGCGTGGCCTCCTGCCCCAACGGTTGCTTCTCTTTTCGCCCGACTCCCAAGAAACAGAAGTCCTCTTAATAACCCGCAATCGCACCCACTCCATCCTCTCTATGAACTTTCCGCTCTCGCCACGGGTTAATTATTTGTGGTATAGCGGAAGTTTTTGTAATTTTACGGTTTGAAACTCCGTGTGTATTTCCCGTGAAAATTTATATTGAAATCTATGGATAAAAAAGCACTTCTTATGATTCTTGACGGCTGGGGCATTGGCGACCACCGCAAGGACGACGTTATTTTCAACACCCCCACCCCCTTCATCGACTCCCTCATGGCAGAATGCCCCCACTCGCAGCTCAACGCCAGCGGTGAAGACGTCGGTCTGCCCGACGGACAGATGGGTAACTCCGAAGTGGGACACCTCAACATCGGCGCCGGACGCGTCGTGTATCAAGACCTCGTGAAAATCAACCGCGCCATAGCCGACGGTTCCATTCTCAAGAACAAGGAAATCGTTTCCGCCTTTGAATACGCCGCAAAGTCAGGCAAAGCCATGCACTTCATGGGCCTTACCTCTACCGGCGGTGTGCACTCCTCTCTCGAACACCTCTTCGCCCTCTGCGACATTGCACGTAAATATGACCTCAAAAAAGTCTACATCCACTGCTTCATGGATGGCCGCGATACCGACCCCAAGAGTGGCGCCGGATTCCTCGCTGACCTGCAGGCCCACTGCGAAAAAAGCGCCGGACAGATCGCTTCCGTAATCGGCCGATACTACGCCATGGACCGCGACAACCGCTGGGAACGCGTCAAGGAAGCTTACGACCTGCTCGTCAACGGCGTAGGCCGCAAAGCATCCGACATGGTCAAAGCCGTTGAAGAGAGCTATGCAGATGGTGTAACCGACGAATTCATCAAGCCCATCGTCAACGAAAACGTCGACGGCACAATCAAGGAAGACGACGCCGTAATCTTCTTCAACTACCGCAACGACCGCGCCAAGGAGCTCACCGTAGTCCTCACCCAGCATGACGAAAACGGCATGAAGCCGATTCCCGGCCTCCAATACTACTGCATGACCCCCTACGACGCATCATTCAAGGGCGTGCATATACTCTTCGACAAGGAGGATGTCAACAACACCCTCGCCGAATACGTGTCTGCTCAGGGAAAACGCCAGCTCCACATCGCCGAGACCGAAAAATATGCCCACGTAACATTCTTCCTCAACGGCGGCCGCGAAGCTCCCTTCAAAGAGGAGGACCGCATCCTCGTCCCCTCACCCAAAGTGGCAACATACGACCTCAAGCCCGAAATGAGCGCCTTCGAGGTGAAAGACAAACTCGTCGACGCTATTAATTCTGACAAATACGACTTCATCGTTGTTAACTTCGCAAACGGCGACATGGTAGGCCACACCGGCGTCTACGAAGCCATCGAAAAAGCAGTCCGCACCGTTGACGCATGCGTCCAGGACGTAATAACCGCTGCCCGCGCCCATGGCTACGAATCACTCATCATCGCCGACCATGGCAATGCTGACCACGCCCTCAACGAGGATGGGACCCCCAACACCGCCCACTCCCTCAACCCCGTCCCCTGCATCCTGGTGAGCAACGACCTCAAGGATGTGAAGCTCGACAACGGACGCCTGGCAGACGTCGCCCCGACAATCCTCCGACTCATGGGACTCCCCCAGCCCCCTGAAATGACCGGAAAATGCCTCATTGAAAAAGCCTGATGGACAAAGAGGAACTCAAACGTCTCAAAGCCCGAGTCATCGAACTGCTCAAAAGCACAAAAATCGATGGCATCGACTACTTCATCGAAGAGCTTGAGCACACCGAATACTTTACAGCTCCCGCCTCAGCAAAGGGTCACCTTTGCTACGAGGGGGGACTCATGGTGCACTCCCTCAACGTCTACGACGCTGCTATGATGCTCAAAAAAACATTCATGGCCCACCGCCCTGACATCTACGAGAAAATCTCCGACGAAAGCATCATAATAACCTCCCTGCTCCACGACATGTGCAAAGCCGACCTCTACTACCGCCGTCGCAACGCACAAGTGGGACAGGCAGAATACGGCTTCCGCGACACAGACCTCCCCGTCGGTCACGGCGAAAAATCCATCATACGCCTCTTCCAGATGGGTCTCGACCTCACCGACGCCGAAATCTGCGCCATACGCTGGCACATGGGCGCTTGGAGCGTAAACCAAGCCGACTCGGAACAGAACAAAGACTTCCGACTGGCCGACAAACTCTATCCCCTCGTGACGCTCATACAACTCGCCGACACCGTAGCCGCAAAGATAACCGAGCGCCCCGCCACAACCATCTGACCCCTTTAGGTGCCCTCAGCAGGCTAACCTCACCAAGATAGCCGAAGCCAAAACAACGACTATCCAAATACCAACCACCGGCCCCGAAAGCCATCCCCCGACAACAGAGGGAAGCTTCCGGGGTCGCTCCATTCCCCCTCCCCGTCAAGCAGTCAAGTGTTCAGGCGTGCTCGCCTGAACCCAATGCTCCCAGCCATCAGAAATCGCCACAGCAAACCTTCGATTAAAACCGGCTGTCAGACCAGCAAAAACAACAGAGGGAAGCTTCCGGGGCCGCTCCATTCCCCCTCCCCCTCAAGCAGTCAAGTGTTCAGGCGTGCTCGCCTGAACCCAAGGCTCCAGCCATCAGAAATCGCCGCCGCAAACCTTCGATTAAAAAAAACGGGCTGTCAGACAAGCAAAAACAACAGAGGCCGCACCCGGATGGTGCGACCTCTGCTATCTTGATTCAAAAACTAAGCGTTGTGAAACGCCCTGAAGACTTACTCTGCTGCGGGAGCTTCCTCAGCTGCGGGAGCCTCCTGTGCGGGAGCTTCTGCCTTGGGAGCAGCCTTCTTGGAGCGGGAACGGCGGGTGCGACCTGCCTTCTTCTCGCCCTTGGCTTCGAGCATAGCTTCGTTGAAGTCTACAAGCTCAATGAAGCACATTTCGGCGTTGTCACCAAGACGGTGGCCGGTCTTCAGGATACGGGTATAGCCACCGGGACGGTTGGCAATCTTATCAGCCACTACACCGAAAAGCTCCTTGACAGCCTCCTTGTTCTGGAGGAAGGAGAAGACAAGGCGACGGTTAGCCTGGTCATCTTTCTTGGCGCGGTTGATGATAGGCTCTGCATACATGCGGAGAGCCTTTGCCTTAGCCAGGGTGGTGTTGATGCGCTTGTGCATGATCAGGGAGATGGTCATGTTAGAGAGAAGCGCGCCACGGTGAGCCTTTTTACGGCCAAGGTGGTTGAATTTTTTATTGTGTCTCATCGTGAATCGTTATTCTTTGTCTAATTTGTACTTTGAAATATCCATGCCGAAGGAGAGGTTGAGATTGGCGAGCAGGTCATCAAGCTCGGTCATGCTCTTCTTACCGAAGTTGCGGAATTTGAGCAAATCGTTCTTGTTGAAGACCACGAGTTCGCCAAGAGTCTCGACCTCAGCGCTCTTGAGGCAGTTGAGGGCACGCACGGAAAGATTCATATCGCTCAGCTTGCTCTTAAGCAGTTGGCGCATGTGGAGCACTTCCTCGTCGAATTCCTCGCCGCCATCCTCCACCGGAGCCTCGAGCGTAATCTTCTCGTCAGAGAAGAGCATGAAGTGGTGGATAAGGATTTTGGCTGCCTCCTTCAGGGCATCCTGAGGTGTGATAGAGCCATCGGTAGTGACTTCAAGGGTCAGCTTCTCATAGTCGGTCTTCTGCTCCACACGGAAATTGTCAACGTGATACTTCACGTTCACAATCGGGGTGTAGATAGAGTCAATGGCTATGACGTTGAGGTCATTGGGACCCAGCATCTCGCGGTTTTCGTCAGCGGGAACCCAGCCGCGGCCCTTGTTGATGGTGAATTCCATCGTGAAACCCTGTTCAGGGTCAAGATGGCAAATCTCAAGCTCGGGGTTCAGAACCTCGAAGCCTGTGAGCACTTTACCCAAGTCACCGGCTTTGAACACCTCTTGTCCCGACACGGTGACTGTGCCCTTCTCGGTCTCAGTCTCATCTACTGTCTGCTTGAAGCGCACCTTCTTGAGGTTGAGGATTATGTTGGTGACATCCTCTTTCACGCCCGGAATGGTTCCGAGCTCATGCGCTACACCGTCGATACGGATAGAGCAGATGGCGAAACCTCCCAGCGACGATAAAAGGATGCGGCGCAAGGCGTTGCCTATGGTCTGTCCGTAGCCGGGCTCCAGGGGCTTGAATTCGAATTTGCCGAAGGAGCTTGTGGCTTCCAGCATGATGACTTTGTCGGGTTTCTGAAATGCTAAAATAGCCATGGGTCTCTATGGATTTTTATTTAGAATACAACTCTACGATTAACTGTTCCTTGATGGTTTCGGGGATATCCTCGCGCTGGGGCATGTGCAGGAATTTGCCACCCTTTACGCTCTCATCCCACTCAATCCAGGGATACTTGCTGTGGTTGAAGCCGGCCAGAGAGTCAGCAATTACCTCGAGGCTCTTGCTCTTCTCGCGCACAGCAACTACGTCACCTGCTTTCACCTGATAGGAAGGAATGTTAACCACGGCACCGTTCACGGTGATATGCTTGTGAAGCACAAGCTGACGGGCGGCCGCACGGGTGCGGGCGATGCCCAGACGATAAACTACGTTGTCCAGACGGCTCTCGAGCAACTGCAGCAGAACCTCACCGGTAATGCCGTGAGTGCGGGCTGAACGCTCGAAGAGGTTACGGAACTGACGCTCCAGTACGCCATAGGTGTACTTGGCTTTCTGTTTCTCCTTCAGCTGCATGCCATACTCCGATGTCTTGCGACGACGGTTCTGACCATGCTGGCCGGGGGGATAATTCTTCTTTGCGAGCACTTTGTCTTCGCCGAAGATTGCCTCGCCGAATTTGCGGGCGATTTTTGATTTGGGGCCTGTATATCTTGCCATTTGTTTTGCTTCTTTGGTGGCCGGAGTCTGAGGAGCCTTAAACGCTCTGCGAACCGGGCATCACTGCCTTCCGCCGCTCGCGCTGCAGCCGTAGCTGCGGACTCATCTTCAGCCTGATTAAATTAAAGTCTGCACCCTGGCCGGCTTAGCGCAGCCGCGACTGCCGAGAGAAAGTGTGTGAGGCAGTCAATTCGCATTCACCGACCGGTGTTGAAGTTAATTTGAGATAAGGATATATCTGTTCAGGATTATACTCTTCTTCTCTTCGGGGGGCGGCACCCGTTGTGGGGCAGCGGAGTTACATCGACGATTTCCACAACCTCGATGCCGGCGCCATGCACGGTGCGGATAGCGCTCTCACGGCCATTGCCGGGACCCTTTACATAAGCCTTCACCTTGCGGAGACCCAGGTCATAGGCAACCTTGGCGCAATCCTGTGCGGCCATCTGTGCTGCGTAGGGAGTGTTCTTCTTGCTGCCGCGGAAGCCCATTTTGCCTGCGGAAGACCAAGAGATAACCTGACCTTCGCTGTTAGCCAGACACACGATGATGTTGTTGAAAGAGGAGTGCACGTGAAGCTGACCCATTGCGTCAACCTTGACATTTCTCTTCTTTGCTGCGACTGTCTTTTTTGCCATACTTTAATTTTATTTAGTAGCTTTCTTCTTGTTGGCGACTGTTTTCTTACGGCCCTTGCGGGTGCGTGCGTTGTTCTTGGTGCTCTGGCCACGCACGGGAAGACCGATACGGTGACGGATACCACGGTAGCAACCGATGTCCATCAGACGCTTGATATTGAGCTGGATTTCGCTGCGGAGATCACCCTCAACCTTGAAGTCGCTGGAGATTACTTCACGCACTGCGGCGGCCTGCTCGTCAGTCCAATCCTGAACCTTAATATCTTTGTCTACGTTGGCCTTGGCCAAAATGGTGTTGGCGGCGCTGCGGCCTATGCCATAGATGTAAGTGAGGGCGATTTCGCCTCGTTTGTTTTGCGGCAAGTCTACGCCGACAATTCTTACTGCCATATTACTTTCTTAATTCTTCGAAATTTGCGCAAAATTAATAAATCTCAGCCACTTATCCGCATCCGATTGCCCGACTTTTTGAACTGACGGCACAATCGACCGCCTAAAGAGAATCTCAATTGAATAAATCATTCGCAATTCTCCTTGTCAAATAGTCGCACTTTCAGCTCTTTCTTTTCGACAAGCACGGAAAGCAGCCATCATCCCCATCAGAATGTCCTAAAGACCCATCTAAGGCAGATTTAGCTCTTTTTAAGGATTTTTAATAAACTTTCTGATTTGCTCGGGGATGCGACTCATCAACCCTGACGCTGTTTGTATTTAGGATTCTTTTTGTTGATTACGTAAAGACGACCCTTACGACGTACAATCTTGCTGTCCGGGGTGCGCTTTTTAACTGAAGCTCTTACTTTCATGTCAGTAGTTGTTGTGTCTTGTTTTCTATTGTGTGTATATGTTTACTTGTAACGGAAGGAGATGCGTCCCTTGGAAAGATCATACGGAGACATCTCTACTCGCACCTTGTCGCCGGGAAGAATCTTGATGTAGTGCATCCGCATCTTGCCGGATATGTGCGCCGTAATCTCATGACCATTCTCAAGTTCTACTTTGAACATTGCGTTGCTGAGAGCCTCGAGAATTACGCCATCGATTTCTATTGCTGCTTGTTTTGCCATATAAGTTTTTTGCTCTTTCTTGATTTAGTGATTTTTCCTTCTGCGGCCGAATAGCTTTACTCTTCTGCCGCATTCCCGGAAGCTCCCTGAGCCACACGCAACTCAAAGCGCTCCTCGCCTCTGACATACATCGGATCTACACCGTTAGCCTCAAGAGCATCTTCGATGTAATCAAACGTTGTCAGTATGCGGGTGACATCATTCTCGAAGCAGATGGTGTGTTCAAAGTGAGCCGACGGCTTGCGGTCGCGAGTACGCGTCTGCCATCCATCCTGACTCATTACTATATTCTTGCTGCCGAGATTAATCATCGGCTCAATGCAGATGCACATGCCGTTACGCAGAACGGGTCCGGTGCCGCGGCGACCATAGTTGGCCACTTCAGGCTCCTCATGCATCTTAGTGCCGATGCCATGGCCGCAGAACTCGCGCACCACGCTGTAGCCGCGACGTTCGCAGAATGTCTGCACAGCATTGGAGATATCGCCGATACGCCGGCCGACAACCGCTGCTGCAATGCCCTTGTAGAGGCTCTCCTTGGTTGTGCGAAGAAGTTCAAGCGTCTTTTCATCCACATTGCCCACGGGGAAGGTGTAACACATGTCGCCATGATAGCCGTTAAGCTCAGCCACAATATCGGTGCCCACTATGTCGCCGTCGCGCAGTGTGTAGGGGCCGGGAAAACCATGTACCACGGTTTCGTTGACCTCAATGCAAAGTGTGCCGGGAAAACCTCCGTAACCAAGGCAGGCGGGGGTGCCGCCATTGTCGCAGATGTATTCTCGCGCAATCGTATCCAAGCGCAAAGTAGTCACTCCGGGAGCCACCCACTTGGCGACTTCGCCCAGTGCGCGGCTGGCCAGCGTGGCTGCCTCTTGCATTTTTTCGATTTCCTCTGCTGTCTTTAGAAAAATCATCGGGAATAAATCAAGCTTCTTATTGCATCCGGACTCCGCCATCCCCTCACCCCTCGAAAGGGAGAAAGAACGAAGCGGAGCCGGAAGCGTTAAAGAGTTGTCAAAACTTCAGAAAGGTTTTTCAGCTACTCGTTTTAGAATGCGCTGCTGCCGGTGGTGCGACCCTTGATGCGGCCATCCTTCATCAAGCCGTCGTAGTGACGCATGAGCAGGTGACCCTCCACGATGCGGAGTGTGTCAAGAATTACACCGACGAGGATGAGCAATGACGTGCCGCCGAAGAACTGAGCGAAGCTGCGGTTCAGGCCACAGATATAGGCGATGGCGGGCAGGATAGCTACGATGCCGAGGAAGATTGAACCGGGCAGCGTGATGCGATCCATGATGCGGTCAAGATACTCAACTGTGGGCTTGCCGGGTTTCACACCGGGAATGAAGCCATTGTTACGCTTCATGTCATCAGCCATCTGCGAGGGACGCACGGTGATGGCGGTGTAGAAATAGGTGAAGGCCACAATCAGCAGGAAGTAGATGAAGTTATACCAGAAGCCGTACATGTCAGTCAGTGCACCCCAGAAGCCGGGACCGTCGGTTTTGAAACCGGCCAGAGTCACGGGGATGAACATCAGCGCCTGAGCGAAGATGATAGGCATAACACCGGCGGCGTTAACCTTCAAGGGGATATACTGACGGGCACCGCCATACTGCTTGTTGCCTACGATGCGCTTTGCATACTGCACGGGCACCTTGCGTGTGCCCTGAACCAGCAGCACTGCACCGGCAATCACAGCCAGCAGGATTACGATTTCAACCAGGAACATTACCAAGCCACCGCCGGCTGAGTTCAGCAGGCGTGAGCTGAATTCCTGAATGAAGGCCTCGGGAAGGCGGGCTATGATACCTATCAAGATGATGAAGGAGATACCGTTGCCCACACCCTTCTGGTCGATGCGCTCGCCAAGCCACATGATAAACATGGAGCCGGCAGCGAGGATTATTGTCATGAAGGCTATGTTCAGGCCACCGATGCTGTCAGCTGCGGAGAGGGCGCCGGCGGCACCGATCTGCACACGCAGGTTGACGAGGTAGGCGGGAGCCTGGAGCAGAAGGATGATAACCGTGAGCCAGCGTGTGTACTGGTTAAGTTTCATTCGTCCGCTCTCTCCTTCGCGCTGCATCTTCTGGAAGGAGGGAAGCACCATGCCCAAGAGTTGGATTACGATAGAAGCCGTAATGTAAGGCATGATACCCAGGGCGAAGATGGAGGCCTGGGAGAAGGCACCACCCGAGAACATATCCAGGAGCTGCATCAGGCCTGAGGAGGAGAACTCCTTGAGCTTGGTCAGGTCATCCGGATTGATGCCGGGGAGCACCACATAGCATCCGAAGCGGTAGATAATCACAAGCAGCAGCGTGATGCCGATGCGCTTGCGAAGATCCTCAACGCTCCAAATATTCTTTACAGTTTTTACAAATCCCATTGTGCTTGATTATTTTTTAATTACTGAGCCACCTGCTGCCTTGATTGCCTCCTCTGCGGTCTTGGAGAATGCGTTGGCTTCTACCTCCAGGGCTTTGGTAAGAGTGCCGTTGCCAAGGATTTTCACCAGTGCATTCTTGGAGACGAGGCCGGCTGCATGCAGATCGGCTACAGTAATCTTCGCCAGGTTCTTGGCCTGAGCGAGTTCCTCGAGCACGTTGAGGTTGATGGCTTTGTATTCTACGCGGTTGATGTTCTTGAAGCCGAACTTGGGCACGCGGCGCTGCAGGGGCATCTGACCACCCTCGAAGCCTACCTTGTGCTTGTAACCTGAGCGTGACTTCGCACCCTTGTGACCGCGGGTTGAAGTGCCACCATAGCCGCTGCCGGGGCCGCGGCCTATTCTCTTCCGGTCCTTGTTGGAACCAATGGCCGGCTGAAGATTGCTGAGTTCTATTTTCATTGTCGTGATTGTGCTTTATGCTTTAGTCACTTCCACGAGGTGACGTACGCGGTTAATCATTCCCCGGATGCAGGGGTTGTCTTCATGCTCCACAGTGTGGTTCATCTTGTGCAGACCCAGTGCGTCGAGAGTATCCTTCTGCACGTGGGGGCAATTGATGCGGCTCTTTATCTGCTTGATTACGAGTTTTGCCATTTCTGTAAGGGGATTATTTACCGTTAAACACTTTGGCCACGTTGATACCACGGTTGTGAGCCACCTGAGCGGGGCTGCGCATTTCGCCGAGGGCGGCGATGGTGGCCTTCACCAGGTTGTGGGGGTTGGAGGAACCCTTGCTCTTGGCCAGGATATCGGTGATACCAACACTCTCAAGCACAGCACGCATTGCACCACCTGCCTTTACACCGGTACCGGTGGAAGCGGGCTTCAGGAAAATGCGGCTGCCGCCGAACTTGGCTGCCTGCTCGTGAGGGATGGTGCCCTTGTGCACGGGCACACGGATAAGATTCTTCTTGGCTGCCTCAACGCCCTTGGCGATGGCGGCTGTAACCTCGTTGGCCTTACCCAGACCCCAACCGATTACACCATCCTCGTTACCTACAACCACGATGGCGGCGAAGGTAAAGGCGCGACCACCTTTGGTCACCTTGGTTACACGGTTGATGGCTACCAGGCGGTCTTTCAATTCGAGATCATTTGTAGATTTTACTCTATTGTACTTTGTTGCCATGATTTCTATTAAAATTTAAGACCGGCCTTGCGGGCAGCATCGGCCAGAGATTTTACACGTCCGTGGAAGAGATAACCGTTGCGGTCGAATACCACTTCGGTGATTCCCATCTCCAGGGCTTTCTTTGCGGCGGCCTCGCCTACCTTGGCGGCGATTTCCACCTTGGTGCCTTCGGCAATCCCCTTGGAGCTGGCGGAACACAGGGTGGTGCCTGCCAGGTCGTCGATGAGCTGCACGTAGATGGCCTTGTTAGAGCGGAAGACGCTCATGCGGGGACGCTGGGCGGTACCGCTGATGCGGCCGCGGATGCGTGCCTTGATTTTGTTCCTTCTATCTATCTTGGATACCATTTCTTTAAGCTGGATTAATGATTACTTGGCGTTGGCTGACTTGCCGCTCTTACGACGGATAACCTCGCCAACGAATTTGATACCTTTGCCCTTGTAGGGTTCGGGCTTGCGCAGGGAGCGAATCTTTGCACACACCTGGCCGAGGAGCTGCTTGTCAGCGCTCTCAAGGATAATCAGGGGGTTCTTGTTACGCTCACTCTTGGCCTCGAGCTTAATTTCTTTGGGCATCTTGATATAGATAGCGTGAGAGAAGCCCAGGGCGAGTTCAAGCACCTGGCCGGTAGCGGTGGCACGATAGCCTACGCCTACCAACTCCATCTCTTTCTTATAGCCTTCGCTTACGCCTACCACCATGTTGTGGATCAGAGCGCGATACAGACCGTGCATTGCGCGGTGCTCGCGGTCGTCGCTGGGACGGGTCACCAGTACGTGACCATCCTCAACTGCCACATGGATGTCGGGGTTTACAGTCTGCTGCAGTTCGCCTTTGGGACCCTTTACGGTTACATTGTTACCATTCACCTGTACGGTTACTCCGGCAGGTATCGCTATGGGTGATTTACCTATTCGTGACATTGTAATACCTCCTTCTTATTAATAAACGTAACAGAGAACTTCGCCGCCAACCTTGAGGTCTTTGGCTTCCTTATTGGTCATCACACCGCGTGAGGTGCTCAGGATTGCGATACCGAGGCCGTTCAGCACACGGGGCATATCCTTGTAACCGGTGTACTGGCGAAGACCGGGGCGAGAAACACGCTTCAGGCCCTTGATGGCATTCACCTTGTCCACAGGATCATACTTGAGGGCGATTTTGATTACGCCCGAAGGGGTGTCACTCTCCATGAACTTGTAGTTAAGGATGTAACCCTGTTCAAAGAGGATTTTGGTGATCTCCTTCTTGATGCGAGACGCGGGTACTTCCACTACTCGGTGGCCGGCCTGGATGGCGTTGCGCAACCGCGTCAGATAATCTGCAATAGGATCAGTCATTGATTTGTTGTTTTAAATTGATTCAGAGATTCTGAACAATATTTAATACTCTCTTGATTTTTTCTTGTGTAAGGGGATGTGCATCTCTGCCAGGCAAGACTCGCGTCTCTGCTCTTCTCTCTGTTCTGACGTCAGCTCTCAGAGGTTGGCTTCTGATGCACAAAGGGGGAAGGTCTCTCCAAGAGTATAAAACGGAGAGACTTTCCTCTTTATTGCGGAGTCAGCTTACCAGCTGGCTTTCTTTACGCCGGGAATCAGGCCTGCTGATGCCATCTCGCGGAACTGGATACGGCTGATTCCGAACTGACGGATATAGCCTTTGGGACGTCCGGTGATGGAGCAACGGTTGTGCAGACGAACTCGGGAAGCGTTGCGGGGGAGCTTCTGAAGCTTGGTGAGAGCCTCGTAGTCGATGTTGCCTTCGGCATCAGCCAGCGCAGCCTTTTTCAGAGCAGCTTTACGCTCTGCGTAGCGGGCTACCATCTTCTGACGCTTTACCTCGCGGGCCTTCATTGATTCTTTTGCCATAGCTTATTTCTCGTGTTTAAAGGGTAAGCCAAATTGTTTGAGCAGAGCGAAACCTTCTTCGTCGGTGTTGGCCGTAGTTACGAAGGTGATGTTCATACCCTGCAGTTTGGGCACGTTATCGATGTTAATCTCAGGGAAGATGATCTGCTCGGTGATGCCGAGGGTGTAGTTACCACGACCGTCAAGCTTGGCATTGATGCCCTTGAAGTCACGGATACGGGGCAGAGCCACACGAATCAGACGCTCCAGGAATTCATACATCTTGTCGCGACGCAGAGTCACGCGCACGCCTACGGGCATCTTCTTACGCAGCTTGAAGTTTGAGATATCTTTGCGTGAGAGGGTAGCCACAGCCTTCTGGCCGGTGATGGCAGTCAGCTCGTTGATGGCGGTTTCGATGAGTTTCTTGTCCTGAGTAGCGTCGCCGAGACCCTGGTTGATAACAATCTTCTCGAGCTTGGGCACCTGCATTACAGTGCTGTAATCAAACTCCTTTGTGAGCGCGGGAACGATGCGCTCCTTGTAGTCCTTGCTAAGTGTGGTGCTCATTACTTAATTTCCTCTCCTGATTTTTTAGCGTAACGTACTTTCTTACCATCCTCGAAACGGAAGCCTACGCGAGTGGGTTTGCCGCTTTTGGGATCGATGAGATTGAGGTTGGAGACATTAATGGGAGCCTCCATTTCAACGATGCCGCCCTGGGGATATTTGGCGGTAGGCTTGGTGCTCTTCTTGATGATATTGACACCTTCTACGATAGCGCGGCCTTTCTTAACCAGCACCTCGAGCACACGACCTGTCTTGCCCTTGTCGTCACCGGCAATGACATAGACGTTGTCGCCCTTCTTTATGTGTAATTTTGCCATTTTTAGTTGCGAATTTAAGGGGTTAGAGCACTTCGGGTGCCAGAGAAACGATCTTCATGTTGGTGGCGCGGAGCTCGCGGGCAACGGGACCGAAGATACGGCTGCCGCGGAGTTCGCCGGCGTTATTGAGGAGCACACATGCGTTATCGTCGAAACGGATGTATGAACCGTCCTGACGACGGATTTCCTTCTTGGTGCGCACTACAACAGCCTTGCTGACAGTGCCTTTCTTAACGTCGGATGAAGGGATTACGCTCTTTACTGACACGACAATGATGTCGCCTACAGTTGCGTAACGGCGACCGGTGCCGCCAAGCACATGGATACAGAGGGCCTCTTTGGCGCCGCTGTTATCTGCTACTGTCAATCGAGATTCAGTCTGTATCATAGTTACTTCACTTTTTCAATTATTTCCACGAGTCTCCATCTCTTGGTTTTGCTCAAGGGGCGGGTCTCCATCAGGCGCACGGTGTCACCTATGGAGCATTCGTTGTTCTCGTCATGTGCATGGTACTTCTTCGTCTTGTTAACGAACTTACCATAGATCGGGTGTTTCTCTTTCCACTTAATCTCAACAGTGATGGTCTTGTCACCCTTGTTGCTGGAAACAACCCCGATTCTCTCTTTTCTCAGATTTCTCTTTTCCATTTGTCCTAAGATTTTCGAGCTTTGGGATTACTTAAGCCTGGGCTGCCTCAGCAGCGGTGGCTAACTCTTTTTGACGCAACACAGTCTTCAGTCGAGCAATCTCGCGGCGATCGAAGGTGATCTTAGCGGGGTTGTCAATGGGAGATATCGCGTGCGTTACTTTCAATTCACGATAAGCCTTCTCGGCGACCTCAATGCGATCGCGGAGTTCTTTAATGCTTAATTCCTTGATTTCTTCCTTTTTCATTTATATTGTTAATTAAATGCCTGATATTAGGGTGATTACATAGCCGCCGAGGCGGCTTGACACATACACCTTAGGCGATTACGCAGTCTGAACCAGGTGCGAAATCGCTATATTAGCGCACAAAATTAGTCAAAATTCCGCACCTGACCAAATTTTCCATGCATCATACGCTCTTTTTTTACGTTTTTTGATGAAGGGGCGTTAATAATTGATTCCCAACTTGTTCCTTATATTATCTTTGGCAGCATCACTGCCTGCCTCTGCAGCCTTTAACCAATACTCCAAAGCTTTCCTGTCATCTTTAGTAATACCATAACCTCCTTCATAGTAAATATTGCCGATATATAGGTTGCAGGCACGACTATAGCCATCTGAAGCCTTTGAAAAGAACTTCAGGGCTTCCGAATAACTCTTTGCTACCCCAAGTCCTTTCATATTCATATAGCCCAAGTAATAAGAGGCATCACCGTGACCGTCTGATTCCCCAATATGAAACCACTGCAACGCCTTGTGAAAATCAGGATTCACTCCATCTCCACCATAGAAATATAATCTACCTAGCTGCTCCGCAGCACCTTTACGTTCCTGCTCTGCAGCTCTCTGCGCCCAATATAGGCTCTGCACATAACTATGTTTAATGGAACCATAACCTCGATCCAATTCGTAATAATGTGACAACCAATATTGAGCATCCGCACAACCATTCTCTGCCGCTTGTATCAGATACTCAGCCGCCTGAGTCTTATTCTCTGTAACGCCCCATCCATTGTCATACATTACGTACAATAAGTATTTAGCCTCCGGGCTACCACCGTTTGATGCCTGACGCAAATAACCCAACGCCGTCTTATAATCTCCTTTATCATACAAATAATAGCTCCCCTTCTCACAAAGTTCTTCGGGGGTACCCTGCAATTTCGTAGATTTCCTTTTCGACTTACTTTTATCAATATATGGACGACTATTAGACTTGCGTGTAACCTTGCCCTGGGCATAACTGACTGTCGGAACTGTTAAAGACAATATAATAACCGCGCACTTAAACCATCTTGAGAATTTCATATCACTATATATAAATAAAAATAATAAGGCGGAAGTCACAATCCGAGACTTCCGCCTTATTAGGTTATCTAATGTGGATTAGACGTTCTGGGAGGGATCGTAGTCGCGGCGTACCACGAATTTGGTGATTACCGGGAGCTTCTGAGCAGCCAGGCGGAGTGCCTCCTTGGCGATGTCGTAGCTCACGCCCTCAACTTCGATGATGATGCGTCCGGGAGTTACGGGCGCCACGAAGCCTTCGGGGTTACCTTTACCTTTACCCATACGTACCTCAGCGGGCTTCTTGGTGATGGGTTTGTCGGGGAAGATACGGATCCAAATCTGACCCTGACGCTGCATGTAGCGGGTTACCGCGATACGGGCAGCCTCAATCTGACGGCCGGTGATCCACTTTGACTCGAGAGTCTTGATGCCGAAAGAGCCGAATGCGAGCTGGTTGCCACGCTGGGCTTCTCCCTTCATGCGTCCCTTTTGGGAACGACGGAATTTGGTCTTTTTAGGCTGAAGCATATTTTCTTAGCTCTTTTAGGTTTAACGGTTGTTATTGCCACCCTTGCGGCCGCGGAATGAACCGCGACGGTCACGACGGTCGCCGAAGCCACGGTCGCCGCGAGGGCCCTTGTTGTCAGCTGCGGTGTACTGGGGGGTCAGTTCGCGCTTGCCGTAAACTTCACCACGGCAGATCCAAACCTTGATGCCAAGGATGCCTACTTTGGTGAGAGCCTCCACGAGAGCGTAGTCGATGTCGGCACGCAGGGTGTGGAGCGGGGTGCGACCCTCCTTGAACATTTCGGAGCGGGCGATTTCAGCGCCGTTGAGACGGCCGCTCACCTGCACCTTGATGCCTTCAGCGCCCATACGCATGGTGCTCTGGATGGCCATCTTCACGGCACGACGGTAAGCCACTTTGTTCTCAATCTGACGGGCGATGTTGGCAGCCACGAGTTCGGCGTCGAGCTCAGGGCGACGGATTTCGTGCACGTTTACCTGCACGTCCTTGCCGGTGAGCTTAACGAGTTCCTTCTTGAGGTTGTCAACGTCCTGACCACCCTTACCGATGATGAGACCGGGGCGGGAGGTGCAGATGGTTACGGTGACCATCTTCAGGGTGCGCTCAATGATTACGCGTGAAACGCTTGCCTTGGCAAGACGGGTAGCGAGGTACTTGCGGATCTTGGAGTCTTCGAGAAGGGTCTCGCCGTACTTCTTGCCGCCGTACCAGTTTGAGTCCCAGCCACGGATCACGCCGAGGCGGTTGCTGATCGGATTAACTTTCTGTCCCATCTTGTCTTAATTAAGCTTTGTTATCGATTGAGTCAACATAGATAGTCACGTGGTTTGAACGCTTGCGGATGCGGTAGCCGCGACCCTGGGGGGCGGGGCGGAGACGCTTGAGCATGGGAGCGCAGTCCACGAAGATAGTGGATACGTAGAGCTCGCCTGCATCGGCTTTGCGGTCATTTTTCTGCTCCCAGTTAGCGATGGCGCTACGGAGGAGCTTCTCAACTCGGCGGGCAGCTTCCTTATTGGAGAATTTCAGGATACCGAGGGCTTTGAACACCTCTACACCACGCACCATGTCGGCCACGAGGCGCATCTTGCGGGGTGAAGTGGGCACATTGCGCAGCTTGGCGAAGTACTGGTTCTTGCGAGCCTCCTTCAGCACTTCTGCTGATTCTTTCTTTCTTTTACCCATTTTATATTATTCTGCTTTATTCTTGTTTAGGTGATATGCGGGCCTTTATTTCTTCTTGTTGCCGGCGTGGCCGCGGAAGTTGCGGGTGGGGGCGAACTCGCCGAGCTTGTGGCCTACCATGTTTTCAGTCACATAAACGGGGATGAACTTGTTGCCGTTATGCACTGCGAAGGTGTGGCCTACGAAGTCGGGGGAGATCATGGAGGCGCGGCTCCAGGTCTTGATTACAGACTTCTTGCCGGACTCTTCCATGGCAGCTACCTTCTTCTCGAGCTTGACGGAGATAAAGGGTCCTTTTTTTAACGAACGACTCATTGTGTTTGTCTTGCTTTAATCGTGTTTACTTTTTCCTTCTCTCAATTATGTACTTCGAAGAGTGTTTCTTCGGAGCACGAGTCTTAAGACCCTTGGCGTAGAGGCCTGTGCGGCTACGGGGGTGTCCACCGCTCTGACGGCCTTCACCACCACCCATGGGGTGATCCACAGGGTTCATAACAACACCACGGTTGTGGGGGCGACGACCGAGCCAACGGCTGCGACCGGCCTTACCGCTCTGTTCGAGGGCGTGGTCGGAGTTGCCTACGACGCCGATAGTGGCTTTGCAGGCGAGCAGCACTTTGCGGGTTTCGCCGGAAGGAAGCTTGATTATAGCATAGTCACCTTCACGTGAAGTGAGCTGGGCGAAAGTGCCGGCGGAGCGGGCCATAGAGGCACCCTGGCCGGGACGCAGCTCAATGCAGTGAATAAGGGTACCAACGGGAATCTTGGCCAGGGGGAGGCAGTTGCCAACCTCGGGAGCAGCTTCGGGACCGCTCACCACCTGCTGGCCCACTTCGAGGCCGTTGGGAGCAATCATATAAGCCTTTTCACCGTCGGTGTAATAAAGCAGCGCGATGCGAGCTGAACGGTTAGGATCGTACTGGATTGATTTCACAGTAGCTACTACTCCGTCCTTGGCACGCTTGAAGTCGATGAAGCGGAGTTTGCGCTTGTGGCCACCGCCGCGGTAGCGGTTGGTGAGGTGGCCGGCAGCGTTGCGGCCGCCGGTGGAACGCTTGCCGACGGTCAGGGATTTCTCAGGTGTGGTAGCAGTGATGGTTCCTTTGAACACACCTATAACTTTGTGTCGCTGGCCCGGAGTTACGGGCTTGAATTTTCTTACTGCCATTTGTGCTTAGATGTTGCTGTAATAGTCAATAGTCTGGCCTTCGGCCACGGTTACGTAAGCCTTTTTGAAGGCTGCGGTAGCGCCTTTGATGAGGCCACCTTTAGTGTAGCGCTGTTTGCGCTTGCCGGCATAGAGAGCCGTGTTGACTTTCACCACCTTCACGCCGTACATTTTCTCAATCAGGTCTTTGATCTGATATTTGTTGGCGCTGGGAGACACTGCGAAGGTGTAGCAGTTAAGCTTTTCGCTGTCTGCGGTAGCGGCTTCGGTCACGATGGGTTTAATCTGGATATCCATGTCAAGAGGTCTCCTTAAAGTTGGTTAACGATTTCAACGCTGCCCTCGGTCAGGAGGATAGAGTCATTGTTGAGCACTACGTAGGTGTTGAGGTCAGAAGCCTGCTTAACGAAAACACCGGGCACGTTGCGGGTGGAGAGTACGGTGTTCTTGTCGGACTCTGCAAGCACGAGGAGCACTTTCTTGCCGTCGAGCTTGAAGGCTTTTGCCATTGCGGTGTAGTTTTTGGTCTTGGGAGCCTCCCAAGCGATGTTCTCCACCACGATGATGCGTCCTTCCTCAGCCTTGGAAGTGAGGGCGAGGCGACGAGCCAGAGCCTTCATCTTCTTGTTCACCTTGAAACGGTAGTCACGGGGACGGGGACCGAATACGCGGCCACCACCGATGAGCACGGGTGAATTGATGTCACCGCGACGTGCGCCGCCGCCACCTTTCTGGCGACCGAGCTTGCGGGTTGAACCGCTCACTTCGCTGCGCTCTTTGCTCTTGTGAGTGCCCTGACGCTGGTTTGCGAGGAATTGTTTTACGTCGAGATATACCACGTGAGCGGGGTTGCCCTCTTCTTCGCGGCTTACAGCGAATACTTCGTCGTTGAGTACGACCTTGCGGCCGGTGTCCTCACCATTGATGTTGAATACTGCTACTTCCATTACTTCTCAACTAAAACGATTGAACCTTTGTGACCGGGGATAGAACCCTTCACCATTAACAAATTGTGCTCAGGCAGAATTTTGATTACCTGAAGATTCTGCACGGTAACACGCTCGTTACCCATCTGGCCGGCCATGCGCATGCCCTTGAATACCTTTGCGGGGTAGGAGCAGGCACCGATTGAACCGGGAGCGCGCAGGCGGTTGTGCTGGCCGTGAGTGCTCTGACCCACGCCGCCGAAGCCGTGGCGCTTAACTACGCCCTGGAAGCCTTTACCCTTGCTGGTGCCGACAACGTCAACGAAGTTGCCTTCCTCGAACATGTCGACAGTGAGGGTGCTGCCCAGAGCGGGCACAGTGGCATAAGAGTTGAACTCAGCCAAGTGGCGCTGGGGGGCTACTCCGGCCTTTTTGAAGTGACCTGCTTCGGGGCGGGTGGTGTGCTTCTCTTTCTTCTCCTGGAAGCCGATCTGCACTGCCTCGTAGCCGTCAGTTTCAACGGTCTTGATTTGAGTAACCACACAAGGACCTACTTCGATAACAGTGCACGGCACGTTCTTGCCGTCGGCACTGAAAACGGATGTCATTCCGATTTTCTTTCCAATTAATCCTGGCATTTCTACTGGTTATTTATGTCAGCGCCGGGTCTTCTCCAGACCGGGGAAGACCCGGATGACTGTTCTATTGGTTGTGTTATTGTTACTTGCGGTTATTACACCTTGATGCTTACGTCCACACCGCTGGGGAGTTCGAGCTTCATGAGAGCGTCTACGGTCTTTGCTGTTGAGCTGTAGATGTCGATGAGACGCTGGTAGGAGCTGAGCTGGAACTGCTCGCGGCTCTTCTTGTTAACGAAAGTGGAGCGGTTAACGGTGAAGATGCGCTTGTAAGTGGGCAGGGGTATGGGGCCGCTCACCACAGCGTCGGTAGCCTTCACAGTCTTCACGATCTTCTCGGCGCTCTTGTCAACCAGGTTATGGTCGTAAGATTTGAGTTTGATTCTGATTTTCTGGCTCATATTGTGTTGTTGTATTTTTTTACTTGAGAAGGTCTACACGGCCCTGGCACTCGGTCAGGACGTTCTTGGCGATTGAGGAGCTAACCTCTGAGTAGTGAGAGAAGGTCATGGTGCTGGTAGCGCGACCGGAGGTGATGGTGCGCAGGGCGGTTACATAACCGAACATCTCTGCCAGAGGAGCGGTAGCCTTAACGATACGGGCGCCGGAGCGGCTTGTTTCCATGCCTTCTACCTGGCCACGACGCTTGTTAAGGTCGCCGATTACGTCACCCATGCTCTCTTCGGGGGTCACAACCTCAATCTTCATGATGGGCTCCATGAGGACGGGGCCGGCCTTTTCGCTGGCCTTCTTGAAGGCCTGGATGGCGCAGAGCTCGAATGAAAGCTGGTCAGAGTCAACGGGGTGGAATGAACCGTCGAGCAGAGTAACTTTGAGGCGCTCTACGGGATAGCCTGCGAGCACGCCGTTCTTCATTGCGGTCTGGAAGCCTTTCTGCACTGAGGGGATGTATTCCTTGGGCACGTTACCACCCTTAACCTCGTCGATGAACTGGAGGCTGCCTTCGAAGTCGTCGTCAGCGGGTTCAACACGCACGATGATGTCGGCGAACTTACCGCGACCACCGGTCTGCTTCTTGAATACCTCGCGAAGTTCAACGGGCTTGGTGATTGCTTCCTTATAAGTTACCTGGGGACGACCCTGGTTACATTCAACCTTGAATTCGCGCTTGAGACGGTCGATGATGATATCGAGGTGAAGCTCACCCATACCGGAGATAACGGTCTGGCCGGTTTCTTCGTTGGTCTCTACGCGGAAAGTGGGATCCTCTTCGGCGAGCTTCTGGAGGCCAACGCCGAGTTTGTCGAGGTCTTTCTGAGTCTTGGGCTCTACTGCGATACCGATTACGGGATCGGGGAACTCCATGCTCTCGAGCACGATGGGAGCATCTTCAGAGCAGAGTGTATCACCGGTGCGGATATCCTTGAAGCCTACGCCTGCGCCGATATCACCGCAACCGATTTTCTCTTTGGGGTTCTGCTTGTTGGAGTGCATTTGGAAGAGGCGGGAGATACGCTCCTTTTTGCCTGAACGGGAGTTGAGGCAGTAGGAACCGGCCTCGATTTCGCCTGAGTAAACGCGGAAGAAGCAGAGACGGCCTACATAGGGGTCGGTTGCAATCTTGAATGCGAGAGCGCACATGGGCTCCTCGGGGAGGGGCTTGCGGGTGATGATGGTGTCGGGGTCGCCTACTGCGGTGCCTTCAACTGCGGGGTTGTCCTCGGGTGAGGGCAGATATGCGCATACGGCGTCGAGCAGGGTCTGAACACCTTTGTTTTTGAAAGAAGAGCCGCAAATCATGGGGTTGATGGCCATTGAGAGAGTGGCTTTGCGGATAGCGGCTTTGATTTCGTCGACAGTGATTGTGGAGGGATCGTCGAAGTATTTCTCCATGAGGGCGTCATCATGCTCGGCAAGAGTTTCGAGCATTTTGTCGTGCCATTCTTCGGCTTCAGCCTGAAGGTTTGCGGGGATATCCTCCACGGAGTATTCAGCACCCATTGTTTCGTCGTGCCAGAAGATAGCCTTCATGGTCACGAGGTCAACCACACCCTTGAATGTTTCTTCAGCACCGATAGGAATCTGAATGGGCAGGGGTGTTGCGCCGAGCACTTCGCGCACCTGGCGAACAACCTCGAAGAAGTTGGCGCCAGAGCGGTCCATCTTGTTAACGTATCCGATACGGGGCACGTTGTATTTCTCAGCCTGACGCCATACGGTTTCACTCTGGGGTTCCACACCGCCTACTGCGCAGAATGCAGCCACGGCGCCGTCGAGCACACGCAGAGAGCGTTCAACCTCAACGGTGAAGTCAACGTGTCCCGGAGTGTCAATCAGGTTGATTTTATACTTGTTGTCGTTGTAGTTCCAGAAAGTGGTGGTAGCGGCAGAAGTAATAGTGATACCACGCTCCTGCTCCTGTTCCATCCAGTCCATGGTAGCGGCGCCGTCGTGCACCTCACCGATTTTGTGAGTCAGACCGGTGTAGAAGAGGATACGCTCGGAGGTAGTTGTCTTACCGGCATCGATGTGGGCCATGATGCCAATGTTACGGGTAAGCTTGAGTTCGTCGTTTTTAGCCATTTTTCAGTGTTACTGATTGATAGATGAAGAATTAGAAGCGGAAGTGAGCGAATGCGCGGTTAGCTTCTGCCATGCGGTGCATGTCCTCTTTACGCTTGAATGCGCCACCCTGGTCGTTGAAAGCGTCGACGATTTCAGCGGCGAGCTTGTCGGCCATGGTTTTGCCGCCACGCTTGCGGGCGAAGAGGATGAGGTTCTTCATGGAGATTGACTCCTTGCGGTCGGCACGAATCTCAGTGGGTACCTGGAAGGTAGCACCGCCCACACGGCGGCTCTTTACCTCAACCTGGGGAGTGATGTTCTCAAGAGCCTTTTTCCAGATTTCGAGGGCAGATTTCTCCTCGTTGGGCATCTTGGCCTTAACGGTCTCGAGGGCGTTGTAGAAGATAGTGTAAGCGGTGCTCTTCTTGCCGTCATACATCAGGTGGTTGACGAACTTGGTCACACGCACGTCGCCGAACACGGGATCGGGCAGGATCACTCTCTTTTTAGGCTTTGCTTTTCTCATTGTTTGAAGTAGCGTTTAATTTGATTTTGGCTGTCTTACATCTTCATCACTGCTCGCATGCAGAGATTACTCAACCGATGCCATCCTATAAATCAAAAAACTTTGTTAGAAAATTTTGTGTAATGATTTGGGGTGAATAGCTGAAGGACTATTACTTCTTAGCGGCTTTGGGACGCTTTGCGCCGTATTTTGAGCGACGCTGAGTGCGGCCGTTAACACCGGCGGTATCAAGAGTACCGCGCACGATGTGGTAGCGCACACCGGGAAGGTCTTTCACACGACCGCCACGCACCATCACGATGCTGTGTTCCTGCAGGTTGTGGCCTTCTCCGGGGATGTAGGAGTTAACCTCCTTGCCGTTGGTGAGACGCACACGAGCCACCTTACGCATAGCCGAGTTAGGCTTTTTAGGGGTGGTGGTGTAAACGCGTACGCAAACACCGCGACGCTGGGGGCATGCGTCAAGAGCGGGGCTTTTGCTCTTGTCCTTCAGAGCTACACGTCCTTTTCTTACGAGTTGTTGAATTGTAGGCATTCTTTGTCTTTTTAATTTATGGATTAAATGTGTAATATCTTTTTCGGGTGATTAAGAGGCGCCGCCCACACATACAGCTATCGCAACTAACCGTCTGAGATTCAGATGATTAGCAGCGAATTGGCGGGCACTACCCACAAAATCGATGCAAAGTTACTAATAATTAGCGGATTACACAAATTTTCAGTGGCTTTTATCATGTTCTCCGGAAACAAAAAAATTTGCGGGTCTGCAAGAGAATGCCCTGCGGCATTTTTTTGCAGACCCGGGAATCGGATGTTTTTCCGATGCGTTTGCTTATTTCAGAAGATTCTTTACGAAGTCGTAGTCGGGTTCTTCGGTGATTTGTTCGCACAAAGAGGTGCCAAGAATGCGGCCCTCTTCGTCAATCACTACCAGCGCACGGGTGTAGAGACCTTTCATGGGGCCATCTTCAATGCGCACACCGTAGTCTTCGCCGAAACGGGAGCGGAAGCCGCTGCCTGTGGCCACGTTTTCAATACCGTTGGCTGTGCAGAAGCGGGCGGCAGCGAAGGGAAGGTCCATGCTGACGCATAGCACACGGGTGTTGGGGAGGGTTGCGGCATCGGCGTTAAAACGACGCACGGAGGCGGCGCAGACATCGGTGTCCATGCTGGGGAAGATGTTGAGCACCAGGCGATGACCTTTGTAAGTCTCAAGAGTAGCCTCTGACAGGTCTTGACGCACGAGGGTGAACTCGGGAGCCTTGTTTCCGGCTTCGGGCAGTCCGTTTACGTGCATGCCCATTCCGTTCAGAAATACTGTATTCATATATGTATTTGTTGGGTTTGTCAGTTTAACGCCCTACCGGCTGCGAATGTTTACTTTGTTTCCTCAGGAGCTTCTTCACCTGGGGTCTCCTCTTTGGCTACGAATTCTGTGATGCCGGCTTGAAGCAGAAGGTTGTACCAGGAGAAGAATTTGCGGATGTCGCCATCATAGACGCGGTCGCGGTCGAAGTCCGGCAGCACGCGTGCAAATTCGTCGCGCAGGTTTCCGTCTGCCTGAAGAGCCTTAACGTCAACCGGTTTGCCATCATAGAGCTTGCGAGCATTCTCAAAGATTTCAGGCAGGGGGACATCTTCTCCCTCAGTGTACATGGAGATATCGCCGAGGCTTACGATTTTGTCGCGGCTGTGTGCGGGGAAGCGCTTGTGGCTGATTATGTCTTCAACGAGAAGCATGTTCTTGCCATTGGTGATTATTTTGAAAAGGCCGGGCTTGCCGGTGATGGATAAGATGGTCTTAAGCATTGGAATTCAGATGTTTATATCGTTGAATAAGTTATCAATTTGCGGGAGGAGCGGAGTGGCGTCGTCGTTGATTATTCGCGCAACGCGGTCGGCGGGCAATGCCGCGAATTCTTCGTTTTGAGCAGACATGCGGGCGAGTATTTGCTCACGGGGGAGGCCATTGCGAGCCTGCACCCTTTTCACCCTTAATTCTTCGGGCGCCTCCACGAGCCAGATGCGGTGCATCCGCTCATCCAAGGAGGCGGTGTGCATGATTGCGCTTTCCACGATGAAAACCGGCGCGTCAGACCGGCTGATGCGTTGATTCAGATGCTCACGCACGGCTGAATGAACCAACGTATTCACCTGCGCGCGGACACGGGCATCACGGAAGATGCTGAGTGCCAGGAGGGAGCGGTTGATTCCTGTGCTGCAAATAACTTCATCGCCGACAATGCGCCGCAACTCACGATGAATTTCAGCAGAGGCATCCATGAGGCGCCGAGCCTCAAGGTCGCAGTCATAGACGGGTATTCCTCTCAGGGCGCAGATTCTGCAGACGACGCTTTTGCCGGCACCTATGCCGCCGGTCACACCTATTAATATAGGGGAGTTACCGTTCATGCCTGATGATTGTGAATGCCACTGAATCGGAGAGCAGCGTGGCGTTAGTGACGCCGGGGGGCACTGCGCCTATGGATAGAGGCATGCGTTGGTCTGAGGGTGCGCCTATGGTGCGATAGTCAGCCTGCACGGAGAAACCGTTGACGGGGATGTCGGTGCGGCTCATGGGGACAAGGTAGTTAATCTCGACCTTGTCGGGGAAGAGGACGAGTGACTGTCCTGAGGGTACGTTCGTCTGGCTGATAGGGACTGTCACCCGGCGGTTTTCGAGTGGTTCGACATTGACGGTGACCTGCACGGAAGACGGTTCGAAGCGAGCACCTTTGATGGGGCGCAGCTTGACTGACTGAGTGAAGGAGTCGTTGACGCCCCGACGCACGATGCGTTCGGTGCTGACATAGGAAATGGTGTCAATCACGTCTCTCAGGGCGAATACTTTAACCTGCTTGACGGAGCTTTTTGGGGATCCGCTGACCACTTTACCCAGCTCGGGCGTAATGTCGGTCACTACCCGGACGGGCACCATTTTGCCGGGCATGGTTGTGTAAGGGGCGCTGATGGAGTCGGCTGAGATGATGCTCACGGTAGCCCCTTGCCCGAAGATGCCGCGCACGTGGGTGAGCAGCGCGCGGGAAGAGACACGCAGACGGCCATCGGAGGCGAATTCTTTGAAGTCAATCTTGACTTCAGCTTCGCGCATGAGCCGCAGGCGGAGCAGATGGCTTCCGCGGTCGCGCACGCTGACATGGATGATGCCGGGAGGGTCGGTGATGAGGGTTACCGAGTCAGGCACACCGACGATTTTCAGGCGCACCTCGAAGTCGGTCTGCGCCTCTTCGTTGAGGGTCAGGATGCACCAAAAGGCAGCGGCCACCACCACGAACCCTGCGAAGATGCAGAGGTCGCGCAAGCGGCCGGTGGCCTTCAGACGATGGAAGGCAGCCTTCAGGGATTTGAGTGCCATACCCTCAACTCCGGATTATTTATCCTTGACTTCGGAGTTGGCGGCGGGAGCTGCGTAGACGGATGTCTTCTCGATTTTGATGTTAACGCCGTCAGCAATTGTGATGATGAAGGTTGTTTCCTTAACCTCTTTGATGCGGCCGTAGATACCGCCGGCAGTCACAACGGCGTCACCCTTTTGCATTGATTCGCGGGCCTTTTTGATTTCTTTCTGCTTCTTGTTCTGAGGGCGAATCATGAAGAAGTAGAAGATAGCCACCATGGCCACGATCATGAGGATGCCGGTGTAGCCGCCACCCTGTTGCTGCTGGAGAAGAATTGTGCTGAGCATAATGTTCTATTGTGTTACTGATTATTTCATAAGTTTTCCTTCGGCGGAGAGCTTGGAGACGATACCTCCGAGCAGGCCGTTGATGAAGAAGCCGCTTTTGCCGGTGCTGTAAGCTTTTGCGATTTCGATATACTCGTTGATGGAGACGTTGACCGGAATTTTCGGGAATCCGAGGATTTCAGCCACGGCTGTCAGACAGATGACCACGTCCATGAATGCGAGGCGGTCGCTGTCCCAGGAGTCTTTATTGAGCACGGAGTCAATGAGGGCACGATATTCCTCCTTGCCTCGCACGGCACGGGTGAAGAGGTCGCGGCCAAATGTGGCGTCTTCCTCATCCTTGTACATGGGGAGCACCGGCTCGGGGTTCTGCTCGGCGAAGCGGCGCACGGTTTTGAGCACGAAGGTGCCGATGATGTCGATGTCGTCGTTCCAGAAGACTGATTTGTCTTCCATGGCTTCGGCCAGTTCCTGAGAGGGGAAGAGGACATACTTCAACATTCGGCGCCAGAATTCGCAATCGCCGGCGAAGTCGGTTGAGGAAGCGCTCATGTAGTTATGGTATTCATCGCTGCAAAGGATGAGTTTGAGCAGCGACGAGAGAAGAATCGGGTCGGAAGCAATCCAGGAGTATGTGCCTTTTTCGAGGAGTTCCTGAATCTGCGGATCGGCTTCGAGGGCTTTTACAAATTCATTGTCTACGAAGCGCATGTTGGGGTTGAGGTCATGGTCGGTGACAACGTATTTGTTGCGGGCCGCTTCAAGATTGCGAGCCTGGAGTTCCGTGAGTTCGATGGGAAGGATGAGCAGGCGCAGGTATAGCTCGCGAGCCATGTCGAGGCTGTGGCGCAGGGTGCGCAGGGCATCATCAATGTGGCTTTGGGAGGAGGAGAAGTTCGAGAAGGTCTCTTCCATGAGGTTGCGCATGATGTCCATCGCGCGCAGGGAGTATCCGGGGAGGGTTTCGATAGCGGCGTTGAGGGGTGCGCTTGTCATGATAACGCTGTTGAAGAGTTCGCGCCAGAGGCGAAGGTCGCCGGCCATGTCGACAGAACCCTCCTTAATATAAGCGCGGCAAGGAGCCGACTCTTTCACAACGTTTGCCAGCTCGGCCACGATAGCGGGGGCGAGCACGGGGGTAGGCTCCACACGGTTTTTAGCCAATACGGAGCGTATTTTCTCATCGGAACGGACGGCGCGGATAAATCGGTTGTCGGCCAACGGATGCTGCCCTCCCGGGCGGGTCACCTCATCGGCAATGAGCGTCATCAGCGCCAGCATGTCAAGATACAGGGCGTAAGCCAGGCGGCTGGCCTTGGTGGGAGGAGTGGGCTGCGTTTCCAGTGAAAACACTTTCTCGGTGAGAAGATAAGAGTAGAGCATCTGCACTACTTTGATTCTTATCAATACGCGATTAATCATATCTCTATATGTAAATCTCTATGTGTGGAGTGTGTTTGAAGCGTAATTAGGGCAGAGGCCGGGTGCGGGGCTTCATACCGGGTGCAAAGGTAATAAAAAAATCTTTGACAACCCTACTTATACGGTGACTTTTTGGCTATCTGCCGGCTTTGTAGGTGGAGGCGACCTCGTAGATTCGGTTAAATATGTCGCGGTCGTCGTCGGTCAGTTCAATTCCGCGACGAGCCATTGCGCGAGCTGCTATGTCGAAAAATTTGCGGAGATCCACATCGCGGAATCCGGCCATCGCGCTTCCCTCGCTGAAGCTGGGGATGAAGGGGCGGGGGAATCCGGCACCATGAATGTTGCATCCCACTCCCACTACGGTTGCGGTGTTGAAGGAGCAGTTGATGGCCGCCTTGGAGTGGTCGCCCATCATGAGGCCGCAGAATTGGAGCTTGGTGCGCAGGAAAGAGCGGCGGGGATAGTTCCAGAGGCGGATAAGCGAATAGTCGTTTTTGAGGTTGGAGGCGTTGGTTCCGGCCCCTATGTTGCACCACTCCCCTATCACGGCGTTGCCGAGGTAGCCGTCGTGGGCTTTATTGGAGTAGCCGAACATGACTACGTTGTTGAGCTCGCCGCCCACTTTGCAGTAGGGGCCGAGGGTGGTGCCGGGATACACTTTCGCCCCCATGTTAATCTGCGCATGTTCGCAGAGAGCAAGCGGACCGCGCACACATGCGCCCTCGCTGATGCGGGCGTCGCGACCGATATAGACCGGGCCTTCGCTCACATTAATTATGGCACCTTCGACGCTTGCCCCCTCTTCAATGAAGAGAGAGGGTTCGCCTGAGGGGAGGCGGTCAGGGCCTATGACCATGTTGGTTGCGGAGAGGGGGGCGGAGTCGCGGCCGGCCACCATGGCTTTGTAATCCTCAACGATTGCGGCGCCGTTATTCAGGAAGAGGTCGTAGAGGTAATGCAGGGCCACTACCGGCTCTTTGAACTGAATCTGCACGGGCTTTAGAGCATCGTCAATCAGGGCACGAAAATCTTCGATGGTGCCTCTGAAAGCCACATATTCGCCATCCTCCAGAATGAGTGCTTCCCCGGGCCGGAGAGCCTCAATAGCTTGCACTAAAGCGGGAGTGGGTACGCAGTTAGCTGCCACGAACCAGTTGTCATCAGTGGGCTGCGGGCGGAACTTAACCTGCAAGTAATCAGCTGTATGCACACTGTAATTACCGGGGAAGAGCCGTTGCCATTTCTCGCTGACGGTCGTGATGCCCAGACGAAAGTCGCTGACCGGACGTGTGAAGGAGAGCGGCAGCATGTCGGCATGCACCGCCGGAGAGTCGTATAGAATTATGTTGCGCATTGTCAATAATTTATCGGTCACAAATATAGCTCCTTTTTAGCAATTAATAACATTGCCGAAGCCTTGTTAATTTTTTTTAACTGTTTTAATATCCCGTCACTCTGTATTAGCCACTATTTTTGCAGTGATTTATGAATAAGACCCGATTACATATGCAGTCGCAACCCTACATGGAGTCAATCCTGATTCTTGTTTTGGCCATGTTCGGGCTGCTGACGGTGTCGCTGTGCGTGCAGCCTTTGGTGGACGACTGGATTTACATGAGCTCCTCCGGGCGAACTTTTGATGAATTCTGGACCTGCGCCGGTGCTCCCGTCAATTCTCTTGCCGAGGCTCTGAAGAGCTGCGGCTATCATTACCTGCATTCCAACGGGCGGCTTACCGATAAACTGCTTATTCTTTTCTCCACGGAATTTCCGGCACGCATTGGTCGGATTCTCTGCGTCAGTTCTTTCGGCATCGGGCTTCTGTATCTGCTTCTGTTGTGCGGCGGCCGAGATGCGCTGCGCGCCTCAGGCCTCACTGCCGTCCTGCTGTGGCTAATCATGGTTCTGCTTCCTTGGCAACACTATATCCTGTCAATGGCCTGCGAGTTTAATTATCTGCTTCCTTGCGGTTTATGCCTGCCGGTCATGTTTTGGTTCCTGCGAAGCAGCCGGGTGCGGCCACACATGTGCCTGGTAGCCATAGGAGCCGGCATGATGCATGAAAGTTTCAGTCTCGGCATACTTGCCGGCATGGGAGCGGTGCTTGCATATGAACGGTTCAGACTAAGTCGCGCACAGTGGACGATTGGTCTATTCTTCTTGGGCGGCACTTTAGTGATGATGCTGGCCCCGGGCACTTTCGTCAGAATGGATAACGCCCCGACAGAGCAGTTAACTTTCTCTTGGGTAAGCCACACGCTGCTGACCTCCGCTCCGTTCATGCTCTGCGCCCTCACATCTCTGGCGGCTTTGGCATACCGCCTGCTGACCCGTAAAAGTCTAAGGCTCCATATGCCGACATTGCTTATGCTTGCAATCGGTGCCCTCGGAAGCCTTGCAATCGGATTTATGGCTCTGCAGCGTGGCCGTGCCTACTGGTTTGGGGATATGCTCATGATTGCGCTGACGCTGATGCTGTTGCGCTCGATGCTACCCTGCATCATGCGGCCGCACCGGATTGCCGGGGGCGTCCTGGGAGCTCTCCTGATACTATGGTTCGCCTGGGGCGCTGTGGTGCAATACCGTTACAATCGAGAGGCTGCCAGCCTTGAAGAGGCCGTGGCGCGCAGCGGGGGATGCGACATTATCTGGGTGGATTCAGAGCATGAAGAGCAGGTCAACCCCTGGCTTCTCCGCATTCCGCAAGCGCCCGTCAACGTGTTCTTCTACAATCTGAAAGCGCTCAACTTCCACTATCACGGGGGGCTGAAAGAGAATATGTGTCTGCCTCTTCCCACACGCTTCCGCGGGAAGCATTTCAGCGAATGGGATTCTCTGCCGGGTGGTGCGGGTGTATATGGTTCGTATCCCGTGTTTTACGTTCCGTCCTTAGCCTCGATGCAGGGGGAAGAGGAGTGGTCGCCGCTGGTGACTTTCGATGTAGGGGCAGCGGCGCTCGGCCCTACGAATCTGATGCAGAAACTCCGGGGTGTGCAGGAGGAGAACTGCCGGTTTGCCAGCCCGATTCTGCGTCTGCCCTCCCGGCGTTTTTCCGGTCCGAACCGAGCGTTGTTCGCCGATCCGACCACAGGCATCGTGCCTGACACTCTCTACTTCATCTATCCTCAGGAACGCCCGCGCCGACTCTACGGTGCACCCATCACCCGCATGGAGCGCTGAACATCAAAAAACGCAGCTCGCATTGCCGATTTTCGGGGAATTTTTGCTAATTTTGGGGGCTAAATACGCGCGAACAATAAAAGGCACGTATTTAGCAAGACTATTCTGCAACAATAAATAAAAACCGCATATTATGAAGTTCAACGTTCCAAGCAAGACGCTCCAGACCCAACTGACAGCCGTCAGCAAGGTCATCAACAGCAAGAATGCCCTCACCATTCTCGACAATTTCCTGCTCAGCCTGCAGGGTGACACCCTCTCAATCACCGGCTCTGACTCAGAGAACACGATGATTGCCACCATACAAGTGTTTGATGCTGAGGGCGAAGGGCTTATAGCCATCAACGCCAAGCGCCTGCTGGACGTGCTAAAAGAGGTGCCGGGTCAGCCGCTCACGTTCGTAATCAATGACGAGACCAAGGAGGTTGATATCCGCTTCCTCAACGGCCACTTCAACTTCATGGGCATCGACGGCAACGAATTCCCCCGCAAAGATGAGTCCACCGAAGAAAAACAAACCTTCAGCATTCCGGCTGCCGTTGTGCGTAAGGGACTGGAAACCACCCTGTTTGCCGTAGGCACCGAAGCCATCCGCCCCATCATGACGGGCGTCTATTGGGACATCTGCCCGATGCCCGAGAATGCAGCCGAGGGCGCTGAAGCGCTGCCCGGCATCACATTCGTGGCCTCTGACACACATAAGCTGGTGCGCTATATCAACACCGAAAGCAACCCCGGCCTGACGGCTTCCTTCATCATGCCCCCAAAGCCGGCTGCAATCCTGCGCGCTTTGATAGCCAAGGAGGATGGTGAGATTAAAGTTGAGATGGATTCTTCCAGCGCTACTTTCTCAATCGAAGGTTGTTCGCTTTCCTGCCGATTCATCAAAGGTCGCTATCCCAACTATAACCGCGTTATCCCCGAGAACAACCCCTTTGAACTGACCATCGACCGCATCAGCCTGCTGACGGCCATGCGCCGTGTGGCTCTGTTCGCCAACACAGCCTCGTCACTCGTGCGCCTCAACATCCGCCAGGGTGAAATCCTGCTGGCTGCCCAGGACCTTGACTATTCCACCTCAGCCGAAGAGCGCCTGGAATGCGACTATCAGGGCAACGTGATGACCATCGGCTTCAACGCCACCTACATGATTGAGGTGCTGAATAACCTCCAGGCCGACACGGTTGTCATCCGCCTCTCCGACCCGGCTCGCCCGGGCATCGTGCTCCCGCTCGTGCAGCTCGAGGGTGAGGATGTGCTCATGCTGCTGATGCCCATGCAGGTAATGGATTATTAATCAACGCACGAACACCCAATGAATCTCAATCTCACACGCCCCATCATCTTCTTCGACCTGGAGACGACCGGGGTTAATATAAGCTATGACCGCATCGTGGAAATCTCCTGCGTGAAGGTTTATCCCGACGGTCACGAAGTGCCCTGGACCCGCCGACTGAATCCTGAGATGCCCATTCCGCCGGCAGCCACCGCCGTTCATCACATCACTGATGAGGATGTCAAGGATGCCCCCCGCTTTGCTGACGTGGCGCAGACTCTTATGGAGTCCTTCGAGGGGTGCGACATAGCAGGCTTCAACAGCAACAAGTTCGACATTCCGGTGCTTATGGCCGAGTTCGCCCGCGTAGGGATGAATTTCTCTTTGGCCGGGCGCAATCTGGTGGATGTGCAGACCATCTATCACCGTCTGGAGCAGCGCACCCTCTCAGCCGCCTACCGCTATTACTGCGGCAAGAATCTTGAGGATGCGCATTCGGCGCTGGCCGACACTATGGCCACTTATGAGGTGCTGAAAGCTCAATTGGAGCGTTATCCGGAAACGGAGGAGTTCGGCAATGATATGGTGAAGCTCGCCCGCTTCTCAGTGCAGGGGGGCAACATTGACCTGGCCGGACGCTTCGGGCGTAACCCGCAGGGGGATGCCATCTTCAATTTCGGCAAGTATAAGGGTCAGAAGGTGGCCGATGTGCTCCGCCGCGAGCCGGGCTATTATCACTGGATGATGCAGGGTGACTTCCCGAAGGACACGAAGGATGTGCTCACCTCCATCTACGTTAAACTGAAGCAACAGAAGAACTGATGCTGCGCGACAAACATATTATATTAGGCATCACCGGCGGCATAGCGGCCTATAAGAGTGTGCAGATTTTGCGGTTACTGCGCAAGGCCGGAGCCGAGGTGCAGGTGGTCATCACCCCCGCCGGGAAGGAGTTCATCACTCCGGTCACCCTCTCGGCTCTGAGCGGCAAACCGGTTGTGAGCGAATTTTTTACGGCCAACACCGGGCAATGGAACTCTCACGTTGACCTTGGCCTCTGGGCCGATGCGATGGTGATAGCTCCCGCCACCGCCTCCTCGCTGGCCAAGATGGCCACCGGGGTAGCCGATAATATGTTGATTACCACCTATCTGTCAGCCAAATGCAAGGTGTTTGCAGCGCCGGCTATGGATCTTGACATGTATCGCCACCCGACGACTCAGCGCAATCTGCTCACACTTCAGCAGGACGGGGTGACACTCATTGAGCCTGCCGACGGTTACTTGGCCTCGGGGCTTGTGGGCAAAGGGCGCATGGAGGAGCCGGAGGAAATCGTTCGCCGCATGGATGAATGGTTTGAAAGCCGCGGTGAGCTGAAAGGTAAAAAGATATTAATTACGGCCGGCCCCACACACGAAAAGCTTGACCCCGTGCGTTTTATAGGCAATTACTCATCAGGCAAGATGGGTTTTGCCTTGGCTGCGGAGTGCGCCGCCCGGGGTGCGGAGGTTACATTGGTGGCCGGTCCGGTGCAGCAGAACACTCCGCAGGGGGTGAGGCGCGTTGACGTGACCTCTGCCCGCGAGATGCACGATGTGTGTGTGGCGGAATTTCCTGCAATGGATGCCGCCATCATGTGTGCAGCCGTGGCTGACTATGCTCCGGAGAGCTGCTCCGAGAGGAAAATCAAGCGGGAGAAGACCGGAGAAATGACGCTGCGGCTCATCCCGAATCCTGACATCGCGGCTGCCCTCGGCAAGATAAAGACCGGAAACCAGCGCCTTATCGGCTTCGCTTTGGAGACTGACAATGAGCAGGCCAACGCTCTCGACAAGCTTCGCCGCAAGAATCTGGACTTCATCGTGCTCAATTCCCTGCGCGATCCGCAGGCCGGATTCGGCAAGGACACCAATAAGGTGACTATCCTGGGCGCCGACGGCAGAGAACAGCCCTTCCCGGCAAAAAGCAAAACCCTTGTGGCCGCCGACATAATTGATTTTACACTATGAAAACATTCCTCAGACTGCTGATTATCACACTGTTATTCCCGCTCGCCGCCGGCGCGCAGGAGCTGAACTGTACCGTGGAGGTGAACAGTCAGAAAATCGAGGGCACCGACAAAAGTATCTTCGAGGAGCTGCAGGAGGCCATGACCGAGTATATCAATACCCGCAAATGGACCAACGCGCAATTCTCTGCCAATGAGAAGATTGAGTGCCGCTTCTTCCTGACGGTCAGCAAGTATGAGGATGACAAGATTACCGGCGACATTCAGTTGCAGCTGATTCGTCCGGTCTACAACAGTACCTACACCACTCCCCTTTTCAATTTCAAGGATACAAAGGTGGAGTTCACATACGCACGCGGCGACCAGCTCACCTACAACGAAAGCACTTGGGAGAGCAACCTCACGGCGCTGCTGAACTATTACGCCAACCTCTTCCTGGCGCTGGACTTCGACAGTTTCTCTCCCTTGGGGGGACAGCCTTATTTCGACCGTCTGGCCTCAATTGTGCAGATGGCGCAGAGCAGCGGCGAGGTGGGTTGGCGTGCGTTTGAGGATAACAAGAACCGCTCGGCGGTGCTCTCTTCCTACACCGATGCGCAGATGCAACCCATGCGCGAACTCCTCTATAATTATCACCGCAAAGGGCTGGATGAGATGGTGACCTCCCCCGACAAGGGACGCGCCGTAATCACAGCCGAGCTGAAAAAACTCACCGATATTTATCAGGCCAACCCCATGAGCGTGGCTCTCTCAATCTTCCGCGACACGAAGCTCGACGAGCTCGTAAACATCTATTCCAAAGCGGGAGCCTCGGAGCGTGAGGAGGTTTACAAAATCCTCTCGCCCATCTATCCCACTGACATGGAGCGCCTCGACAAAATAAAGAACCCCGAACAGTAACCCTCTTATGCTCAAGCATCTGCACATATCGAACTACGCTCTCATAGACCGGCTGGACGTTGACTTCGACCCTGGGCTATCTACCATTACGGGTGAGACGGGTGCCGGCAAGTCAATCATGCTCGGTGCCCTGTCGCTGCTTCTGGGGCAGCGCGCCGACAGCCGCAAAGCGGCCGGAGCTGCAGGCAAGACAGTGGTTGAGGGACTGTTTGACGTGCGCGCTTTTCCGCATCTGGCCGGACTGCTTGCTGAACTTGACATTGATCCCTGCGAAGAGGGTGAGATGCTGCTGCGCCGCGAGGTGGCACCGACCGGACGCAGCCGCGCTTTCATCAATGACACTCCGGTTGCGCTGAACCTGCTCAGTCGTGTGGCCTCCGCCGTGATTGACATCCATTCGCAACATGCGAATCTGCTCATAGCCGACCGCAATTATCAGCTCAATCTGCTTGATGCCTACGCCGACAACACTGCGCTGCGCGAGAACTATCATGCGCTCTACACATCATATCGCGCCCTTCGCTCACGCATCAACGCCCTGAAGGAAGCTGCTGCGCATGCACGTGAGAATGAGGAGTTTATCGCCTTCCGGCTGGAGCACCTCAGGAAGCTTAAGCCGGTGGCCGGAGAGCAGGCTCGACTCGAGGCCAGACAGCAACTGCTGGCTGATGCGTCAGCAATCTCCGAAAACATCGGCGAGGCCCAGGGGCTGCTTACCGAGGGTGACACCGGGGTGCTCGACTCCCTCTCTTCAGCGGCCTCCCTGCTCCGCTCGGTTAACCTCGAGCTGTTTGAGCAGGAGCCTGACCTGCTTCCCCGTCTGGAAAGCGCTCGCATTGAATTGGCCGACATAGCCTCTACTCTCGAGGGATATCTCGAACGGGTAGAGGCTGACCCCAATGAGCTGGAACGCACCGAAGCACGCTTGGATCAGATCTACGAAGCTCAGCGCCGTTTCGGCTGCGCCACAGAGCAGGAGCTGATTGACCTGCTCGCCCGACTCGAAAAAGAATATGCCTCCATCACGGGTGACGATGACGACCTCACTGACCTCGAAAAGGAATTGCATTCCCTTGGCAATCAACTGAAAGAGGCAGCCCGATTGCTGAGTGAGTCACGGCGCCGAAGCGCTGTCGACATTACTGACCGGCTGCTGGAGATGGCTCGCACTCTGGGGCTGCCAAATCTGCGGCTGTCTCTCTCGCTTGCTTCCGGGAAACTGACCTCTACGGGTGGTGACACCCCGGCTCTGCTCGTGGCCTTCAACAAAAACCAGGAGTTACGCGTTGTGCAAGAGGTGGCCTCCGGTGGCGAAATCTCCCGCCTGATGCTTTGCCTGAAGGCTCTCATGGCACGCCGAATGAATCTCCCCACGATTATTTTCGATGAGGTGGACACAGGAGTGAGCGGCGATATTGCCGACCGCATGGGAGCACTGATGAGCGAAATGGCCGACACGTTGCAAGTGCTGACTATCACCCACTTACCCCAGGTAGCAGCCAAGGGAAGCCACCAATTCAAGGTATACAAGCAGGACACGACTGACGCCACCCACACCCGAATGCGCAAGCTCTCCTCAACGGAGCGCGAGGAGGAGATTGCTGCAATGCTCTCCGGCGCTGACACAACTGAAGCCGCCCGCCTCAATGCCCGCACCCTGCTCAATGCCTCTTTAACGACTTAACTCTCTCCCTACTAAGTATATAACCCTATGATAAACAAAACAGACTACATATTCGGCCTGCGAGCCATAATCGAAGCCATCGAGGCCGGACGCGACATAGACAAAGTGCTGCTCCGAAAGGATTTGGCCGGAGGCGACCTCTCCCGCGAGCTCCTGCACAAAATCAAGGAATACGACATCCCCTCGCAGCGAGTGCCGCTGGAAAAACTCAACCGCATCACGATGAAGAATCATCAGGGTGCGATTGCGTTGCTTTCAGCCGTGCCCTACCATTCCCTCGAGCAGCTCGTCCCCACCCTCTATGAGGAGGGTGCTCTCCCCTTCCTGGTGCTACTGGATGGTGTGACCGACGTGCGCAACTTCGGTGCCATCTGCCGCACAGCCGAGTGTGCCGGCGCTGATGCAGTGGTAATTCCCGAGCGTGGGAGCGCCACACCGAATGCCGATGCTATGAAGACCTCGGCCGGAGCGCTGATGCACCTGCCCGTCTGCCGTGTGCGTACCCTCAAGGAGGCCATCAGCTACCTTCAGGAGAGCGGCGTGACCGTAATCGGAGCCAGCGAAAAAGCCTCGGAGAGCTATACTGAGGTCGAGGCCACCGGCCCCGTGGCCATCGTGATGGGAGCAGAAGACACCGGCTTGTCGCCCGAGGTGCTCCGCGCCTGCGACCGCCTGGCAGCCATACCCATCCTTGGCTCCATCGGCTCGCTCAACGTCTCGGTGGCTGCCGGCGTAATGCTCTATGAAGTTGTGCGCCAGCGCCTTGCAGTCGGCATGAAGCCCGAATGATTTCGTAACTTATCTAACCCCTTTATAACCATGAAGAAGATACAAGCAGAATATCTGGCCGCCCTGCGCGACCTGATGCAGAAACAGGGTATCCACACAGTAATCATCTCCGGCACTGACCCCCATCAGAGCGAGAATCCCCCCGCACACTGGCGCGACCGCGAATGGCTCACCGGCTTCTGGAGCGCCAACGGCACCAACGGCACTGCCGTCGTGACCCCCGATGAGGCTCTCTGCTGGACTGACTCCCGCTATTTCATCCAAGCCACCGAACAGCTCGAAGGCACCGGCTTCAAGATGATGGCTGAGGATGGCCCGGATGCCGTAAATCTCGTGGACTGGGTGACAGAGCACACCCCCGCCGATGCTATTGTGGCAATCGACGGCACCACATTCTCCATAAGCCAAGCACAGCAGCTTCAGCAGGAGCTGACTGACAACAACATAAAGCTTCACACCGACTTCTCCCCCTTCGACGCAATCAACCCCAAGCGTCCCGGCACCCCGAAGAACAAGCTCTTCGTGCATGACGAGAAAATCGTGGGCGCTACCGTGGATGAGAAGATGGGCGCCATCCTCGCCGAAGTGAAGAATGAGCTGGCCAACGCCGTGATGCTCTCCAGCCTCGACGACATTGCCTGGGCTACCAACGTGCGCACTGCCGGCGATATCCTCTATTCACCCGTCTTTGTCAGCTATCTCTATATCAGCCCCGAGAAGCGCGTGCTTTTCGTTGATGCAGAGAAGGTTACTGAGGAGGTTGCCAAGCATCTGGCAAAATACTCAATTGAGGTTCAGCCCTACGAGGAGGTGTTTGACTTCGTGGCCCGACTTCCCAAAGAGACCCGACTGCTCATGGATCCGGCCAAGACCTCACGCACCCTCTACGATCGCCTGAGCTGCACACCGGTGTTCGGCGGTGCCGGCATAGCCAAGCTCAAGAGCATCAAGAACGAGCAGATGCTGCACAGCCTCGACCGCGCTATGGAGAAGGATGGCGTGGCTCTCACCCGCTTCTTCATGATGGTGGAAAAGGAGGCTTCCACAGGCAAGCTCACCGAGCTTGGCCTCTCGAAGGCTCTGCGCGCCGAGCGATTGAAAGACCCCGACTGCGTGGATGAATCATTCGCATCCATCGTAGGCTGGAACGGCAACGGAGCCATCGTGCACTACGAAGCCACCGAAGAGAGCAGCGTGACAATCGAAGGTAACGGCCTGCTGCTTGTCGACAGCGGCGGCCAGTACACCTGCGGCACCACCGACATAACCCGCACCATAGCCATCGGCACCCCCTCCAAGGATATGATTCATGACTTCACTCTCGTCATGAAAGGCCACATCGCCCTGGCTCGCGCCATCTTCCCCGCAGGCACCACGGGCCATCAGCTCGACGTGCTGGCCCGCCAGTTCCTCTGGGCCGAGGGCAAAGCTTACTATCATGGCACCGGCCACGGTGTAGGCTTCTTCATCAACTGCCACGAGGGTCCGCAGAGCATCCGTCTCAACTACGTGCCCACCCCTCTTGAGCCGGGCATGATTACCTCCAACGAGCCTGGTCTTTACTTCGAGGGCCGCTACGGCATCCGTTGCGAAAACCTCATCGAGACCATCCCGGCCATGAAGAGCGAGTTCGGACAGTTCCTGAAGTTCCGCACCGCCACCCTCTTCCCCTTCGACCTGCGCCTGTTTGAGACAGCCATCATGACCGACGAGGAAATCGCTTGGGTGAACGACTACCACACTATGGTGCGCGAGCGCCTCACTCCGCTGCTCACAGCCGACGAAGCTGCCTGGATGGCCGAGAAGACAAAAACCTTAACACGATAATTGCACATGGCTATAATTCAGGAAGTAAGAGGATTCACTCCCGAGATTGGCGAGAATACTTTTCTTGCCGCCAACGCCGTAGTGGTGGGTGACGTAGTGATTGGCCGCGATTGCAGCGTGTGGTTCAGCACCGTGCTGCGCGGCGACGTAAACTCCATCCGCATCGGCGACCGTGTGAACATTCAGGACGGCTCCGTGCTCCACACCCTCTATCAGAAGAGCACCATTGAGATTGGCAACGATGTCTCCATCGGCCACAACGTAGTGCTTCACGGCTGCAAAATCCATGACCTGGCACTCATCGGCATGGGCGCCATAGTGATGGATGATGCCGAAGTCGGAGAAGGGGCGCTCGTGGCCGCCGGCTCCGTTGTGCTCAGCCGCACCAAGATAGGGCCTCACGAGATGTGGGCCGGCTCCCCCGCCAAATTCATCAAGATGGTAGAGCCGGAGAAAGCCGCTGAAATGAATCAGAAGATAGCCAAGAACTATCTGATGTACTCAACCTGGTATGGCGAGCAAGATTAATCCCATGCCCATACACCCATAACCGTCAGCCGCGCCCCAAAAACTCTCAGGGCGCGGCTGTTGTTTACTTTATAAATTTTAATCTATGAATGGCACTATATCTATGAATGGCACTATAATAGCACTGTTATTACCGCTTGCCGGGACCACTCTGGGCGCGGCCTGCGTATATCTGATTAAGGAGCGGATGCCTGCCGGCGTGCAGAAAACACTCATCGGGTTTGCCGCCGGAGTGATGGTGGCCGCCTCGGTGTGGTCGCTGCTGATTCCGGCCATGGAGATGGAGATTGACTCCGGCGCATGGCGCGTACTGCCGGCTGTCATCGGCCTGCTGGCCGGCTTCCTTTTCCTGCTTCTGCTCGACCGCATAACCCCTCACCAGCACCTGCTCGACGGCGAGAGCGAAGGCCCGCGCAGCAAACTCTCCCGCACCACCAAACTCGCACTGGCCGTCACGCTTCACAATATACCTGAAGGGATGGCGGTCGGGGTGACACTTGCCGCCGCGCTCGAGCATAACGCCTTCATCTCAATGGCGGGCGCAATAGCCCTGTCAGTCGGCATAGCCGTGCAGAACTTTCCGGAGGGAGCGATTGTTTCGATGCCCTTGCGCACTGTCGGCAACAGTTCCCATAAATCCTTCATTATCGGCGCCTTAAGCGGGGCCGTCGAGCCGATAGCCGCCCTGCTCACACTCATCTTCGCTTCCGTAGTGATGCCCGCACTCCCCTATCTGCTTGCCTTTGCCGCCGGGGCAATGCTATATGTCGTGGTTGAAGAACTGATTCCGGAGACACAGGAAGGCTCGCACTCCAACCTCGGCACCCTCGGGTTCGCTGTGGGCTTCGCCCTGATGATGATTCTCGACGTGCTCCTGGGTTGAACATTCTATCGGTTGTCGACGTTAGTTAATTGACTGTTGTCGGCTTAATATGTGATTTTGTCGATTTTCATTTGCAGGATAGAAAATATATATTTACCTTTGCAATATCAAGAAACACAAGTATAACCCTAATCCCTGTTTCCCTATGTATCAGTATCAAGTTTCCTTCGGCCAGGCAATCTCCCGCGCATTCTCCAAGTACTGCTGCTTCACCGGCCGCGCATCCCGTTCTGAATTTTGGTGGTTCGTGCTCTTCAACTTCCTTGTGAGCATGGTTCTCTCGATTCCCGCCGGCTTCACCGCAGGCATCAACATTGCCGATGCTATCAAGTCCGGAGCCACAGAAGTGCCCACATCAGGCATGAGTGCATGGTCAATCATCAGCTACATCTGGTCGCTCATCATCCTGCTCCCCTCAATGGGTCTGCTTTGGCGCCGCCTGCATGACACAGGTCGCTCCGGCTGGAACTGGTGCTGGGGATTCCTGCCCGTCATCGGTTGGATTATCCTGCTCGTCTATGAATGCCAACAGAGCCAGCCGGTCGAAAACAAATATGGCCCCGTGCCCAATCTGACTCAGGCATAACACCCCTCTCATCACAGAAAATTACACTGCAAAACAGTATGTTTTGAGGAAAAATCGTACTTTCTTGCACCCCCCCGTAATTTTCTTGCAGATTCCAAAAATTCGATATACCTTTGCGGGCAGCTTTGTCACAAAAGCTGCCCGCACTGCGTAATATATGCATACGACCCTCTCCCTGACTCTACGGAATATCTAACTTTTTATCTTCTTATGCGTCTCTTCAAGCTTCTGCTAACTATTTTCTCGGCTATGGCCGCTTTCTCAGCCTTTGCCGATGAGCCGAACGACTCCGTCGTTTACGCTCCAACCGACTCTATATCAGGCATCATGGAGCTTGAAGGAGTGGAAGTAACTGCACGTAAGCCTCTTATCCAGACTGAGGCCGACCGCCTGACATATAATGTGGACGAAGATCCGGCTGCCGCCTCCAATAATGTCATTGAGATGATGCGAAAGGTGCCGATGCTCAGTGTCGACGGAGAGGATAATGTGAAACTCAAGGGGGAAGAGAATTATAAAATATACCTTAACGGCAAGCCTGACCCGACACTCTCGAGCAACTACAAAGAGGTGCTGCGCAGTATGCCGGCCTCTACGGTCAAGAAAATCGAAGTAATCACCGAGCCCGGAGCAAAATATGATGCCGAGGGTCTGGGCGGCATAATCAACATCATCACCTTCTCGGGCACCCGCCTGGAGGGCTACACGGTGAATCTCGGGGTATATGCCGGCAACACCAGCGCCTCTGAATATCTCTATGGCACCATCAAGCTCGGCAACGTAACCCTGAGCGCCAATTACAGCCACAACAACAGTTACAGCCCCGCCTCAACCTCCAACAATACTCTCACATACACCGAGCAGACCTCTCCCTACCAATGGATTCGCAACTCCCGCAGCAAGAACACCGGCTACTCCAACTACGGCTCGCTGCAGATGTCCTGGGAGCCTGACACTCTCAACCTCTTCACTGTCTCCGCAAACCTCTGGCAAGGCAACTACAAGGGACGCCCTTACAGCTATTCCTACTACACCGACCGCACCGGAGCCACCATCGCCTCCTATAACTACCGGGGTGATGCCCGCAATGACTATACTAATGTAGGCGCACAAGCCAACTGGCAGCACAACTTCTCTTCGCCGGAACGCAACATTGTGCTTTCATACAAGTACGACTACGGCCACTCACTCTCCGACGCCGATTACTTCTATGAGGATGTGGTCAATTTCCCTGAAGGTGACCTGCCCGACAAGCGCGTGCACTCCAAATATCCCACTCATGAGCATACCTTCCAGGCCGACTACACTAACCCCTTCAATAAGAAACACACGCTGGAAATCGGTGCAAAGTACATCCTGCGACAGAATTATGGCGACACCTATAACGCTGTGCTTCAGGATGGTTTATGGATTCCGGATACCCCTAACTGCATCGACATGAAGCAGTTTCAGGATGTAGGCTCCGTCTATGCCTCTTACATTGGCAAGTTCGGGAAACTGATGACGAAGGCAGGCTTGCGCTACGAATTCACCCACATGGGCACCCGCTTCCGCACTCCTGGTCACACCGACTTCACCACCAACCTGCAAGACCCCGTGCCAAGCGCTCTCATCTCCTGGCGCATCAATGATGCTTCCAACATCAAGGCCTCTTACCGCATGTCAATCACGCGCCCGGCCGTGAGCCAACTCGACCCCACTATGAACACCGCCTCCCCCGGTGCGCTCTCCTACGGTAATCCCGACCTTACCTCTGAGAACAGTCACTATGCCTCACTCTCCTATTCAAACTACGGCGGTTCGCTCGGCGGCGAAATCTCGGCTGGTTATTCCCGCTCCAACAATCTGATTACCAACTATTCTTTCGTCGATGCGGAGGGAATCATACGCACCACTTACGGCAACATGGGCCACAGTGAAGGTGTGAATCTGAATGCCTATCTGAACTGGCGCCCCGTCACAGGGCTTGCCTTCAATCTCTCAGGGGGCGCCCGCTACGCACACTTCCGTTGCCCGCAAATCAATCTTGACTCCGACGGCTGGGGCTCAAACCTCTATTTCTCCGCTGACTACACTCTCCCCTCAAAGTGGGAATTCGGTCTCTACGGAGGATGGTACTATCAGGGAGTCTACATGCAGTACAGAAGCAACACCGCCTCAAGCTGGTACGGACTCTCAGTCTCCAAGAACCTGTGGAACGACCGCGTCACCATCTCCCTTTCAGCCAGCGACTTCTTCGAGCCTTACATGCGCTACAAGAGTACTATCACCGGCCCGGGCTACGTGCAACAGAGCTGGAGCAGATACTGCAACTGGAGCATTCACACAGGTGTACGTGTGCGCCTCGGCTCCCTCTCAGTCTCCGTCAAACAGACTGCCAAGTCAGTCAGCAACGACGACCTCTCCTCCGGCGGCGGACAGGGTAGCGGCCAAGGTGGCAATAAGTAACCTAATCCCGGTTCTTGCGTTTGGGGTTGGCCGGAAACCACCCCTTGCGCACCCTCTCCCGCTGCTCGCGCACCTCCAGGATGCTCCAGAAAGAAGAGAACCCGATGACGGCCAGAATGGCGGAAGCATACACACCCTCGCAAAAGAATGCGCCGGCCAACGCCGCAATCCCTACGGTAAGAAAGGCATAGTTCACCTTCTGTCCGAAATAATATTCACCCTTGATTACCAGCGGATGAAACAGGCCGATAATCAGGAACGTCGTAAGCCCGATGACCGGGCCGGTCCAATTGAAGTTTTCCATACTTTATAATAACCGTGGGGCGTGTGTCAAAATGTGAACCCGACGCTGAATGGCGCGGAGCGCCATGCGTTTACTTCAGTAAGAATTTTGACACACCCTCCACAAAATTATGTTGCGTCAGTAATTACGCATTAGTGAGTTCGGTGGTCTGAGTGTAAGTGCGGGTCTGCAACTCCTTGTCGAGCATATACATGCCGTACTTGTTACCCTCCACAGCCTCCACGGCATCAATCATAGCGCGGGCGGTATCCTCCTCCTCAACCTGCTCATTGATGAACCACACCAAGCGGTTTACGGAAGCGAAGTCGCGGTCTTTGTGAGCAATATGGGCGAGGTTATTGATGAGAGCGGTAACCTTCTTCTCATGAGCGAGAGTCTCCTTGAACATATCCAGCACAGAGGGCCATTCAGTGGGCACGGCATCAATAGCCTTCAGTTCCACCTTGGCATCCACGGAATTCAGATAATTCATGAAAATGCGGGCATGATCCTGCTCCTCCTGGAACTGCACCTTATACCAATTGGCCACACCGCGATGACCCTTCTTCTCTGCGTCCATAGCCATAGAGAGATACAGGTAAGCCGACCACAGTTCGGCATTGATCTGGGCATTGATAGCCTCATGAAGTTCGTTGCTAATCATATCATTAGAGTTTTAATTGTGTTATATACATATATTGATGTGCCGTTAATGTCCTGCAACAGCATCTGCACCCTGCAAAGTTATAAATTTATTCATGAACCTGCAACCCGCCGACCGGAAACATTGCAGATTCGGATTGTCTTTTGGCCAAATGGATTGTTTTTGCTACCTTTGTAAGCAATCCAAAAGCTGATTACTATGCTGTTACGTCCTGGTACTCTTCTTCATAACGGTGCCTATCGAATCATTCGCCCGCTCGGGCAGGGAGGTTTCGGTATAACCTACCTTGCCGAAGAGGTGAACTCCGGCCGGCGCGTGGCCATCAAGGAATTCTATTTCAAGGAGTTTTGCGAAAGGGTGGAGGAGACAGGTGTTGTTTCCGTGCCCTCCGTATCAAAGCGCGACTTCGTAGAGCGCTTTCGCAACAAGTTTCTGAAGGAGGCTATGCTGCTGATGCAGCTACGCCATGAAAATATTGTCAAGGTATTGGCTGTATTCTCCGAAAATGAAACCTCCTACTACGTGATGGATTTCGTGGACGGAGGAACTCTTTCCGATGAACTACAAAGAGAAGGCACCCTTCCCCCTGAACGCACTCTAAAGATTGCGGATGACATCATGGATGCCCTTCTTTATCTGCACAAGCACAAGATAAACCATCTTGACATCAAGCCTGCCAACATAATGATTGACAGGCAATCCGGGCGGGCTCTGCTGATAGACTTCGGTGTCTCAAAACAGTATGACAAGCTCACCGGAGAGGGTACTACCACAACACCGTTAGGCATAAGCGAAGGATATTCTCCTTTGGAGCAATACAATCAAGGGGGCATAAAGCACTTTGCTCCTACAGCAGATGTTTACTCCTTGGGGGCTACCATCTACAAGATGCTCACCGGGGAGACTCCCCCCTCTGCCATTGAGGTATCACAAAAAGGAGATACAGCGCTGCTTCCTGTGGAACCGGCATCTATGGGAGCTGCCGTGAAAGCCGCCATGTCTGCACGCGCCTCTGACCGCCCGGCCTCAATCGGCATCTTTGCTGACATGCTACATGGGCGTTGCCCCCTCACAGCAATGGATGATTCCGGTCGCACCAAATTACATAGTGAGCATAATCAGAAGAATTGGATGCTCCCGCTCCTTATTGGCGGAGGTGTGATTTTTGCAATTGCATTGGGCGTTGTGGTTTTCTTCCTGTTTTTAACCGGCAGTACGAAGACCATCGTGCCAACCCCCCCGTTTGACTCTACCTTGGTGGACTCTACTCAGACCCAAGCCGAAGCTGAGTTACAGCAAGCGCAAGCCGAACAACAGGCCCGACTCGCTTTCTCCACTGACTCAACCATTGTTGAAAATTTCACCCGCAAGTATCTGCTCGCACGCATATCCGATGAAAGCAATGACCGCATCTCCCCTTCCGGCCTCGAAAAAAATCTTTTCAAATTGCTCCGAGACTATGAAATGGATCCCACTGAGTTTTATGGTTCACCGAAAGACCCTCTTAAAGATGGAGCTATTAGGCATATCGGCAATGATGTCTATAAGCCTTCTCTGAAAATTGATAAAATAGTTGAAGAGGAGTGCCCGGAGGGAAAACTGTATCACCTCAGCTTCGCACTCTACTACGATGGTGAATACGCCGGACTCAAAGAGATTAAAACTTTGAAGAACGGCGATACTGTGGAAATATACGACATCTGCACCGACACTTCTCAATATCCCAACCATGTATGGGTGCGTGAAGCGTTGGCCAACTACTACAATTGGCAACTATGACACAGACTGCGGCCATGCAATGGCCTCGACTCATATCAAGCAAGCGGCTCGGGCTGGAACAGTATCATGACCCGCGGGCACACACCCGCTCTGACTTCCAACGCGACTTCGACCGCATGATTTTCTCATCCCCGTTCCGACGCCTTCAGAACAAGACGCAGGTGTTTCCGCTGCCGGGTTCCATTTTCGTGCATAACCGACTGACTCACAGCCTGGAAGTGTCGAGCGTGGGGCGTTCCATGGCAAATGTGGTGGCCGACGGGCTGCGCTCCCGCTACGAGGGTGAGGAATGGGTGCATCTGCTCCAGCACCTGGGTGACATCACCGCCACCGGCTGCCTCTGCCACGACCTGGGGAATCCTCCTTTCGGACACTCCGGCGAGAAGGCCATCGGAACCTTCTTCTCAGAGCAGGCGGGGCGCAACCTGCGTGGCGAACTGAGTGACGACGAGTGGAGCGACATCATCAATTTCGAGGGTAATGCCAACTCGTTCCGCGTGCTGACGCATCAGTTTGCCGGACGCCGCCCGGGGGGCTACGCCATGACATATTCCGCCTTGGCATCCATCGTTAAGTATCCCTTCGCCTCCTGTCATGCCGGCAGCAAAGGGAAGTTCGGATTCTTCAATTCGGAGCTGGAGCTTTACCGCCGTGTGGCCGACGAGTTGGGAATTCCGGCGCTTGACGAGGCCCGCACCCGCTTCATGCGCCACCCGCTGGTCTACATCGTGGAGGCGGCCGACGACATCTGTTATCAAATAATGGATATCGAAGATGCCCACAAGCTGAAGATTCTCCCCCACGAGCAAGTGGTGGAACTGCTGCTCGAGTTTGTCCCCGAGGAGCGGCGCGAGCATACGCGCGAGACTTTGCATCGGGTGAGTGACCCGAACGAGCGTGTGGCTTACCTCCGCTCCACTGCCATCGGCATCCTCACGGAGCAGTGTGCCGGAGCTTTCCTGGAGCATGAACAGGAGATTCTGCACGGCAAGTTGCAAGGTTCCCTCATTGAAAACATGCACAGCGAGGAGGCTCGACTTGCCTACAAACATTGCACACAAGTGGCCTACGCCAAAATCTATTCCGCCCCTGAAGTTGTTGATATAGAACTGGCGGGTCATCGAATCATAACTTATCTGCTGGAAAGGCTGTTGGAGGCTGTGCTACATCCTGACGAGTATGCATCGCGCCTGCTACTGCATAAGATTCCCGAGCAGTATGAGACAGATGCCCCCACCCGCTACGGGCGCATTCAGAGTGTGCTCGACCATGTGAGCGCCATGACTGATGTCTACGCGCTCGACCTCTTCCGCAAACTGAACGGCCACAGTCTCCCGGCCGTTTAACACATTGATTATGAACAAATATCTGCTACTGATAATAACCCTCATCCTGTCTCTGTGCCCGGCATTGGCCAAGGATTACAAGCCCTCGGATGTGCCGGATGTGCATAAGATTAACCGCGAGTGGTTCGTCTCCGACCCTGACTCGATGCTCTCTCAATCGGCCCGCAATCAGGCCAACTCCCGCCTGCGTGCACTGATGGACACCACGGGTGCCGAGGTGGCTATCGTAATCCTCCCCGGCATCGGTGACTATGACATATTCGATTTCACCCAGAAGCTGGCAAGCAGCTGGGGTGTAGGCAAGAAGGACAAAAACAATGGCCTGATTGTGCTCTTCGACATGGGTGGACGTCAGGTGCGCATTCACACCGGCAAGGGGCTGGAGGGTGTGCTCCCCGACGCTGCTTGCAACCGCATTATCGACGAAGTGATTCTCCCCTGTATGCGCACCGGCGACTTGGATGATGCCGTGGTGGATACGAGCGATAAAATCTACAACGTGCTAACCGATCCGGAAGCGGCCGCCGAGATTAGCTCCTCAAGTCCGAACGACGCAGTGGATTTCAGCGAGTTGGGGCGCGTCATCGGTTTGCTCGCAGCCTGTGTGGCTCTCGGCCTCTACTGCTGGATTGTGTGGAAACTCGTGCGACTGCGCGGCAAATCTGACTTCGAGAAGACGCGACTGATTTCATCCTCGATGCCCACCGTTTGGATTTTTGCGGTGCTCTCCTTGGGAATCGGCCTCCCCGGCGCGCTCCTGATGTTCTGGCTCTCAAAGCATTACCGCAACCGGCCGCGACGCTGCGACGTGTGCGGCACTATGATGCACAAACTCCCGGAAGATGAGGATAATAAATACCTTACCCCCTCGCAGGATCTTGAAGAGAATCTGAATTCAGTGGACTACGACGTGTGGCTCTGCCCGAAATGCGGCACCACCGACATCTTCCCCTTCGAACAGCAATCACCCTATCAGCCCTGCCCCCGTTGCGGTGCGCGGGCCTATTCCATGGTTTATGACCGAGTGGAGCAGACACCCACAGTCAATCGCCCGGGGCGCGGCGTGAAGGTCTATTGCTGCAAGAACTGCAACTTCCGCCATGAGAAACCCTACACAATTGCCAAGACCGTTCCCCCGGTAATCATAGGGGGCATCGGAGGCCGTGGCGGAAGCGGTGGCGGTGGCGGCTTCTCCGGCGGCAGCTGGGGAGGCGGCAGTTTCGGCGGAGGTGGAGCCTCCGGCAGCTGGTAACCACCGTTCCTATTCTTCCGGCAGAGTGTGCAGATTAGCCGGACGCCCGGGGCGCGCGTAGTTATCTATAATGATTACATCTCTGTCTATGGGCCTCGCGGTCTGTTCAGAAGCCTCACTACTCTTTCCGGAGAGGGGCAGAGTCGGTTCACCGGTCTCAAACAGCTCCGGAGTCAGAGTATAATTCCCCGCAGTCAAAAGCAATGAGGGGTCAACCTCGTCGGCCGCCGGCAGAGCAAGCCCGCCCAATGCGTCGCGCAGATAATCACCGATATACTGCGTGGCCGCCCGGTTTCCGGAGTGCACGGGCGCATAGACATGCAGCTCTCTGACGGCACGCGTGAAAGCCACATAGGTCTTGTTGAGCTGGTCCACAATCCGCTCCTGTTCATACTGCGCGTAAGCTTCATGGAAGGGGGACTCCGGATTAGCCATCTCAAGCGAGGGGGTGACCGGAATAAACGGAGGTATATCAGCCGGATTCAAGTCTTTCAGCCCGCGCGGAATATGGTCGGTCCATATCAGCTCACGCTTGACATCTGATGCACTCGGGCATGGATTCCAATCAGCTTTGGGAATAATCACTACATCAAACTCCAACCCCTTGCTCTTGTGAATGGTCATGACGCGCAGAGCATCGACACCCTCCGGAGCAGCTATCGCGCAGTTCTTACCGTTCTCCTCCCACCAACCCAGGAAGGAGGCTATATCAGCGGGATAAGACTCGCAATACTCCAGCACGGCATCCTGAAAAGCAGCCACATAGGCGGCCTGCTCTCCCCCCAAGGTAGTAGTGAACCGCGCGGCTATCGCCTCCACAATAGCAGGAAGAGTGGAGGTTGCAGCATCACTCAGCATGGCCTGAATCTCATCCGGAGGGAGCATGGAATCAAGGTCGCGCTTAAGAATCGAGTCGAGCGGTTCATCGCGATGAGCGGCAAAATAACAATGGAAGTTGGCCACGAACTGCGCCAGCTCATACTGGCGAATCTGCACCGGTCGCTGCTCAGCCTTCGCATCGGCAGGCTCCTCCGGATGGCGGAAGCCGCGGGCTATCGCCCCCAGCACCGCGAGAATAACCTTCACGGCAGCGGAGTCACCCACCTTCAGCGACTCTTCACTCAGAATTTCAATCGGCTTGTAGTCCTCGCATTCAGCCGTCATAGCCTTGTTATGCTCCATCAGAGCTGCTATGGCGGCCGCTCCGTCGGAGTTCCGGTCAGTGAGCAAAGCTATGTCAGAGAGCCGGTAGCCACGTTCGCGCAGGTCATCCACCAGGAAGCCAAGATAATCGTAGCAGGCCTTCTTCTTATTCTCCGGAGTCTCGCTGAGCTCGGCATACTCCCAGCCTATCGGAGTGTCGAAAGAGATATGCACATAGCCCGCAAGCCCGGAGCGCACCACCTGCTGCACGGCCCCCTCATAGAGCCGCTGCAGATAAGGCTCCGAGGAATTGTCGAGCAGCGCGGGGAGCAGCGTGAAGATGGAGTTGTTAGTGCGTACCACATGCGCCGAGGAGCGATAGTTGGCATTCATGCGCGCCCGCTCATGCAGCGGAGCCGAGGGGGAGGGAAGGATGCGGGTGGAGGGGAGCGCGCGAGCCACCCGATTATTGATAATGTCAGGCTCAGCGTTGCGGAAGCGATAGATGCTCTGCTTTGCGTCGCCGATAATCAGGCATTCCTGCCCGGTGTCGGTGCTCTGTTCCAGCAGCGGGCGCAGGTTGGCCCACTGCATTACGGAGGTGTCTTGAAACTCATCAAGCAAGTAGTGGTTCAGGCGTGAGCCGATGCGCTCATAGATGAACGGGGTGTCGTCGCGGCTGATGATGCGTCGCAAAATCTCATTGGTGGCGGAGAGGGGGATGAGATTATTGTCGTTGCGGAAGAGTTCGGAGTTATGGCGAATGAAATGCAGCAGCCCCATATAATGCAGGCGCGAGAGCACCGTGTCGCGATATGCGCGCTCCTCCTGCCAAAGGAAGAGGGAGCGACCCAGCTCCCGGAAGAGGTCTGTTATCCGCTCATCGTCCCGCCACTTGCAATCTTTTTTCAGGAAGTGTTTGCGTCCCGAGCCATCGAACTCCGGAGGCTCCGCACAGTAATACGCGCCTAACTTAGTTCCAAGTTTCGAGGGGTTAAGCTTGGAGTAGGGGCGCAGAGCGCGAATCGCATCCCAGGCACCTTTCATCCCGTTCCAGCAAGCGGAGGCATCCCCGCCGGCTGCCTCCTCCACCGCCCGGTTGAGGCGGTTGAAGCATCCGGCGGCGGTCGCAAAGAGAGTGCGCACCCCGCCGGCCGCCTCACGGCAGGCGTCATAGAAGCGGTCGAAGCGGGAAATGTCAGAGAAATAATCATCAAGCAGCGCGGCTTTCAGCTTGAACGACTCTTTATTCATCTTCTTGGCCAGATCGAGCAGGTCGGCATACACTCCGGCGCCGGATGATTTGTTGAACATGTTCCAGCTGTCGCCTCTGGCCAGACGTTCCTGAATGGTGGTGCGTGCCCAGTTATGCACATATTCCCCCATCTGCTGCTCCTCGCCGGAATGTCCGGGAGTGGCAAGCGTGTTGACCATCGAAAGGGTGTGGTCCACCCCGACCTGCGCCAGATAGTCATCATTCAGCTCCACATGGTAGTTGTCGTTGAGGCGCAGCTCATAGGCAAAGGTGCGGAGCACCCCTTGAAAGAAGGTGTCGATGGTTGAGATGTTGAAGTGGCCGTAGTCATTGAGAAGAACCCGCAGAGCCGTGCGACAGGCGCGGGTGATGTCGGCGCGGGTGGCCTGTTTCCCTTCAGGTGTGAAGAGAATGTCATCCTCCTCACTCAGCCCCGGTCGTTCGCCGGTAAAGTCAAGCAGATAGTCGGGAGCACGCCAGTCGGCAGGCTCCTTTCCCGGCTCAGGATGAGGTACGGCCAGTGAGGCCAGCTTGCTCACTATGCGCTCCTTCATTTCATTTGTGGCCTTGTTAGTGAAGGTCACGCCAAGTATGTGGGAGTGACTTTCGCGCAACCCGGCGGCCGGGAGCAGCACATAACGGCCTGACTCCTCATCCCGCTGGGAGATGAAGAGCCGGATGTAAGTTTTGGCGAGCTTGAAGGTCTTGCCCGACCCGGCAGAGGCGCGTTGCAGTATCACTTGCTTATATGCTTGAAGCCCATCTCTTTAAGGATGTCGTAGAGGTCTGCCCGTCGGTCACCCTGAATCAAAATCTCGCTGCCGCGTGTGGAGCCACCGGTGCCGAGGCGCTGCTTCAGGCGGGTGGCTATATCTTTCAGTTCGGCCGGGGTGCATGTGAAACCTTCGATGATGGTTGCGGTCTTTCCGGCGCGCCCCTTGCGCTCCATAATCAGATGGAGCTTTGATGTCGAGAGATACTCTGTCGAGGGAGCACTCACTTCGGAAGCCTCCTCAGCAGGAGCATCCGCGGGGTCAATACCCATGGCGCGGCTCTGTGCCAGCAATGCTTCTTTCCAATCCATGAGAGTATTATGTATTAGAATTTGTTGATAATCAACGATATGTCACGCGCATCCGCGGGAGTAACATTAGCTATCGGCAGACTGACAACCTCATCGGCCAGCTGCTCGGTGACAGGATAAGAGCCGGGGAACCGACCGGCGTAGCAAGGCTGCAGATGCGGGGGCACGGCATAGTGGATATCTGTGGGTATCCCCTGCCGATGCAAATAATCGCGAAAAGCATCCCGCTCCCCGACACGCACCACATACTGATGCCACACGTGGCTACACTCCGCGGCCACGACGGGCGTCAAAATCTTCGGATTGTCGATATGCGCCGAATATGCGTCAGCCACCTCTCTGCGCCGTGTGCTCTCCTCTTCGAGATGCCGCAGTTTCACCCTCAGCATGGCAGCCTGCATCTCATCCATGCGGCAGTTAAATCCCTCATAGATATTATGATAGCGACGGTCGCTGCCATAGTTGGCGAGCGCCCGCACGGCTCCGGCCAACTCCGCTGAATTGGTAGTCACAGCGCCGGCATCGCCGAGAGCACCTATGTTCTTGGTCGGATAGAAACTGAAGGCGGCGGCATCCCCCATGGCGCCGGTGCTCACTCCGGCTTCGGTGGCTCCGATGGCCTGCGCGTTATCCTCGATGATGAGCAGACCATGCCTGTCGGCAATTTCGCGGATAACCCGAGCTGCACAGGGGTGGCCATATAGGTGCACCTCCATGATAGCCCGCGTGCGGGGAGTGATAGCCCCCTTGATGCGTGTCGGGTCGAGGTTGAAGGTGACAGGATCCGGCTCCACAAGCACAGGCACAAGTCCGGCATCAGTGATGGCCAGTATGGAGGCTATGTATGTGTTGGCAGCGACAATCACCTCGTCGCCGTCACGCAACATCCCCAGCTGCTTCCATGCGCGCAGAGTCAGGCGCAGAGCGTCAAGACCGTTGCTGACGGCCACTGCATAGCGCGCGCCGCAACTTGCGGCCAGCTCCCGCTCAAAGGCCTCGGTTTCCGGGCCATGCAGAAACCACCCGCTGCGCACCACGCGGCTGCAGGCCTCAATCAGCTCTTCGGCCAGCGGTGAGATGGTGGCTTTCAGGTCAACAAAAGGGAAAGGTTTATTCGAGGCTGCGCACATATTCGAGATACTCATCATAGTCACGTATGTAGTCCTCCTCCTCGTATGGATGCGAGGCGAGGGCGAGGGCCACACTGCCGGTGGTGAAGTCATGCATCGTATCCCAGACACCTGCCGGTATCAGCACACCCCGGTTGGCGCGGTTGAGACGCACAGTCATTTCATGCGTTCCGTCGGTCAGGCGCACGTCGAAAGAGCCGGCTATGGCCAGCAGCACAATCTCGCATTCGCGATGGGCATGGCCGCCGCGGGTTTCGCCCCCCGGCACATCGTAGATGTAGAAGACTCGCTTGATGGAAAACGGAACGTGGCGCGCACTCTCGACAAACGAGAGGTTGCCGCGCGGATCGCATATCTTGGGAAATTCTATGATGCGAACCTTGTCAAGAAGATTTTGCACGGTAAACAGATAAAAACGGACTCCGCACGCGCGCCCCGGGAATTTTGCCTGTGGCTCCGGGCGCGTGCGTGCGGATAAATGCGGTATTACTTGTGAGCCTTAGCCTTCTCCAGAGGCTTTTCCAGAGCATCGAGAGCGAGGTCGATGGCCTCCTCAAAGCTGTCGGCGGTTTTGGATGCGAAGAGGTCGGCGGCGGGGGGCACGAGCAGCTTGATGGCAGCCTCCTTATTCATGGCGGTCTCAGGCTTAACCACTTTCAGCGTGACTTCCACTTCCGTGATAGCTTCAAAGCGGCGGGTGATTTTGTCAATCTTCTTGTTGATGAAGGCCACAAGGCGGTCATTGATGTCGAAATGAATGGCTTTGATTTTTACTTCCATGGTGATTACTTTTTTGAGGCTCGGGGATGAGCCAGTTGATAATTATGTTGTAACTCGCTGAAAGAGAGATGTGTGTAGATTTGAGTCGTTGCCAGCGAAGAGTGTCCGAGCAGTTCCTTCACCGAGTCGAGGCGGGCATCATGGCGAAGCATGGCCGTTGCGAAGGAGTGGCGCAGCACGTGAGGGGTCTTCCTGGAGGTCGAGGTCTGTGCGAGCTGTACCTTTACAATGCGCGACAGCGCTTGATTGTTCAGCGGCAGCCCGACATCCGAGAGCATAAAAGCATCGGTGGTCGGCGCCGGACGCAGGTCAGCACAAAGCCTCAGATACTTGCGTATGTGGCCACACACCTGCGGAGCCAAAGGGATGAGGCGCTGCTTGTTGCGCTTGCCGGTGATTTTCATCTCCCCCTTCGTCAAATCAACATCGCTGCGGCGCAACGCCAGCAGCTCGGAGCGACGGATGCCGGTGGTGTAAAGAATCTCTATAATGAGCTTGTCACGAAAGAGAGGGAACTCTTCAGTATCAAACTCCTCGGGGAGAAGAATCTGCTCCATCTCCTGTTCTCTGACAAACACGGGCAACGGCTGAGGCAAGCGGGGCAGAGGCAGGTCGGCAGCCGGATTGCGCTCAATCAGGCCCCCCTTGCGCAGGTAATGAAACAGGGCGCGGGCAGCCAGGGTTCGCCGGCGCAGGGTGCGGGGCGAGAGCCCTTGGGCAGCCTGTGCGGCTATCCAGGCACGCAGGTCGTTGAGCGTCACGGTCTCCGGCCGGAACGGCTCCCCGCTGTCTCCGGTCAGGAATCGGGCAAGATTCTCAAGGTCAGAGGCATAAGCGCAAACGGTGTGAGCCGAATAATTCAGCTCACACCGTATGTATGTCAAAAACCTATCTATCATGCTTGTCGCCGTTCAGCGTGATTCCTTACGGAAAACGCAGGTTATACAGCGCGAAGATAGGCAAAAAAATCGGTATGTCAAAATAAAACTGTCAAAAAACAGATTTTTTCAATTCGCGCCGACTATGCGCGAATCCACACTCCACCCTCACAGGCGCAGCGCGACTCTGCTGATTGACTTACTCTTCGTTCTGGCGCAGGTGCTGCACGTAAACCGCCTTCATCATCTTCTTGCGGTTGGCAACAGAGGGTTTCTCGAACGCCTGGCGGCTGCGGAGTTCCTTTACAACGCCGGTACGCTCGTATTTACGCTTGAACTTCTTGAGAGCCTTTTCGATGTTTTCGCCCTCTTTGACTTGTACGATAATCATGTTTTATGTGTTGTAATTTAGAATTTTATGCGTTTACTATAAGCAAACGGCGTACATCAATGGCTGACGCGCGCACATTTAGCGGTGCAAAATTACAAAACAATCCTCAATCCACAAAATTTCACGGACTTTTTCCCGATTTTTTTATTTCTTCATCCTGATTATTCTCCAATCCAAGCAGCCTCCGCCCCCTGTTTTGAAGCCGGCCCGAGTCAATATTTTCCGGAAAACGGGCGGGAGGGTGCGCACGTCTCACATTTTTTTCGTAATTTTGCAAACTTAAAAGGGCACATCCCGTAAAGGCTTGCGGCATCCTCCGCTCCTCTGCGGTGCTTATCCCGCCTCTTTACAGCATATTAACCGTTAAAAATATAAGAAAATGAAAAGCCCTGACCGTCAATTAGCAGAAAAACTGCTCCAGATTAGCGCAATCAAGCTCCAGCCCAACAACCCCTTCACTTGGGCATCAGGCTGGAATTCTCCTATATATACAGACAACCGTAAAACCCTCTCCTATCCCGATATCCGCTCCTTTATCAAGGTGGAACTCAGCCGCATCATCCTTGAGAACTTCCCCGAAGCCGAGGCTATTGCCGGCGTGGCTACCGGTGCCATCGCCATGGGTGCTCTCGTGGCCGACACGCTGGGCCTCCCCTATGTTTATGTGCGCTCCACTCCCAAGGACCACGGCCTCGAGAATCTGATTGAAGGCAACCTGAAGCCCGGCCAGAAAGTAGTCGTAATCGAAGACCTCGTCAGCACCGGCGGCTCCTCCCTGAAAGCCGTTGAGGCCATCCGCGCCGCCGCTTGCGAAGTGCTCGGCATGTGCGCAATGTTCAGCTATGAGTTCCCCGTGTCAGTAAAGCGCTTCCGCGACGCAAACGTGCAGCTCATCACCCTCTCCAACTACTCCGCAATGCTGGAGGCTGCCCTCGACACCAACTATATTCAGGAAAGCGAGCTGGAAACCCTCCGCGAATGGCGCAAAGACCCCGCTAACTGGGTGCCCGCCTCCAACAACGTCAACGCTTAACGGAAGATGGCATCAGAATTCAAGAGCCGCGAGGTGACGCTTCAGGCACCCATCGAGCGCATTTACTCGCGCATGAGCAATCCCGAGAATCTGCGCACCCTGCTGGAGAATGCGCCTGAAGACCGCATCCCGGCCGACAAGCTCGAACAGCTCAAGAAAATCATAATCACCCCCGACAGCATAACGCTGCCCGGAGGCCCCACAGGCGCTGTCACACTGCGCCTCGACCACTGTGAGGAGCCGACACTCGTGCGCCTCAAAGCTGCCGACCTCCCCATCGACATCATCCTGGAGCTGCACCTCAAAGCCCTCTCCCCGGAGAGCACCGAGGCGCAATGCATCATCAAGGCGGATGTGCCGATGATGCTCCGCCCCATGGTGAAGGGTCCGCTGCAGCAGGTGGCCGACAAGGTTGTGGAGCTCATGGCAGGCATACCATTCTGACATGAAAACTCTCAGCCGGATCATATCAGCAGCCGCGGCTCTCGCGGTGCTCTCGGGAGCGGGAGCGTGCAGCAACGAGCTGGACGACACCCGCATCCCGGCCTTCAACGTGCAGATTAATCTGGCTAACCCGGGGCTGTGGAACATCTACGGCGTGCATGGTTACGGCGACAATGTCTCCTTCATCCGCGACCAGCGCACCCCGGCATCCTTCCCCTTCACCGAAACCACCTACACCGGCTACGGGGGCGTGCTCCTCATCATGGGCATGAACCCCTTCGAGGCAGGCGCCGTCACCCCGCTTGCCTACGACCTTAGCTGCCCGGTGGAATGTCAACCCTCGATTCGTGTCTACATCGACCCGGCCAACTACGATGCCGTCTGTCCCGTCTGCGGCTCACATTATGATGTGACGATGGCCGCCGGAGCACCCATCTCCGGCCCCGCCCTAACCGGCTCGGTGAAATACGGACTTCAACGCTACAACGCCTGGCCGCAGAATGGCGGCTACATGATTACCCGCTGATGGAAATGCTTCTGTACACCATATTGCGTGCCCTCGTTGTGGGCATCGTCATCTCGGCTCCCATGGGACCCGTGGGTGTACTCTGCATTCAGCGCACCCTCAACCGCGGACGCCTCGCCGGATTCTACACCGGTGTCGGCGCCGCCATCTCCGACTTCTGTTATTGTCTGCTCACCTGCTTCGGCCTCTCGCTCATAGAGGACCTCATCACCCGCAACCAGACAATAATCCAGCTCGTCGGTTCGCTCGTGCTCGTCGGATTCGGCATCTACCTCTTCCGCAAGAAGCCGGTGCCGGGCATCAAAAACGACCTCTCCTCCGGAGCCTCCCCAAAGAACGACATCCTGACCGGCTTCCTGTTCACGGCCAGCAACCCCCTGATAATCTTCCTGATAATAGGTGTGTTTGCCCGGCTGAACTTCCTTGAGGCAGGCATGGTTTGGTATCATTATGTGGCCGGATTCATCTTCATTATCCTCGGCGCGCTGCTATGGTGGTGGGGCACCACATGGTGTGTCAACAAAGTGCGCGCCCACTTCAACCTGCGCTCCATGTGGCTGATTAACCGAATCACCGGCACCATCATCCTCATCTTCGCTTTCGTCGGGATACTCACCTCTCTCAAAGCCATGTTGGCATGACCTCCGCCCGGCACATTGCAGTTCTGTTGACCTGCCTTCTCGCGGCTCTGCCTCTTCGGGCGGAGCATCTTTATTTTGATGCCACCTCCGGATTCGGCACCCTTGGAAGCGGAGAATATATCATCCTGAAAGCTGACCGCGCCCCCGCCCCGGCACGATTCCTGACCATTCCTCGCTCGCAAGACAACGAGCTGACTGTCATCACGCAGATTATCAACAGGAAAGGGGGACCGAGCGACACAGGCACCTTCCGCGACCCATCAGGTAAACGACAAATCGCCTCCCGCCCCGGGCTGACGCTGCTCCTCGTCAACGAAGCGGCCGACACAATGCGCATCCATGTCAGCTCCCGACCCCTCCCGCCAAACGACTTGGCCACCCGCGAAGCATTCATGGCGAGCGCCGAACTGCAGGGCTACCCCCTCCCGCCCGAAACAGAGCAACCCCTGCTTACCCCTGACCGCCACCCGGCCGGCCACGACTCCCCCTTCCATTCCGGCAAGCCCGCCTGCATCACCCTCAGGGTCAACCCGGAAGACCGGCGCAGTCGCCTCCAACTGTTTGAGGGTGACGAGACGCCGCAGCTCATTTGGGAAAGCGGCATGACTCAGGAACTGTCTGATTTCCTTTCCTCGCAGATACGCGAAGTGGGCTTCGGGGCCATGCCGGGAGGCGAACTCCGCCTGCTCCGAGCCTGCATCTCAACCTTCGATGCCATTGACGATGAACTGCTTACCGCCCATGATGCCGACTCTGTCAAGACCCGTCTGACCACCTCGCGCGACCCCATGGAGGGCTATTGGGAGCTGCTCGACTATACCACCGACGACACTCTGCTCCGCTCCGGAGGCCGCTATATCTGCGCCTTGATAGCCGACTCCCGGGGTGGCTACAAACTCATCTACCTGAGCGGAGCCGAGCGCAACGATGCCCGCTGGACCTTCGGCCGCATCAAAGCCCGCATGAGCCCCACTCGCCTGCCGAGCGCGTTTAGAGCCACATGGTATGACGCTGACGGTCAGAGCATTGACCCTGATTGCGAAATCAGAATCGACACTCCGCGCATCCTCTCAGTTCAGTTCCCGCACCTCGGTTCAACCCTGAGAATGCACAAAATTCCCCCTCCCGAACTTTTTTAGCTTGCTTTTTTGTTATATAATAGCTACCTTTGTAGTTCATTCTCCAAATATCCATAATAACGTCTCTCTTCCGAACATATAAACATGTCACCCATCAAGGTTCAATTAATAAACAAAAGCGGCAATCCTGCTCCGGCTTACGCCACAATGCAAAGTGCCGGCATGGATGTACGCGCCCATCTGCCGGAAGGCTCCCTGACTCTCGCTCCCGGTGAACGTCGCCTTATCCCCACCGGGCTTTACATGGCTATTCCAGAGGGTTATGAATGCCAGGTGCGCCCCCGCTCCGGGCTGGCTCTGAAACATGGAGTGACCGTGCTCAACACCCCCGGCACCATTGATGCCGACTATCGCGGAGAGGTGGGAATCATACTCATTAACCTCGGCCAAAGTCCGTTTGAAATAGCCGATGGCGAACGCATCGCCCAACTCGTCTTTGCCCCCTGCATTCAGGTCGGTTTTGAAGTTGTGGAGAGCCTCCCCTCCACCGACCGTGGAGAGGGTGGCTTCGGCCATTCCGGCACAAAATAGCATAACCCTATGAAAACGCGCAACTTAGCATATCCGCTGATAATCCTCCTGCTGTTGCTCGGAGTCGGCATTGTCGAAGCCGTCTCCACCGAAGCACAACGCAAGAGCCGCCACTTCGCCCTGGCTGCCGCCGAGGCGGGAGTTAACGGCGACCCCGCATCAAGCCATGAGCTCTACAAGCGGGCATATCAGCTTGACCCCGGCAACCTCTCGGCCGGCTACGCCCTCGCCCTCGGCAACCTCTCAACCCTTGAGGAGGATGACTCCGTCGGGATGGCCGAATCCTTCCGAATGATGAAGGAATATGTTGACGCTTACCCCGCCGACAGCGACGAAGGGGAATATTACGCCTACCTTTGCAGCATGGTGGGGGACTATCCGGAGGCTGTGCGTGTCTCCAAACGCGTCTATAACCTCTACCCCAACAAGTCCGAGCTGCTCCCAACCATCGCTGACTATTACATGCGTCTTCAGCAGCTCGACTCCACGCTCGCTTACTATAACCTCTATGAGGAACGGGAGGGTGCCTCCACGCAGCTCACCATGCGCAAAGTGCTCGTCCACCTGATGAAGCAGGACTCCGTGGCCGCCCTGCGCGAAGCCGGTGCCGGCATCGCCGCCAACCCTCATTCCCCGGACGGCTACCTGCTCAAGGGGATGCTCCTCCCCTACGTGGGCTATCCTGACTCGGCTCTGACATACATGCTCCGCGCCGAAGAGATTGCGCCCGACAATGGCGCCGTCAAAATTTCACTCGCACAGTATTATGAACAGCAGGGCGACAGCGCACTGTTCGACAAATATGTCTACGAAGCACTCCTGCTCGACGACCTTGAGCTGGAGCAGAAGCTTGAGCTGCTCTCATCATATGTGGAGCCAGTGCTGGATGAAAAGAAAAACACGGCACAGGCTGACCTGCTCTTCAACACCCTGCGCGACCAATATCCGCATGAGGCTCAGATTCAAGACTTTGCCGCCCGCTATTCCTATGCCAAAGGCAATTATTCAGAGGCAGCCGAACAGATTGGCTTCGCCATTGACCAGGATCCGGAGAACCCCGCCTACCGTCTTCAGCAGCTCACTTATCTGCTGGCCGGAGAGAAATATGCCGAGGCTGTCAAGGCCTACGAAGCCACCCCGCAGGAGATAGCCGCCGACCCCTCGATGATGTATCTCGGCGCAGTCGCCTACGTCTCCGACGACCGCCCGGATGAAGCCATTGCCGCCGCCCGGCGAATGCTGAAAACTCTTGCGCCTGACTCTGAGCCGGGCGACACTCTGACCACCCGCGACCTGAAAGGACTGACCGACCGCCAAAGCCGCATGGTCAGCGACACATATACCCTCATTGGCGACACATACTACAAGATGAAGGATTTCCCTCGCATGTATCTTGCCTATGACAATGCCCTGGTGGCCAATCCGGAAAATGTGGGTGCGCTCAACAACTATGCCTATTATCTCTCAGAGAATAACGGCGACCTCGACAAAGCTCTGAAAATGAGCAAAGAAGCCATTACGCTCGAACCGGGCAACGTGACTTATGTCGACACCTACGCATGGGTGCTCTTCCGTCGCGGAGAATATAAGGAAGCGCTTGAGTATCAACGCAGTGTGTTAGACAACGGCGAAGCCCCCTCAGCCGAATATTATGAGCACATGGGCGACATACTATTCATGAACGGCCAGCCCGCAGAGGCTCTCGAAATGTGGGAAAAAGCCCTGCCGCTCGACCCCGACAATGAACTGCTGCGTCGGAAAATCAAGCATAAGACCTATTTCTATGAGTAACAAGTTTCTTCACATAGCAACCCTGCTGACCGCGCTACTCATCCTGACCGGCTGCCACTCTCAAAAGCAGGCGCTCTCAGCCCCCGACGGCATGTCGCGCGAGCTGAAAGCTGCCGGGCTAAACGTCGATGCCCTTAGTGCCAAGCAGGGTGACAAATGGCTGAAGGCTCTGGCCGGCACCTATACCTCCTGGGAACGCATGAGCCTCGACGGCTCACTCAGCATAAAGGAATTGCCGCTGGATCCCTCCGTGAAAATCTACATGGAACGGGGCAAACTCCTTATCCTCTCGCTGCGGGTGCCCCTGCTCGGCGAAGTCGGCCGCGCAGAGATTGCCGCTGACACAGCCCTCGTCGTCAACCGCCGGGGAAAGTGCTACACTAAAATCCCCACCGCGTCGCTGCTCAACCGCGTCGGCGTCAGCCTCTCCGACTTTCAGGACCTGCTGCTCGGCCGCGTGTTCCTGGCCGGAAGTGCCCCACTGGCAAAAGATAACGTCGACCTTTTCCAGGTGAGCGAGGCTGCCGGCGGCAACTTCATTGTAACCCCCCGCAAGCAGCGGGATGATGCCGAATATGGCTTCACTCTCTATCCTGACGGCAAGATGCTTCTGGCCGTCGCCTTCACAACCGATGAGGCTTATCTGCTTCAGTCGCAGTACTCCTACAAGAATTCCGACACATCACTCTCTCTCGACATAACCGCCGGCAAACGACACTACAACGGGACACTCACCTATGGCGCCCCCGATCTGAAAGCAAAACCGATGGAGCGCATCTCTCTCAACCCCAAGTGGAAAGCCGTCAGCCTGGCGAAACTGGTCACCTCCTTTTGAATCGAAAAATCACTTAGAGTGTATTTGGATTTCAATGGTTAAATCCGGAAGGCAAGAGGACTTCCCGACTGAAATTCAAGACACGCCCTAACTAATTAACCAAATATGAGGCATCAACGCATCCTTCCGCTGATACTTGTCATGTCGTTGCTCATGGGCGACGTCACGGGTGCTTGTATGCCCCTGGCGGCTGCCGAGGCTAATCCCAAGACGCAGAAACAAAGCTCAACCAAGCAGCAGGCAGCAAAGAAAGCCCCCGCCAAAGCAACAAAAAAGGATTCAAAACAGGCCGGAAAAACCTCCGGCGGCAAAGCATCGGCAAAGAAAAAATCAGGCGGTAAAAAGAAAGCCGCAAAGAAAGAAACCTCGGCCGGAGTGCAACGTCAGCAGCAGACGGTCAGCAAAGAAATTGCATTGACCCAACAGCAAATCGAAGCTAACGACGTGGCTGTCAGCACTAACCTGGCTACTCTTCAAACCCTCGAGAGCGATGTGCAGGCTCAGCAGCAAAGAGTCTCCACCCTCCGCTCCCGCGAACAGCAGCTCCACACCAACATAGCCACCTGCAACCAATCCATTGCCCGCAGCGAACAGCGTCTGCAATCCATGCGCGAGGGATATGTGCGTGCCGTCAAAAAAATGCGCGCCGCCCGCAAACGCACTAACCCGCTCGCATTCGTCTTCTCTGCGAAAAACTTCTATCAGGCTCTGCGCCGAATGCGCTACCTGCGGAAATTCGCATCCTGGCGCCAGCGCCGCGAGGCCGAAATTAAAGAAGAGATTCTCCGGCTCGACAAGCAGAAGAAGGCTCTGGCAGCTAATGAGTCAGCCCTTCAGTCAACTCTCGTGCAACAGGAGGAGGCCACCCGCCAGCTCGCCATCAAGCAGCAGGAGCAGGCGGCCACCGTCAGCAAACTGCGCGCCAACGGCGATGCCCTGCGCGCTCATCTGGCCCACAAGCAGCAGGAGGCCAATGCCCTCAATGCCCGTGTGGCTCAGCTCATTGCCGCTGAACAGGCTGAAGCCGCCGCTGCCGAGCAACGCCGCAAGGAGCAAGCCGCAAGGGCTGCCGCCGAAAAAGCCGAGCGCGAACGCATAGCGGCCGAAAAGGCTGAGGCTGAACGCATTGCTGCCGAAAAGCGCGCCAAGGAACAGGCCGAACTCGCCCGCATCCAAAAGGAACAGGAGAAAAAAGAAGCGGCTCAGAAAGAGCAAGCGGCAAAAAAAGAACAGGCCAAGAAAGAAAAGGCTAAAAAGGAGCAAGAGAAAAAGCAACAAGCAAAAAAAGACGCTCCCAAGCAAGAGAAACAAAAGAAAGAGCAGGCCAAGAAACAGCCTGAGAAGAAGGGTGACGACAAGCGATATGCAGACGCACGTCGCCGCCGTCCGCGCCAGGATAAAGCCGACCCGGCTCCGAAAGCCACTACACCCAAGGAGAAGCAGCCTCAAACTGCTCCCAAAAGCAGCGCTCCCTCAGGCTTCGCAGCCGCCAAGGGGGGACTGCCCCGCCCCGTGGCCGGACAATTCAACATTGTCAGCCGATTCGGTCGTCATCCGCTCCCCGACCTGCCCGAAGTCATGTATGACAATCCCGGCATCGATGCCGTTGTGGCCAAAGGCGCCTCTGCACAGGCCGTGTATCCCGGCACCGTCACCGGCGTCTACGCCCTGCCCGGCTACAGCACAGTCGTCATAGTCAGCCATGGTGAGTATTACACCGTCTACGGCAACATCGGTACCCCCGCCGTAAAGAAGGGGGACTCCGTGAAAGCCGGCCAGGCGCTTGGCAAGCTCGTGGCCGACGAAGCCGAAGGGGGGCGCACCACCATCCACTTTGAAGTCTGGAAGAACCGCGAGAAACAGAACCCTGAATCCTGGATTAAATAACGGACCCCGTGATTGAAATCATCCGCTATACACCTGAGTTTGCCACCCGCTGGGATGAGTTCGTGCGCGCTTCGCGCAACGCCACCTTCCTGCTGGAACGGCGCTATATGGACTACCATGCCGACCGGTTTGCCGACTGCTCGCTCATAGCCCTGCGCTCCGGCAAGCCGGCGGCTCTGCTCCCCTGTTGCGCAACCGCCCCGGATGCAGTCAGTTCCCATGCCGGGCTGACATACGGCGGATGGATTCTTCCCCCCTCCCATACCGATGGCTCCACCCTGCTGGAAATCTTCGAGGCTTGGATTACTATGCTCCGCGCCTCCGGGGTGCGCTCCGTCACCTATAAACCACTACCGTTCATCTACGCCGACCGCCCTTCGCAGGAGGATCTCTACGCCCTCTGGCGCTGTGGCTTCAGCCTGCGAAGCCGCCTGCTCTCCAGCACCGTCGACCTGCGCTCGGCCTGGAAATTCGACATGAGCAAGCGCCAGCAAGTGCGCAAAGCGTTACGCAGCGAAGCCTGCGTGGGCGAATCCGAGCGTTGGGATGAGTTCTGGCAACTCCTCTGCGACTGCCTCAGAGAGCGGCATGAGGCTGCGCCCGTGCACACTCTGACTGAAATGCAGCTGCTCAAGTCGCGCTTCCCCGACAGGATTCGACTCTTCACAGCCACAACCCCCGACGGCACCATCCAGGCCGGCACAGTAATCTACGACACCGGCCTCGTGGCTCACTCCCAATATGCCGCCACAACCCCCGCCGGACGCAAGAACTACCTGCTCACCCTGCTCTATCATCATCTCATGACCGAGGTCTTCCCCTCGCGCCGATACTTCGACTTCGGCACCAGCAACGAGCAGAGTGGAGAGATTCTCAACTCAGGCCTGCTCGCCCAGAAATTTGCAATGGGAGGGACAGGCACGGCCTATGACACCTACACCCTAAACCTCTGAGCATGAAGAGCAAGCGCGCCACACACTCTTCCTCCCGACTCACAGCCACGGTGCTCAAAGCCATGGGGCTCTTCTCAGGGCTTCAGATGGTGGGCATCATCTGCGCCGTGGTCAAGATGAAGCTCGTGGCCATCTGGCTCCATGCCTCCGGAGTAGGTCTGTTCAGCATCTACCAGTCAGTGGTCGACACCATCGCCACCCTCTCCGACCTCGGCATCCGCCAAAGCGCCGTGCGCGACGTCGCCTCCCATCGCACCCTCTCCTCCCGCCTCTCGACCATAGCCTTCGTGGTGCGCCGCTGGAGCGCCTTTGCCGGCCTGCTCGGTGCCGTAGTCATCATGGGGGGTGCACCATTTCTCTCCCGCTGGCTCTTCCATTCCTGGACAGCCGTCTGGGGCTTCATGCTCCTTGGGGGAGCAATGTTCTTCAACTCGCTCACCGGGGGCGAGCAGGCACTGCTCCAGGGTGACGGCAAGCTGAAAGCCCTGGCGCGAGGCAACCTTTGGGGCACCCTCTCCGGGCTGGCGGTCTCCATCCCTCTCTTCTACCTGCTGGGCGAAAAATCAGTGGCACTGAGCATCGTGGTCTACGCCCTGACCATGTACGTGGCCACCCGCCGCTTCCGCCTGCGCACCATGCGCCCCTCGCCGGCCATCGGGCTGCGCGCCGTCTGGGAAAGCGGCCGCGGATTCGCCCGCCTCGGCCTCTACATGGCCTTCGCCGCATTCGTCACCAACACGGCCCACACACTCTTCGTGGCGCTGCTCAACAGCTTTGCCGGCACCGAGCAGGTGGGCTACGTCCAGGCCGGCGACACAATCATAGTGCGCTACCTGGGGCTCGTCTTCACCGCCATAGGCATGGAGTTCTATCCACGCATGGCCGCAGCATGCCGCCACCGCCGTGCCATGCAGACCTACGTGAACCACGAGATAAGTCTGCTGTTGCTCATCCTCACCCCCCTGCTCCTGCTCTTCATCATGCTGCGATGCACCGTCGTGCAGTTCCTCTACACGAGCGACTTCATGGTCATCGTCCCCTTCATCACCTGGGGGGCACTGGCCAGCATTCCCAAGGCCGTCAGCTGGTGCATGGCCTTCACAATCATCAGCAAAGGGGATGGACGCACCTACATCCTGACCGAAGTGCTCGATGCCCTCATCAGCGTTCCGCTCTGCTATTATGCCTACGTCATGCATGGACTCACCGGGCTTGGCGTGGCCTACATTCTCTGGTATCTGATCTACACCCTGATTACCGGCTTCGTCTACCGCGGGCGCTACGGCATGAAGCTATATCGCTCCACCCTGCTGCTATCCATCCTCTCGCTGCTGATATGCTCCGGAGGGATTCTGTCCATGGACCATCTGCCCCCGCTTCTCTCCCATCCGCTGCTGCTGCTGGCTGCCGCCGGCTTCATTCCTCCACTGCGCCGTCTGCTGCGCCGCTAACGTCTTGACCCGCCATGAGCCAATACCCTCGCATCATAGTCATAGTCAACCCTATTTCCGGCACCAAAGATAAAGAGAACATCGTTGAGACTCTCCGGCACAACCCGCTCTGCCAGGTGATGCTCACCGAGGGGCCGGGCGATGCCGTGCGCTTCGCAAAAATGGCGGCCCGCACCGGAGCTCGCGCAGTAATAGCCGTCGGGGGGGATGGCACTGTGCGCGAAACAGCTCTCGGGCTGCTCGGCTCCGACACCCCTTTGGGCATCATTCCCGCCGGCTCCGGCAACGGGCTGGCCCGCCACCTCGGAATCCCCCTCAACCCCTCGCAGGCGCTCGAGGTGCTGGGGAAATGCCACGTGGTCAGATGCGACTACGGGCTGGCGCTCGGGCGCCCCTTCTTCTGCACCATGGGGGTGGGGTTTGATGCCGAAGTGAGCGATTGCTTTGCCCGCAGCGCCCGACGTGGCCCGATTTCCTACGTCAAGTCAGTGCTCTCCGTCTACCACTCCTACAAGGCTGAAGACTACCGCATTACGCTTCCCGACAGAGTGATTGAGCGCCGCGCGATGCTGGTGACCGTGGCCAACGCCGCTCAATACGGCAACAACGCGATGATAGCCCCCGACGCATCCGTGACCGACGGAATGCTCGACGTGACCATCCTGCTTGACGGCAACCGAATCCACACCATCGAGGCCGCCCTGCAGCTCTTCACGGGGCGCGTCTATCGCAATCCGCTCGTGGAGACCTTCCGCGTCTCCCATCTGACCATCGAACGCATCTCCGCCCCGGCGGACTCCCTCATAACCGCACACCTCGATGGTGAGCCCACCCGCCTGCCTAACCGCATTGATGTGGGGCTGCGATGTGCCTCCCTGCCGATAATCACTCTCCCCGGCCGCAAAGTGTAGGAATTTGCCCGCCTCGAAAGTTTTTGCTATTTTTGCAGCTTCAAAACACAGAAGTCATCTTGACTTTTTTCGAGGTTATGCTTTATTAAGATTTTGAGCAGATTTCAATTCTTGAAGAGGGAGCATAGCGGGCTATGCGACTGATGAAAGGATTGGAAGATGCCAAAATATTAATGAAGAATGACCTCGAAGAAAACGATTTTATTCTATTTTTAAGTTTTCGTAAAAAGTCAAGATGACTTCACAGCTTTTATTAATAAATCAGCCCTAAGTTATGGCTCAGATTGGATCTGTTATGACTTCGGCGGGGCGCAAAGCGCTCCTGCTTGGAAGTGGAGAACTTGGTAAGGAAGTAGCAATTGAACTTCAGAGACTCGGAGTGGAGGTCGTGGCCTGCGACCGTTATCCCAATGCTCCGGCAATGCAGGTGGCCCACCGGCATCACGTGATTAACATGCTCGACCCCGAGCAGCTCCGCAACGTCATCGAACAGGAAAAGCCTGACCATATTATTCCCGAAGTGGAGGCGATAGCCACCCCCGTGCTCGTGGAGCTTGAGAAACTCGGCTATAACGTTACCCCCACCGCCCAAGCCACCCTGCTCACAATGAACCGCGAGGGGATACGCCGCCTGGCCGCTGAAGAATTAGGTGTCCCCACTTCTCCCTACCGCTTTGCCGGCAACTATGAGGAATTCCGCGAGGCTATCAAGGAAGTAGGCATCCCCTGTGTCGTGAAGCCCATCATGAGTTCCTCCGGTCATGGTCAGTCAACCATCAAATCAGAGGCCGACATTGATGCCGCCTGGCATGAGGCTCAGGAGGGTGGTCGTGCCGGAGCCGGCCGCGTAATTGTAGAGGGATTCGTTGACTTCGACTATGAGATTACTCTGCTGACGGTGCGCTCCGTGAGCGGCACCCGCTTCTGCGAACCGGTGGGACATATTCAGGTCTCCGGCGACTATCGCTACTCCTGGCAGCCACAGCCCATGAGCACCGAAGCGCTCGAAAGTGCCCGCGAGATTGCCGGCAAGGTCACAGATGCCCTCGGCGGCTACGGCATCTTCGGCGTCGAGCTCTTCGTCAAGGATAACAAAGTGATTTTCAGCGAAGTCTCACCCCGCCCGCATGACACCGGCATGGTCACAATGATTTCGCAGGATGTGAGCGAATTCGGCCTGCACGCCCGTGCGCTGCTCGGCCTGCCCGTGCCTGACATACGCTTCCTCGGCCCATCTGCATCCCGCGCAATAGTAGTGGAGGGTGACACCGACAAAATCATTATGAAGAACCTGGAGAAAGTGCTGGCCGAACCCGGAGTGCAACTCCGCATCTTCGGCAAGCCGGAGGTCAAGGGACATCGCCGCATGGGGGTCATCCTGGCCACCGACGAGAGCGTGGATGCAGCCCGCGAAAAAGCCGAGCGCGCCTACAAAGCCCTTGAAGTGGAGGTGCTTCCACGATGAATACAGCCACATCTTTCGACGAACGCATGATGCGGCGGGCGCTTCAGCTCGCCACCTTCGGACGCGGCTTCGCCTCCCCTAACCCTATGGTGGGGGCCGTCATCACTGACCCTGACGGTCGCATCGTGGGGGAAGGGTGGCACCGGCGCTGGGGAGGCCCCCATGCCGAGGTCAATGCAGTAGCCTCTGCCCGCGCACGCGGAGTGGAGCTTCAGGACTGCACCATCTACGTCACCCTCGAACCCTGCGCCCACTACGGCAAGACTCCACCCTGCGCCCGGCTGCTGGCCGAGTGCAGGTTCCGCCGCGCCGTCATCGGCTGCGTGGATCCCTTCCCGAAAGTTGACGGCCGAGGCATCGGGATTCTGCGTGAGGCCGGCATTGAGGTCACCTGCGGAGTGCTCGAAAGGGAATGCCGCGAACTGAACCGACGCTTCTTCTTCGCCCACACTCATCGCCGCCCTTGGGTGCAACTTAAATGGGCACAGAGCCTCGACGGCTTCATGGCTGCCGAGGGGGGGTATCCCGTGCAGCTATCCTCGCCCGTCAGCCGCGTGTTGATGCACCGCGAGCGAGCAGCCGCAGATGCCATACTCGTGGGCACCGGCACAATCCTCTCCGATGATCCGGCGCTGACCGTGCGCTGCTGGCCTCACCGGCACCTTCGCCCGGTCGTAATCCAAAGCCACCGCCTGCCGCGCGCAGCACAGCTGCTCCGCAACCCCGACCTCATCAGCTATCCGCACGGCACTCCGCTAAGCCGCCTGCTCGATTCCCTATACGCCGACCATGGCATAACCTCGCTCATGGTCGAGGGGGGCGCCGCGCTGCTCTGCAGCTTCCTCGACGAAAACCTCTGGCAGGAGCTTCGCATCGAAGTGTCACCCGTCAGGCTTCACAAGGGTGTGTCCGCTCCCGAAGTCCCGCTTTCCGGGCTGAGCGTCACCGAGACAGATTCCCGCCACATATTCTCAGGCGTAAACAATCAATTCTTCCCCTGATTTCGAACTCTGTGCGCGCAGATTATTGTTGCGCTTGAGGGGCCGAGGGGGAACAGGTGCACCCGAAAGACAGTGTAAACGGGCGTTAAAAACACATAAAAAAGCCTTTATTCTCACTTTCGCGCCCCGAGAGTGTCCGTAATTCGCCAAGAAATATTAATTTTGCAATTTGAATAGTGCCGGAAACCCAGCTGTGCTGCCGCTCCGGAACAAATTGGAATTGATATTTACGCAATGCAAAGACATACATTTCACCCCCTCTGCCTGCTGGCCGGCCTGATAGTCACGCTCGCTGCGTTAACTGCCTGTAACAGCAAGGAATCCAACGAGGATGCCGACACTCTCTACGCTCCTCCAACCGACGTTGCCATCAACAGCTTCAAGCTTAACGCCAATGCCAATCTGTTGCGCGGGCTCGACTCCGTGTACTTCTCCATTGACCTGCAAAAAGCGCTCGTGTTCAATGCCGACTCTCTGCCTAAGGGAACCGACATTACCAAGCTCGTGCCCAACATAACCTATTCGCAATACATCACCTCGGCCATCATTGAGATGACCGGCGGCAAGGTGCGCACCGGCACCGTGGACTACAAGAAACAGCCGGGCGACTCCATCGACTTCTCCGGACGCGTGACCATCACGCTCACCTCCACCTCCGGCAACTCCCGCTCATATGAGCTGAAAGTCAACGTGCATGAGACCGAGCCTGACTCCCTCTGCTGGGGCAAGACGGCTCTCTCCACCCTCCCCTCACGCAGCGCCTCCCCCCGCAGCCAGCGCACCGTGATGATGGGCACACGCACCATCTGCATGCTTCAGGAGGCCGACGGCTCATACACCCTCGCCTCCACTGACCATCCCGACACTAAAGATTGGGAACGCCGCGCCGTGACGCTCCCCTTCACCCCCCGCCTGCGCACCCTGAACGCAACCTCGTCCGCGCTCTACATGCTTGACTCTCAAGGCAAGCTGCACACCTCTGCCGACGGCATCAATTGGAGCGAGACCTCAGCCACATGGACCAACATCATCGGCGCCTATGGGGATCAGCTGCTCGGCCTGCGTCAGACCGCCGACGGGCAGGCTATAACAAGCCTCTCAGGGATATATCCTGAGGTTCCCTTGACCGGCGAGATGGCTTCCTTCCCGATTGAAGACTACACCAACCTCTTCTGCTATCAGTCAAAATGGATGGCGGAACCGATAGCCGTAATCACCGGTGGCATCACCCGCGACGGCGAGGTGAGCGACTGCGTATGGGGATTCGACGGCACCACCTGGGCTCTCCTCTCAAAGGGGCAGCTTCCCGCATTGCGCGGCGCCACACTGGTTCCCTACTATTCCTATCTCCGAACCGGAGGCACCTGGATTTACGATGAGTTCTCCACACTGCTCGTCCTGGGTGGCATGGACGCTGAGGGGGAATTCAACAAAGACCTTTACCTCTCCTATAATAACGGTGTTACCTTCACAAAGGGCACCGGCCTCATGCAGATGCCTGAGTTCATTCCCGGCATGTGGATGCTTGACAATGTCATTGCCACCCGCCCCAGATCGGCTGACATCGTGCCGCAGGGCTGGACCGAGATGCCCTCGACCAAGCTTCATCCCTGGTATCGCATCAGCACCGAAGTCTCCGGCGGCAACATCTATTGGGAATGCCCTTACATCTACCTCTTCGGCGGCTGCGATGAAACCGGCCGGCTCTACGACACCGTGTGGCGCGGAGTAATCAACCGTCTCACTTTCACTCCGATTATCTGATGCCCCGCAGCCTGCGAAATATCCTGCTCTTCTGCCTGCTCTCGCTGCCGGTGCTGACACCTCTGTGCGCACACGCGCAGGAGGACTACCGCTTTGAGGTGGGTGGCGGTCTTGGCATGACCGGATATCTCGGTGATGCCAACACAGCCAACCTATGGGGGCACCCGGGCTGGGACATCACTGCACTCATGCGCTATCTGCCCAACAATCGGTTTGCCTTCAAGACAAATCTATACGTTGGCTCCGTCTCCGGCAATTCCGCCGACATGGAGAATGTCTTTCCCGACATGGCCACCTATAAATTCCGCACCACCTTTTATGAATTGGGCGAGTTGGTGGAATTCAACTTCTTCAAATATGGCATGGGGGAGAACTACCGCAAGCTGAAGCGCTGGAGCCCTTACATTACAGCCGGACTCAGTCTGCTGGTCTGGAGCAACGACGGCCATGCCAACGCGACGCTGGCCATCCCTCTGGGAGGCGGCGTGAAGTTCAAGCTCAACCGTCGAGTGAACCTCGGCATGGAGTTCCTGATGAAGAAAACGCTCTCCGACAAGGTTGACGGGCAACAACTCTCCGACCCCTACGGCATCCGCCACGCGTTCATGAAGAACACTGACTGGATTTCCACCCTCTCCTTCACTGTAACTTACGAATTTTCAGAGCGCTGTCGCGCCTGCAACTATAAGGAATGACTATGAATCTGCAAGCACCCGGCATGAGTGAGCTGAAAGAGCAGCTCGACCGGCTCGACCTGAGCCGCCTCCCCCGCCATGTGGCCATGATTATGGATGGCAACGGACGCTGGGCCAAGGCCCGCGGCCTGGAGCGCTCCGTCGGACACTACGAGGGAGTTAAGAGTGTGCGCCGTGCCACGGAGCTATCCTCCGACCTGGGAATAGAATTCCTTACCCTCTATGCCTTCTCGACCGAGAACTGGAATCGCCCGCAGCGCGAAGTGGATATCCTCATGCATCTCATCGGCATGGCCATTCAGCAGGAGACTCCTGATCTGGTCAAGAACAATGTGCACCTGCGCCTCATAGGCGACATCGAGCGGATGCCCAAGGAGGCTTGGGATCGCCTCCATGCCTGCGAGGTGGCCACACAGCATTGCGACGGCCTCACACTCACGCTGGCTCTCTCCTATTCCGGACGCCGGGAGCTGACCCGCGCCGCCCGCCTCATTGCCGAGGAGGTGGCTTCCGGACGCCTTCGCACCGAAGATATTGACGAGCAGGCTCTGGCCTCCCGCCTCTTTACCAACGGCATGCCTGACCCTGACCTGCTCATCCGCACCGGCGGCGAAGAGCGAGTCTCAAATTATCTGCTTTGGCAGACGGCTTACTCCGAACTGTATTTCACCGATGTGCTTTGGCCCGACTTCGACAAACCGGCCTATCTCGATGCTCTGATTGACTATCAACGGCGCGAGCGGCGCTTCGGCAAAACCGGCGACCAAATCAAAGCCACCACAAAATCCTGACCCATCCCTCTCTCTCTGCAACTATATTGACCTACCCCACAATTATCGACATGAAGTCTGCAATCAAGATACTACTCCTGCTGGTGATGCTTCCGGCCTTCTCCGTGGCCCGGGCTCTTGACATCCTTCCGGCACAGGACACCATCTACAATCCAAACGTCATCTATACCCCCATGCCCAAGAGCTACGAGATAGCCGGCATCAAGGTGAGCGGACTCCCCGCCGGTTCTGATGACTACTACGTTATCGGCTACACGGGGCTGACCGTGGGCGACAAGGTGGAGGTGCCCGGCACGACTATAACCAACGCCGTCAAACGTCTGTACCGTCAGGGTCTGTATTCCAGCGTGCAGATTAAGGCTGAGAAATTCGTGGGTGACAAGGTGTGGCTCGAAATCTGCCTCAAGCAGCAGCCCCGTCTCTCCACCATGCAGTTCCAGGGAGCCAAGTCAGGCGAAATCAAAGATCTCAAGGAGCGGCTGAACATGCCTGACGGCTATCAGCTGACCCCCAACGGCATTGCCCGCGCCAAGCAGATTGTCGAGAAGTATTACGCCGACAAGGGCTTCAAAAACGCGCAGGTCAATGTAATCCAGCAGCCTGACCTCAGCCATGAGAATCAGGTAATCCTCATCTTCGACATCAACCGCGCCAACAAGATGAAGGTGCACAAAATCTATATCGAAGGCAACGAGGTGCTCTCTGACGGCGCCGTGAAGCGCGCCATGAAGAAGACCAACGAGAACGGCAACCTGCTCAACCTCTTCAAGCAGAAGAAATTCGTGGATCAGGATTATGCCGACGACAAGGTGCGCATCATTCAGAAATACAATGAATTAGGCTATCGCGATGCCCGCATCGTCTCCGATACGGTGGTCTCCTATTCCGACAACCGCGTGGATGTGCATCTGCGTGTGGATGAGGGCCAGCGCTACTATATCTCCGACATCAACTGGGTGGGCAACACCGTCTATCCCACCGAAGTGCTCCAGGAGCTGCTCGGCATCTACCCCGGCGAGGTCTACAATCAGAAGCGCCTCATCAAGCGCACTCAGGAGGATGACGATGCCGTGGCCAACCTCTACATGGACAACGGCTATCTCTTCTTCCAGCTCATCCCCATCGAAGAGAATATCCACGGCGACTCCATCGCTCTGCAAATGCGCGTCATGGAGGGTCCGCAGGCTCGCATCAACAACGTTATCATCAACGGTAACGACCGCCTCTATGAGAAGGTAATCCGCCGCGAGCTGCGTGTGCGTCCCGGCGAGCTCTTCAATAAGACCGACCTTATCCGCTCCGCCCGCGAAATCGCTCAGAGCGGCCACTTCAACCCGGAGACCATCTCCCCCGTACCGCGCCCCAACGAGGATGACGGCACCGTTGACATCGTCTTCGACCTCGAGTCCAAAGCCAACGACCAGATTGAGTTCTCGGCCGGTTGGGGTCAGACCGGCATCACCGGTAAACTGGCGCTGAAGTTCACCAACTTCTCCATCAAGAATCTCTTCCACCCCTCGACCTACCGAGGCCTCATTCCGCAGGGTGAGGGTCAGACATTCACCATCTCGGCGCAGACCAACGCCAAGTACTATCAGAGCTACTCCATCTCCTTCCTCGACCCCTGGTTTGGCGGCAAGCGCCCGAACGCACTGAGCGTGAGCGCTTACTATTCACGCCAGACCGGCATCAACTCCTCCTACTACAATGACAACTGGGGCAACGTCCTGAACAACGCCATGTGGGGCACCTCCTACGGCCATGGTTCCGACTCCTATAACTATTCCTATCAGAACGCCTATGACCCCAACAAGGTGCTTCAGATGGCTGCTGTGACCGTAGGCTTCGGCAAACGTCTCTCCTGGCCCGATGACTACTTCACCTTCAATGCCGACCTCACGTATCAGTGGTACTACCTCAAGAACTGGGACTACCTCTATTACATGAACAACGGCACCTCCAACTCTCTCACCCTCGGCCTCACTCTCTCCCGCTCCTCAATTGACAACCCGCTCTACACCCGCCGCGGCTCAACCTTCTCTCTCGGCCTGCAGATTACTCCCCCCTGGAGCGTGTTCCGCAACAAGAATTGGGCACAGCTCTACGAGCAGGCCACCGAGCAGAACTCCACCCCGGCCAAGAAGGAGATGTATCGCTGGATTGAATACTGGAAACTGAAGTTCAAGGCTCGCACCTACACCCCGCTCACCGACCCCGACGGACAGTGGACCCTCGTGCTGATGACCCGTGCCGACTTCGCTCTGCTCGGCTCCTACAACAAGTATCTGCGCACCCCCTTCGAGACCTTCTACGTAGGTGGCGACGGCATGACCGGCGGTTATACCTACGCTCAGGAGACTGTGGGCATGCGTGGTTATGAGAACGGTCAGTTCACCCCCTGGGGCAAAGAGGGCTACGCCTACGGACGCTTCACCTTCGAGCTCCACTTCCCGCTCATGCTCCAACCCTCGACCACCATCTACGCCATAGCCTTCGCCGAGGCCGGCAACGCCTGGACCTCCGTCAAGGACTTCTCTCCCTTCGACCTGAAGCGTTCGGCCGGTGTGGGTGCCCGCATTTACCTCCCCATGGTGGGCTATCTGGGCATTGACTGGGCCTATGGCTTCGACTACGTCTACGGCCAGAAAGGAGGCAGCCATTTCCACTTCATCCTCGGTCAGGAATTCTAACCTGAACAAGACGAAAGAAACAATGGTTAAACTTTCCGCCCCGGATGGTTGTCTATAACTTTAGAACCTAAAAACTCTCTTACAATATGAAAAAGATACTCTTCACACTGATAATCGCGCTGGCCGCCGGCCTGAGCGCATCGGCTCAGAAGTTTGCGATGGTCGACATGGAATACATCCTGCGCAATGTGCCTGCCTACGAAATGGCTAACGAGCAGCTGAACCAGGTCTCCCTGCGTTGGGAGAAAGAGGTGACCGAGCTGAGCAAGGAGGCCGAGACCATGTATAAGAACTATCAGAGCGAACGCGTCTTCCTCACCGACGACCAGAAGAAAAAGCGCGAGGAGGAAATCGTGGCCAAAGAGAAAGAGGTGACTGACCTTAAATACAAATACTTCGGACCCGAGGGTGAGCTTTACAAGAAGCGCCAGTCGCTCATGAAGCCGATTCAGGAGGAGGTCTACAACGCCATCAAGAAAGTGGCTGAAGAGAAAGGCTATCAGGCCATCTTCGACCGCGCCTCCTCGCAAAGCATAGTCTTTGCCAGCCCCCGCATTGACGTCAGCAACGATGTGCTGGCCAAGCTCGGCTATTCCAAGTAACCCTGCCGCCCCCTGCGGCTGCATTCCCACAAGAAAATCAAAACCAAAACAATATCACAGCAATGTTCAAAAAAATCTTAGTAGCCCTCGCGCTGGCTCTTCCCTTCATCGCCGGTGCGCAGACAATTAAAATCGGCTTGGTAGATGCTCAGTCTCTGCTTCAGGATCTGCCCTCTTACAAGACTGCTTCCGCCTCCGTAGAGGCCAAGGCAAAGAAATATGACGAAGAATATCAGAAGCTCGTCAAGGAGGCTCAGGCAAAGCTCGATGAGTTCCAGGCTCTGCCGGCTGACACCCCCGATGCAGTGAAGGAGCGTCGTGCCCAGGAGCTGCAAACATTCGACCAGAAGATCAGCGAGTTCCAGCAGATGGCTCAGCAGGACCTGCAGAAGGCTCAGAACGAGGCTCTCGCTCCCGTGTACCAGGAAATCCAGAGCGCCATCCAAGCAATCGGCAAGGAGGGTGGTTACACCATCATCCAGGAGAAGGGTGCCGTTCTCTACTTCGGCTCTCCCGCTGAAGACATCACCCCTCAGGTGAAGACTCGCCTCGGCATCAAGTAAAACAGCCCCAACTACAACCTGATATAACGACAGCATTGAGAGCCGACTTAGTTCGGTTCCAATGCTGTTTGTGTTAACCGCCAAATACGCAGAGCCTTTTTTCTCAAAGGCCTATTTACCACTAATCCCATATAACTCAATGCGTTCTTCTTTTTTCGCTTTATTACTTCTTCTGATCTGCTGCGGATGCTCCACCGGTAGCGATGAACAGCGTGCGCTCTATGACCCACAGACGTCCAACAGAAGCACTCCCACCTGGAGCGGCTTCAATAACGACTGTGAATATCTGGCTGTCATGGGAGATGTACAAACCTACGTCAGCATCCGCGCCAACATTCCTTACTTCGTAAGCACAATGGAGTGGGTGCGCAATCAGGTCAAGCGCGGGGCACCGCTCAAGGCTATGCTTTTCGTGGGCGATCTGACTGATAACAACGCTGACCGGCAACAATGGATCAACTGCCGCGACTGCATGAACATAGCCGCTGACGTGCTTCCCACGGTGACCGTATCCGGCAATCATGATTTCGATTGGTCGCGCGACACGCAGGGGGTCTACTCCGGTATCAGCGACCGCAACAGTTGTCATCTGAGCGAGTATGCCGACACGCGGCTGTTTCATAAACGGATAGTTGACACCTTCACTCCCGACTCAATCGATAATGTCGTCTTCAGCAATGAGATTCATGGGGAGCGCATCGATATCGTAGCCTTGGAATTCGGCCCGCGTCCCGAAGTGCTGGAATGGGCTGAAAGGCATATCCGGCTACATCCCGACAGACGCTTCATTATCCTCACTCATGAGCTGCTGAATGCCGACGGCAGCTTTGTGACGTCAGCCTATTCCACTCAACAATTCGGAGCCTACGGGCTCCCCCATTCCACCCCCGAGCAGGTCTTTCAGACACTTGCCTATCCCCATAAGAATGTTATAGCAATGCTCTGCGGTCACAACGGATTTTCCCGCATGAATACCACCCGCAGGAACTCCTCGGGGGTGTCGGTGCCCATTGTGCTGTTCAATCTCCAGTATCAGCTGAACGGTGGCGACGGCATGATTGAGTTGTGGGAATTCCCCAAAGACACCCGCACCGTGAACATCAAAATAGTCGACACCAAGACCGGCGACATAGTCGAAGGGGAAGACACCGCCTTCTCATTCACTTACCGGTGACCCGATGCGGCCAGCTGGCAATCGCCAGCAATTCGTCGTCGCCCGAAGAATCGCCGTAGGCCGTCAGCTCGCACTCATCAAGCGCCGTCTCCATCTCCCGGAGGCGGCGCACTTTTTCCGCCCCGGCACAATTGGGGGTTGCGAAGCGCCCGGTGAGGCATCCCTGCGAATCGCTCTCCGCTTCGGTGCAGATTACCTTTACCCCTCCGAGGCCCTCAGCCCAAGGCTCGACCCACTCCCTCACACTGGCGCTCACTATATAGGTATTCCCGCGTCGCAAGGCCTCGCGCAAAGCGGCCAGAGTCTCCGGCTTCTCGCGCTTACTGAGTGTGGAGGCAAACCGGCGTCCCAGCTCGGCAAAGCGCTCGCGCGGCATTCCCTTATACAGAAATCCGAACAAACGCTCCTTTGCCGTGCCCCCTTTGATAAGCCCGGTCTTCCAAGCCAATAACCAGGGGACAGCTTTCAGCATGGCCCACACAAACCGGCACCTCCCCCGGGCATACATCCCGAAGAGGATAAAACTGTCGCCATGAATCAGCGTGCCGTCGAAATCAAAAGCCGCAACTTGCTTCATAAGTAAATGATTAAAGAGAACGTAAGAAGCCACCCAATCACACAGAGCTGCAGAAACCGATCCCTCAGCACGACATCCGTAGGGCTGCCGCTCCGCTGAAAGACTATCGTTATCTGCAAATAGCGCATCAGGGCAGCGAGCACGAAAATAGCCGTCAGATAGACATTACGGCTTCCGAAACGCAGCATGACCTCGGAGGAGAGTGTATAGAGGATGTAGCCCACGAGTGTGACCGAGGCCAACACTCCGAGCGTCACATTGATAAACTCCACATTATAACATTCCGATGCCCGGCGCACTGCCAATCCCTCTTTCTGCATCAGGAGGGCATCATCCCTGCGCTTGGCGACAGCCAGGAACATCGCTATCAGAAAGGTCATTACTATTATCCAGGGGGAGGGAAGCACGTCGCACATCTCGGCGCCGAGCAGAATGCGCAGCACAAAGCCAAGCGACACGACCATGACATCAAGCAGTGCCACCTGCTTGAGGCGGTAACAGTAAGCCACGTTCAGAATCCAATAGCCAAAGAGAATTACCGGGGGAATCCAAGAGTGCACACCGGCGCATAACAGCACCGACATTCCGAGCGCCATCAGGCACCACATCAGCCCCCGCGCCCTCCCTGTGCTGACCGCTCCGGAGGCCACCGGGCGTTTATGCTTCACCGGATGACGGCGGTCAGCTTCCGCGTCCTTCACATCGTTCAGACAATAGACTGACGAGGCCACACAGCAAAAGGCCACAAACGCCACCCCCGACATCAACAGGCAATGCTTATCAGTCATCCGCCCGTCGAAAAACATCGGCAGAAACACGAGGAGATTCTTTATCCACTGCGCCGGGCGCAAAAGGCGTAATACAGAGGTAGTCATAAATGCAGTCAATTCACTGCAAAGTTACAGAATAAATCCTCAGCCACAAAACCAAGACGGCTCCGAAAGCATGTAATAATGCTTTCGGAGCCGTCAAATTACGCTAACAGAAATTACAGGTCACCTACGATTGAGGCGAATGCTGCAGCCCACACCGGGTCTGCCTTATAGTTGGCAAGTGCTGCGGCACGCACATGCAGCACGCATCCGGCAGGGAGTCCGGCAAACGCACCGGAGGCTGTCACGGGAGGTTGCTGCGCCTCGCAGTAAATATTGGCCAGCGCCTCAGAGCCTGTAAAGAGCGCTGTTCCTATCTTGTAGCAGGCATTGCCGATTCGCAACTCCGTCAGAGCAGCACAGTCGTTAAAGGTCTTATCCTCAATCACTTCACAGGCGGGAAGAGAAATAGTGCGCAGATTGCTGCCGGTGAAGCCGTTACGATTAACAGTCTTGCAGGCAGGCAGTGATATTTCCTTCACGAGCTCGAAGGGCCAAACAGATACTGTTTCGCAAGCAGGAAGAGAAAGCTCGGTAACTTTATTCGCACTGAAAGCTCCAGATTCAATCGCCTTCAAAGCCGGCACATCCAACGTTTCGATATTGGGACAGTTACGGAAGCCGTAACCGACATATTCGCATACCGGCAAAACGACTTTCTTCAGATTGGCATTATTGGCACAGCCCTCAATGTTGATTCGTTTGCACTTGGGAAGATACAACTCCTCCATGGCGCAATTCTGAAAACCGCGAGCCTCGGTGCATTCGGGTGCTGAGATTTCCGTCAATGCAGTGCAGTCGGCAAACGCGTAGTCCCCTACGTACCTACAAACAGGGAGGCTAATGCTCTTCAGTGCAGTACAACCGCGGAAAGATTCACGATAAATCTGAGTGCATGTTGGCAGAGACACCGAGCTGAGCGATGTACAATCGTAGAAAGCAGCAGAGGGCACAGTCGTGAGATTCGAGGGCCATACCACAGAGGTCAACGACGTGCAGCCATGGAAGCAACCATCACCCATTTCTTTCAATGCTGTGATATCCGGCATTTCTGTCAATGATGTACACTGGAGGAATACGCCTGCACCGATAGAGGTCACAGTGGCCGGCATATCGAAACTCTTCAAGGTTGTACAACGAGAGAACGCATAACTGTCAATACTTGTCACATCATATTTAACACCTTGATATGTCACATGAGCATAAGGCTTCACATCAATCAGGGTCACGCCATCGGCATATCCCACAAGCGCCATTTGGTCCTCCTTAATCTCATATTTCAAATCGCCGATTTGGAACAGGTTTTCATCAAGGCGGCGGAAAGTAGCGCCATCACTGGCCACTCCATCCACGATAGTAACCTCACTGTTGTTCTGAGGCAATTGCCCCGTATCCGGCTGTTCCGTATCCGGCTGTTCCGGCCCGGGATTAGGTTCATCGTCTGAACACGCAGTCAGGGTAAACCCGAACAACATGCAGAGCAAGAATGCATTAATCAATTTCATAGTAATAATTGTATTTGTGTTCGGCAAAGATAGCAATAAATCTACGCGTTACAAAAACAATCTTCAGTTTTAACAATTATTTAATAACAGACCTGCCTTTCGCTGCCTGCAAGCAGACATGCCAAAGGCAGGTCTGAGAGTGTGTCTTAACATATATTTTTAGACACACTCTGAGTATTAGGGTCTTATTTTATACACTAATTGGTGGTATTCCCGGCAATAACTGTTGTGACGGCGGTGGGGAACGTAAGTGTGCCCAACGTTCGTTCTCCGGTCACGACATTGTCTATGAACGTTATGCGAGACAGATCCCAGGTTGCGCCGGTGGTGTAGTTGGCAAAGATTTTGACTCCGCTGCTTGATGTGGGGGTCGGCTTAATGGTCTCCCATACGTTCTCGCTGGCCCAGATAGCACCGGTGGGTGGTGCTCCCTGAAGCATAAGCTCATAGCTCGTGCTTCGGAAGTAATTGTTCTCCACACGCAAATCCGTTTCCGGCGCGCCGGAGAAAGCAATCCGACTCCCGCCTTCCACATAGTTTCCTCGAATCCGCACAGTTACCGCAGCATTGTCAGTTGAGTTTCGTATGTAGCCGAAGGATCCCGTATTGTAGCACTTGTTATTCACGAACTCCAAAGTTGCAGCATAGTTTTCGATTGAAAAGGGGAGAATTCCGGTAGACTGATAGCTGTAAGGATTCTCCACCTTAAAGTCCGTTCCGTCAATCAGGTTATCATGCACATTCAGGCTCAGCCCGCTCTGAAATATACCGATGTGGCCTATGTTGGAAGGGCCAATGGTTTCCGCCATCTCTATCTCATTACCGGCTATCTCTATCGGCTCCTGAGGCTGAACGGAACCATCGCCTGACATCCAGAAGTCATACGCCCAACCATCGGCCGAAGTATAGGTGTACGCGTGACGGATTTTATTGCCGAAGAAGCGGAAATTCTTGTATTCACGCGAGTTCTGAGTATTCTGCACCCACACGATTCTGCGCACAAGGTCTTCTGCAAGAATCGTGTTGTAAGCAAAAAGGACATTCTCCCAATAGCAGTTCTTGAAACTGTCAAAGGTAATCATGACATCCATTGTGTTGGAGGGTCGGAGGGTTGAAGAGTCCGCGCTCACAGTGGGCCGGCGATAGTGGAACGTGTTGTTCGTAATGCGGATATTACGCCTCACGCTCAGCTCTTTTTCAGCATCCGGCACCCCGTCACTCAACGATGGTTCAGGCACCGGGTTACCCGCAACCCACAGCATCTCATCGTTGCCGTATTTGGTGAAAGTGCTGTTGGAGATAATCACGTCGTTCATGATGCCTCGCACCATCATTATCCCACCGGTGCGGTTGCCGCTCATCACCCCGTTGTTGTTCGTAAACTCGCATTCGTTTACCCTGATGCCATCACACGTGCGGAAATCGACATTTGAGATGATTCCATTTTCCAGGAAGGATGTAACCTTATACAGAGTGGCCTTCCGGGCAAAATAGATTTTAATCAAGTGCGCTTCAGTGGTAAAATTTGTGGCGGAAGAGGAAACGAAGGTTGTTCCTGCCACAGCCCCTACCGGCATGAATTCCAGATTCTCGAAACTCACTTCGATACGTCGCGCCATCGACTCTCCATAAAAGGATAGTATGGAGTCGCCGAGTCCTGTCTGAGTCACGACACTCTTGGAGATGTAGATTTTCGACTTGGCGGTGCCTGCACCCTTGAGATGAAAGTTGCAGCGGATGCGCCCGTACCGGCTGGAGATGGTGGCGGCATAGCCGGAGGCGATGGTGATGTTCCAAGTGTGCTCCCGATTGTAGACGGGGCGCGTCACCGTCACACCGTTCTCCTGCACCTGCTCTGTGCGCACGATTTCAGCGAGCACAGAGTCAAGGGTCTTGGAGGCATTGACAGTTACGTCATGGACGTAGGCGGAGTCAGCCGCAGCCCGTTCCGCAATTTGCTTTGTGTTTTTCATATATAAATATAAAAGATTAAGTAATTCAGCTTCCAATATGGAAGCGTCACAGAGATTAAAACCTTTTCGCTCACTAACAGTTCAATCTTTAGCGTTACTTTACTCTTTAATAACATTTAGCAGATGTATATTAATATTTCATCTGCTGCTCCGCCAAAAAATCCACTTAAATTACACAAATGTTAAAATTGAAATATTCGCATTGTGTAATCAAAATAAAGTCGTACCTTTGCACCGATTTTCGTACTGAATCTACACGTCCATTTTTTAGAACAAAAATATTATCCATTTTGCCAAAATGCGTAAAATCCATGCTATATTAGCAATCAATCGCAAATCGCTACTCCGGACTCTATTCGTGGCAGTAACGCTTTGTTGTTGTCTTACCAATATGGCTGCGCAGAAGTACGTTATGGTGGTAGAATACAAAGATGGATTAAGCGCAGAGATTTCGATTGAAGAGAACGCTTCAATGAATTTTCAGAATGGGACACTGTCATTCGCGGATTTTTCAGAAGAGGTAAACCGGATAGCATCATTGTCATTCAAGAAGGATTCGGCCTCAGTGTCCGCTTGTGACATCTCAATCACCATCAACAAATCTTTCATATCCGTGAGAGGTCAAGCAATTAATCCCGGCGATATAATCTTGAGTGACTCACATGCGCGGACTTTCCCTGCAAACGTAACCTCGCTGTCATCACAAGATTTTATTATCTCATTAGAAGAATTGCCTACCGGCATCTATATCTTTTCCATTAAAGGGAAATCAATCAAATTCATGAAACAATGACTATAAAATACATTCTACTCTTAATCCTGACCTGTTCGGCTTTCTTCCCCTGCTTTGCCGGTCAAGATGAGGTTATGACTATGACTGTAACCTCCACTTCCGGGGAGACGACTGATTTTCCGCTTGATGGAATCTCTGAAGTGCAGTTCAGTACTAAAATTCCTATCGAGTCTAACCCCGCAGTGTCACCTCTCGCAAATAAATTTATATGTTATAATGGAGACTCGCTTATGGAAGGGCGGAGTTCCGGAGCCATGGATAATGGAGGCGGCGCGCCGGCAATCATTTGCTCTCTGACAAACTCATCAGCCGAAAACAGAGCAAAAAGTGGAGCCTCAATATCCCGCACCACAGATGGCAGACATAACGTAGTGGCAGACATAGAAAACATGTCTGACAATACGGATTTAATCTGCATTGAAGGTGGTGTAAACGACTTTTGGATTAATGTCCCGTTAGGCGAAATCACAGCCGCCGGCGACTTTTCCGGTGCGTTGGACGAAACCACCTTTATCGGTGCTTTGGAATCAGTTTTCCGTCAGGCCATCGCCAAATGGGAGGGGAAACCGATTGTATATATAATTCCTCACAAGATTAAGGATGCCTACGCTCGGTCAAATGCCGGTGGCACCAGCTTTGCATCGTTCATGAATGGTGCTCGCGCAGTTTGCGAAAAATATGGCATTCCATACGTTGATGGAGAAAAAGTGTTTAATTTGAACGGACAACTCCAACTACATAGAGATTTATTCTTCTGCAACAACGATGGAATTCACCCTAATGCAGATGGATACCGAAGGTACTGGGTTGGCCCTATGTTAAGCCTGTTCGAGTCTCTGTTACGGTAATACACTCATTATATCACATTGAAAAAAACATCTTATAATCATATGAATCTACGAAACATCTCAACCCTTATTGCTCTTGTCCTCCTGACTCTGTCAGCAAGTCCGGACATCCGAGCAGATGAAACGACACCCGATGAAACCGCATGGCCTGCGACTATGGTTAGCGGCACATTGCCGGTAGTCTACATTAACACCGAGGATGCCAAGCCCATTGTGGACAAGATTAATCCCATTCCCGCCGGTTTTTGGCTCGATCCCATGGGACATTCCGAGATAGAAGCCGTGGGTAGCGCCGAAGCTCCTATCGCTCTCACTATCCGCGGACGCGGCAATGCTTCTTGGAAATTTGTCAAAAAACCATATAAGCTCAAATTCGACAAAAAGACCTCCCTGTTCGGTTTGCCTAAGAGTAAACATTATGCCATCTTGGGACACATTTCCGGCACCGGAAAGACATGGGCTTCCAATGTAACCGGATTTGAAATGGCGCGTCAAGTTGGAATGCCTTGGGCTCCCCATCTCTATCCCGTGGAATTTATACTTAACGGCGAATACCAAGGTGTATATTTTATACAGGAAACCATTAAGATTGATTCCGGACGCTTGAATATTTTCGAGCAAGCGGAGGGTGAAACCGATCCTGAGATTATCCCCTACGGATGGCTGCTTGAGATTGATAATTACACCGACGAGAATCAATTCGTCATACAGGAAAACCCGACTCAATGGATTGCTTTCACCCGACAATCACCCGAAGTCGTGTCTGAAGAACAGGACCAATGGATTCGGGCAGAGATGAAAAAAATCAATGACTTGATTTACGATTCTCCTCTTGATGACCCCCAATGGACGGATTACATTGATGTCCGCTCTGTCGTCCAATACTTCATCGTGCGTGAAATTTTGATGGACAACGATGCCTATAACGGTTCTTTTTATCTTTACAAAGATAAAGAAGAGAATGCGAAATGGCACTTCGGCCCGGTATGGGATTGCGAAAGTTATACCAGTTATAAGAGTGACTATCTCTGCTATGACAACAATCGTCCCGCAGGGTTCTCATTCACAGCCAAATGGATGAAGCGACTGATGGATTTCCCCATATTTACCGAGACGTTTAAGGAAGTATGGGCTGAATTCTATACTCCCGAGAAAATGAAAGCTATCGAAGACTATCTCACAGAGTATGCTGCTCCTCTGGATCCGGCATTTGAGATTAGCAATCGACGCTGGTATGATGAACTCATGGCCACCTCAGAACCATACGGACATGACCAACATGTCTCGGATATGGATTACCACATTCGCATGCTGCGCAATGCTACTGCCTGGATGAATGATCATCAGGACATCGCAGAATATGTGAAAGGTGTGACCGGCGTTGAGGAGGTGATTGCCGCATCCGATTTTATCTCTGTGAAGGGCAACATTGTCACCTTTAACGCTGACGCTCTCCAGCCCGGCTCAGCCATCGTGACCGACGCTGCCGGCCGCGTGATGTTCACTCCCGCTGACGGCTGCGACCTGAGCGAGCTGCAGCCCGGCCTTTACATCATCTCTGCCCGCACTCTGAAGGGGCAGACCGTGAGCCAAAAGCTCGTGAAGTAATCCCTATACCTAATATATAGAGCATAGTTACACATCGCCCGGGGCACCCGCCTCGGGCGATGTCGCTTTGGTGCTTACGTGAAAGTTTTGTAACTTTGCATCTGCAATAATCACGCGGCTATATGAACCATCCAATTGGCGTTTTTGACTCCGGATTCGGCGGACTCACTATTCTGCGACAGTTGCGCAAGCTGCTGCCGCAGTATGACTATCTATACCTGGGTGACAATGCCCGCGCCCCCTATGGCACCCGCTCCTTCGAACTGGTGCTGGAGTTCTCGCGTCAGGCCGTCGATTTTCTGTTTGCCCGCGGATGCCCGCTGGTGCTCTTTGCCTGCAACACAGCCTCGGCCAAGGCCCTGCGCTCAATCCAGCAGCAGGTGCTCCCGATGAGCGACGACCCCTCGCGACGCGTGTTGGGTGTAATCCGCCCCACAGTGGAGGCGCTGCCCGACATTTCCCGGTCAGGACACGTCGGGGTGCTGGCCACCCCCGGCACAGTCGCCTCGCATTCCTATCGGATGGAGGTGGAGAAGCTCGCGCCGCAACTCTCGATTACAGAGGTGGCGGCCCCGATGTGGGTGCCCCTCGTGGAAAACCGCGAAAGCGAGGGGGAGGGTGCCGACTTCTTCGTGCGCAAATATCTGAACGCGCTGATGCTGGCCGACCCTCAGATTGACACCATCGTGCTTGGATGCACCCATTATCCCCTCCTGCTCAACAAGATACGCCGCTACGCGCCGGCATCTTGCCGCATACTCTCACAGGGGGAGCTGGTCAGCACCAGCCTTCAGGACTACCTGAGCCGCCATCCGGAGATGAATGTGCGCCTGTCGCGCGGAGGCTCCTGCAATTATCTGACCACTGAGACTCCGGAAAAATTCGACCTGCTTGCCTCGCATTTCATGGGGGAACAGGTAAAGTCAACTCACATAGAATTATAACTTAATTCCGATATCTTAATGAAAATCCGTTCAATCCGCTTCCTCCTACCGCTGCTTTTGCTGGCAGTGCTCCCCTCTTGTAACAATGATGATGACCCGGTGCTCATCACCACTAACATGGGTCAGGCCAACCTGCACTATGATGCCGACGGCACCTGGACTGAGGTGGCTTCCAATCAGAGCTTTGCTCTTAATTACCTGTGGTTCAACCATGAAGGCGAAATCGGACCCTGGGGCCTGACCTGGCGCGGCTTCACTCCGGCACGCTGGACTGACCTCGACTACGAAGGAATAACTTCCTGGCTTCCTCACCAGTTCCAGATTCCTACCCGCGGTGGTGTGGCCGGCGTAGGCACCCCCTACGTAGTGGCCTTCTGGGACAATCAGGAGACCGACGAAACCCCGGCCGAGACCCGCAGCTGCCGCATCACTTACCGCAAGGATGCCACCTCGCCGGCTCTTGAGTTCCACCCCATGCAGGTATATCTGCAACTCACCTGCTACACCCGCCATGCAATCATGGCAGGCGATGACTTCACCCGCCCCTTCACCACCGGCGACTGGCTGCTGCTCACAGCTCATGGCGTGCGTGCCGACGGCACTGAAACCACGCAGGATATTTACTTGGCCGACTTCCGCGGCGAGGAGCACACTCTCATGGACACCTGGACTCAGGTGAACCTTCAGGACCTCGGTTATGTTACAGAGGTGTACTTCACCATGGCCTCCAGCGACACCGGTCAGTGGGGCATGAACACGCCTTCATACTTCGCGCTTGACCGACTCACCGTGCAGGCCGAATTACCCGAATAAACGATGACTGAAACTATCACCCGAATCAAAGCTGCTTTCGAAGCTGACAGCGAGGCCGCCAAGGCCATTGCCGCCTACTCGCAAGTAATTGCCTCCCCAGCCTCAGCCGAAGAGCAGGAGGATGCCCTCGTGGAGCGAGGCATGCTCTACTGGCGCGGCGGCGAACGCGCCCTCGCCATCAATGACTACAATGCCGCCCTGCGCCTCAACCCCGAGTCGCGCGCATTGCAGCTGCGCAAGTCCTGCTACGAGATTCTGGACTTCTACCACCGCGACCTCTATAATCCCTGACCGAGGACGCGCTTCAACAGCTTGAGCGCCCTGCGCGTTGCCCGCTTCTCATAGAGCGGCACGCACAGGGCGTTCCGCTCATGCAGCACGGCTATCTCGCCGTAGCGCCGCACGTAGCGCACCGGATTATCGGCTATCCCGCCGAGGAATTCAGCCAAGGCCGAGTCAAGGCGCGCGGCAGTCTCTGCCACGCCGGCACGGGCGCGAAGCATCTTCAGGTAAAGCTCCGGCGACTCATCCACCCGGCGAAGCTCTCTGACGAATGAGTCAAGATTCTCATAATCAGACACATTTATATACGATTCCGGATTAAAGTCCCTCCGCACCGCCTCATTGCCCCAGAAGATGGGCACCGTGGCGGCTGCCAACGGCTCGAGGATTTTCTCGGTGACATAGCCCGGCATGTCGGAATTCTCAAGCGCGAGATTGAATTTATAGCCGGCGATGAAGTCGAGCTTATCATCCACACGTCCATCCACATTGTTGCGGAAGGCTCCGCCATAAGCCACAGGCCGATAGCTCTCAACGGCATCAATCACCTGAATGCGCATCGGATGGCAAAGGGTGGAATTACTCATCACCAAGCTGCAAAAACCGCGGTCAAGCGCCTGACAATCAGTAAGGCGCGCAGGATTTGCCGCCTGCTCCACCTCATAGAACATGTAGAGGGGATAACGCAGGTTGCGCCCCCCGCAGTCATAGTCATAGAAGGAGATAGCGTAGTCACACTCATTCAAATTCGGGAAATCATTCTCCCCGGTGAAATAGACCTTCAGGCAATCGTAGCGGTAATGTTCCGCCCCGCAACGGGAATAGAACAGAATATCAGGCACTTGAGCCGACTGCGCCGGGAGCACCGTCACCTGTCGCCCCGCGCGCAACGCCCGCACTATCGGATTATTCTCTGCATCAAACGTGGGCCAGAAGTCCACAAACTTAACCGTAACTGACTTACTCATAATTCCCTGCAAAAGTAATGAAATATCTCCAACATCGCCTACTTTCGGACAAAAATTAAGCCTCCCGTCGCAAAGACAAGAGGCATTAATCTTTCTAACTGTGGTCGGCGATTAGCCCTCGCTGATTGCTTCGGAGGGGCAAACCTCGGCGCAGCTACCGCAGGAGATGCAGGTATCCGGGTCGATGTGATAGATATCGCCCTCGGAGATTGCCTCCACGGGGCACACGGGCTGGCAGGTGCCGCAAGCCACACAGTTGTCACCAATTACGTAAGCCATTTCTGTAATTTTTAGTGGGGTTAATATTATTCTGAGGGCAAAATTACAGCTTTTAATCTCCCCCGCAAAGCGTTGCGGGGAAAATCAGCCTTAATTTAGAATTAATCTAAACAACCCCCTGTGAACCCGCCTCCCTGACCATACGTTATAAATTCACAATGAAGTCAAGATGACTTCAATATCTGAAAATATGAAAAACACCACCTCCGGCTCCGACCATCCTTCCGGTCTTCCGAACAGTTACTACTGGTTCTTCATCATATACATGGCTGCGCTCAGCGCCTTCGGCTCTTTCGTCAACGATATGTATGTCCCCTCGCTGCCGGAGATGTGCCGCCACTTCCACGCCTCGACCCCTACCGTGCAGCTCGGTCTTTCCTTCGGTATGCTCGGCCTGGGACTGGGGCAGATGATTCTCGGTCCCATCAGCGACCACACGGGGCGCAAACCGGTGCTCATCGGTGCCACGATTCTCTTCACGGTGGCCTGCGTCATAAGCATGTTCTCCCCAACCATCAGCTTCTTCCTCGTCTGCCGATTCTTTCAGGGCTTCGGAGCCAGCGGAGGTTACTTTCTGGCCCGAACAATGCCGGCTGACATTACCGGCGGAAAAGTGCTCGCCAAGATGATGGCTATCATCGGCGCCATCAACGGCATTGCCCCGGCATCGGCTCCGGTCATCGGCGGCTTCATGGCCGACTGGCAGGGGTGGCGCGGCACCTTCGCCCTGCTCACAGTGATTGGCATTGTGCTCCTGCTCTTCACCTCGCGGCTTAAAGAAACGCTTCCGGCTCCCCGCCGCGAGACAGGTTCGCTACTCCGCTCCTACCTCGCCTACGGCCGCCTTTTTCGCAACCGCCGCTTCATGATTCATGTCACGCTTAAGGGTGCATCGCTCGGCCTGCTCTTCGCCTACATCTCCTCCGCACCCTTCATCCTCCAGACCCATTACGGACTCTCGCAGAGCCTCTTCGGAGTGGTCATGGGCATCAATGCACTCTTCATCGCCCTGGGAAGCATGGTGGCTCTACGCTTCCGCTATCTGAAAACGGCGGCACTCGTCGGCGCCAGGGTGCTCCTGTTCTCAATCATCGGCGAGGCCGTCAGCCTCTGGTGTGTGCACAGCTTTTGGGTCTACGAGCTTTGGATTATTCCGGCCATCTTCGGCATGGGGCTTATCTTCACGGCCGGCAACACGCTGGCCATGAACGAAGGGCGTGCCGATGCCGGCTCCGCCTCAGCCGTGCTCGGATTGGGGGGCTACGCCTTCGGAATGATTGCCAGCCCGCTCGTGGGGCTGGGTGACCTGCTCCACTCCACTGCCATCACCTTCCTGGCGCTGGCGCTGATCACCATCATAGTGGCCCGCGCATCCGCTCGCCTCGCCCCCGACCTATCGCCCGCGCCCTCCGGACAAACGAATGCGTCAACCGGACAAAAATCAGACTGAACTGAACCTTTGCCACCCGGAAATCTTTTGGTAATTTTGCAGCCGAAAAAATAGCAAGATTTCCCTATGACATCTGAAGAAAAGCAGCCCGGCATCTACTCCGGACATATCCTGCTCATCATCCTCATGGGTGCGCTCACAGCGTTCGCCCCCTTTGTCACCGACATGTATCTGCCGGCTCTTCCCCGCATGGTCAGCCAATTCCATGCCTCGGAATCGCTGGTGCAGCTCACTCTGACCGCCTGCATGATCGGGCTGGCTTTGGGGCAGCTCCTGTTCGGCTCACTCAGCGACCGCTTCGGGCGCCGTCCCGTGCTGATAGTCTCCCTGAGTGTCTTCATCGTAGCCTGCGCCCTGTGTCTGATTCCGGCCGGCATCGGAGTCTTCATTATGTGGCGCTTCATGCAAGGACTTTCAGCCGCAGGCAGCGTCGTCATCGCCCGCTCAATCGCAACTGACTACTACACCGGCAACGCGCTGGCAAAAATCATGGGTGCCGTCGGTGCCGTAAACGGCCTCGCACCCATCCTCGCACCCGTCATCGGCGGCGCATTGGCCGAGACCCTCGGCTGGACCAGCGTCTTCTGGGTGCTGCTGGCTCTTGGCATCCTGCTCTGCATCTGCTGCATCTGCATGAAAGAATCCCTCCCCCCTCACATGCGCGCAAAGGACGGAGTTATCAAAATGGTGCGCTACTTCGTACCCCTGTTCCGCAACCGCCGATATATGGGCTACATGCTCCAGCTCGGCCTCGCTCAGGGGGTGCTCTTCGTCAATATAGCCTCCTCCCCCTTCATCATTCAGAACCACTTTGGCTTCGGCACCTTCCAGTTCAGCCTCATCTTTGCCCTGAACGCCTTCGTGCTCACCCTCTTCGCCTTCCTTGGCTCCAAATTCCGTAACGTCGAGACAGGCACACTGACGGGTGGATTGCTGCTGCTCGGCTTCGCCATAGTGCAATTCATAGCCCTTTACTATGGCCGGAGCTTCCTGCTCTACGAAATCATGGTGGCCGGACTGATGGCCGGCATGGGCATCTGCTTCACAACCTCCACCACCCTGGCCATGGAGGCCGGGCGCGAAAACTCCGGCACCGCCTCAGCACTGCTCGGTGCCACCGGCTTCACCATAGGTGGTGTAGTCAGCCCTCTCTGCGGCCTGGGGAACCCTCTGCACTCCACCGCCATCATGTTCCTGCTCTGCGCCCTGCTCTCAATGGGAGCCATCCTGCTGGCCCGCAAAAAATAAAATTTAAGAGTGTGTCTAAGCCCCCGGAGGCGCGGTGGAATTTTGACACCCCTGCGGGTTAGCGGGCGTCGAGGCGGAAGGCCGTCGGCGACTGGCCGCTGTGGTGCTTGAAATACTTTCCGAAGAAGCTCTGGTTAGTGAAGTTCAAGCGGGTGGTTATCTCCTGAATCGTCAGATCAGTGGTGCGCAGCAGCATCTTCGCTTCCATCATTACGTAGGAGTCTATCCATTCGCCGGCGGTTCGACCGCTGGTTTCCTTGACTACGGTGCTGAGATGCTTGGGCGTGATGCAGAGCTGCTTGGCATAGAACCCCACCTGACGCTCGGTGCGGAAATTCTCAGTGACAGAGAGTATGAAACGAGCCATGATTTCCTCCTTGCGGGTGTGAGTGATGCCGGCGGCATCCTCTCGCGCCAGGCGTATGTCCATCATCTCAAACAGGGCTGCCTGCAACATGCTGAGCACCTTGGCATGCAGGAAGGGGGTGCGGGGACCGTCGAGCTTCAGTTTTATGAACTTATAGAAGGCCTTGATTCCTTCAGCCTCACTAACGGTGAGCTCAGTGGCGGGCATGAGGCGATGCTGCATCAGCAGCGGGAGCATGTCGGTCAGCTTGGGCAGGATGGATTGCACCGTGTTGACAGAACAAAGCACGCAGCAGGACTCGAAGTCATCCGAGGTGCGCACGCGGCGCATGTAGTTGTTGGGCTGCACTATGAGCAGCGAATTTTCGCGAAGCTTATAGGTCGTCAGGTCGATGCCGATTTCCCCCTCCCCTTTCGTGCACAGGATGATTGCCAGCCCATCAATGCGGATGGGAGCAACGTCATCCACATCGCCGGGTCGCATGGAGTCGAAGGCGAGCACTTCGCTGTCGGGCGATGCATTGAGGGCGAGAGCTATATCTCTCAGCGACACAGTATTATCTATTTCTACCGGCAGACTCATAGGTATTTCTTGATGTCCGATTCCTTGCCGGTGCTCTGCACGAGGTCGCCGGAGGCATCATAGATAAAGAATGCCGGCAGTGAGCCTACATTATATTTGAGAGCGACCGTGGAGCGGGCGCCGTCAGGGTCAAGCACGACGGTCCAGGGGAGTGCGCGCGAAGCCTCACGCCAGGCAAACTGGTCGGCATCCAAACAGACTTCATACACATCAGCTCGCCCCCCGTCATAGAGGCTGCGCAGCTCGCGATTGATTGCAGGAGCATCCTCGCGGGTCATGGCCACAAAGGCCACCACCACCGGTTTCCCCTTGCCGAGCAACGATGAGAGCGCCACCTCCTTGCCATCAATTCCGGGCAGAGAGATTGGAATCACCCCGGTAGCCGTAGCCTGCAAGCGGGTGCCTGCACCGGCAGAACGGCGACGCTCGCTGACACCCTCCTTGGCGCGGGCTGAAAGCTGCGCGGTGTGAGGGTCAGAGGGGCGATAGGTCTCAAAAGCGGTAGCCACGGCGGCATACAGCGGATCAGTATAGTCAATCAGCCAGCCGGAGCCCATGGGGCGGGTCAGGATATGATAGCTGAGAATGTTTCCGCGCGCGTCGCGCAGATAATTGTTATAGACACGCTTGCGGAAAGCAGCTGTGGAGTCGGGATTAGCCAGGGCTTCCACCCGCATGGCCTCATGCTCAAAGGTGGTCAACTGCTCAGCCTGCTTCGAGCCGCTGAGACGGAAATCGGTATCGAAATTCTTCAGAGAGCCGGTGAGCGTGAGAGCCTCGATGCTGTCAACGGGCAGATAGACATAGCGGCCGTCGAGCTGCAAGCGATACATCTCAGGATTCTCAGGAGCGGGCGCCTCGAAACGGAACGAGCCGTCGGCATCGACCTTCAGCGAGTCCAGGGGCAGCCAACCGGCCACCGGGTCCTGACGCTCCAGCACCATCGTCCGGCCGCCGGCATCCTTCACGGAGCCTTCCACTGAAAATTCCGGACCGCCGCAAGCTGCAAGCAGCGGGAGCAGAGTCGCACACAAAGATATTCGGTAAAACAATTGTTTAGTCATCGTTACTGCTTATTTATCATCCCGGCAACCGCACCCGATTACCCTGGAACAAATCATCCGCGAAGTTACGAAAAAAACTCTAATCCGAAAAATCAGCCCGGAAGTCATCTTGACTTCACGGCCTCTTTTGTCGCCAATAATTCATGTTTCGTCTAAATAATTTGCTGCAAAACAGGATTCTTAATAATTTTGCAGCGTAAAAACAGCAGTTTAGCCTATCGCGAAGCCATCCTCAATGAGCTTCTGAAATAGAAAGAGAATTATAGACGTAGATTAGAAAAGAATGTTTTACAGATTTGTTTTAGGTATGGGTCTGCTGGCAGGCTCCCCGCTCGCCGCATTCCCGCAATCTGCCGGGGCGGCGGCCGAGACCGACTCCGTCGGCGCGCAAGTGCTCGAGGAGGTCGTCGTCACCGGCCAGTCCACTACGCAACGCATCGACAATGTGCAGTTGGGAGCCGAGCGGCTGGAGATGAAAGTGCTGGAGAAAGCGCCGGTGCTCTTCGGCGAAGTGGACATCATAAAGTCAATCACTCTGTTGCCCGGAGTGCGGCAGGAGAGTGAAGGCTCGGGGGGCTACATGGTGCGCGGAGGCACCGCCTCTCAAAACCTCGTGCAGCTCGACGGAGCCACACTCTTCAATCCCTCGCATGTGATGGGCATCTTCTCAACCTTCAACGAGGATGCCCTCGGGGGTGCCACTCTCTACAAGGGGCTGATGCCCGCCTGCTTCGGTGGTGCCACCTCCTCCGTGCTCGACATTCAGCTCGCGCCGGGAGATATGGAGCGCTGGCACGGGGGTGGAACCATCGGGCTGCTGGCCGCAAAGCTCTTTGCCTCCGGCCCTATCCTGAAGGAGAAGCTCTCGCTGGCCGTCAGCGCCCGCCGCTCCTATGCCGACCTCTTTCTGAAGATGGTGCCGAAATACCGCAGCACCGTGCTCCACTTCTATGATGTGAATGCCAAGGTGCGCTATCGTCCCCGCCCCGATGACTATATCGACGCCTCCTTCACACTGACTCACGACAACATGGGCATCTCCGACATAATGTGGATGGATTGGGGCAACCTCGCTGCCTCCCTGAAATGGACGGCGCGCCGCGGCGACCGCTGGACATTCATCACGACCGGAGCCTGGACCGGATATTCCGGAGATATGTGGATGGATATCATGGGCAACAATCAGCGCCTCGACGAATACATCCGCACGGTCTCAGTAAATGAACGCGCATCATTCTCCATCAGCGACGGGCATAAGCTGGAGGCCGGATTCCGCTCGGAGCTTTTCCGCGTCAAGTCAGGCGAATGGGTGGTCAACTCTACCCGCGAAAAGGAGATTCGTTCCGGATGGGAGAATGGTGTCTGGGTGGATTACAGCGGCGAGATAACCGATTGGTTTTCGCTCGAAGGGGGAATGAGGCTCAGCATCTTCTCCGCGCTGCAGGGGAGTTCGTTTTCCGAGTTAGAGGATTATTATAATCCCACCCCTGCCCGCGAGAATAACGGCATAGCCAAAACCTACTTCAGCCCGGAGCCACGCCTGAGCCTGAAATTCCGTGTGGCGGAGCAGCATGTGCTCAAAGGAGCCGTCACCGCAAGCTCGCAAAACCTCCATGCCATCCGCACCTCCACCAATACGTTCCCCTTTGACCGCTACGCAATCACCTCCGCCCGAGTACGCCCGGAAAAGGCCTGGCAATATTCGCTGGGTTACACCGGCACGACCGATGCCGGGATGTGGGAATGGTCAGTCGAGGGCTATTGGAAAACCATGCGCAATGTCTATGACTACCGCTCGGGAGTGACTATTTTCACTGACATCAATCTGGAGAATCTGATTCTCGGCGGCACGGGGCGCTCCTACGGCCTGGAGCTGATGCTGCGCAAAAACCGCGGACGACTCACCGGGTGGGTCTCTTACACACTCTCCAAAACACAGACCCGCATCAACGGCATCAACGACGGCCGCTGGTATGACGCCTCCAATGACCGCCGCCATGACCTGAACATCGTGGCCATGCTCAGCCTCACGAAGCAGTGGAGCCTCTCGGCCTCATTCCTGCTTGCCTCGGGGCAGGCGCTCTCCGTGCCCGATGCCAAGTATCAGCTCTCCGGCGCTACAATCTACTATTACAGTCAGCGAAACAGTTACCGCACCCCCGCCACCCATCGTCTTGACATCTCGGCCACCTATAAGCATGTGGGCAAGAAGTTCACCTACGAATGGTCCTTCGGCATCTATAATCTCTACAATCACTATAACCCTTACATGATATACTTCGAGGATTGTCCTGACAACATCTCCGGCACCCGCGCCGTGCAGTATTCCATGTATGGCATCGTCCCCTCCGTTTCCTACACTCTTAAATTCTGACCACAATGCATTTCCATAAATATATCCTTGCCGCGGCCACCCTGCTCGTTTTGGCCTCCTGCGAGAAAGAGATTGACTTTGAATATCACGACATTGAGCAGCAACAGGTTATCGAAGGACTGCTCACGGAGGAGGGGTGCGGAGTGCGCCTGACGAAAACGGTGTCCACCGATGAGCCGTTTGAGAACAATGCAGTCACTGATGCGTTGGTGACCATCGCTGACCTTACCGAGCCGGAGACGTTCCTCCTGCTCCCGGATGAGTCGGGATTCTTCTCGGCCGAAGGAGTGGCCGGCACACCGGGCCATGAGTATGAACTGACCGTGAGAATAGGCACCGACACCTATTCCTCCATAAGCCGTATGCTTCCCCCCACGGAGATTGTCTCGGCGCAATTCAATTGGATCAAGATGCCCTATGACGATGTGGCTGTGCTGAAAGTGGAGTTCACCCAAGTAGCCGACCCTCGCGTAAACTACTGGCTGAAGGTCTATCGCAACGGCGAGATTTACGACTGGCAGGCGCTTGAATCGCGCAATGCCGTAGATGGAATCGTGACCGGAATGCTGCTGACCTCCCGCAAAGATACCGAAGAGGAGGATGAGGACTCCGTGCTCAAAGAGGGTGACAGGATTGACATTGAGGTGCTGACCATCTCGGAGGCTATGGCTGACTATCTTGACTCGCTGAATAATGGCGACTATAACGGCAACCGCATGTTCTCCGGCTCCTTCTGCCTCGGTTACTTCCTGGCCGCCCCCCTGGCCAAAACTCAAATCATATTTCACCCTGACCAAATCCCCTACGACGAATGAAGCCCCTTCTCAAGAGAATCTTATGGCTCACGGCAGTGCTCCTGAGCGCGGCCATCCTTATAATGCTCTTCACCGGAATCGTGCAGTCAGGCATGAAGCTTGCCGCCGAAACCCGTGGTAGCGAAATCCCCGAAAACATCCTCTTCGGCATCAGCGGCACCATCGGCTCGGGCCTGGGCGCCTGCGTGATGTGGATTGCTATCCGCAAAGTGAAACGCCTCGGCTTCTATCACTGCCCGAAGCCAATCGGCTCCGCACGAGCTGCCGCCCTGATTATCTTCACCTTCACCCTCTGCCGCATCGTGCTCCCGGACATATGGACCTACGCCACAGCAGGCACCCCCGCTCCTCCATCGGCCACTGCCGCCGACCCTGACCCGCTCTGGATGATGCTGCTCTTCGGAGTCGTGCTCGCCCCTCTCTGCGAGGAGCTGCTCTTCCGCAAAGACCTCTTCTCGCTCCTGCTGAAACGCATCCCGATGCCCGGGACAATCCTTCTGACAGCCCTCATCTTCGCACTCATTCATGGATACAGCGCCGAGGGATTCGTCTCATGCCTCGTGGTCGGCATCCTGCTGGCTGTGCTGATGGCGCGCACAGGAAGCCTGACGCTCTGCATCGCCACCCACATGCTCTGCAATCTCGAAGCATTCATCTTCAACCGGCTCGAGACAATCGGCAGTCCGCTCATTGCAACCCTCAATGGCCACACCACCTACAACCCGACCATCTTCACCCTCTCCGCACTTCTGATGCTCGCCTCCCTCCTCTTCCTTGTTTCCCCGCGCACCCGCCGGAAAAGCGCCGGAATCTTACAATTGGGGGTGTCGAAATAGGAATTCGACGCTGCATGGCGCGGAGCGCCTTCCCATTGTTAGGAGGGTGTATCAAAATGTGAACCCGACGCTGAATGGCGCGGAGCGCCTATCCTCTGTTAGCCGGGGGGCTTCAGCCCCCCGGTATGCATGAAGCGACGACCCAGCCCCGGAAGGGCTGCCCTATATCGTTGGTTGTCAATGTATTGGACAGCCCTTCCCGGGCTGGCTCCGTCCGCCGGGCTACCGGGGGGCTGAAGCCCCCCGGCTAACAAGGGATAGGCGCTCCGCGCCATGCGTTTGCTTCAATAAGAATTTTGACACACCCTATTCTTTACCTCACAATATTCTTTACCTCACAACCGGAATAAAAAACAGATAACGAAATGACTGAATCAAAGACTAAACCCATTAAAATCCTGACGCTGTTTGGCTCCTATCTTGTCCTCATCGCATTGACCGGGGCTGCCGTCGCACTGCTGAACCGCTATCTTCGTCTGCATGACCTGGCCACACCGTTCACGCTCGGCCTGCTGGTTGTAGTCCTGATTATTGTCTACTACCTTCTCTGGCGATGGCTACGCCGCATGATTGACCGCACAAGCGCCTCCGGACAGTCCACCGAAAAAGAGAACTGACCTGAGCCTACCGGGGCTGAAGCCCCCCGGCTAACAGAGGATAGGCGCTCCGCGCCATCAGCGTCGGGTTCCTATTTCGACACAGCCTATAGCCCGGCGGACGAATCCAGCCCCGGCGGGACTACCCAATACATTGACGACCAATGATATAGGGTAGCCCTTCCGGGGCTGGGTTGTCGCTACACGCTTACCGGAATTAATTGCTGATTACGCCGGCGGTCGCCGTCAGAGATTCGCCACGGGGCGGATGGTCAGACCGTAGGCGCGCTCTTCCCATACGGGAATTCGTATTTCGGGGCGCATGGTAATTTCGCTAACCTCAAAAGTGTATTTGTATGAATAGAATTCGTGGTCAATAGCTGTCGCCGTCCACGATGCGCACTGATTTCGGAGTACCACACCACCGTCGAACATGCCTACAGTAGGAAGGAATATCTCTCCACCTGTGTCAGACGACCTGATGAGAAAACCGGGAACGGAATCGTAGTAAGGGATAATCACGCAATAACGTTCCACCCATTCCATATCTTCAAGAGTGGGCATACGCCAGAGGCCACCCCAATGCTGAGATGCGGCATCATGTTGGGGAACAAGGTTGTGATTGGCATCGATGTATCCGTTGGCTATAAGTGTCTCTAAATCTCCATATGATGGTAGGCCATATTGGTTATAAGGGAAGTCGTCGGCACCGAGGGGGTAGCCTTTGGTCATGCCCCACTGGAAATATAGACCGGTCTCCGAAGGGGTTTCGGCTCCGATATTCGTAGTTGCGAAGTACAGGGCGGGGACGTAATCGGGGTCACCATATTTCCCGACCGATGCACGCATCAGCACGGCTTCGTGGCCATTGATGTCAATGTTTTCAGGTTTATCGGGATGGGCTGTACCGGAAATTGTGCCATACTCACCTTCAATCCAGTCGCCGATGCTGACCTGACCGAGAATGAGGCCTGAGCGCTTGAGGGTGAAGTTGGCTGTGTAGCTTTTGCCGGCTTCGAGTTTTGGAGTGAAGGTGCAGACGTAGTTGTCACCCTCAAACTCTATGCTGAGTTCGACATCACCGGCGGTCTGAGGGAAGAAGATTAGCTTGTATGTGGCCGTTCTATCGTTGATTTCCGTAAGGCCCGGGTGCAGCGCCACGTTGTCGGGAGTGCCGGTGGCCTTAGCTTGTCCGGAGGCGGTATCAAACTCTCCATCTTGGATTATGCCGCTTAGGTTGCATATCCCGGCATTAAGCACGTCGGTACTCTCGAAGCCCCAATCGGAACTCGCAGTGATATTGACTATCAGCTGCGCCATACTGTGCTTGAAGGCAGCCGTGCCAGTGAAATTCAGCTCAGGCTTGTCTTGGCTGCCCGTGGCCCCTGATGCGAAGAGGAAGTCGAACTCCGGGGCGTCAAATTGTTCGCCGGTAGAGGCGGTGATTAACCTATTCTCGGCGGTAACCTCCTTGTTATATGGATAATAGGCCGAGAACAAGGCTGTCCTGTTATCTTGAAAAAAGATTCCTTTACCTGTCCCGAAGAACGCCTCGAAACGGCCTGAGCCATCGGTGGTATAAGGCACATTGCAGTAAGCCACCGAGCCGGAAGTGCCTGTGATGCCTATTTTGTCGTCGAGCGACCACTGTGTGCCGGAAGCACGGCTCTTAACTATGCCGGCAATGTCGGCAGAGACCACCGCAGCGCCGTCAGCGCCGTCGCTCTGCCACGGTTCGTCGGCGGCACAGGAGGCGAGAAGCAGTGCCGGGAGAACATATAATAGAGTTTTTGTTTTCATTGTCATTCAAAGGGATTAAAGGTTTGCAACCGGACGGATGGAAAGACCGGAATATGTTTCAGCCGGCGTCAGGTTGCTATAACTAAAAAGATCTTTAAGTATAATATATGCAATCCCCCAACAACTTCCACCACGCGAACTCTCTTGTACCTGCGAACACCAGTACATGGCACCACCTCCATATTCAGACTCCGGACTACCGGCCCATGGCTCGTAAAAAAATCCGGTTAAAGGCAAAATAATACTATTGCCGGTCTCTTTACTCGTATACTTAACATAGGCACAGTGGCCTGAAGCTTCGTCTGAGGGACAGAGCTCCTGCTCGGTTTCAGTCCATAGCCACTGGAGTTCGCTAAATGTCATCATGCGCCATGGGCTGCCGTAGTGCTGTACGGCGGCATCATATTCAGGAGTGAGTGTCCCGTCACTTACATTCTCAGTTGTAAGAGGGCTGGTTAACATACCATTATCAAAATATTCTTGGCATGAATCGAACATCTTGATTTCGCTATTGTTTTTTGAGAAATCAAATCCGGAGTCGGCTGTATGCCCTTTGGTATCACCCCACCAGAAGAGCAGGCCGCCGTCATAGGGTGTGTCGGCTCCCACATTGCAGGTGGCGAAGTAGAGGGGGGGCACGTAGTCAGCCGAACCGGGAGTGCCGGAAGCGTTGCGCATCAGCACGGCTTCGTGGCCGTTGATCTTTAATGCAGGTTTCTCGGATTCGAGATCAAAGGTGTAGACCTGTCCGGCCTTAATATCGTAATCGTATGAGAAATTATCTCCTGAGCCGTTGTAGAAATAGAAAAGAGGGACAGCGGCAGTTGTGATTCTGCCGGGGCCTACGTTCGCAATAAAGTAGCCGCTCGTCCGGTCATAGTACATGGTGATGTAACCGCGTCCGTTCTTATCTTTTGTGGTAAACCCGTCCTCGTCAAGCGTATAGTAGACATAGCCGTAGAACATGGCATTACCGTAGTCCTCAGGATTAAAGCCGGAGAGTTTCATACGGATTTGCGCCAGCTGATGCTCCATATTCAGCTGCACGCATCGGCCGAACTCAGCAGTAGTGGTAGCCTTCATTGAGTATGCGAGCCCGTCGCTCTGATTGGTGTACCGGACAAAGGTAATGTTATGGTATATAGCCTTCACGTCGGCGGGAGCAGTGCTTGTCCAATAGATGGTCGGTGTGCAATCGGTGATGTTGCCGTTGGCATCGAGGGTGGCGGTAGCTGTCTGCACCTGACCGTTTTGCGTGACCGTGATTGTGATTTTGTCGCCGTCATTCCAGGTGCAGCTCATGCCGTCATCGGAGGCCGACACACGCGTCTGAGGAGCGAAGTCCACAGAGAACTCCATCGGGTACTTACCCTCGGGCAAAGTTTCGACGCCGGGTTCATCGGTGCTGCATGAGGCCAGCGCCGGAACCGCCAAAGCGAATAATAGGTATTTATAAATTGGTTTCATTTGCTAAAATTTACTATTTGCGCCACCGGCGGAGGCGAATCCGCCGGGCTACCATTTACTGATATGACCCTCCGTGCTTAACGCAACGGCGCACGGCGGTGGCCGGGTCTAAGCGCCTATGCGGGCGCGGGTTCATTACATTTCAGCATCGACGTTACCTCCGGGCTGGTTGGTCCAGTCGTTGATGGTTGCGGAGGTCACTTCGAGTCCCTGCTTCTTCACGGTGACGGTGTAGGAGTAGGAGGTGCCGGCCTCGAGGGCCGGAGCGATTGTGGCGAAGTATTCTTCGTTGTCGATGATTACGCGGTACTTCAGTTCGCCGGCTGCCTGCGGATAGAGGATTACGCTGCTAACCATTGTTTCGGCGTCAGAGCCTGCAGTGGCGGGGATGGTCCAGAAGTCGGCAGCGGGATTGCCCGTGGCCTGAGCCAAGCCGGTGGCTGTGTCGAAGGTACCGTCAAGCTTCAGACCCTTGAGGGCGAATGCGCCGGAGGCGACCTCGGCGGGGGTGAAGCCGGCGTCGGGGTCGACCTTTACGGTGATGACCAGGCGCGTCATGCAGTGGTTGAAGGCGTTGGCCCCGGTGAAGGAGATGGAGGAAGCGGTGCGGGAACCGATAGCCTCCTTGGCAAAGAGATAGTCAAACTCCTTCTGCTTCGACTGGTCGGCTGTTGAACCGGTGAGCACACCTGCGGCAGTCCCCTCGGAGCCGCTGAAGGGATAGTAGGCCGAGAAGGTGACCTCTTCGGTGTCCTGGAAGAAGATGCCGGTGGGTTTGCCTCCGACGTGGGCGAAGATGCCGTCGCCGCCGGTCTCGTAGGCCATGTTGGCATACTCAGTCTTGCCGTTGGCCGATGTGCAGGAGATGCCGATTTGGTCCCCCTGTTCCCAGGAGGTGTCGTAGGCGCGCGATTTTACGCCGGCAATGTCGGCAGAGAAACTTGCGGCGATGAGTTCGCCATCCTGAGCCGCACCGGGCTCTTCACTCGAGCAGCTTGCAAGCATCAGAGTTGCAGCTGCGAAAACGATGTATTTTGTTGTTTTCATTGTCAGGGATTATTCTGTTATTTCGAAGTAAGTCGCCATTTGGTATGTGGGTTTATAGGGGTACGGGTCGGGATTGGCTATTGTAACCGGTGTATAGAATTTGAACGTACCGCCATTCACGGCTACACCCTCGCAGGTTCCACTGCCTGAAGCTCCAAACACCACAGCACGTTTCGGCTTGCTGCCGTCACTATAAAAAGTGCCATCATTTACTGTTATGACGCCGCAAGTTCCATTCAGAGTGCCGAAAAGAGAACCGGCCTCATTACCTTCGCAATAGTTATTGTACAGATAGGTGCCTCCATTGATAGTGATATTGCCTATGGTGGCATCTATCGACCCGACATTGCAATCATTCAGTCGATCTAAGAAATAGTACACACCTGATTCAAACACTATATCACCACCTTCTTCTCCATCTCGCACTCCGATGAATATTGGTGTTTCCCATTGATTGGGAGGTCCGAATGTGGTATGATTAGAGTTTTCGTATGACCAGACATGCCAAGGCATCAGTGTGTCATCCTGGTTAATCCCTTTCAGGGTCAATGTCGTGCCCTTTGGACCAGGCTGGATGCATGGTTTGGAAGAATAGCCTGTGAAATCATTTTTGCCATCAAAGGTTATGGTTGCATTCCCTTCACAAATGATGGGCTTGTCTACCATTTGCACTCCTCTTACAGTTAATTCAGCGTCATTCGCCAATGTGACTGTGAAGTTTGGAAGAGAAGGTTTGCCGGTGAGTGTCACAGTACCATCAACTATCAGGCGCTTCTTCAAAGTTGAAAGGTCAACCTCCCCTTCGGTGGCGAGTACGTAATCGGGTGGGATGGTTGCGTCGCCGGTGAAGGAGCCGTTCTCTTCCCAGTCAGTAATCTCCGCATTGCCGACGGTGAGGCCGGTTTTGCGCAGGGTGATATTGGTGGTGCAGCGTTTGCCGGCTACGAGCGTCGGGATGAATGTGCAGCGGTAAAAGTTGCCGTTGTATTCAAGGAGTAGCTCGACATTATCGGCGGTCTGCGGGAAGAGAATCAAGGAATATTTGGCGGTGTCGCCATCGATGTCTGCATTACTGAGGATGAAGTTGGCGGTGGTTCCGCTTGCTGAGGCGATACCTGTGGCGGTGTCAAACTCACCCTCCTTCACGAGGCCGCCGAGGGTGATTCGGCCCTTGTCCGTCACTGTCTCCACACCCTCGTTGAAACCGTCATTGCGGTCAACCGAGAGCGTGATAACCAACTGTGCCATGCGGTGGCTGAAGGCTGCATTCCCGATGAAGTTCAGCGCCGGAGAGCTCAGGCTCCCCTTGGCGCCTGTGGCATACAGGAAGTCGAAGGTCTCGGCCTGTGTCTGGTCAGCGGTAGAAGCGCTGATGACGGAATTGTCGGCAGTCACATCCGCGCTGTAAGGATAGTAGGCGGAGAATGCTGCCGGATTGCTATCCTGGAAGAATATGCCGGCGGCTACGCCATTGAGGGGGGCGAAGGTGCCGTCACCTGCGGCGGTGACATACGGGACATTAGTATAGGTCACCGAGCCGGTTGTGCCGGAGATGCCGATGCAGTCGCCGGAGGCCCACTGCGTGCCGGAAGCGCGGCTTGTCACCGCTCCGATATTGGCCGTGACTACTGCTGCACCGTCGGCGCCGGCCATCTGCCCCGGTTCGTCGCTCGAACAGGAGGCGAGAAGCAACGCCGGAAGAGCGTATAAGAGATATTTTGTTCTCATATAAATAAATTTATTAGCTGAGGAGGTTAAAGTGTTGCTACGGGGCGCAGGTTAAGACCATTTGTGCGCGTTGCATCGTGCGAGCCGTTGTGCGCCGATGGAACCATGCTTATCCCGTAAAATCGGTCGTTGTTAACATTGACAGGCTCATCTTCAGGGAAAATCGTTGCACCGCCGTAGACAGTCATTGAATCCACTCCATAAAGCATCGAATCTGACATGTATCCGGAATGACGGAGCCTAATCTCACCTCCGGTTGATTTGGATTTAACAATCCAAACCAGTCCGTTATTACTACCTATATTCCCGCTAATGGTCCAGGTGCAATTCTCGGTGTCACCTAACCAAGCCCAATCTTCGTGGGTCGGCAGTCTCCATCGTCCTCCCCACTTAACTGAGGCGGCATCATATTCCGGCAGCAGGTTACCATTGGCATCGATGATGCCCTCCTCGAAGAGTTGCTTGCGAGTCTTGCCATTAGTGATAATCTCGGGATTATCACTGTCAAAACCGGAGTAATGGCCCTCAACGTCGCCCCACCAGAAGTAACCGCCTATCTCATCGGGCATGGTTGCGCCGATGTTGCAGGTGGCGAAGTAGAGGGCAGGCTCGGTGTCGGTGGCGGCGCGCATCAGGACAGCTTCGTGACCGTTGAAGGGGTCATACCAAGAGGCCTCGTCGTTGAAGGAGTCGCCCGATTCCCAGTCGGTGATTTCGGAGCCTCCGACGGTGAGGCCGCTTTTGCGCAGAGTGATGTTGGCGGTGTAGCGTTTGCCGGCGGCGAGCGTCGGGAGGAAGGTGCAGCTGTATGTGACGCCTTCATATTCGATGCTCAACTCGACGTTTTCGGCAGTCTGCGGAAAGAGAATCAGGAGGTAATCGGCGGTGTTGCCGGCGATCTCCGGATTGCTCAGAGTGAAGTCAGAGGCAGAACCTGTGGCGGAAGCTATGCCTGTCGAGGTGTTAAACTCACCCTCCTGCGCGATGCCGCCAAGGGTGATTGTGCCCTTGGCCGTCACTGCATCCATCCCTTCGCTGAAACCGTCATTGCGGTCAACCGAGAGGTTGATGGCCAACTGCGCCATGCGGTGGTTGAAGGCTGCATTGCCGGTGAAGTTCAGCGCCGGGGAGCTCAGGCTTCCCTTGGCGCCTGTGGCATAGAGAAAGTCGAAGGTCTCGGTCTGCGTCTGGTCGGCTGTAGAAGCTTTGATGACGGAATTGTCGGCGGTCACATCCGCGCTGTAAGGATAGTATGCGGAGAATGTAGCATCATGGCCATCCTGGAAGAATATGCCGGCGGCCACACCATTGAGGGGTGCGAAGGTGCCGTCACCTGCAGCTGTGACATACGGGACATTGGTATAGGTCACCGAGCCGGTTGTGCCGGAGATGCCGATGCGGTCGTCGGCAGTCCACTGCGTGCCGGATGCGCGGCTTGTCACCGCTCCGATATTGGCCGTGACTACTGCTGCGCCCGGGGCGCCGCTCCCCAGCCCCGGTTCGTCGTTCGAACAGGAGGCAAGGAGCAAGGCCGGAAGGGTGTATAAGAGATATTTGAATTTCATTTTGTCGGTTCCAAATTGTTAAATATTGAACTCATGCGGCTGCTCGATGCAGAGGTTGCATGTCGCGAATAGCGCGGGTTCGGAATCGGTTGCGACACGCATCATTAGAACCTCGGGGCCGTTGAAGGGGCAGCGGGTTCCATGCCGGCGTCGATATCCTGTGCAGGCTCATCCTCCCAGTCGGTGATGGTGGATGAGGCTACAGTGAGGCCGGTCTTCTTGAGGGTGACGTTGTAGGTGTAGCGCTTGCCGGGGGCGAGTGCGGGAGTGAGCGTGCAGCTGTAGACAGCGCCACCATACTCGATGCGGTAGGTGATGCCACCGTTGACCGTCTGCGGGAAGAGAATCATCGCGAAGGTGATGGTGCTCTCTTCGGTGACGGGGGTGACGTTGCCATTGAGAGTCCAGTCGGCTGCCTCACCTGTGGCGGTGGCTTCACCGGTGGCGGTGTTGAACTCACCTTCAGACTTCAGGCCACTGAGGGTGCTGACCCCATCAGTGAGCGCGGCGGATGCGTCGAAGCCTGAATTGTTGTCCGGAGTCACTTTGATTACGAGCTGCGTCATCCGGTGAGAGAAGGCGGCATCGCCGGTGAACTTGATAGCCGGGTTGGCCACACTGCCGGTGGCACCGGAGGCGAAGAGGAAGTCGAATTCTTTTGATTTCGACTGGTCGGCAGTAACGGCTGTGATTTCGGTCTTGTCAGCGGTCACAGCGGCTTTATAGGGGTAATAGGCTGAGAAGGTGGCTGTCTCCTTATTCTGGAAGAAGATGCCGTTCTCAATGCCATTAGCCGCGGAGAAGACTCCGTCGCCGGTGGTGCTGTAAGGCACGTTGATGTAGTCCACCGTGCCGGAGGTACCGGAGATACCGATGCGGTCGCCGGCATCCCACACGTTGTCATGGGCGCGGCTCTTCATCACCCCGGCAATGTCAGCGGTAACCACCGCTGCGCCGTCGGCACCCGCGTCGCCAATAGCAGGCTCCTCATTGGAGCAGGCCGCCAGCATCAGTGCCGGCACTGCATATAACAGATATTTTAGTTTCATATAGGTCTTGAGATTGGGGTTATTCTGCGTCTACGTTGCCACCGTCGGTCTGAATCCAGGGGGTGATGGTGCAGCCGTTGACGGTGAGGGAGGTCTTGTGGAGAGTCACAGTGATGGTGTACTGGCGGCCTGCAATCCATTCGTTAGCGGCTGTGGCATCGCCGGCGGCGCTGTTGCCGGCAGTAAAGTCAAGGACTGCCTTGAACTCCTGACGGCCGTCGAGGGTGGCTACGATGGGCAGGGTTGCGTTGAAGGACTGCGGGAAATGAATCATCGAATAGCTTACGGTCTCAGCAGCATCGTCGATGGTGAAGGGTGCGTTGAACGAGGCATCGGCGTTGCCGGCGAAGGTGTAAAGCTCAGAAGCTGCGCCGGTGGCTGTGGCTGTGCCGGCAGCCGGGTCAAACTGACCCTCATTGATGAATCCGCCGAAGGCAATCTTAGCCTCCTTGACCTCCTCGAAGCTGACATCAGCGCCACGCTTGATGACCAGCACGACCTTGCTCATCTTGTGGGCGAAGTTGAAGGCCACGTTGGGCTGAGCCTTGCTGCCCTGAGCCTGCGACCAAAGGTAATCAAACCTCTTCTGGTTGGCCTGCTCGTGTGTGTCAGCGAGGATTACGTCGGCGTTCAGCATCTGCTCATAGGGATAATAAGCTGTGAAGGTGACCGGGGCGTCAGTCTGATAATAGATTTCAGATCCGGGAGTAACCACGGTGAAATCGCCTGAGCCGTCGGTGGCGTAAGCCACGTTCTTGTAGGTCTTTTCGCCTGAAGTGCCGGTGATGCCTATTTGGTCGCCTGCCTCCCACACGGCATCATATGCACGTGTATTATGAGAATTGATAGTGGCAAAGAAGCGAGCCTCGTTGCCATTAGTTGCCTCGGGAGTGTCACCCTCGCTTGAGCAAGAAGCCAAAGCCAAGACTGCCAGGGGACAAAGCATTAAAACTTTCTGAATCATTGTTATAAATGTTGATATAGATTGATTGTTTATTTCGTTTAATGAGCATCGACTAATGAGCATCGACGTTGCCGCCATCCACGGCGTGCCAGTTTTCAATCGTTGACGAAAACCCGGGTTGCTTGGGCAAGCTCAGAGATGCGGAGAGTGTGAGCGGCTCAATGTCGTCATGAAAGTCGGTTAACTGCCCGGTGAGGTCACTGACGATGGTCTGCGTGTCGCCGTTGCTGAACATTATATGAGTAGTCAGGGTTTTCGCATCGCCGGGCACAAGACCGAGCAAATGATAGGTTATGGTGAACTTATCGGAGCCGACTTCGTAGTCGTTAACCACTGTGGCCGCCCGTGCCAAGCGTTCCCCGGTCAGCAGGTTTACCGCACTCTCCACCCCTTCCAGCGTTCCGGTGGAGCCGGTGACCCGCGACACATCACCATCGGCTATGCGCAGCTCGATGCGAAGGGTGCGCACATACTGGGTCATGGGAGCCGTAACGCGCAGGGTATCATCAGCGGCAACGGCAATTTCCGCCGAATAGCCGAACAGGAAACCGGGGAGCGGATGGATTCGATTGGAGGCTCGAGAATAACTCGCAACGGTGGCTATGTTTCCGGAGATGTTGATACCCTCCGGTTGATTATACACGAGCATCCTGTGTTGGCCGGGGTTTAACAGTGACCCGAAGGTATTGGTCAGTCCTGAAACCTCCTGCGCCTGCTCACCGATGCGGATAACATAGTCCTCCGGAATAGCGGCATTGCTGCTGCGCCCCTCCCAGTCGGTAGTTACGACCAGGGCGCCGGCTGTGGGATGCGGTGTGTCAAAAAGTTCGTCCTTGACACACGATGTCATCAAGGCTGCAGCCGCAGTTGCAAAGAGAAGAAGTGAAGTCTTATTCATCGTAAGTTGCTGGTCAAGCTTAAAAATATAATTTTCGTAGCGGTTTAATTTGAACAGCTACTTATAGTATTTTCCAAGTTAAGGTTACAGCAGCGGAGATTGGTCCCCACCAATCTTTCTCTCCTCTGCCCTGATGCACGCGTACTCCGTCAATCACATTGTAGCGGTCATAATTGGCGTGTAGGTAGCCCAAGCCGAGTGAGAAGTCAAGACTGAGGCAACGATTGAGTGGAAGCGCATAACCGCCGGTGATGCCGCCCCCGAGGATGTTGCCCTGCTTGCCATATTCGGAGAATTTATAGTTGAAGGCTCCGACCTTATACATCGCCCCCACATAGCCACGGCACTTCTTGCCGATATAGTAGCGGAATTCCGGAGCAATCTCGCGCAGTGCGTAGCGACGGTCTTTGTCGTTCCAGCTCCATGAGGTCCAAGAGCCGTTGACCACCAGGGCGTAACGCTGCTTGAAGCGCAGCTCCAGCCCCAAGTCTGGAGTCAGGGTTGCCCAGCGCAGCAGATTGGCACGGAGGTAGAGGCCGATCTGATTCCTGTTATCCGAAGCCCCGTCAACAGTGAGAGGGAAGAGTTTGTTGTAATATTTCACAATCTTGCCCTGCATGATGTTGAGAGCGGCTTCGATTGCCGCCTCCTCGGAATTAAAGTAATGGGAATCGTCTCCGCCGGTGAATTTATGTGTACGGGTTTGTCCGGTGGCAGCATCAGTGAGTGCAAGCGAAACGGCTACTGAAGCGGAATGGGTGGTAATGGTTTTCTTAACCATCTCTCCATCAGAGCCTTTCAATTCCGCAGTTCGTGATTTTGTACGGGTATCGATGTCAATGACCTCTCCGGAGAGATTAAACTGACCGGCGCCATCAACGGGCGTCAACCGGGGCACATCAGCAAAAGCGGTGCTGACCACTGCATTGATATATGACACCACTTCCGGATGACGGTTATTGTCGTTTTGGCCGGGAGCCGCTTGTGCGTCAGTGGCCGAAGCGGAGCCGTCGGGATTGCTTTTTGTCGGCTCAGCATAAGTCAACGGGTCTATATGCAGACTATACGCCTCATTCATATTCTGCCCGAATGAGGGGGTTATCATACATACAAATAATATCGCTAATAAAAATTGTTTCTTCATCCTTATCATAGAATTGTTCTGTGGTCAGTCATTTTGATACACCCTCTGACTGTGTTACTGTCGTTGTCTGTAAGCGTCGATTCTCTGATGGAAGTTCTGGCGAAGGCATTCGCTGTAAACCCACGGCTCAATGCCATGGTAGTCCCCCACGTTGAGAATGTCGAGTATGTTTGGAAGGTAGCTGCCGTCAAACCCGTCAAGCACAAGCACCTTTGCCTGAGGGTCGAGTGTCACCGTTATTGTGTCATTGAGGATAGCCGGAGTTGCATCGGTGCGCCAGTTCACGGGATTGATGCACATTACATTAGGCGCACTGACCACCGGTTTCATGTATTTCACATCCGACACGGAGTTATAGCAAATCACTACCCCTGTGTCGATGGCATTCTGAGCTGCCTTGATATATGGATGTGCAGCCACATCGTCGGGCGTCACTTTATATCCTAAGACATAGGCTGCAATCATTCGTTGGCGGGTTGCATCATCCATGATTTTAAGCAGCTCGACAACTGATTTACCACCCTGGCTGAACCCGGCCAGGATGAATGGCCGGTTATGGTTTTCCTTCTCAATGAAATGAGTGAATGCGTTTTTGACGTCAACGAAAGCCACATCGTGATAGCGGCGGTTAATCGTGTCTTCATTGAGCGTGGCCCAAGAATCCAGTGTAATATGCCGATAATAGGGTGAATAGAAATTATTCCCCTCCGCCATATATTCGGCAACGTTATCAATCTCGATGGACATGTGGTCACGGTGAGCGGCAAGCGACGGATCGGCGTGGTGACTCACCAAGTTGTTCTCGGTGCGCCAATCATATTCCCAGGTGGAGGGAATATAGAAGACATCTGCGCCGGTGCCGTCAACATCGTTTTTGAGCACGGTCCACATCAGAGCATCCGAGTAGTCAGGCTTAATCGGCACATAGACTTGCTCATCCGCCCTCACATCAGCGAGGGATTCATTGCAACCTGAGGCATAAAAGATAGCCAAGGCGCATAGAAAAGAGATTGACAGTTGTCGCAATATTTTCATTATTTGATACATTTGTCCTTGACCGTCATTCGACAGTCAAGGACAGCGGTCATTAATTGGTTAAGAATTAATTGCTTCCCCGATTGAATGTGTAGGAATATACTACCTGATTAGAATTTTGCTCGCGGACAGCGAAGGTGGCGGTGAACCCCCACTCTTTGTCCTTCAACGTCTGCTCAACTTTCTCGCAGGCAGCTTTTACTCTGGCATCACATTCGCTCCGGGTACCGTTCAAGATAAACGGGCTATCCTCAACGCCAAGTGCGGTTGCGTAAGCTTCTTCAACAATTGCCATGTCAGGAATCATCGACGCACCGCCGCTAATTTTACCTTCCCAGCCATAGGTGTAAATCACCTGGCCCGGCTCATCATCATCACTGCAAGCAGTGAGAGAGAGGCTTGCCAACACTACTAAGAGCGCAAGCATGAGTTTTGTCAAAAGTTCTTTTTTCATTGATTGTTTTAAGTTCTTTAAGAAACTGTTCTCCACTTATTTCAACTCAGGAATAAACTTGAAGTCAAGGATTGTTTGCGTGCCTTTGTTAATGAGCTTTTGGAGTTCATAGGCTGAAACATTGCCTGCGGTTATTTTATTTGAGCCCCTGCTGCCATAATCAGGCAACGTCTCCCCTTTGGCGTTCTTACCCGTGACGATGCATTGCACATCCATAGTCACATCATAAAGCTTTTCCGGGTCGATGGCCGGAGCATCCTTTTTGGGAGTGGCCTCTACCAGGCAGATGATGGGATTGGGGGCAGCAGCCAACGGAAATGTAAAAGTGCCCTTTGCATTGGAAGTAAGCATCAGCGACTGAGTACCCGTATCGGTGGTAAGTGTTACTTTGATATCGAAATAGTCGTACCAAGCCTGGCCGAACTTAAGATAGTCAAAGACTTCAACCGTAGCAACGATATTATCGTTGTTTACAGGGGCATCCGGTTCATCATCATTTCCGCATGAAGTCAAAGCAACTGCCGGAAGGAGGAGCAGAAGGAATGTGAGTACACTCCAAGTGTTTTTGAAAATATTCTTTGTCATAATTCCAAAGTGTTTATAACATATCCATCATATAAGTGACTCTTCTATCGCGACACTTATGCCCTTGAGTCAAGCTAAAACGTTGGCAAGTTTCAGCAGGCTAAATATCATGACTATTCCAAGAATGCAAGCGATAATCAATGCTATGCCGGAGAGAACCGGCAAGCCTGCTTTTACTTTGTCGATGAATGATTCCTTTTCAAGCATAGGCGTTCGGTTTAGGGAGTGAAGTCATCTTGACTCCGGTCTGTCAATTCACGCTGCAAAATTAGTAATGAAACGAGATGTGCACAAGAAATCACACTTCGGGTTTGTACTCTCTCCGGTAAAAACCTCCCGGAACCGGAGTACAAATGCTGAAAAATTTGTACTCTCGCGTGTACTCTTTTTGATTATAAACTGATAATGAGCCACATACAACCGAAGCTCTAATCTCCACCTATTCCTGATTTCATAGCTTTTGAATGCAGTTTTTTTGTTAATTTTGCAGTATGAAATATCGCTGTATCTTACCTCTGCTACTCTCTCTAACGTTTATATTGAATGGCTATGCAGCCACTTCCGGCAACACGGATTTGGCTCAGACGCTACGCGCCAAAATCGTCGATTCCCCGGATTCTGTTATTGCTGAGTTGGATAAGATTGAGGCACAGAAGCGTCCCGGGCTTCCGGCCTACCAAATCAATCTGCTGCGTGGCATTGCTTACAACGAAAAGCGTATGTTCTCCCTGGTCGAGCGGTATGCCCGGAAGGCACTCGCTTCCGACTCAATATCAACACACCCGCAGGAGTATCTTAATGCGCTGACTCTTCTGGCTGTTGCTCAATCATACTTTGGGGACTACCAAGGCAGCATCGACACCTCCATCAAGGGTATGGAATTGGCACGTAAGGAGGGTAACAAAGCAGCCGAATACAATATCCTCACTACAATGGCGAAAACTTCGTTCACAATGGGAAATCGGAAACAGGGATATGAGTATCTTGACCAAATAATTTCGGAAGGCTCAAAATCTACTGATGCCCGGGTGCTTGCCAATGTATCTGCCGCCTACGGGGTTAAGATAGTGGAATTATATGCCGATGACAAATTTGCCGAAGGCCTTTCTCAGGGGAGGAAACGTCTTGCGCTGATTGATGAAATAGAGAAGGTTGGGGGTAGTCCCGCAGGCTTTACCGATCAACAACGCGCCTACGCTTATGCCCGGATAGCATCATGCGCAGAACGCCTCGGCATGAAGGCAGACGCCGCCCGGGCCTACAACGATTTCATGGCCACTGATTATGCGAAGAATCCTGTCGGCCGAATCTACATTATGGACTATCTTCTTGACTCCGGACAATGGGGAAAAGTGCTTGAGTTCACGGCGCCGCTATATCCCATGTTTGAGGGTGCCGACACAATAAACGGCGACTATCATAGCCTCCTTATTTCAGATGGACGTGCGCAGGCCGGACTTGGAAACTATCGGGAGGGCTACGGATTGATTCAGCGTGCTGCGGCAATACAGGATTCTCTTTACATGAGAGAAAAAACTACCAGAGCACAGGAATTGGCCTCCGTGTTCGCCCTTAACGAGAAGGAGCTCTCGCTCGTCAACGAGAAAGCAAAATCTCAACGCAAGCATTTGTTACTGATAGCTGCAAGCGGTATCGCAGTTCTTATTCTCATTATCCTTCTGTTGGTTTGGAGAGCATACCGTATTTCGGTCAAGCAACAACGCATCGCGGCTAAACGCATTGATGAACTTAGTGCACAACGGCCTCTTGATGTGGATGCCACACCGGAGAACCAAAAAGATTACGCCCTATTCGCAGAGATGCAGTCAAAGATAATCAGCGAGGCTCTTTTCAAATCGCCTGAATTCAATCGTGACAGCATAGCTGAGGCAACCGGATTAAGCTGGGCAAAAGTTTCGCAATTAATCGGCCAATTCACGAGTCTTTCTCCCAATGAATATATCTCAAAACTGCGAGTGGAATACTCCGTTAAAATGATTAAGGAGCATCCGGAGTGGACAATCGACGCAATTGCAGAGAGCTGCGGCTACGTGCGCAGGGCAACATATTACAGCCACTTCAATAAATTCTTTGGAATCTCTCCGGCGCAATACCGTAAAGAAAAAAGCAAAGCAGAATCGCAGAACGAAGAGACAGCATAGTCAGACACACTCGTAGCCCAACTGCCGGTCTATTCTAAGTTCGCGGTATCTCCATACTAATTTCCCTAATTCAGATGTCATGAGGGTGTGTCAAAAGAGGCAGCCCCGGCGTGGCTGGCCAATCCATTGACACACAACAATATAGGGCAGCCCTTCCGGGGCTGGGTTGTCGCTACATGCATACCGGGGGGGCTGAAGCCCCCCGGCTAACAAGGGATAGGCGCTCCGCGCCATGCAGCGTCGGGTTCACGTTTTGACACACCATGCAACGTCGGGCTCGCATTTTAGCGCGCCATGCAGCGTCGGGTTCACATTTTGACACGCCATGCAGCGTCGGGTTCTCGTTTTAACACACCCTCATCACTACTTGATGCCTGACTTTCTTCTTTGGGTTTGGCCGGTTATCTGTGCGGAAGCCCGATGGGCTTGGCTCGCCAATTATTTTTCTATCCATTCTTTGATTTGGTCGGCACCGGCCGGAAGTCGGAGGCCGGTGTGCCATTTGAGGTCAGGATAACCTTTCTGCAAAGTTGCGTCAGCTTCTGACATCGGACTTTCGTAAGATGTGCAGAAGGGATACAGTTCCTTGCCCCTCAAATCAGTGTTATCAAGGAAGGTGCGGATTACAGCCGGCTCTTCGTGCCACCATATAGGGAAACCGATAAACACAGTGTCATATTGGCTGAAATCCACATCCAATGGTTGGATTGCGGGACGCAGTGTTTGGTTCAGATGCTCCTGTGTGCAACGTGATTGTTCGTTTACCCAATCTACATCTTCAGCACTGTATGGTTCTGCCGGAAGTATTCTAACAATCGGCGAGCCGGTCACTTCCGCCAATTTCTTGGCTGCCAGCTCGGTATTAGCTGTATGGGTGAAATATACAATTATTGATTTCATATCTTTCCCGGTGTTTGCGGTCGGTTCGGTCGCTGAAAGGTTGAAACTGAACAACAGAGCGGCTATCGCCATGACCGAGTTTATTATGGTTTTTATCTTCATATTCTGATATTCAAATATGCATATTACTTCCAGCCCATGAACATCTTGACTACTTCCGGAGAATGGTGGTCGAAGAAGAGGCTCGACCGTGTGTCAAGAGCTGCAATAGCCACCATATCTTCCTGCGACAGTTCAAAGTCGAGAATATCGAGGTTCTGCTCCATTCGGTCAACATGAACTGACTTCGGGATAATAATCACATCCCGCTGCAAGAGCCAGCGCAGCGCAATCTGGGCGATGGTCTTGCCATGTTTCTTTGCTATTACGGCAAGCAATGAATTGGAGAATAATCCATTACGCCCCTCGGCCAGCGGTGCCCACGCCATCATGTGGGTGCCATATTCTTTCATGTATTCCTGAGCCTCAATCTGCTGGTCGAACACATGGGTTTCAACCTGATTGACAGCGGGAACAATCTCCACATTGCTTGCAAGGTCAATGAAATGGTCGGGGTAGAAATTGCTTACACCGATTGCGCGGACTTTGCCCTCTTTGTAAGCCGCTTCCAATGCACGGTATGCACCGTAACGGTCGCAGAAGGGCTGGTGGAGGAGCATTAGGTCGATGTAGTCTGTGCCGAGTTTGCGCAGACTTTCATCGATGGAAGCCTTTGCGCGGTCGAAACCATAGTTGGAGATCCATACCTTCGACACAAGGAAGAGCTCCTCGCGGGGAATGCCGCTTTTCTTCACAGCCGCTCCAACGCCTTCCTCGTTATGATAAGCCTGGGCGGTGTCAATCATGCGGTAGCCTACTCTCAGAGCGTCGGATACACAACGCTCACACTCAGCCGGAGATACCTGATACACTCCGTAGCCAATCCGGGGCATTACAACCCCGTTATTTAATGTTACTGTCTTCATATCGTAGTTTTTATATTACTGTTTAACTTGTCAATTTGATAATTCTTTCATAACCGATTACTCCGATAGATTATGAAACTTGTAACGTAACCAGACAATGCCATGAGGCTTTTGCTCTACTGAGAGAAGCTCCAGAACCTGACCCTCGGCCGGACGCTCTTCCGAGTGTCCGAGATATTCAAAGATGGATGGAGAGGTGGTAAGTCCGTCAATTCCGGGATAAATCACAAGGCTCAACTCATTTATAAGACCCTGTGCAAGCATCGCTCCGTCAATTATGCCTCCACCTTGAAGTGATATAACTTCAACATTGAAATAACGTTTAACAAGAGTGAAAACCTTCCGGAGATTGTAAACATCATCGGTAACAAGATACGAAACACCCCTTTCTTCAAGAGCCGCAAGATAGTCTGTTGTTGCGTTCTCGCCTAAAATAGTAAGAATATTGTCGCCACGCAGAGAGTCGGAAGTGAAGAGAATATCAGCCTCGGGGTCAATGGTGATGAACAGCCTCGATGAAGTTCGGTTGCCCACAAATACCTTTCCGCTTTCGCCCACCGGTTCTCCTTTAGGCATGAATTTGCACGGGAAAGCCTCGCGGGTGGTAGCCTTTCCGAACATCCACGCATCAGTGTCAAGGCTCTTGCCTATTGCAGCGTATTCTTTGAATAGTTCCGACGGATTTGTGCCGTCGAATGGAGCAGTCCAGCGTTCCGGCAACAGACGCCCGTCCACTGAACTCATTATGTGACAAATAACTTTCGGCAACATATGGTCATACTTTTTGTGTTTCTACAATTTTTGAGCCACAAAAAACTTCACTCATCGGTATGCTGTCAAGTTGGCGGTCAATTGCATCAACTTCCTCAGTTGATAGGGTTATATCAGCTGCTCCGATGTTCTCTTTCAGGCGACAAAGATGTCGGGTGCCTGGAATAGGTACAATATATGGTTTCTTGCACAGCATCCACGCAAGGGAAATCTGCGAAGGCGTGGCATGTTTTTCTTCGGCCAGCCGACGAATGAATTCAAACAGCATTTCATTTTCATCAAAACTCTCCCGCCTGAACTGAGGCATTGCCGCACGATAATCATTCTTCGGATTGAATTTTGAGTCGGCAGTATAGAAGTCCGACAGCAGACCGTTGGCAAGCGGAGAGAACGCAATGAAGCCTATATTCAATTCCTCAAGCGTCGGAAAAATATCCTCGTGCCACCGAGCCATCATCGAATAGCGGTTCTGGATAGCCGTTACGGGACATACAGCATGAGCGCGTCGCAGGTATTCCTCAGAAGTTTCCGATATGCCCCAATGGAGTATCTTTCCCTCCCGCATCAGCTGCGACATAGTATCTGCCACACTCTCCGGCTCGACTTCAGGGTCGATGCGATGTTGCAGATACAGGTCGATATGGTCGGTTTGCAAGCGACGGAGAGAGCCTTCAACAGCTTTCCGGATGCTATCGGGAGCGGAGTCCGGTATCAGCGGATAAGGCCCCGGTTCATGAGATTTGTCGAAGGTAAGGCCAAATTTTGTTGTGATTACGACCTTATCACGATAGGGCTTCAATGCGTCTCCAAGCAATTCCTCATTATCATGTGGACTCGTATCCGTACCGTAAATTTCAGCGGTATCAAACAATGTGTAACCCATCTCCACAGCATCAGCAAGGAGTGTCTTCATTGTCTGTTTATCAGCCGGCGCGCCGTATGCGTGGCTCATGCCCATACATCCGAGTCCGACCGGCGACACTGACAAGTCTCGAAGTTTTCGTTCTGTCATGATCTTTATGAATTATCTTGGTAATCTTCTTGCCTGAAGTTTGTAACAAATTACGGTGCAAAGTTACAGCTGCTTCATCTCTTGGGTATTACCATTTGTACTGTTGTTTTTGCCAAATTTTCAGATTCATCACAGAATCCGAAAAAATGGCAATAGTTACCGAAAATATTCTCGTGCCTATTTGTGCGGCTACTCGTAATTTTGCACCATGATAAATCAGGAATAATCAATTCCGAAAAGTGATATACACACCGAGAAAATTGATAATCACGGTGTGCCGTCATGGTGTTTAATAATCGTGCTTCGGCACAAATAACAAGATTATATGAAACTTAAAACGATTTTATTCATGGCAGCATCAACAATCAGTTTCGGCATGGTTCTCCATGCACAGGATAATCCATGGAGCCTTGTCTATGAGCAGGCAATCACCGAAAACGTACCCGGCAAAGTGAATATCCA
>CANSAP010000004.1 GCA_947644715.1 uncultured Bacteroidales bacterium
AACGACCCCCTGATTAACAGTCAGGTGCTCTAACCAACTGAGCTATTGAAGCATTTTAGCAATCTTTAGTGGCTCGCTCGCCTCTCGTTTGCGGAGCAAAATTACTGCTTTTTCACGACTCCACCAAATTTTTTCACGTTTTTTTCTTAACTATTTTTTATCGCTTTGATTCTCAGCATTTTGCAATGCCTGCAATTCCTGAAGAATCCGGTGCGTATAGGCTGTTGCGCCCTCTTCGCTCAGGTGATTCGTGTCGTAAAAATACTTATTATTCCCGACAAAATCTGGGTGACGGCTGAAATCAAACACCCGCACATCATAAGCATTCAGTATCTCCCGCACCTCAGCAGGCAATTGGCAATCTTCGCTCTCGAAATAATATGGAGATATGGCAACCACCATACGCACCCCCTTTTCACGACAGCGCTCGGCAAAGCGGCGCAGATACTCCAGCTTTACCGGGTCAAGCTCCGTAGTGCTCCAGGGAGCAGGAGGATTCCACTCCCCCGTAAGCTCTCCGGCAATGGGACGATAGCCCCGGACGTCATCAGTATGGGGAGAGACATTATCTGAGAGCATTTGGATAAACCGATAATTATAGCGGTAGGCATTGCTAAGCATTTTCAATCGCTCGGCCGGGTCAGCATCAATAAACACTGAGTCGACGGCGGCATTCCCTCGTCCGTAATACATGCGCTCCCAGCCAAGATACTTAGTAAGGTCTGACTCCTTCAGAAAGTCATAGGGGCCATACATATCCCAGATTACGAGCTTTGGAGTGTAACGCTCCAAGATGTTATTCAACTGCATGTAATTGAGAAGGGTGCCGCAGCCATCGGTGCCGCAATTGTAAGCGCTCAGGCCGAGGCCCTCCTCCAGTATGCGCGGGTCATAGTGATGAATGGCGCGCGAGGAGCCGAACACCAGCACATCCTCACGGCTGCGCCTGTTGATGTAGTGATGCCTGCCGGTGTCTCCACCCTTGGCATGATTCAGCAGCCAATCCGCCCCCACGCCGATAGCAAAATCAATCCCTACCACCAGAAGCAGCAGGACTGACAATGTTGTGAAGAAGCGGCGTGCGGTCATTGTTCAGAAGTTTACGTAAATGAATTGCCCGGAGTCGAGAACGCCCATCAGCAGGATAGCGAAAATAAGAGTCACATAAGTCAGCAGGCGCACCGTGCGGTTGCTGTGATTAATCAGCGAGAACTGAGGATTTATCTCCTCCACAAGTTCCTTGATAATCACAATCAGAATGGCCAGAACCATAAAGAACGCATCCGGCCGAGCCACATGTAATGAGGCACCCGGTGCACCGCTGAAGATTTTGCCTATGAACTCGAGCGCACCATGCAGCGTGGGCATCCGGAAGAAAATCCAGGCGAAGTTGACGAGCAGAAAAGTCACCGTCACCCGCAGCGTGAGAATCAGTCTGCCGGAAGGTCGCTTCGGAATGCTGAAAAACTTCTCTACGCTTTGGAAGACACCATGCAGTGCTCCCCACACTATGAACGTGAGATTGGCACCATGCCATATTCCGCTCACCAGAAAAGTGACGAACAGGTTCAGGTAGCTGCGCCCTTTCCCTTTGCGGTTGCCTCCGAGAGGAATGTAGACATAGTCACGCAGCCAGGTGGAGAGACTTATGTGCCAGCGTCGCCAGAACTCACCTACGGATGCTGAAAAATAGGGACGATTGAAGTTGTTAATCAGCCTGAAGCCAAGCATCCGCCCTACTCCGATTGCCATCAGCGAATAGCCGGCGAAGTCGCCATAGATTTGCAGGGAGTACATTATTGAGGCCAGGAAGCAGGTACCACCCGAATAATGCTCATATTGATTGAAGACGGGGTTGGCGAACATTGCCACCCGGTCAGCAAACACAGCCTTCAGGAAGTAGCCCCACAACAGCAGCTTGATGCCTGCCGTTATGTTGCTCCAGATTATTTCGCGCGGCGCCTTAATCTGTGGCAACAGGTCAGCGGCTTTGCTGATCGGTCCGGAGGCAATCTGCGGGAAGAAAGCCACGAAGAGCATGTAGTCGGCAAAGGTCTTCTCCGCGGGAATGCGACCGTAATACACGTCCCACATATAGCCGATGGCTTGAAACGTAAAGAAGCTTATGCCGAGCGGCACAATCCAATTCATGCGCTCCGGAGTCCAATCGATTCCGGCAAGGCTCATCAGATCGGCCGAGCTTTCAAGCAGGAAGTTGTAATACTTGAATATGGCCAGCGGCAGAAGCACAAGCAGAGCGCCGGCCGTAATCAGCAGATTGCGCCGCACTTTATGCTCCTTCGCATCCGGGGGCAAGCCGGCAAAGACGCGACCGAATAGATAGGTCACGAGTGTTATGCCGAACAGCAGCAGCGTATAGACCGGCTGATTATAAAAGAAAAACGCGTAGCTCACCACCAGCAGAGTGGTGTTGCCTACGCGATTTATGATTTGGTTTCCTTTCGGTTTGCACACGTGAATAGCCAGATAGTACACGAAAAGCACTACCGGAATCACGCACAGAAACGCGAAGGAGTTAAAAAGCATTCAAGTCAACAGTGGGAGCATCAATACTCATTCCAGCTCTTGATGGGCACTTGATCGAGACTCAGCTCGCAGAATGCCTGAATAAAGGCTGAGGCAAGACGCGCGTTAGTAATCAGAGGCACATTGAGGTCAACTGCCGCACGGCGCACCTTATAACCATTGCTCAACTCCTTGGGGGTCAAGTTCTTGGGAATATTCACCACGAAATCAATCTCCTTTGCATGAAGCATGTCTATGGCCTGTGGCTTGCCCTGCTCATTAGGCATGTAGACACGCACGGAGGGGATTCCGTTTTCGCTCAGGAAGTCATGGGTGCCCTCGGTGGCACAAATGGTGTAGCCCTTGCGGTGAAGCAGGCGGGCGGCATTCAGAAGGCTGAGCTTCGATTTAAGCGTGCCGGATGAGATAAGGATGCTGCGATCCTTGCGGGGGATGGTGTAACCCACAGAAAGCATGGCTTTCAGCACTGCCTCTGAAGTGTCATCACCTATGCAGCCAACCTCGCCGGTACTGCTCATGTCCACACCCAGCACAGGGTCAGCGCCCTGAAGGCGGGAGAAGCTGAACTGACTCGCCTTAACACCCACGTAATCAAGGTCGAAGGCGCGGCCGGCTGTCTTTTCAACCGGAATGCCGAGCATTACGCGCGTGGCCATGTCGATGAAGTTCTGCTTGGAGACCTTGCTCACGAAGGGGAAGGAACGCGATGCGCGCAGGTTGCATTCAATCACCTTTATATCATTGTCCTTGGCAAGGAACTGGATGTTGAACGGGCCTGAGATATGCAGCGCCTTGGCTATCTTGCCGGAGATTTTCTTGATGCGACGCATTGTCTCGACATAGAGTTTCTGCGGCGGGAACTGGATGGTGGCGTCACCCGAGTGCACACCGGCAAACTCAATATGCTCACTGATGGCATAGAGCTTGATTTCTCCATCCTGAGCCACGGCATCCATCTCAATCTCCTTGGCTCCCTGAATGAATTCGCTCACTACTACGGGGTGCTGCTTGCTCACGTTGGCCGCCAACTTCAGGAAGCGCTCCAGCTCATCCTCGTTGGAGCAGACATTCATGGCCGCACCTGAAAGCACATAGCTGGGGCGCACGAGCACCGGGAAGCCCACCTCTGCCACAAACTCGTCAATGTCAGCCAAGCTCGTCAGCTCACGCCAACGGGGCTGGTCCACACCAATCTCATCACAGAGGCTGGAGAACTTATTGCGGTCCTCGGCATTGTCGATGTCGCAGGCCTGAGTGCCGAGGATATTCACCTTGGCCGCGTCAAGACGCATGGCCAGGTTATTAGGTATCTGACCGCCGGTGCTGAGAATCACGCCATGCGGAGCCTCGAGGTCGAGGATGTCCATCACGCGTTCATAGGTCAGCTCATCGAAGTAGAGGCGGTCACACATATCATAGTCGGTGCTGACGGTCTCCGGATTGTAGTTAATCATCACCGGACGATAGCCCTGCTTGGCGACGGTCATCAGAGCGTTTACGCCACACCAGTCAAACTCAACGCTGGAGCCGATGCGGTAAGCACCCGAACCAAGCACGACAACCGAGCGATGGTCACCCTTGTAGGCCACATCGCTGTCAGTGCCGTTATAGGTCAGATACAGATAATTGGTCTGTGCAGGATACTCGGCGGCGAGAGTGTCAATCTGTTTTACAACCGGCTTGATGCCGCGGCTCAGTCGGTCGGCACGCACGACATCGCTCAACGCAGCGCTCTCCTTGTGCATACGCTCGCCATACAGGGCGCGTGCCACCTGGAAGTCGCTGAAACCCTGCTGCTTGGCACGACGCAGAAGCTCGTCTGACAGCTCCTTTACATCGTCATACTCCTCCAGCTCGCGGTTGGTGCGGATGATGTTTGCGAGTTTCTCCAGGAACCAACGGTCAATCTTCGTCAGCTCATGGATGCGCTCCACGGTGTAGCCCTTACGCAGCGCCTTGGCTATCACGAAGATACGACGGTCAGTAGGCTCTGCGAGCGCCTTGTCGATGTCAGGAATATTCAGGTTTTTGTTTTCCACAAAACCATGCATTCCCTGTCCGATCATGCGCAGACCCTTCTGGATAACCTCCTCAAACGTGCGGCCAATGGCCATGACCTCACCCACACTCTTCATGGAGGAACCGATTTCGCGGCGCACACCATGGAACTTGCCGAGGTCCCAACGGGGAATCTTGCATACTATATAGTCAAGTGCAGGCTCAAAGAAAGCCGAAGTGCACTTGGTCACGGAATTCTTCAGGTCAAACAGACCGTAGCCCAAGCCAAGCTTGGCGGCCACGAAAGCCAGCGGATAGCCGGTGGCCTTGGATGCGAGCGCTGAGGAGCGGGACAGGCGGGCGTTCACCTCAATCACACGGTAGTCCATGCTCTGAGGGTCGTAGGCATACTGCACGTTGCACTCACCCACGATACCCACATGGCGGATAATCTTTATGGCAAGCTTGCGCAGCATGTGATAGTCTTCATTGCTGAGGGTCTGCGAGGGAGCCACCACGATGCTCTCGCCGGTATGGATGCCGAGCGGGTCGAAGTTCTCCATGTTGCAGACGGTGATGCAGTTGTCGAAGCGGTCACGCACCACCTCATACTCCACCTCTTTCCAGCCTCGCAGTGACTTCTCCACAAGCACCTGGGGAGAGAAAGACAGCGCCTTCTCCACAAGCGAGATAAGCTGCTCACGGTCATCGCAGAAGCCGGAACCGAGTCCACCCAGCGCGTATGCAGCACGCACAATCACGGGATAACCCAGCTGGTCGGCGGCGGCCAAAGCGCTCTCTACGCTGGTTACGGCTTCTGAGCGGATGGTCTTGACATCAATCTCATCAAGCTTGCGCACGAAGAGTTCGCGGTCTTCGGTGTCCATGATGGCGCGCACCGGGGTGCCGAGCACCTTCACTCCATATTCCTCCAGCGTGCCATCCTCATAGATTTTCACGCCGCAGTTCAGCGCCGTCTGGCCGCCAAAGGCAAGAAAGATGCCGTCGGGGCGTTCCTTTTCAATAACTTTGCGCACAAAGTAAGGGGTCACCGGCAGGAAATATATCTTGTCGGCAAACCCTTCTGAGGTCTGCACTGTGGCAATGTTGGGATTGATGAGGATGGTCTCGATTCCCTCCTCCTTCATTGCTTTCAGAGCCTGGGAGCCGGAGTAGTCAAACTCGCCGGCCTCACCTATCTTCAAAGCTCCCGAGCCGAGCAGGAGCACTTTTTTTATCTTTTGAATTTCGGAATTGTTTGTTTCCATGTCGTGCGTGTTCGGGCGTTAATGATATTAAAGGAGCTTGATAAAGTCGTCGAAAATAAATTCAGTGTCCTTCGGGCCTGACGAAGCCTCGGGGTGGAACTGAGCCGAGAACCAAGGCATGGTCTTGTGACGGATACCTTCATTGGTGCCATCGTTCATATTAATGAAGTGCGGCTCCCAGTCGGCGGGAATGGTATTGTTGTCCACTGCAAAACCGTGGTTCTGACTGGTTATAAAGCAACGGTTTGTGCCCTGCTGACGCACCGGCTGGTTATGCGAACGGTGGCCATATTTGAGCTTGTAGATTTTCGCGCCGGCAGCTTTCGAGAGCAGCTGATTGCCCATGCAGATGCCGCAGATGGGTTTACCGGTCTTCATAGCTTCGCGGATATGCTCCACGGTCTTCTCCGCAAACTCCGGAGAGCCGGGACCGTTGGAGATGAACAGGCCATCCCATTCGAGCTGATTGAAGTCATAGTCCCAGGGCACGAGGGTCACATGCACCCCGCGGCGGGTCAGACAACGGATGATATTGTATTTCGTTCCGCAGTCCACGAGCACTACCCGCTTCTCACCTTCTCCAAACTCCTTGACCTCCTTCGTGCTTACGCGGTCGATGAGGTTTTCCTTATTGGGGTCGTAGAAGTCGATATCCTCACCCTGCTCAAACGTAATCTTGCCCAGCATGCTTCCCTTTTCACGCAGCAGTTTCGTCAGGGCGCGTGTATCAATGCCGAAGAGGCCGGGAATCTTCTCCTCCTTGAGCCAGTCAGAGAGGGAGCGTGTTGCCTGCCAGTGGCTGGGAACAAAGCTGTAATCCTGGCAAATGATTGCCTTACAATGAATGTGGCTGGATTCAAAATAGTCACTCACTCCGGCCTCGCTCTTCACCTCCTTGGCCGGCACGCCGTAGTTGCCGAGAATGGGATAGGTGGTGACGAGAATCTGACCCTCATAAGAGGGGTCGGTCAAACTCTCCGGATAGCCGGTCATGGCGGTGTTAAACACCACTTCCCCGGCCACGGGCTGCTGGTCATAGCCAAATGAATAGCCCTCAAACTTGGTGCCGTCTTCCAAAGTGAGAACGGCTCTTTTCGGTGCGCTTTGTGATTGCATCGCTATGTATCTGTTTCGGTTGTGCAAAATTACTAATTTTCCACCAACTGACCAAATCCCCGCCGCAAATACCCCCGCGGAGGCAATAATAGAGAGGTGAGGGCGTTAAATAATCAATGAAATGCTTACGGTTCATACTTCCGGCTCTCTTGGTTCTGCTTGCCTCGCCGGCCCTGCGGGCGCAGCGAAATGACTTCGTGCCCAATCGTCCGTATGCCGACCAGAAACGGATGCATCTCGGATTTTCTGTCGGTATGCACTTCCAGGATCTCAAGTTCACGCATAACGGATATGTCACTCCCGACGGGCAATCCTGGTGGAGCGAAATTCCCTCTTACAGCCCGGGCTTCAATGTCACTGTGCTCGGCGACCTTCGCCTTCATAAGCATCTGAATCTCAGGGTCAGTCCCGGCATGTTCTTCGGCAACAAGACTGTCACGTTCCGCGAGAGCATGAGCGGAATGGAGGAGCGTCAGGATGTCAAGACGGCCTATGTGGTTCTTCCCGTCGACCTGAAAATCTCCGGCGACCGCTGGCTGAACTCCCGCCCTTATGTCACGCTCGGCGTAATGGGCACGCTCGACGTAAGCAAGAAGCGCAGCGACTACCTGCAGTTCAACACAATGGATGCATTCCTGACCGTAGGACTCGGTTGTGACTTCTATCTCCCCTTCTTCAAACTGAATCCGGAAATCAAGTTCTGCTTCGGCCTGACCGATGTGCTCCGCCACGACCGCCCGGATCTGGTCGATGACCCGCAGACGATGAAAATCACCGACTCGCTGAAAAAGGTGAAGAATAACATGATTGTACTCACATTCTATTTTGAATAACACAGCCTCCGTGAAGCGAATTCGCACGTACATATTAATGCTGCTTGCCCTCATGGGCTGCGCCGCGGCCAGAGCACAATGGTCGGAATCTCTGCTTGCCCACTATTCCGTCATGCCCACGCTCTACAACCCCGGCGCCACCGGCAACACCGATTATATCCGAATCCGAGGCAACGCCCGCCTTCAATGGATTGGCGTCGACAACGCTCCGAAGACCTTCTCGGGCACTGCCGACATGCCAATCAAAATCGGAAAGAAGAGAATCGGTATCGGTGTGCTCGTGCAGCAAGAGGGACTCGGCCTCTTCTCAAACCTTGAGGCCGGACTCCAGGCATCCTATAAGCTGAAGCTGCTGGGGGGCACTCTGAGCATCGGCGTGCAGGGTTCCTACCTGAACACGAAATTCAAAGGTTCGGAAGTGATTCTCCCTGATGATGACGACTATCATGAAGGCTCTGATGAGGCTATTCCCACCCAAGACCTCTCAGGCAACGCCATTGACCTCTCGGCCGGCATCTGGTATGAGCACAAACTCTTCTACCTCGGCATCTCCGGACGCCACCTGCTCGACCCCACTCTCGGGCTCAAGCTCGAAGGCTCAGAAAGCACAGAGACACAGGAATATGAAGTTAACCGCCCGCGCACCCTATATTTTACCGCCGGTAGCAATATTCCAATTAAAAACACGTTATTTGAATTGCAGCCCTCCCTGATAGCGGCCACTGATTTCAACGATTTTACAGGCATCGTCGAGATGCGCGCCCGCTACAATAAGTTCCTCTCGGCCGGCATTGGCTATCGATATCTCTCAGGCATCAGCATAAGCCTCGGCGCCGAATTCAAGAACTTCTTTATAGGCTACAGTTATGAATACCCCCTGACGGCCATTGCGAAAGCCTCAAGCGGAAGCCATGAAATCATGGCAGGCTATCAGCTGAAGCTCGACTTCTCGGCCAAAAACAAGAATCGTCACCGCTCCATCAGGCTCATGTGACCTTTCCGGAATTGTTTAACACGCAGATTACAGCATACAAAATGAAGAACATAAAGCAACACCTCAAGCCGCTGCCCGGAATCAGAACCCTGGCCATCCTTGCCGTGTGCATGTGCATCGGACTCGCCGCCCTCAGCTCCTGCATGTCGTCGCGTTCCAACGCCTATGGCGGAGAAGTGACCGGCGTGGGGGGAACCTCTTACGCGGAAGCCACCCCTTACGGCATGGTCCTCGTTGACCGTGGCACTATCAAGATGGGTCCCGCTGAAGATGACTCCGTGTGGGGAATCAAGGGTGACCCCCGCGGCATCAGTGTCGATGCATTCTGGATGGATGAGACCGAGGTTACCAACTCAAAATACAAGCAGTTCGTGTTTTGGGTGCGCGACTCAATTATCCGCGAGCGCCTCGCCGACCCCTCTTACGGCGGCAACGAAGATTTCAAGATTGAAGAAGACAAAGAGGGCAACCCCGTGAAGCCCTACCTCAACTGGAGCAAAGCTATCCCTTGGCGCAACGCCAATGAAGATGAGCAGCGCGCCATCGAAAGCGTCTACCGCACCAACCCCATCACCGGTCGTCGCGAGCTTGACCCCACTCAGCTCAATTACCGCTACGAGATTTATAATCACACGGCTGCCGCTCAGCGCAAGTACCGCCTCGACCCCACCCGTCGTGATTATAACACTGACCATGAGGTGAGCACCGAACTCCCCGTAATCAGCAAAGATACAGCTTACCTGGATGATGAGGGCCGCATCGTGCGCGAAACCGTTTCCCGCCCCCTGACCGGCGACTACGATTTCCTCAACACTTATATCGTAAACGTTTATCCCGACACAACCTGCTGGATTAACGACTTCGATAACGCATACAATGAGCCTTACACCCGCATGTACTTCTCTCATGCCGGTTACAATGACTACCCCGTCGTAGGTGTAAGCTGGGAGCAGGCCAACGCCTTCTCCAACTGGCGCACCGACTTCCTGCGTCGCTCCTTGGGTCGCGAGGGTGTCTTCATCGAGCCTTACCGCCTCCCCACAGAAGCCGAATGGGAGTTCGCTGCACGCGCCGGCAACTCTGAAAGCTCCTACCCCTGGGAGGAGATGCTTCCCATGGATGAACGCGGATGCTTCTACGCCAACTTCAAACCGATGGAGGGTGACTTCATCCGCGACGGCCATTTGATTACCTCACGCGTGGGCACATATTCCCCCAACGCTTTCGGCCTCTATGACATGGCAGGCAACGTCAGCGAATGGACCTCGACAGCCTACACTGAGAGCATCAACCGCCTGACCTCCGACATGAACCCGGAATACCGATACGACGCAGCCAAGGAGGACCCCTACAAGATGAAGCGCAAGATTGTGCGCGGCGGCTCTTGGAAGGATGTGGCTCACAACCTCCGCTCCGACCTGCGCCAATGGGAATACCAGAACGAGCAACGCTCCTACATCGGATTCCGCAACGTGCGCTCACAGGTGGGCTTCGCCAAAGGCAACAAGACCCGCCAAGGCAACAAGAAATAAATCAATCAATTACTGACCTCATTTCCACATCACACATACTCAATGGGAAAGATTAAGAAATTCGGCAACTTCATCGAGCGCTTCATGCATGGCAGCAAGGGTCAGCGCTTCTTTAACTTTGCCTACTCCATTGGCGCAGCCATCGTAATCTGGGGCGCACTGTTCAAGATTCTTCACCTGCCGGGGGGCAGCACCCTGCTCTGTATCGGCATGGGCACTGAGATTGCCATGTTCATTCTGACGGCTTTCGACCGTCCTCCGCGTGAGTATAACTGGGAGGAGGTCTTCCCCGTCTTCGACAGCCACAGCGATGAAGACCGTCCGGATTTCACCGGCGGCTCGGGCGTAGTGATTGCCGGCGGTGGCAGCTCTCACGCCTCCGCACCCGCAGAGGGTTCCTACGGAGGTCCCTCAATCTCCGCGCCTCAGGCAGTAGCGGCCGCCGGACTTCCGGCAGGCATCGCCCTGAGTGAGGATGACACTCTCTCGCTGCGCGAGAGCATCGAGAAAATGTCGGCCGCAGCCGATCAACTCTCCCAGATGGCTGAACTCACAACCGCCACTCAGAATTACCTGGCACAGATGTCAGGCATCGCTGACCAGATGACAGCCCTGCGCGACACCACCGAGCAGCTCAACGCCGTCAGCACCACCCTGCTCAACTCATATTCAGCCATAACCTCCAACTCTGAAAACATCCAGAAGAGTTCCGGCGGCTATGTCGAGCAGATGGAGGCTCTCAACCGCAACGTCAGCGGCCTGAATACCATCTACGAGATTCAGCTCAAGAGCATTGCTTCGCAGCTTGACAGCATCGACCGCGTGAACCGCGGCCTGAAGGATATCCGCGACATGTATGAAAAGAGCGCCAACGAAAGCTCCCGCTACTGCGAGGAGACCGAAAAGATGGCTCGCTACATGAAGCAGCTCAACAGTGTCTATGAGAAGATGATCACGGCCATGACCATCAACATGTATAACCCCATGATGGGCGGAGGCGCCCCCGGAAGCCAGCCGGTGCAGAACCCCTTTGCACAGTCCGGCTCCGATAACGCATAACGGGAGGGCACTGAAATGGCAGGAGGTAGCAACAACGTAGCAAGAATGTCGCCCCGCCAGAGGATGATTAACCTGATGTATATCGTCCTCACGGCCATGCTCGCGCTCAACGTGTCGAGCGACGTGCTCAACGGCTTCAGCCAGGTGCAGGCCGGTCTGCAAAAGACCACCGAGAACCTCACGGCTAAGAATGCCGCCCAGTTCCTTTATCTCAAACAGCTCTATGAGGATAACCCTCAGAAAGTTGGTCCTTGGTTGGCAGTCGGCACTCAGGTGCATGACCGCGCCGACTCGCTCTACAAAGCGATTGAAACTCTGAAAATAGAGATTGCCCGTCAGGCTGACGGCCCCCAGGGCAATTATCGGAACCTCATCAATAACGACGACCTTGAAGCCTCAGCGGCCTGGATGCTCAGTCCGGGCACTCAGCGCGGCAAGAAACTACGTGAGGCAATCGAGGCTTACCGCTCATTCGTAGCCTCTCAGATTGCCGACCCGGAAAAACGCAAGGCTGTCGAGCAGCTCCTCTCCACTAAGGTGGACAACCCCAAGGGTGTTGTAGGCCCCGTGAGCTGGGAGCAGATTAACTTCGAGAATATGCCCGTCATAGCATCCGTCACCTTCCTCACCCACCTGCAGACAAATATCCGCCAGGCCGAGAGCGATGCCATGACCTCCATAATCAACTCCATCGACATGGGCGATGTGCGTGTAAACTCGCTTAACGCCTACGTCATTCCGCAGAGCACCATGATTATGCAAGGGGGCCGATACAGCGCCGACATCGTGCTGGCTGCCATCGACACCACCAAGCGTCCACGAGTGTTTGTGGGTGGACGCGAGCTCCCCGGCGGCCGATATGAATTCACTCCGGGAGGCACCGGCACGTTCGACTATTCCGGTTACATCGAGGTGCTCAAGGCTGACGGCTCCATGTCAAAGTATCCCTTCAAGAGCTCCTATACAGTGATAGAGCCTATGGCCACCATCTCCCCCACGATGATGAATGTGCTCTATGCCGGCATAGACAACCCCATAAGCATCTCAGCTCCGGGTGTGCCCATGAGCGCCATCAACGCTTCCATGACTAACGACACCCTTACCCGCAGCGGTGATCATTGGGTGGCTCATTCCTCAGCCGTGGGTGCGGAGGCTGTGATTAGCGTCACCGCTAACCTTGACGGACGCTCGATGCAACTCGGCTCCATGACGTTCAGAGTGCGCAAGCTGCCTGACCCGCTCCCTTATATCGCCTATAAGGATGCCTCCGGCAACACTCAGCACTATAAGGGTACACCCAAACGTCTTCCTAAAGCCGCTCTCATGAGCGCATCCGGCCTGGGCGCGGCTCTCGATGACGGCGTGCTGAACATAACATATCAAGTGGTGTCATTCTCCACCACATTCTTCGACTCCATGGGCAATGCCATCCCCGAGAATTCAGCCGGCAGTTCCTTCTCTGCCCGACAGATTGAACAGTTCAAGCGCCTCAAGGTGGGCAAGAGCTTCTTCATCTCCAACGTGAAAGCGAAGGGTCCTGACGGAATCACCCGCGACATTCCCCCCATGGAAGTAATCCTCAACTAAGCGCCCAGCGCTCTCAAAACGATTAATACTCAGACAATATGATACGCTTACGCCACTACATAACCATAGCTGCCGCCCTGCTGCTCTCCGCCGCCGTCATGGCTCAGGTGGAGACGGGAGGAACCGTCTCCCGCCGCACCGGCAAAGACCGCAAGAGCCGCAAGAGCGAAAGCAATTCAGGGCCTAACGTCACCGAGCGCATGGAAAGCTTCTATGACTCGCGCGACCCGCATGACGCTGACCTGGAATGGACCCGCACCATCTACCGGCAGATTGACCTGAGCAAAGATGTCAATGCCCCGCTTTACTTCCCTGAGGATGTTATTGACGGCCAGGAAAATCTCTTCCGCATCCTGCTCTCTATGGTTGTGGATGGACGCATTCCCGCCTACGAATATCTGGATGGTCGCGAGCTCTTCACTGACAAGTACCAGATTAACGTGCAGGAGATGCTTGACCGATTCGGCATCTACTACAAGACCGAAGGCTCCGGCCGCAACGGCTCACGCTATGTCATTGAGGAGGCTGACGTGCCCACCGCCCAGGTGCTCAACTACTACATTATCGAGAAATGGGAATTTGACCGCCGCTCCAATCAGATGAAAGTGAGAGTGGAGGCCATCTGCCCCGTGCTCAACAAATATGGCGACTATGGCGGCGAGGCCAAATATCCCATGTTCTGGGTGAAATTTGATCAGCTTCGTCCCTACCTCGCGCAGCAGTATGTCTTCCTGACCGACGACAATAACCTTGCCCGCTACTCCCTGGATGATTACTTCAACATGGGAATGTATCAGGGTGACATATACAAGACCAAGAACCTGCGCAATCTCTCGCTTGCCCAGATGCACCCTGACCCGGATGACCTGAAGCATGCACAGGACAGCATTGAGCAGCGCCTCCGCTCTTTCGACAAGAACCTGTGGGTGCCCACCCGCGAAGAGTATCTCGCTCAGCTTGAGGCAAAGGAAGCCGCTGCGCACGCTGCAGCCGAGGCCAACGATTCCATCGAGCCCGGCTCCCGCGATGGCGATGCTGCTGAAGCCGCCCCCGCTCCGGCGCCCAAGAAGGAGGAACCGAAGAAAAAGACCACCCGAAAGCGCTCTCAGCCCAAGGCCAAGAAAGCTCCCAAGGTTAAGGAAAGTTCTTCAGGCAATTCCGGAGCTGCAAAGTCTGTGCGCCGACGCAAGCGTTAACCAACCCCGACGCCTATGAAATTATTCCCCTCATCAGTCATAAAAGAAATAGACCACGCCACCTGCAAGGCTCAGAACATCGACTCCATTGAGTTGATGGAAAGAGCGGCAGGTGCCGTTGCGTGTGAAATAATCAGCCGTTTCCGACCCTCGCAACGCATCGTTGTCATTGCCGGTCCGGGCAATAACGGTGGCGATGCGCTTGCAGCCGCCCGCATGCTCATCGAGCAGGGCTACAAGCGGGTGGAAATTTTCCTGTTCAACGTGCAGGATCGTCTGAGCCACGACTGCAAAGAGCAGCGTAACAAACTCATTGCTCTTGATGACATTGACTTCACGGAAATAACCAAGGAGTTTATGCCGCCGGCCCTGGGCAAAAGCGATGTCCTGATTGACGGACTCTTTGGCGCCGGACTCTCAAAACCGCTTCAGGGGGGCTTCATGGCTCTCGTCAGATACATCAACGAGAGTGGTGCCTACGTGATTTCCATAGACGTTCCCTCCGGACTCTTCGGCGAATGGAATGAGCACACTAACATGCGCGATGTGATTCATGCTGACCTGACCCTTGGCATCTCCATCCCGCGCATTTCATTCTTCTTTGAGGAGAATGCTCAGGCCATAGGCGAATGGAAGCTACTGGACATTGAGCTGGATGCAGCCAAGATACGCGCCACTCCCGCCACTTATTTCCTGGTGGAGCGTCACAATGTGCGCCGCGTGCTGAAGCCTCGCCACCCGTTCTCCGTGAAGCGTGATTTCGGCTCGGCTCTCATCATGGCCGGCTCAATGGGAATGATGGGTGCCGCTATCATGTCGGCTCGCGCAGCCCTGAAATCAGGAGCAGGACTCGTGACCGTTCATTCCGCACGCTGCGGCCTGATTCCCATGCAGACAGCCATCTGCGAGGCTATGTTTGAGCCTGACAAGAATGACCGGTTCATCACCGACATGCGTCTGCACCACACCCACATGGCTGTGGCGGTCGGTCCCGGCATCGGCACCTATGACGAAACCATCAATGCCCTTGAAGGCCTGATGAAGAATGCCGGCGACACACCGCTTGTGCTTGACGCCGATGCGCTGAACTGCATAGCCAAGCGTCCCACCCTGCTCTCGCTCATTCCCAAAATGAGTGTCATCACTCCGCATCGCGGGGAGTTTGACCGCCTCTTCGGCGAGCACACTTCTGACGAGACACGCCTGCGCAAAGCCATCGAAGCCTCGCAGGTCTACAATATCATAATCGTGCTGAAGGGGCATCACACGGCCATCGTGCGCCCCGACGGCAAGGTGTATTTCAATTCCACCGGCAACCCGGGCATGGCTACCGCCGGCAGCGGCGATGTGCTCACCGGTGTGATTACCGCTTTCATAGCCCAGGGCTTAAAGCCTGAAGTGGCTGCCACTATTGGTGTCTTCATTCATGGATACGCCGGAGACATGGCAGCCGACGCGCTGGGCGAATATGGCATGACGGCCTCCGATATTATTGACCGCTTACCCTTGGCTATCAAGGAAATAATGAAATAGTCTTATGCGTTCATCTCTACTCGCAACCGCCCTGCTGGCCTGTGCACTTCCGGCCGCTGCTCAGAGCACTAAAATGCTCACCGGCGACAAGTCAAACGAATATGGCATTGTCTACTCTCTGCCTGAAACAGAAGTGCAGATTGACCTCACGGCCACATTCACGCAGCGTGTGGCCGGGCCGTTCCGGCAATACGCCCCGCGCTATTTGGGCAATGTGGATGTAATCGCGGCTGACTCCCGTTCATGCACTTTGGATGCGGCCTCAATATCCACCCGTGGCCGCGCCGGCGAACAGAAGTATCTTATGACTCTCAAGCCGGGCGCCACGACTGCCGTCTGCGTAGCTGCTGACGGAATGTTGCTGGCGGTCAACACCCAGGTGGAAGAGCCGCAGTCCACTCCCCTTCCCCCTGCCGCCACCTCCGGCGAACGGCCAAACATGGATGAGTATCTGCAATATGTCGACGAGGATTTTCTCGTCAGCCTCTCCGACGCAAAGAAGGCTCAGATGCTTGCCCGCACCATTATGGAGATTCGCGAGAGCCGCCTGAGTCTGTCGCGCGGCACCGCCGAGACTATGCCCACCGATGGGCGCCAGTTGGAACTGATGTTGCAAAGCCTGCAGGCTCAGGAGAATGCTCTCATGCGCGCGTTCACCGGCTATGAATATAGCTTCACCGAGTCGCGCCGCATCTCTCTGCTTCCTGATTCGGCCATGCTTGAGGGTGAACGCCAAGTGATTGCCCGTATAGCTCCGGGAGAGAACTTCCGCAATGGCGACGACCTCGTCGGGCAACCCATTTATCTCACCTTCTCCGGACTGACCTCCCCCGAGATGCCTCTGAACGCCAAAGGCGAACCGAAAACGATGCCTAAGGATGCCGTTGCCTATCGCCTCCCCTCCACTGTGACTGCCACCGTGGAATTCGGTGGACGCACTCTGCTCAGCCAAGAGATTGAGATTGCTCAGCAGGGGGAAGTCTTTGGTCTGGACCCGAAACTGTTCACCGACAAAAAAGCTCCGTCCTACGCCATATTCAATCCGGCCACCGGAGCGCTTACCGAAGTAGCATCCATGTCAGCAGAGTCCGGCAAATAACTATCTTTCACGTGGCTCGAAACGTCATCGACAATGGTTGCCACTGAATGTATTAACTCAGAAGTCATCTTGACTTTCTTCAGTTTTCGTAAAAAGTCAAGATGACTTCTCAATTTAATTGAGACACTTATGCACTTTCGTATTTCCACCGTCATGCGCCTGGCAGTCATGCTGCTTGGCGCTATTATATTTCCGCTGACCGCTGCCGCTGTCGGCTCCCGCGACTCGATTGCTTACTCGCATCCGAAAGACTCATTGCGCATCAGCCTCATTACCTGCTCCCCCGGTGGAGAGATTTTTGAGCTCTATGGCCACGCAGCCATGCGCGTGTCGGGCATCAAAGAGGGGCAACGCCTGGACAGAGTCTACAATTACGGGATGTTTGACTTCAACTCCCCCGGCTTCATCTTCCGCTTCGTGAAGGGTGAGACCGACTATTACGCCGGCGCCATGCCGACCTCCTATTTCGTTTACAGCTACATTGACCGCGGCTCGCAAGTGACCGAATACCCGCTCAATCTAACCTCGGAAGAGGCCGCCGCCCTACTCTCTACACTCGACCATGACGTGCAGCCTGAGAATGCAACCTATCGCTATAAGTACTTCTCCAACAACTGCTCCACCCGACTGCTTGATGCTGTGGATGCCGCCCTCGGAAGCCCGGCTGCATATCCGGCAGCCACTGACTCCACTCTGACCTGCCGCGAGCTTCTCATGCAGTATAATGCAGGCTACCCCTGGTATCAGCTCGGAATTGACATTGCGCTTGGGAGCGAAATTGACCGCCCCATGACTGCGAGGGGACGCATGTTCAACCCGATGGAGTTGAGCGCCGCTACGCAATCCGTGCGGCGTCCGGATGGCACTCCTCTGTTCGGCACGGCGAATCTGCTTGCCGAGGCACGTGGTGAAACCCGGCTACCCCCTACTCCTTGGTATCTGTCGCCGCTATTCATCTTCTGGACTCTTTCGCTCATCGTTGATGCACTGGTTATCTATGCTCGCCGCAAGCATCTCTACTTCCGTTGGCTCTTCGCCGCCTGGGGGTTGGTCTTCGGATTGGCAGGCAGCCTCGTTTGGTTCCTGGCATTCATCTCAGTGCATGAAGCCACCTCCCCGAATCCACTCATTTGGTGGCTGAATCCGCTATGGCTCCTGCTGCCGGTTCTCATTTGGTTCAAACGCACGCGAAACTTCTGCAACAACCTCATGGGGCTCCAGGCGTTCATCGCACTTATTTTCCTCTGCACCCTCCCCTTCTCTGACTATTCTCTAAATCCGGCACTGCTGCCACTGCTGCTGACCACAATCCTCTTCGGCTGCGAACTGAAAATAACCATCCGCCGCAAGCAAGATTGACTTCTGAAGCTATATAATAATAGGGTGTGTCGAAATTTGAACCCGACGCTGAATGGCGCGGAGCGCCTTCCCATTGTTAGCCGGGGGCTTCAGCCCCCGGTATGCATGTAGCGACAACCAGCCCCGGAAGGGCTGCCCTATATCGTTGGTTGTCAATGAATTGGGCAGCCCTTCCAGGGCTGACTCCGTACGCGGGGCTACCGGGGGGCTGAAGCCCCCCGGCTAACAAGGGATAGGCGCTCCGCGCCATCAGCATCGAATTCCTATTTCGACACACCCTATTATTATTTGTGAAAATGGTCTTGCCTTACTTGGTGCGCTTGGCGCGGGTGCGGGGTTTGGCGGGTGCTTCGTCCTGCTCTTTCATTATTTTTTGCGCTTCTTCGAGGGTGAGGGCGGCTGCGTCGGTGCCTTTCGGCAGCTTATAGTTCACGGCCTTTTTTGCACCCTCCGGCTTATATGCCAGATAGGGACCGAAGCGACCGTTGAGCGCCTGAAGACCGGGCATCTCGTCGAAGTTCTTGATTATCTTGGCATTGTCGTCAGCGCGCTTCTTTTCAATGAGTGCTATTGCTTCATCAATCGTGATGCCCTGCGGGGTCAACTCCTTGGGAATGGAGACGAATTTGGAGTCGTGGCGGATGTATGGACCGAAGCGGCCTATGGCGGCCACAACCTTCTTCCCTTCGAACTCTCCGACGGTGCGGGGCAGTTCAAAGAGTTTCAACGCCTCGTCGAGAGTTATCGTTGCTATGCTCTGTCCGTCAAGCAGGGAAGCGAAGAGAGGTTTCTCCTCATCTTCATTGCTGCCAATCTGAACCATGGGGCCGAAGCGGCCGATTTTCACACTGACGGGACGCCCGGTTTTGGGATCGGTTCCGAGGGTGCGCTCACCGACTTTGTGCTCCATGCGCATACTGTTGATTTTCTCTATATCAGGATGGAAGCCGTCATAGAAATCATGAATCTCATTATGCCAACCGAGCTTTCCTTCGGCTATGTCATCAAACTTTTCCTCGATGCGCGCCGTGAAATTATAGTCCAGAATATCGGGGAAGTATTCTGTCAGGAAGTCATTGACAACCATGCCGACGTCAGTGGGCACGAGACGCCCCTTGTCAGAGCCGGTGGTCTCCGTCTCGGTCACTTCATTGATGCCTGCCGGAGTGAGTGTTATCACTTTGTAGTCACGCTTCACGCCCTCTTTCTCCCCTTTCTCCACATAGTCACGCCCCTGAATGGTGCTGATTGTGGGAGCGTAGGTTGAAGGACGACCTATGCCTAATTCCTCCATTTTCTTTACTAAGGAGGCCTCATTATATCGGGCAGGAGCCTGCGTGAAACGCTCTGTGGCGGTTATGCTCTCAGGGGTAAGGCTTGCACCCACTTGAATTTCCGGCAGGCTGTAAGGCGTATTTGCTTCCTTATCAAGGTTATACGCTTTCAGGAAACCCTCGAATTTAATCACTTCGCCATGAGCCGTGAAGTTCTTGCCTTCGGCCACGGGAGCTGATTCGGCGGGCAAGATGGCAATCTCAAGGGTTGTTTTCTCGACGAGCGCATCGCTCATTTGAGAAGCGAGTGTGCGCATACGAATCAGATGATACAGGCGTTTTTCCTGCGGCGAGCCGGGTACATCAGCCACATTCACGTAGGTGGGACGTATGGCCTCGTGAGCCTCCTGCGCACCTTTGCTCTTGGTGTGGTAATGACGCACATGGAGATATTGCTCTCCATATTGCTCCGTCACGAGAGCGGAAATATCTTTTATGGCGAGGGCAGAGAGGTTGAGCGAGTCGGTACGCATGTATGTGATGTGACCGGCTTCGTAGAGCTGCTGAGCCACTCGCATAGTCTGAGCTACGGTAAAGCCGAGCTTGCGGGCAGCCTCCTGCTGAAGGGTTGAGGTTGTAAACGGGGCGGCCGGCGAGCGATGTATCGGTTTGACTGTCACGTCGTTGACCTTAAACTCAGCATTGCGGCAGGCTTCAAGCAGCGCCTTAGCCTCCTGCTCTGAATCAAGGCGAGTGTTCAGTTCGCTGCGCAGCATAGCGGGGGAGTCAGCCAAACCGAATGAGCCGGTCACACGGAAGAAGGGCTGCGGAGTGAAGGCTGCAATCTCCTTTTCCCGCTCGCATATCAAGCGCACTGCCACACTCTGCACACGGCCGGCCGAGAGGGAGGGCTTAATCTTGCGCCACAACACGGGCGAGAGTTCAAAGCCCACGATGCGATCGAGCACGCGGCGAGCCTGCTGTGCATTGACGCGGTCAATATCAATGGTGCGGGGATTCTCAAGCGCGTGCACTATGGCAGGCTTAGTAATCTCGTGGAAGACGATTCGATGAGTGGTGGCGGGGTCAAGTTTGAGCACTTCAGCCAGGTGCCAGGCAATGGCTTCTCCTTCGCGGTCTTCATCGGAAGCGAGCCAAACTGTGTCAGCCTCCTTTGCGGCTGAGCGTAATTTCGACACGAGTTCTTTTTTCTCGGCGGGAATTTCATATACCGGCTCAAAATCGCGGTCGACATCAATACTGAAGTCTTTTTTTCTCAAGTCACGGATATGACCGAAACTCGACATTACCTTGTAACCGGGACCCAGAAACTTCTCGATTGTCTTGGCCTTAGCCGGAGACTCCACTATAATAAGGTTCTTCATCATGTGTTCAAAACATTGCAAATGAGGGGCTTGAGTGGTCATGATGCAAGAGTTCAACCCGGCAAGACCCATTACGCAGATGCGTTTTCGCCCGCAAAAGTAGTAAAAAAAATTGAATTGGGCTTCTTTGCGTCCTCACTTTGTACAACCCTGCGGCTCGGCGAATTGTTCATCGGCCCCGCAGCCTGTAAACGAGTCACGGAGTCACCCGCGGGGGAGACTCCGTGACTGAACCCGGCGCAGTTGGCCGGGTGATGCTGTCGGTGGCCCGGTGTGGTTTACTTACCGAGGTCGGAACCGGGTTTGAATTTCACCACCTTGCGAGCGGGAATTTCAATCTTTTCTTTTGTGCGGGGGTTGATGCCTGTGCGGGCTTCCTTGTTTACCACGGAGAAGGTGCCGAAGCCGAGCAGGGCAACCTTGTCTTCATTAGCGAGAGCCTGTGCGATTGACTCAAGGCAAGCATCGAGAGCTGCCTTTGCGGATACTTTGTTAAGGTTAGCCTTTGCTGCAATTTCGTTTACTAAATCTGTTCTGTTCATAACTTTACTGTGTGATGTGTGAAAATTTGGGGGCAAATATACGTAATTCCATAAGATATAACAAATAATTCGGCCTTTTTTTCTTCTCAAATCTGATTTTCTTCTGTTTTTAGCTCATTTTAAGAGTGCCGCGGGGGAAATATTGCGAAATTCTTAGTACTTTTGCAGCATGAATAACTATGGTTCAGGGTTCATGCGCGGTGTGCCGCCGGTGACGCGCAACCTGCTTATCATCAACATAGGGTTGTGGCTCCTGGGAGCCTTCATGCCATCCTTCAACATCTCCACACTCTTGCCCCGTCTCGGGCTAAGCTATTGGGGAGCTGAGGGATTCAATCCGCTTCAGCTGGTCACTTATCTCTTCCTGCAGGCTCCGCTCAGCCAGGGAGGAATAGCTCACATCTTCTTTAATATGTGGGCGCTCTACATGTTTGGCCGCATCCTGGAAGTGACCTGGGGCTCGCGGCGCTATCTGCTTTTCTATTTCGTCTGCGGCATAGGCGCCGGCGTGGTGCAGGAACTTGTGTGGACTCTCACATGGGAGCATGACTACCTTTCGGCCATAGCCTCGCTCAACCATATAAGCCTGCCCGAGGCCACAGCGCGTGTGCAGGAAGCGCTGGCAGCCCATGATTCCGGCATTCTCGGAGCCATCGAGGGCTACAAGAGTTCTCTCTGCACCATCGGTGCCTCGGGTGCCATCTTCGGCCTGCTGCTCGGTTTCGGATGCGTCTTTCCGAATGTGCCTATGTACATATTCTTCATCCCCGTGCCCATCAAAGCGAAATGGCTCGTGGCCGGCTACGCAGTGCTCGAACTGTTCTTCGGTGTGAGCAACACACTCAGCTCCGTGGCCCATTACGCTCATCTCGGCGGAATGATTTTCGGCGCACTCCTTATATTATATTGGTATAAAACCGGCTCACTGCATGGCAAGCGTTATTGATAATCTCCGGCGCCACGGAGTAGTTGGAGTCTTGATTCTTTTGAACGTGGCTATGTTCTTTGTGGCAGGGCTCTCGATGGTGTTCGGCAAACTCGGCTCTGTGCCGTCGCTTGAGCCTTGGCTCGCTCTGCCCGCCTCGCCGGCCTTGATGCTGACCCGCCCCTGGACCCTGTTCACCTATATGTTCACCCACACTCATCCGCTGCATCTGCTGATGAATCTGCTGTGGCTCGGATGGTTCGGCTCTCTGCTGCTGACAGTGGTCAGTGCGCGGCGCCTCGTGTGGCTATACATCGGCGGAGGTCTGTGCGGAGGCATCTGCTATATGCTTTTCGCGCCTATGCTTGCCCAGGCAGGCTCAGTGCTGCTCGGAGCCAGCGCCGCCGTGCTTGCGCTCATGACGGCTGCCGCTGTCTTGCTTCCCGGCTACACACTTCACCTTTTCTTCCTGGGCGACATCAAACTCAAATGGGTTGCACTGTTCATGATTCTGCTGGCCTTTCTCGGGCTGGGGGGCGGGAATTCCGGAGGTGAACTCGCTCACCTTGGCGGAGCCTTATGCGGCCTGGCAGCCGGCTTTGTGTGGAGCCGCAAAAGGTCTCCACGTAAAGAAAAAGAGACGCCCCGCAAACCAAAACATGTCTCTCGCGTTATAAATGTGATGGAGCAGCATCGCCTCGACGCCGAGCGGCTGGATGAATTGCTCGATAAAATCCGCATCTCCGGCTTCGATTCCCTCTCTGCTGACGAACGCCGCGAACTTGAATATCTCTCCAAACGTGTAACCAAGTAACCTCACTCTGCTGTTATGAAAAAGTTTATCCACCTTCCGGTAATTCTTCTTCTCCTGGCCTTCGCCTGCTGTTCGCGCACCCAGAGCGGTCGCAGCACTGACGGCGAATCAGTGGTGCCCGAAGCCTCCGCGCCGCTCGACTCTGAAAAGATTGTAGAGCCTGACTCGGCCGCCATGGCAGCCGCCCGCCAGCCCGCCAAAGCCAAGGGCAAGCCGCAAGTGCTGGAGTTTTCCGCCACTTGGTGCGGTCCCTGCCAACGCCAAAAGCCGATATATGAGGAAGCCATAAAGAAATATGGCGACCGCATTGATATGCAAAGCATCGATGTGGATGAGAACAGAGAACTGACTGACCGTTATCATGTCGAGTCAATACCCACGTTTATTTTCATCGACGGCTATGGCAAAGTGGTCGGGCGCTCATCCTTCCTGGATGCCGAGCAACTTGACCGGGCTCTTCAGACTCTGCTGAAATAACCAGAAGAGCGTTTCAAATTCCTACATCTTTCAGACACTTGCGCAGACTATGAAACACATCTTTCACATCGTGCCCGCCATCCTCTCATGGATTCTCTTGGGCATGACTTTGCTCGGCGGTCTCGCCCGATATATCTCTCCGGAAATCTGGACTTTCCCTCAATTCATGTGTCTGCTGCTGCCGGTGCTGACTGTGCTCTCGCTGGCCATGGGACTGGTGTGGATGTTCACGCGCCACATCACTATACCGATAGCCACTGCCGTTGTGCTGCTGGCCATCTCGCCTGCACTGACAGAGATTTTCCCCGTGAGCTTTCCGGCAAAGCCCTCTCCGGGCGCCCCCACCCTCTCGGTGCTCACGTATAACGTGCATGTGTTTGAGGACATGGAAACCGGCAAAAAGGGTTCCGGACGCGGCCTTGACTACATTCTGAACTCCGGTGCCGACATAGTCTGCCTTCAGGAGGTGTATGACCTGAACGCTGTGCTCAAATGGGGCTACGTGACCCCTCAGCAGGTGAAACGGTCTTCGGAAATCTATCCTTACGCCTTATACAATGAAAACATTGATGTCTCGGTCATCTCGAAGTATCCCATCAAGCGCATCTGCGGGGTCTACAACCCGAAACTGTACTACTTCATGTATGAGGTGCTGGAGGTTGCAGTTCCCGGCCATCCGCTGACGTTGGTCAATGTGCATCTCACCTCCTTCGGACTCTCGGCTCAAGAGGCCGGCCTGCTGGAGGATGCTGCTGACGGCGACATCTCAGAGTCTTCCTCCTCGACCGTCTATCGCAAACTCTCGCTGGCATTCGAGCGGCGTGCGGAAGCTGCGCGCCAAGTGGCTGACGTAGTCCGGAATTTGAAAGGCGACGTGATTCTCTGCGGCGACTTCAACGATGTGCCCGCCTCCTATGCCTACCACACCATCCGCGAGGCCGGACTCAGGGATGCGTATCTGGATTGCTGCTTCGGCCCGACGGCCACTTTCAATGCCCATCATCTGTTCTTCCATATTGACCAAGTGATGTATAAAGGAAATCTCCGTCCCTTCTCGATTACCCGCGGCGACCTCAGAGCCTCTGACCACTATCCGCTGCTTGCAAGATTTCAGTTACTTTGACGTTAACTGAATATAGCCCCAACGAATGAGGCCAAGCTTCATATCCTGACTTCCAACAAACTATTAACCATTATATCCAACAACATTGATCTTGCCAATGAAACACAAATTTCTCTTGACATCAGCTCTGGTTCTCGGACTGGGGCTCGCAACCTCCTGCCCTATGAAAGCAGACGCTACCAACAATCCTTTCCTGCAACCATACACCACCGTGTATGAGATTCCCCCCTTCGAGCAAATCACCAATGCTCATTTTGAACCGGCTGTGCGTGCCGGCCTCGCTGAGCAAAAGGCCAATATCGAAAAAATCGTAAACAATCCCGAGCCGGCCACTTTCGAGAACACCATTCTCCCGCTTGAGAATCTTTCTCCGATTCTCGACCGTGTGCAAGGGGTCTTCTTCCATTATGATGCAGCCATGAAGAGCGCCGAGATTTCTGACCTTGGCGATGTGCTGATGCCCCTCTTCAATGAAGCCTCTAACAATGTGATGCTCAATGAAGCCCTGTTTGCCCGCGTAAAAGCCGTGTATGACGGGCTGAAGAAATCAAAGCTCACCCCGGTGCAGAAACGCCTTGTGGAGAAGTATTACAGAAACTTCGCCGAGCAGGGCGCCGCCCTCTCGCCGGAGAAGAAAAAAGAGCTGGTGCGCCTGAGCGACGAGCTTTCAAAGCTCTACATGCAGTACACTAAGAATCTGCTCAAGGCCACCAACGACTTCTCAATCGTGGTCTATGACAAAGCTGACCTGGCCGGCCTGCCCGCCTCCACTATCGCCACAGCTGCCGAGACCGCCGAGGCTCGTGGTCTTAAGGGTCTTTACGTGTTCACGCTCCATGCTCCCAGCCGCCTGCCGGTGCTTCAGTATGCCGACAACCGCGGTCTGCGCGAGGCGATGTGGAAGGGTTACACCTCTTTGGCCTCCACGGGCGAAAACTCCAATATCCCTGTCATTGAGCAAATCGTGAAGCTGCGCTCTGAGAAGGCCAAGCTGATGGGATTCGACAATTTCGCTCAGCTCATGACCTCACGCGTCATGGCCGGAACTCCCGAAGCTGCCGAAGAGTTGCTCATGAAGGTCTACGAACCGGCCAAGGCTCGCGTCAAGGAGGAAGTGGCCGAAATGCAGGACTATGTAAACAAGGCCGGAGGCGACTTCAAAATCGAACCCTGGGACTATTACTACTACCTTGGCAAGGTTAAGGAGCAGAAGTATAATCTGACTGACGCCGACATCCAGCCTTACTTCGAGCTCTCTCACGTGCTCGACGGTCTGAAATATGCTGCAAACCGCCTATACGGCATCGAGTTCAAGGAGATGCCCGATGCGCCCAAGTATATGGATGAGGTTACTGTCTATGACATCGTTGACAAGAAGGGTGACCACGTGTCAGTCTTCATGACCGACTATTTCCCCCGCCCCACCAAGGTGCAGGGTGCCTGGATGGAACAGCTTCAGAGCGCAGGACAGTATGAGGATGGCTCCATGAAGCGCCCCATCGTCTACAATGTGGGCAACTTCACTCCCCCCACTGCCGACAGCCCCTCGCTGCTCACTCTCGATGAGGTGGAGACCACTTTCCATGAGTTTGGCCATGCCCTTCAGGGAATGCTGACCCAGGCTCCCTATCGTTCGCTGGCCGGCACTAACGTTGACCGCGACTACGTTGAGATGTGCTCTCAAATCAATGAGCATTGGGCCACTGCTCCCGAGGTGCTGGCCGTCTATGCCAAGCATTATCAGACCGGCGAACCGATGCCTGCCGAGCTGATTGAGAAGATGGAAGCTGCCGGAAAATTCGGCCAGGGCTTCACTGCCACTGAGCTGGCTGCCGCCGCTCTGCTCGACCTGGCCTGGGCCAAGCAGAACCCCGAGACTGTCAATGTTGCTGAGTTTGAACAGCAGTTTGCCGAGCAAATCGGTCTCCCCTCCGAGCTGACTTTCCGCTACCGTTCCCCCTACTTCAAGCATATCTTCGGCGATGAAGGCTATGCCGCCGGCTACTATACTTATCTCTGGGCACAGGTGCTCGAAGCCGATGCCTGGGAGCTCTTCGAGCAGAAGGGTATCTTCGACCCCAAGACCGCTGCTTCTTTCAAGAAGAACATTCTCGAAAGCGGCGACACTGAAGACCCCATGACCCTCTTCGTGCGCTTCCGCGGCCACAAGCCCGACCCCGCAGCTCTGCTTCGCCTGCGTGGCCTCGCTCCTGAAAAGAAATAACATTACTTAACATTACTGTGCAACTCCTTTGCACAGGTTACAACCTAACTTTGCATCAGTTTCCGGCACCCCCGCCGAAACTGATGCAATTTTTTGAGGGGTGCCGGGCAAGAAAAAACCCCAATCGATAAACACAAATATTATGACTCCCCGCACTGCCACTACCCGCCCCCACGACCGCCGCATTACCGGCTCTGACCGCATATACGCCTGCATAACGCTGCGCGGCAAGCTCGTCACCGAGCTTACCCGCGACCGCTTCTCCTCCCTCTCGTCGATTCTCGCCATACTCCGTGCCCGAGTGCCATACGCCTCCGGACTGGCCCGTCTTTGCGTGCGCAACATGACCCGCGGCTGGACTCTCGAAAGGCCGCTGATGCTCTATCCCGAATACTAAAAAAGAGGAAGACATGCCTGGCATACCATCCTCTTAATCTCCTATTACTCAGTTGATTAATCTCTTATTACACAGTTGAGTCTAACTTCGCTGCCTGTCAGCATCTATCAACCGGAGCAGATGCTCAATCGCCTCCTCCTGCGGAATGTTTTTCTCCACACACTGCTTGCCACGATAGAGGCTCACCTTGCCGGCTGCTGCTCCTACGTAGCCATAATCAGCATCGGCCATTTCTCCGGGGCCGTTGACAATGCATCCCATGACTCCTATTTTCAGCCCCACGAGATGAGACGTGGCTCCCTTGATTGCTTTCAGTGTGCCCTGCAAATCAAAGAGAGTGCGTCCGCAACCGGGACAGGAAATATATTCTGTCTTGGAAAAACGTAATCGCGCAGCCTGCAAAATGGCTAATTCGGTGGATCCCCTCTGCTGCTCATTCAGCGCGGGAGCATCCAGCAAAATGCCGTCGCCATATCCATTCAGCAGCATTGTGCCGAAATCGGCTGCGGCCTTCAGCTGCACATCTGCAAGCACCGTATCGGCATAATGCAGCTTGAGCATAATGCGCGCCCCCCCGCCCTTTGCGCGGTAACGCTCCAGCCAGCTTTGCATCTCGCCGGGCGCATTGCAGTGAGACGATGACAGAATTACAGTACCGACAGTCGGGGCATCCGCCGGATTCGATGCCGCATCAACCAATGTCCACTCCTGCGGAGGGACACCACAGTCAGCCGTGACAGCTATTGTATGAGCTGACTGACGCATCGGCTTCTCGACAATCGTCTCCGGTTCAGGAATCGGAGTATGCCCGGCGCGCGATGTAATATAATTCACCAACGCCAGCGCCACGGGAATTTCCGCCTCAGGCTCCTCGCTGAGGCTTACGCGCACAGTGTCGCCTATACCTTCCGCCAACAAGGTGCCTATGCCAACGGCGCTCTTGATACGTCCATCCTCACCGTCGCCGGCCTCAGTCACTCCCAGATGCAGGGGGAAGAGCATATCCTCGCTTTCCATAGCGCGCACAAGTGTGCGCACAGTCTCAACCATTACGGCTGTGTTAGAAGCTTTTATGGAGATAACGATATCCCGGAAATCCACTTCACGGCAGATGCGCAGATACTCCATTACGCTCTCCGTCATTCCGGCCGGAGTGTCGCCATAGCGGCTCATGATGCGGTCAGAAAGCGAACCATGGTTGACACCGAGACGCACCGCAGTGCCATGCTCACGGCACAGCTCGAGGAAGGGGACGAGAGTTGTGCGGATGCGCTCAATCTCCCCTCGGTATTCCTCATCAGTGAAAGTCAGGGAGCGGAACGTGCGCGCGGCATCTACAAAGTTACCGGGATTGATGCGCACCTTGTCGCAGGTGGTCGCTGCCTTGAAGGCCGCTTTCGGATTGAAATGCACATCGGCCACGATTGGCACCCGGCAGCCACGAACCCGGAGACCCTCACGCACATGCCCTATGCTTTCCGCTTCGCGCACACCCTGAGTGGTGAGGCGCACAAGCTCTCCGCCGGCCTCGGCTATGCGCAGCGACTGCTCGACGCATCCCGGCACATCATTCGTCGACAGGTTAGTCATGCTCTGCACCCTCACCGGGGCATCAGCACCAAGCATGATAGCGCCAATCCTCACCGGTGAGGACTGACGCCTGCGGTAATTGAAACGGCTCATCAGTTGGTCTTGAAGTTATACTTCACTTGGCGCAGCTCCTCATTTGCTTTCACGATTTTCTTCGTGAGGTTCTGCTTATAGTCGCTGACACGTGCTTTTATACCCTCATCTGAGAGCGACAGAATCTGCGATGCAAGCACAGCAGCATTCAGCGCGCCGTTCACGCCCACCGTGGCCACCGGTATGCCGGGAGGCATTTGCACAATGGCAAGCAGAGAGTCAAGACCGTCGAAGGAGCTGCGGATGGGCACACCGATTACGGGCAGAGTTGTCAGCGAAGCTATCACGCCTCCCAAATGGGCGGCCATGCCTGCTGCGGCAATTATCACTTTAATGCCTCGGTCGGCGGCCTCTGTGGCAAATTTTTCCACCTCACGGGGAGTGCGGTGTGCCGACAGAGCCAACATTTCAAACGGTATCTCGAGCTGGTCGAAATAGGCAGCAGCCTTTTCCATTACAGGAAGGTCGGAGGTGCTGCCCATGATTATGCTAACTACTGGGGTCATTGCTATCTAAGTTATTATGGTTTTTGAAGTCAGAAGTCATCTTGACTTTCTGCTTACTTATTCTTATTAGATCCATATCTCACCAATCCGGCAAAACGCGAAGGCACCGGAAGGGTAAACTCCATCAGCTTGCGGGTTATGGGATGAGCGAATTTCAGCGAACGGGCATGAAGCGCCAGACGATGAATCGGCGAAACTGAAGCACCATACTTACGATCCCCCACAATAGGATGACCGAGGTCAGCGGCATGGACGCGAATCTGATTCTTTCTGCCGGTGTCAAGAGAGAATTGCACGAGTGTATAGCCGTTGCCTCGGTCCAACACCTTGTAGCGGGTCACGGCAAGTTTTCCCTTCCCTTTCTCATGGGTGGAATAAACCTCAAATCGGGAATTTTCATCCAAATGCGAGCGTATGACGCCGGAGTCCTCCTCAAGCACCCCCTCCAGCACAGCAAGATAATTGCGCTCCAGCACCATATTATTCCAGTTATGCTGCATGGCCTCCTTGGCCTCTTCTGTGCGCGCAAACATCATCAGGCCTGATGTGTCCCGGTCAAGGCGATGCACGATAAAGACCTTGTTGTTAGGATGTTGACGCTTGACGTAATCACGCATGACGGAATATGCCGTGTCGGCTTTCTTGCCGGTGTCGGTGCCCATGGAGAGGAGTCCGTAGCCCTTGTTGATCACCAGGATATCGTCATCTTCATACATTAGGGAGATTCTTGGATGCTTGAATCGGGCGAAGGGGCGCGTGAGATTCACTTCTACGCGAGCTGCCGGCTCCACCGGCGTATCATGACGGGGTTCAGGATAACCGCTGACTCTGACCTGCCCATGCTTGAGCAGCGACTTCAGGCGTGTGCGATTAAACTGCGGGAAGGCTTCGGCCATGAAGTCGAGCAAGGGCTGCGCCTCCTGACCGGAGTTGACAGCCTCCTCGATAATGTCCTGCTTCCAAGACCCTTTAACAGCTGATTTATTCATATGATTTTGCTATAACATCCCGCGACAAGCTCCGGAATCTAAACACTGACCGGAGAGCTGCCGCGAGACATGATGTAACCGCTTCCGACAACCGCCGGAAACTAACATGCAAAGTTACGAAAAACCCTCCACCCTGACAAATATTCACTGATATTTGCTCGGTTGAGGAAATTTCGTTAACTTTGTATTTTGAAATGGCCGGGAGTCACCCGCAGACCGTTATTCGTCATGAAAATTCATAGAGAAGGCACTAACATACTCATCATTCTCTTTGCCATGCTTCTGATGCTCAACATCATTGTGTGGCTCTTCTTCCCCCCGTGGATTATCCCCGGCATGTTGTCGGGGCTGTCGGTGGTTGTCTATGGATTCGTCTTCAACTTCTTCCGCTGCCCGCGCCGCTATTATCGCGGCGAGCGTAAGAATATGGTAGTGAGCTCGGTAGATGGCAAAGTCGTTGTCATTGAACGAACTTATGAGCCGGAGTTCATCAAGGGAGAGGCTATTCAGGTGAGCGTTTTCATGAGTCCGCTCAATGTGCATGCCAACTGGTTCCCGGTGGATGGACGCGTGGAATACGTGAAGCATCATCGCGGCCGCTTCCTCTCGGCCTATCTGCCCAAAGCCAGCACACAGAACGAACGGAGCACCATAGGCATCGTAGCTGAAAACGGCCAGCGCATCACGGTGCGCCAGGTGGCCGGTGCCATGGCTCGACGCATCGTGACATATGCACGCCGCGGCCAACATGCCAGCATCGACGAGCACCTGGGTTTCATCAAATTCGGCTCACGCGTCGACATCTATCTCCCCACCGATGCTGAAGTGCTCCTTGAGAACGGACTGGTGACCCGCGGAGGCCTGACACCCCTGGCCCGACTCGCTCCCGCCACCAAGTAAACATCCTTCAGCTGAACAATCTTTGCCCGTCTGAAGTTTTTCAATCAGAGACACCTCTGTTCCCCAAAATTATGACTAAGTACATCCCCAACACCATCACCCTTCTGAACCTGCTCTTCGGGTTCATGGGCATATATTGCGCGTTCCATTGCACCGAGACTTTCGGCTCCACCCCGGGCTACATGATGAGCTTCTACTGCATCCTGCTGGCCGCCGTGGCCGACTTCTGCGACGGGCTTTGCGCGCGGCTCCTCGGAGCCTATTCCGAGCTTGGCAAGCAGCTTGACTCCCTTTCTGATCTGGTTAGCTTCGGAGTTGCCCCCGCCTTTCTGCTCTTCAATCTATTCCGGGCCGGGCACGCACCCCTTTGGGTCTCGCTGCTCTGCATGTTGATTCCCATGATGGGCGCCCTGCGCCTGGCTCGCTTCAACATCGACCCTGACCAAGCATCCACTTTCAAAGGGCTTCCGATTCCTTCCTGCGCCCTGTTCTGCATCGGATTGGCAGCCATCACTGCTCAAACCCCGACGGGCGTCAATCTTTGGGCGGCAGCCGGATCAGTCGTAGCTATCGCTCTGCTCATGGTAGCCCCCGTCAAGATGTATTCCCTGAAGTTCAAGCATCTCGGCCTCAAAGGCAATCTGCTGCGCTACTCACTCGTAATCGCGGCTGTGCTCTGCATTGGTCTGGCAGGCTGGCAGGGATTGTATTATCTGATTGGTTACTACGTAATCAGCTCCTTCATCGCTAACCTCTTTTGCTCCGATATCTGATGATACTCGTCTGGATACTTCTAATCTGCTGGGGTCTTTGGCTCCTTATTCCCCATCTCGGCAAATGGCTGATGCGAATGCTGCAAAAGCGAATGCAGAAGCAGATGCTGCGTGGCATGGGGATTGACCCCTCAATGTTTGAGGATGCGCAAAAGTCCCGTGCATCCCATGCCGGAGAGAAGCGTCGCAACGCCGGAAGCAACCAACGCCGCGCCCGCGCCGCTTCACGCAAAATCATTCCTGAAGGCTATGGAGAATACATTAAATTCACCGTGCACTCCATCACCGGCACCGAGGCTTGGCTTGACACGTCTGCCTCGCCCGTCTACGTAAAATATACGGAATCTCAGATTACCGACATCCGCTGGACTGAACATGATTAAACCCGAAATAGCCCACGGACTCCTCCGCACCCGCACTCTCTTCGTCAGCGATCTTGACGGAACTCTGCTTGACCCCTCTTCGCAAGTTTCGGCCGATTCGGCCGAAATGCTCAACAGAGCTATCGCCGCAGGCGCACTGTTCAGTGTGGCTACGGCGCGCACTCCTGCCACTGTGATTTCTCTCATGAAGGGGGTCAACATGCAGCTCCCCGGGGTAGTGATGACCGGAGCGGCTCTCTATGACTTCGCTCATTCCCGCTTCTCCCGCCTGCAATACATGCCGGAGGGGCTGACCTGCCGCCTTGTAGATTTATACCGGCAGTTCGGCGTCAGCACTTTCATATATACCTTCAGCGGAACACGCCTGGAGGTCTACCACATCGGAGAGCTTAATGACCTGGAAAGAGGCTTCATTGCGCAACGCGCACACACCCCTGTAAAGCGGTTTAACGTGCCCCCGTCAGGAGAATCGGCTCTCCCCCGGAACCTTGACAATACGCTGTTGCTATACAGCGTGCAGCCATGGGAGAGCGCCAAAGCCTTATACGATAAGATTGTGGCAGACCGACTTCCGGTCACCCCCCTCTGCTATCATGACACCTATGGCGAACAGTGGGGGCAACTCGAAATGTTCAGCCCCACGGCCAATAAGGCCGCTGCCGTCGAGGCTTTGGCCTCCGACATTGGAGCTGACCGCATAGTGGCTTTCGGAGACAATGTGAACGACCTCCCGCTCTTCGATTTGGCCGACGAGGGGATAGCCGTGGCCAATGCCGTTGCTGAACTGAAGGCGCGAGCCACCGACATCATCGATTCCAATGCCACTCCCTCCGTAGCAGCCCATATCCTGAGTCGCATCTGTCCTTAACCGCAGACCCTCACCGGCTCTAAACAGATAACGCGGAGCGCCTTCCCCGGAATAAGGGGGGCGCTCCGCGTCCTGTCAGGCGTAGTATTCAACGCCCTTTGCGGGAATTCGTATCAGCGTTTGAGGCGGTCAGCTCCCTTCTGGAGAGCTTCGGCTGCCTTAGCTTTAGCGTCGGCTGCAGCTGCGGCACCCTTCTCCTTGGCAGCGTCTACTGCGGCCTGGCCTTTGGCCTTGGCGGCATCCACAGCTTCCTGACCTTTGGCCTTGGCGGCATCGATAGCCTCCTGACCCTTTGTCTTGGCCTCGTCAGCCGCATTCTCAGCAGCTGCACCGACCTCGGCTGCACCGGCCTCTACATCTTCGCCGGCAGCTTCGAGCTGTTCAGAGGGGGTTACAGCACCACTCTCAACGAAGGTTTCTTCCACCACGGTAGCGGCTTCCACTCCTGTGGTATCATCTGCATTCTGCTTGCTGCCACAGGCGGCAAGTGAAAGTGTGGCGAAAGCTGCCACTGCGTAAACTACTTTTTTCATAATCTTGAGTTATATGAGTTAATAATCTAATCCTGTGTTAATCCCCGGCGGGCGAAGCGGGCGGCCACGAATGCCGTTACGAATGCTATGGCTACAGCCGGGATAAGCACCCAAAGCAGGTCAGTAAACCGAACCTCTACGGGATAAGCCGTCACTATAAGCATCGATGCGTCGCCACCTATTCCGATGAAACCGAAGTGCTGCTGAAGCAGACAGAGCACAACACCGAGCAGAGCACCGCTCACTGTGCCGGCTGCGCACACATAAGCACTTTCCCAACAGAATATCTCGCTAATCATTCTCCCTGAGGCTCCCAGGCGCGAGAGGGTAAGAATGTCCTGCCGCTTGTCGACAATCAGCATTGAAATTGTGCTTATGACATTGAATGAGGCTATCAGCAGAATGAAGCTCAGCAGCAGGAATGTAATCCATTTCTCGATGGAAATCATGCGCAGATGCACGGTCTGTTGCTGCAGTCTGTCGCGCACCTCGTAGCGGTCGCCAAGGTGCCGCTGCAGCTCTTCTGCCGTCATCGGCTTCTGCTGACTGACCTTAACATATATAGCCGAGGCCTGAGTGTCATATTCAAGCAGCGAGCGAGCTAAGCTCAAGTCGACAATCATCGTGTTGGCATCAAACTCGTTCTGCTCACTTTCCACAACTCCTGCAATAGCCAGCGAGTCAGTCATGAATGAGGCTGCCGGGTTGGCTTCGTTCAGCGTTGTGGCAGTGCGGCGCGGCATGAAGAGCACCACCCCTTCCGCATCCAGTTCCTCAGGGTTCACAGCCGCCGAGACCCCTAACTGAGAAGCGGCGCCTATGCTGAGCAGGGTCTGCTGCACGGGAGCATTCACCTCATCAAGAGTCTCTTCGACCCCGATGTCGGCAAACAGGGCATCCTCGTCAAACTCTCCGGCGGCAGCCACTGACTCTTCCGCCCCCTCAGTGCCATGAGGTGTGGCTTCTGAATCTGTGGAAGATAAATAGCGACCTCCGGGCTTAATCATTGAATTGACCCCGGTCAACCGCCGGAAAGCTTCCGGGTCGACACCGAGCAGTTTCACGGGAAGCTGCATGTGCATCCTGTAAGCCACAGCATTATCAATGACCACCGGGGAAGCAACCTCCACACCCGGCATTGAGGCCACAGCCTCAGCCAACGAATCAGCATTCGCAATCACCGGCTCGCTTGCCGGCGTTATGAGCAGGTCAGGCGTTATGCGGGAGTCACGCTCGGCGACAAGTCCCCGGAACCCGTTGAAGACGGAGAGTACACAGACCGTGGCCATTGTGGCGAGGGCTACTCCGCACACACTCACAATGGCTATGATGCTGACGGCGCTATGTGACTTCCGGGCGAAGAGATAGCGCCAAGCCATCTTCGCCGCGAGCTTTGACGTGCCTATTCCTGTTCCTTTTTGTCAGCCGCCAAAAGACGGTCGATGTTTTCAATATAGTCCAGCGAATCATCAAGATAGAAATGCAGCTCCGGGCATTTGCGCAGAATCTCCTTGACGCGGGCAGCCAATTCATAGCGCACGGTCTTCGATTGCGTCTTGATGTTTTCGAGTATCTCATGCGAATTCTGCGAGGGGAAGATGCTCAGGTAGACGCGGGCAATGCTCAGGTCGGGGCTGACCTTAACGGCACTCACGCTGACCATCACACCACCGAGCGCGGCCGTCTGACGACGGAAAATCTCGCTCAGTTCCTTTTGCAGCATTCGCTGTATCTTTGCCATTCTTTTGTTTTCCATAAAAATATCTTTTTAGATATTAACAACGGGAGGGGGAAGGAAGTTCTTCCTCACTTGAAGTAAATCAGTGTCAAGCCGTCACGCATCGGGAGAATCACGGTCTCCACATCCGGGTCATTCGCCACCAGGTCATTGAACTCACGGATGCCTCGAGTCTGGGAATCATTGTTGTCAGGCTCAATCACATGGCCATCCCACAGAGTGTTGTCGGCTATCATGAGACCACCCCGGCGCATACGTGGCTTCAGCGCGCGGTAATAGTCGGCATATTCGCGCTTGTTGGCATCAACGAACGCGAGGTCGAATTCCCGGCCCGGCTCGATTGAATCAATCAGCTCCAGGGCTTTGCCGTAATGCGGCACGACTTTCGCACCGTGCGGGGAGGATGCCAGGGAGCGGGTGATGAAATCTTCCAGCTCATCGTTGGCCTCGAGGGTGTGAAGCACTCCCTGCTCCGGCAGTCCTTCGGCTATGCAGAGAGTGGAATAGGCTGAATAGGTGCCCAACTCTATTGCCCGGCGGGGAGCCTGCATACGGGTCAAGAGTGCCAGCAGGCGACCCTGGAGATGCCCGGAACACATGCGGGGATTCAGCAAGTAGAGCTGCGTGCGACGGTCAATCGCCTGCAGCTCCTCGGGTTCCCCGGAGATGTGAGAGTCTATGTATTCTTCGAGTGTCATGGGCATGTGCGCAGAAGTCCCTGAATTGCAAGATAGTAGGAGTCCAGGCCAAAGCCGCTCACTGATGCGCGGCAGACGGGAGCGATTACTGACTTGCGACGAAACTCTTCGCGGGCAGCCGGTTGCGAAATATGAACCTCCACCACCGGGATGCCGATAGCTTCTATGGCATCCGCGATGGCGTAGGAATAATGCGTATAGGCACCAGCATTGATTACTACTGCGTCAACACGCTCATAGTCAGTGCCATAAGCTGCGCTGTGAAGAGCATCGATTATCTCCCCTTCCGAATTGCTCTGCATGCAGCTGAGTGTCACCTGGCTCATGCACTGGCAGAGCAGGTCGTAGTAGGAGGCCCAGGTCTCACGCCCATAGATATGAGGCTGGCGCTGGCCGAGCAGATTCAGGTTGGGTCCGTTGATAATCAGTATCTTCATGCAGGACGGCAGGTTACTTCAGCTTCCACTCCACTCCGTTCTTCGTGTCCTTGACATCGAAGCCGATTGCGGCCAGGCGGTCGCGGATCAAGTCGGAGGTAGCCCAATCCTTCGCGCTCTTGGCGTTGGCGCGAATCTCCATGAGCAGGTCTACGGCGTCGGCATAAGGCTTCAGCGAGGCAGCCCCGGAGGCTGCAGCCCCTTCCACACGAATGCCCAGCAGGTTCACCAGGAAGGTATCGAAGAGTTTGCGCAGCTTCTCAATGTCATCGGCGCTGAGCTGCACATCACCGGCAGCAGCACTGTTAATCACGCGGCAGGCATCGAAGAGGTGGGCAATTACCTGCGGAGTATTGAGGTCATCGTTCATGGCCTCATAGCAGAGAGCCTCATAATCGGCAAGCTCGATGCTGCTCACCGCTGAGGGTTGCAGCGTCTGGAGGCGGCGATAGCCGTCGAGCATCTTTTGAAGAGCCTTCTGGGCGCTTTGCAGGGCGGCATTGCTGAAGTCTACCGTGCTGCGGTAGTGAGCCTGAAGGATGAAGAAGCGGATAACCATCGGCTCGTAAGCCTGCTCGAGCAGCGGGTGGGAGCCGGTGAAGAATTCCTCAAGATTGATGAAATTCTTATAGCTCTTGCCCATCTTCTTGCCGTTGATGGTAATCATATTGTTGTGCATCCAATAGCGCACGGCCGGATGTCCCTGAGCGGCCACGCTCTGGGCTATTTCGCACTCATGGTGGGGGAAGAGGAGGTCAAGACCTCCGCCATGGATGTCAAACGTCTCACCCAAATACTTCTCGCCCATTGTGGAACACTCAAGATGCCATCCGGGGAAGCCTTCACTCCAGGGTGAGGGCCAGTGCATGATATGCTCCGGGGAGGCACACTTCCAGAGAGCGAAGTCGAAGGGATTGCGCTTCTCATTCTGTCCGTCAAGGGCTCGGGTGTTGCTTTCCAGCTCCTCGATGTTTCGGCCGGATAGCATACCGTAATTGTGTTCCTTGTTATACTTCTCGACGTCGAAATAAACCGAGCCATGGCTTTCGTAGGCATATCCGGCATCAAGAATCTTCTTTACATATTCAATCTGCTCGATGATATGACCGGAAGCGTGCGGCTCAATCGAGGGTGGGAGCACATTGAGCGCCTCCATATCCTTATGGTAGCGGTTGAGGTAACGCTGCACGACCTCCATAGGCTCCAGGCTCTCGAGACGAGCCTTCTTGGCCACCTTATCCTCACCCTCGTCGGCGTCATGCTCCAGGTGGCCCACATCGGTGATGTTACGCACGTAGCGCACCTTGTAGCCCAAATGGTTGAGGTAGCGGAAGAGGATATCGAACGTGATTGCGGGACGGGCATGGCCCAAGTGAGCGTCGCCATAGACCGTGGGGCCGCACACATACATGCCCACACGCCCCTCATGGAGGGGTTTGAAAAGCTCTTTTTGGCGGGAAAGCGAGTTGTAAATCAGGAGATTGTTTTCCATCAATAAGGTTAGGAGAGAGGAAAGATAAGAGGGAACTGATTAGTTGTTGGAGAAGCCACCCTGGGGAGCGCGCTTCTGCTTGATTTCGCCGAAGTTGTTCTCATACTTCTGCACATTGTCAGTGAGAGCATACATGAGCTGCTTGGCGTTCTCGGGAGTCATCACGATGCGGCTAACCACGGGGGCCTGGGGCATTCCGGGAGCTGCGAAGATGAAGTCGAGCACGAACTCGTTGGGGCCGTGGCCGATCATTGCGAGGTTTGAATACTTGCCGTCGGCCACTTCGGGCTTGAGCTGAATCTGAAGCTGGTTCTGCTTGTTTTCGTTGTTATTTGCCATTGTTTCTATGTTTGGAAATTGTGCGGCTGGCGGTACATTAATTGTGCCAACCGAAAGGCAAAGGTACGAAAACTTCTTCATCCGCCCAAATCAGTGAGTGTCAAAGTTTGATAAATTCGTGAAAAATAGTTAATTTTGCAGCATGATTGCGCAGGGCACAAATGAATCATCGCAACGCATGACCTTATCCGCTGACCGCTCTTTGCTGACGGCTATCGTCGTGGCATGGCTGCTGTGTGCGTTTGCCTCGCTGCTCGCCACCGGAGCCGCGCGCATGACCGCACCGGCCCACACCCTTCAGACGGCAATCTCCTGCGCCTGTGCCTCAGGGCTTGTCATCCTGCCGGGGATGCTCATTTGTCGTCTGATGCTCAGAAAGATATGGAGCAAGCGGCTATGCCTGTTGCTGGCTGCCATGGCCGCACTGATGTGCATCGGCGTCATCATTAATTTGCAAGGATGGTGTCCCTACGGCAACCTCGACTCGCCGCTGCTTGACAAATTCTATACTGACTCCGGCCGGGAATGGGACGCCGCCATAAGGTGGAGAGACGGCAACCGGTTGCCCTACGAATTCAACACCGGCTATCCCCTCACCCTGATTGCCCTCAACAGAATTTTCGGAGCAGGAATTCTGACCCCGGCCATGTTCAGCGCCTTCTGCATGTTGCTGACATGCGCTGTGACAGCCGCCGTGGCAGTCCGGCTGCTTCCCTCCATGAATCCCCGGAAAGTCGGCATGGCAGCCGCAGCAATGTTTGCAATCGTGCCGAGCATTATATGGTATGGCACCATCGCCCTGAAAGAGGGTCCCCTCTGCTTCGGCTTCTCACTCTGCATCTATGCTTTGGCATCGACACTCCGGGAGCGCATAACCCTGCCGGCCATATTCGCCGGGGCCGCGGGAGCCTTAATCACCATGCTGTTGAAAAGCCCGATGGGATGGTTCCTGATGGCCGGAGCCGCAATGCTGTTCCTGAAAAAACTGAGCGACCGCACCACGCGCCACCTCCGCAGCGGCTACTCCGGAATCCTGTTCCTTCTGCTCTTGGGTGGGGCAATCGTCATCGGGGGGCGAAACTTCCGTGCACGCTCAGACGCCTCATTCATTTTGCCTATTGAGGAGGCCGGCAAGGTGGAGGAAGCCATGCAGGGCTACGAATCCGTGCAGCCTTACACCACTCTCATCGGCAATTATCACTCCTCCTCCCCCGCCTATCGGCTGACCAAACTGCCGCTGGCCGCTGTCGCACAATACTTTCCACCTTTCCCCTGGAACTTCACCCGCGACTCTTACCTGGGGCGCTTCGTGCCTTGGGCGCATCTCCCCTTCTGGTATCTTGTCGGGGGGTGCATACTTGCCTATTACATTCTCTGCCTCGGCAGGCGCAACCGCTCCGGCTCACTCGGGCTATGGAGTCTTTGGGTGCTCCTCTGCTGGCTCGGCATAGCCTACTCCTCCGGCGGAACTGTAGCCCGCTATTGGCTCCCGCTGCTCCCGGCCATGATTCCTCTCGGCCTGCAGGCCGTAGCCTGCGTGCGCAGAGGTCAGATTACTACCCGTGTGGCCACAGTTTATTCCATCACATACTTTCTACTGTTAGTGGCAGCGCTCATCAGCGCCTACCGCTTCCTGCATTCATGAACAACTCGCAGATTTCCATAATTACCCCCGTGCTCAACGAGAGCGCAACGCTGGCCGAGACACTCGAGAGTGTGCGCAGCCAGACACTGCCCCCCTTTGAGCATATCATAGTCGACAGCGGAAGCACCGACGGCTCCCTCGACATCATACACTCCTACATGAGCCGGGCGCCCTATCCCGTGCATCTCATCCAAACCCCGGCTGAGGGTGTATATGCCGCCCTGAATGCCGGCAATGCCCGGGCTAAAGGGAGTGTGCTGGGGCTTCTGCATGGCGACGATGCTTTCTCCTCACCTCAGGTGCTGGAGTTTGTGGCCGCGGCCATGGCTCGCAATCCGAAGACCGGACTGATTTACGGCGACGTGCACTACGTAGACTCCAAAGGGCGACGCTCGCGCTACTACTCCGGTGCCCACTTCCGTCCACGCACTCTCCTCTCCGGCTTCGCCTTTCCGCATCCTTCGATGTATGTGCGCCGGGAGCTGTGGGAAAAAGTGGGGCCTTACGACACTCGCTTCCGCATCGCCGGCGACTATGAATGGATTGTGAGGGCTACGCTCCGCAACGCCGCCAGCATCATATATGTGCCCCTCGACATGGTCGCAATGCACGAAGGGGGACTCGCATTCCACTGGGCCAACCGCCTCTTCCACAACATTCCCGAGAAACGCATGGCCCTGAAAGTCAATGGTTACAAAACCCCTCTCTGGCGACTCATGGGGCGCTATCTCTATCTCTTCCGTCACTGATGAAAGCTATTGCAACGCTCAACAATATGGCCGCGGCACTGGCCTCAACAGCCAAGGTGATGCTCCTCTCCCGTCCCCCCTTCAAGCGCCGGGAGCAGCCTGACGGCTCGGAACTTGTAATCCTGGGCAACGGCCCGTCGCTCCGCGCACTACTTGACCACCAACTCTCCACTCTGCAATCACGCCGACTGCTCTGCGTGAATTTCGCGGCAAATGCCCCGGAGTTCGTCCTGTTGCGACCCGAATACTACGTTTTGGCCGACCCCCACTTTTTCAACGGCATGGACTCCGACCCGAACGTAAAACGTCTGTGGGAAAACATCGGAAAGGGGGATTGGAAGATGACTCTGTTCGTGCCGCATCGATTCCTGAAAAAGGCGTGCACACTGCTCCCCACAGGCAACATTCAGCCCTTCAACCTCACCCCGGCCGAAGGCTCCCGACCGATTGTGCATCCGCTTTACAATGCCGGGCTCGCGATGCCCCGCCCGCGCAACGTGCTCATTCCCTCCATAATGATTGGCATACGCCTCGGGTTCAAAAAGATATGGCTCTGCGGTGCTGACCACACATGGAGCCGAACCCTCTCGGTGGATGAGGAGAACCGGGTCATATCTGTACAGCCACATTTTTACAAGGACAGCAAGACAGAACAGAAGCGTGTGAACACGGAATACGAAGGCTATCGGCTGCACGACATTCTGCGGAGCCTCTACATAGCCTTCCGCGCCTATCATGACATAGCCGTCTTCGCCCGCCGCAAAGGGGTCACCATCATCAATGCCACCCCCGGCTCCATGATTGACGCGTTTCCCCGCGGCTCGCTTGACTGAAAAACAATAGCCCGGCCACAGGTGTTATATCAGTAAAAACCAAGTGCTTATGAAACGTTCTCTACGCATCCTCGCCCTCGCTCTTCTCGCAGGCACCGCCGCATCCACCGCCCGGGCACAGTATTACGACATGGCCAACCAATTGGTCAGCATGGTGCAACCGGCTCTGTCAGGCGGACTTAACTACCGAGGGTTTCTCGACGCGGGCTACACTACCGGCGTAGGCCGCAACGGATGCAGTTCGCTCGAAATATCAACCACTCAGGGCTTCAAGTATGGCTCCTGGTTCTTTATGGGTGTCGGCGCCGGCGTGAACATCGTCTTCGCCGGTCAGGGGGATCAGCCGGACTATGATTTCGCTCCGCGCAGCTGGGGCAACGGCTATAATCCGAATTACAAAACCCGCGATACGGGTGTCGTGATTCCTCTCTACTCCGATTTCCGATTCAATATCGGCGGCGAACAGAACACCTCTTTCTTCATCGACATGCGTCTCGGCGCAGCCTTCCTCGTGGGCAAAAACTATCTGCTTACCCCCGACGGTGTGCTCGACAACTCGGAGGGTTTCTACTTCCGCCCGACCTTGGGTGTGCGCATTCCGGTCAATGGCAAGGACTCCCGCCAAGCCATCAACGTCGGAGTCAGCTATCAGCTCATCACCAATAATTACTGGGACTACGGCGGATATTATAACAACACATCCGTCAACTCCGTAGGCGCCACTATCGGTTTCGAGTGGTAACTACCGCCGACTGCTGAATGTGCCCCACAGTCCCAACACTGTGCAGGCCAGCAGGGTGCCTATGCCGACAGTGAACGCGGTGGCTGTCGAAGTTGCGTCAGCCAGCAGTCCCCATCCGGCTGAAGCGAGCGCTCCGCCGGCTGCCAGGGCTATGGATATAATTGAATAGATTCGCGCATAGTCGACCGTACCAAAGGCGGTGCGGGTGAGCATGGCCGTCTGAACGGTCACTCCCGCGTAGGCCCATCCGAACAGGAACGCACCCGTCAATATCTCCCACAGGCTTCCGGCTCCGGCCAACAATACCCAAAGTCCGCCGGCTCCGAACAGCGTGGTGACCAACACTCCCGCCAGGCAATTGCGGTCGTTAATCCACCCCAACGCAATCTTGCCAATCGTCACTCCGGCCATCACTATGGCTGCCGTCAGCGACGCCTGCTCAAGCGTAAAGCCATGGTCGGTGACATAGCCGGGAATAAAGAGATTCAACGTCGAGGCTCCCATCATGATAAATGCAAACAGCACAAGGCCGTAGAACACCGGTTTGCGGAGCGCCTGCCCGAAGGTATAGCCATTGGTCACGCTGCCCGGCTTGCTGCGAGCAGCCTCGACTTCGGCTGCGCCGTAAGGTTGCAATCCCATGTCAGCCGGGCGGTCACGCAGCAACCACCCCAACAGCGGAGTTACAACCACCAGAATTATAGCGCCGAAAGTCATATAGCCGGCTCGCCAACCATATTCCGCTATAATGCGCCCGGCCATGGGATTAAACAGCATTCCGCCTATGCCGGAGGCGGCGCTGCAAACACCTATCATCAGGCCAACTTTCGTGTGGAACCATCGGTTGACGAGTGTCGGAAAGCTCAAGTAAAGCAAGAACGCGAGCGTAACGCCCAACACACCGCCGGCCACATAGAACTCCCAGACATTGCTGAAAAATCCCATTGAAAGAAACGTCAGTCCCATCAGGGCGGCATTGCCGGTAAACAGTTTGCGGGCGCTCCATTTCTCAAGCATCCCTCCGGCCACGGAAAGCATCAGCGTGGAGGTGACATACATAACCAACATATAAATGCCGAATTCCCCGACGGGCACACCAAGCGATTCGCTGACAGGCCGATAGAATATTCCGGCACAGCTGAAACTGAGACCCACGCACACACCCATCATCAGGCAGCAGCAGGCCACTATCACAAAGCCGTAATGCAACCCTTTGCCGGTTTTCTTTTCATTCATTTTGCAAGAACAATTAGGTAGTAGATTTAGAGCTTGAAGTCATCTTGACTTTTTTCGAGGTTATGCTTTATTAAGATTTTGAGCAGATTTCAATTCTTGAAGAGGGAGCATAGCGGGCTATGCGACTGATGAAAGGATTGGAAGATGCCAAAATATTAATGAAGAATGACCTCGAAGAAAAACGATTATATTCTATTTTTAAGTTTTCGTAAAAAGTCAAGATGACTTCCTTGTTTAATAATAAATGTGAACGTCAGGGCGACGGATTTTTCGAGGCACCGTTTTTTGATATGCCTGATGTTACATTTATTTTAATTTCTGATGAGCTTGCTTTTTAATATTGTGCACTTATCATCGCAGCTGCACCTCATCTTCAAGTCTTTGGTTCAGTCACATAGCCCGCTAAGCTCCTTCACCTGCAGCCTCAAATATGAGGCACATCTGCGACCCTGAGGTTCACATTTACTATTAAACAAGCTCTCATTTCTTGGCAAAGTTAATATAAATATTCCACACTCCATGGCATCCGATAAAAAAAGTGGCGAACCCTCTCGGGCTCGCCACTCCACAAATCTAAAAAAAATGGAATTAAATTCCGTTAATAGTTAAACCGTGTCTTATTTTACGACTACCTTGCGGCCTCGGAAGATATAGAGGCCTGCGGGCAGGGTCTTAACCTCCTTCAGCGTGGCATCGCGCTTGATGAGCAGGCCGGCCGGAGTATAAACGTCGCCGGTTTCACCCTCAGCGTCGATACCGTCGATACCGCTCACGAGGTTTACATTCTGTTCAGTCACCTCAGATGCGCCGCTGATGTAGTTGGCACACACACCTACTGTGTGGGCACCGGCAGCCACCTGAGTCAGAGTATAGTTCTTGTCGGGAGTAGAGGCAACCTTCTCGCCGTCGAGCAGGATGTCGTAGCTCTGAACCTTGCCATTGAAGCCCTCTTCGTGGCCCCAAGCGAGATCGATGTTGAAGTGCTCGGTGCCGGTGTTCTGAGCAGCCTCAGCCTTCAGATCAGCGGGTGCACCAAGAACCTCCTCGAACTCGATGTCAACAGTAGTCTCTTCAGTGAAGGTCAACTCGCGTGCATCCCAGGCAGTGTAGCTGTAAGCTGCGGGAGCTTCCATCTCAACAAGGTAAGTACCCTTGGGAAGATAAGGAATTTCAACTACGCCGTGAAGCACCTGAATCTCATATTCATCACCATCCTCAGCCTTCTCGGCGATGGCAAGCATCAGGCCGTCAGTGCTTTCTTCATTATTAGTGGTGATGTTGAACGTAACTTTCACATAATCATCAGCATTGATGGTTACAGTGGTCGTGGCGGCCTCACTCTGTGCAACGTCATATTTGGCTACAACGCTGATTTCGTGAGCACCGGTGCCGATATTCTCAAGCACATAGTAGTAAGATTCTGTCTCACCAACTTCTTCACCATCCAGAGAGATGATAAACTTCTCAGCCGGGTTGGCAGCGGAACGAGCGGGAGCCTCAGCATCCTCTTCCTCCACTACGGGGAGATCTTCATTCCACCATACGAGAACATCATTCTCGCCGGTCATAACATCATGATCAATCTCAAAGCCCTTGATTTCGGGTACATTCACATCCTCGGTCAGGGTGAGAGTCAGATCGGTAGTTTTGTTTACATCCACGGTAACTTCGAGAGTCTTCATGCCGGCCATGGTCAGAGTGAAGGTGTTGGCACCGCCATACACGGTCACAGTGCTCTTACCCTCTGCATCAAGCTTGGTTTCCTCAGCGGGATAGGTCTCATCGAAGTTGTCGCTCTTCAGAGTGTAAGCCACGCCGTCGAGGCTTTCGCCACGCACGTCGGTCACAGCAATGTTGAGAGTGTAGAGGCGCTCCTTGGTGAAGTCGGCAAGCTGAATATCATTAGTCACATCAGCGTCAGCCACATCCACAGTGCCGGCATAAATGGGAGCCTTGGCATAGTCAACGCTCACATTGAAGGTAGCATCGTGGCGATCCACCAGCACCTTGTATGCACCCTGCTCGTCAGTGGTAGCAGCGAAAGTCAAATCATCAATCGAGAGCACCACGGCAGCCTCGGCAGCCTTCTCGCCGGCAGCAGTAGTAACCACGCCGGAAACGAACGGCCATTCACCGAAAGCAATGTTATAGGTAACGTCACCCTCAGCGAAGGAAACAGTCTCTTCACCCTTGAACTCGGGGTGACCCTCAGCGGTAGCAGTCACATTATAAATGCGGTCAGACTGCACAACGCTGATAGAATAGTGACCCTGCTCATCAGCAGTGCCGGAATAGATAACGCCGTCACTCTCCAGAGTAACCACAGCACCGGCCACAGCCTCCTCCTTGTAAGTAACCTCACCGGAAACCGTAGCAGGTTCATTTATAACAGTAAAGTACGGAACGGGGACAGCCGAAGCGCGGCTATAAGTCTTTGAATCCAAGTCGCCTGAGTCAATCTTGCGATAAATTGCGCGATCCTCTGCGCATTCCATGTACTCGAAATGGTAAGGATTGCAATTATCACTCTCGTGACGAATCGTGGCTACGATAATGTTACCACCCTCATATACGAAAGGAGTATCAAACGTAATGTCGATGAAGTCAATGGGATCAGTGGCCGTACCGGCTGACCTGTTGTACTCTGACTGTGTGCCAAGATACGATGTAAACTCAGCATAATTGGAAGTTGTGACAGTTTCGCTATCCCAAGGCTGGATTCCAACTCGCATTACGCCATTCAAATCTTTCTCAATAGCGCCATACTGATAGTATCCTTTGTATTTCACACCGCCAATCTTCATGCCGGGCTTGATACCATAGGACTCCAGGATGGCCTGTGAATAAACCACCTGTGATTCTGCCTTATAGTAGTTCAAGTCAATAGGCACACTCTTTCCGTTACTGAATACACCGGGCACACCGATTGTGTATTCAACAGACGCGCTTTCTTCACGAACTGTGACATTCACGTTACCGGTTGTCAAAACATCCTCGCCACGCGTCATTGACATATACATAACGTAGCTTCCCACTGCATGGGGCATCCAAGCTGCTGACAGCTCTACAATGCTTTGAGCAGGCATATCCACCGGGGTTATGTCGCAAATCTTTTCAAATGCGAGGTCGGAATCATCATCAGTCTTAGGAGCGGCATACAGCGCAGCTGTATAGGAAGATGCATCAACGGCATTGCCAAGATTGCTAATGGTCATCGTGGGAGTGTAAAGAGTGTTGACTGTGGCCTTGGTATCCATGTCTACAGAGCTTACGTAAGCGTCGAAGTCAACAGGCACAAGTGTGCCACCCTTTACATTATCAATGTACATTACATTAATAAAAAAGCCTACATAACCTTCGCCCTCAGGCATTGACACCTCTACATCCTGATAATTATAGTTACTTTGAAGTTCTACAGTACCCCCTGCACGATAGGATGTTACGGTAGCTACCTCTTGCCAGTTGGTGCGGTCAGGACTCCAGCAAATCTTTACTGCTGAGTATGATGAGTTGCGCATATCGCGCTTAGCCTGAAACTGGAGTTTCTCCCCTTCTGCAAAACGGAGTTTGGGAGTGATGGCACAAGCCGCATTATTAAACAAATTGGCACCGGAGGCAGATGTCCCCTTAGTGGCTGAATACAGCTCACCGTTATAGGTGATGCCTGCATCAAGAATCCATCCACCGGGCGTAGAGCCGCTTCCGAAGTCCTCGGAGTAGGTCTCCGAGTCCTGCGCATATCCTTGTGCGAACGGCAGCAATGACATGCACATCGCCAGGATTAGGGTTAAGTAATGGTGTTTCATAAATGTGTGTTATGATGATTAATTAGGGTTGGTTGTCAGCTTGTTTCATTGCACTCTCTACCATTAGTCTTTCTCTTGAGCCTTAATCCAATACATTATATGCGCGCTTTTCGCATATTTCATGCTAAACCCATTGGTTTGCCAAAATAAATGTACCTCAATGATAGAAGTATCAGTGTTTGCAACTTTGTTATACAGCGCCAAAGTTAAAAAGAATTATCCTTTTCTGCAAATTTTTCTTCACCTTTTTTCTCAATTCTCCATTTTCACCCCCTTATCCTGCCTCTGCTTCCATTCAGTGGTTTGCTTACATTGCTTTCTTTACTTATAGTGTGAAGTCCAGATGACTTCTCACTCTTATTATGAACCAATCCCCGTGCTCCGATGTTATAATAGCAAACGATGAGAATTATATAAACTCTTAATACTATTGATATTATGAAAACACTTGCTATCATTTCCTACATCTTGGGAGCTTGCCTTCTTGCAGCTTCCTGCTTCACCACCGGTGTCGCTCTCACTTGGTGGCTGGGTGGCGCAGCTGTCGTGCTGTTAGTACTCGGCTGTATCTTCCAGTTCAATGTGAAGAAACATGAGGTTGACGACATTATCAATGCCGAACGCAACACTCACATGCATGCTTAACTGCAGAGGTTCCCGCCTCTGTCTCTGCATAACAACACAACCGACGGCGCATGTTTTTCATGCGCCGTCGGTTGTGTTTTCGCTTCCTGCCTGCTATCCGAACATCTGCTCGGCCCGGGCAAGTGTCGCGGGCTTACCTATGTCTATCAGTTGCAGCTCAGGCAGATAGCTATGCCGCAACTGGTATCCTCGCCGGGCCATGTCGAGGTAGTAGTCAATCACGCTGAACTTGCCCGTCCAGCCATGCGCCGGCATCGCGCGCAGCATCGCAGGCGAGATTACATGTATGCCGCTGAAGGCCTCTTGCGTCATTCCCTCCTCGGCACGAAAGCCGGCAGGGCGCCATGCGTCGTCGGTCAGGTTATGCCAGCCGCACAACTCGCCGTCGGAATTAAACACGAGGCGCCGGCTTGAATCACGACCGGAGGTCAGCAGTGTGGCCGATGCGCCTGACTCCTTGTGACGCTCCATCAGTGAGCGCAGCGGCGCATCGCTCAGTATATCAACGTTATGCACCAGCACCGGCTCCTCATCCTCACAGAACAGTGGCGCGGCATGAAGCAGTGCCCCGCCGGTGTCAAGCAGCGCTGCACGCTCATCGCTGAGGCGGATGCGCAATCCGAAGTCATGAGTGGCCAGGAATTCTTCTATCTGCTCGGCAAAATGATGCACATTTATCACTATATCGCTGAAACCCTGCTCTTTCAGCCTGCGCAGAACGCGCTCCAGCATAGGCACTCCCCCGACGGGGACAAGCGCCTTGGGATGCTCCAGTGTCCAGGGACGAAGACGGGTGCCGAGACCGGCGGCCAAAATGAATGCTTTCATATCTCTTCTCTGATATTTTGCTCACGATGAATGAGTAGAATCCGCACCTGCTCAGCGCCAAAACGCTCGCGAAGCATCCGGGCAAGATGCTCGGCGCAGTAGACTGACCTGTGGCGTCCGCCGGTGCATCCGAAGCCAATCTGAAGGCTGCTGAAGCCCCGCTGCACATAGCGGCTGACGGCCGGTGCCACCAGCCCAAAGGCTCCTTGCAGGAACTGCTGCACCTCCCCTCGCTCCTCAAGAAATTCGATTACCGGCAGGTCGCGACCGGTCAGCGGCTTGTATTGCTCATAGCGCCCGGGGTTATGCATGGCCCGGCAGTCAAACATGAAGCCGCCGCCGTTGCCACTCAGGTCTTCCGGATACCCCTGCTTGTAAGAGAAACTGAAGACGCTGACGGTCAACAATTTGTCCTTGGCTGCGGTGGCTCGCAACCGCTCCATCGACAACACCTTCCCCAGGCAACGGCGCAACTCGGCCAATTCTCCGAACAATGGAGAGGCCAGCAACTCGGCTACATTGTCAAGCGCCGCGGGAATGCTCTCGACGAAGTGAGCCTTGCGCTGGGTGAGGCCGCGCAGCCCGTAGGCTCCCAGCACCTGAAGAGTGCGAATCCACACCATCAATTGCAGAGAACGCTCCATCTCTTCGCGCGACACCTTTCGGTGCTTCTCCAATTCCTCCATATAAATATCGGCCATGCGCCGGCGGAACTCCGGAGAAAACTTAGCTCTTGCCTGCCACAGGAAGGAAGCGACATCATACATCACCGGGCCGCGGCGCGCACTCTGATAGTCAATGAACCAAGGTTCACCTCCCTTTACCATTATATTACGACTCTGGCAGTCACGGAGCACCAACCCCGTCAATTCAGCCGGAGTCTCCTCAACCATCTGCGCCAACACCCGGAAATCAGCCTCAAGAGCATCCTCATCCGGCTCAACTCCGACGGCTTTCAGGAAGCAATACTTGAAATAATGCAGGTCATACATCACATGCCTCCCCTCCATCCTCCTGACCGGATAAAGCATCTCCTCGCCGATTCCGGGAGCAAGCTGCATCCCGACCAGCGCACGCATGGTGCGGACCGTAACCTCCTCCCCCGCCTCGCTGCCGAGCAGGGAAAAGAGCTGACAGTCGCCCAGATCCTCCTGAAGATAAACACCCTTCGAGGGGGAGACCCCGAAGATTTCCGGCACATGGCACCCGGCCTCACGAAAAGACTTGGAGAGGTTGATAAACGTCTCATTCTCACGCACATCGGAGCCAATAACACCCACGGCACTCCCCGCCTCCGAGCTGAGACGGAAATAACGGCGGGCACTTCCGCTCCCCGTGAGCGGGAGCACTGCTTCCGGCTGCCCACCGAAATGAGCGGCATATAAGGATTGAAGTTGCTGCATATGTTCCATACCGCAAAATTAACAAAACATTTTTGAAAAGTCCCGAAAAATTCGTAACTTCGCGCGGCAAACCGAAACACTCTCATCCCCGCAGGTGTTATCAGAAAGAATATACAACCCCAATTATATTACTGTATTAATGGCAAATATTGATAATTACAATTTCGCCGGCAAGAAGGCCATCGTTCGCGTGGACTTCAATGTGCCCCTCGACGAGAACGGCAACATCACCGACGACACCCGCATCCGCGGCGCTCTCCCCACTCTGAAGAAAATCCTCGCCGACGGCGGTTCCCTCATCCTCATGAGCCACATGGGCAAGCCCAAAGGCAAGGTTAACCCCAAACTCTCCCTCTCCCAGATTCGCGAAGCTGTGGCAAAAGCTCTCGGCACCGAAGTGAAATTCGCTCCCGACTGCGCCAAGGCTCAGGAAGAAGCTGCCGCCCTCAAGCCCGGCGAAGTGCTCCTGCTCGAAAACCTCCGCTTCTATCCCGAGGAGGAGGGCAAGCCCGTAGGCATCGACAAAGCAGATCCCGCTTATGACGACGCTAAAAAGGCCATGAAAGAGAGCCAGAAGGAGTTCGCGAAAACCCTCGCTTCCTATGCTGACGTCTACGTGAACGATGCCTTCGGCACCGCCCACCGCAAGCACGCCTCAACAGCCGTCATCGCTGACTACTTCAAGCCCGAAGACAAAATGCTCGGCTACCTCATGGAGAAAGAGGTAAAGGCTGTTGACAATATCCTCTCCAACATCAACCGCCCCTTCACCGCCATCATGGGAGGCTCTAAGGTGAGCACCAAAATCGGCATCATCGAAAACCTTATGGACAAGGTGGACAACCTGATTCTCTGCGGCGGCATGACCTACACCTTCGCAAAGGCCCTCGGCGGAAAAATCGGCGACTCCATCTGCGAAGATGACAAACTCCAGCTCGCCCTCGACATCATCGAGAAGGCAAAGGCAAAGGGTGTGAACCTCGTGCTCGGCTCCGACTGCGTGGCCGGCAACGCTTTCAGCAACGATGCTGAAACCATGATCTGCCCCTCAAATGATATCCCCGACGGTTGGGAAGGCATGGATGCCGGTCCCGAAACCCGCGAGGCTTTCCGTGAGGCCATCCTCCCCGCAAAGACCATCCTTTGGAACGGTCCCGCAGGTGTCTTCGAGTTCGACAACTTCACCGCCGGCAGCCGTGCCATTGCCGATGCAATCGTTGAGGCCACCAAGAACGGCGCCTTCTCCCTCGTGGGTGGCGGCGACTCAGTGGCTTGCGTCAACAAGTTCGGCGTGGCCGACAAGGTGAGCTACGTCTCCACCGGTGGCGGCGCTCTGCTTGAAGCCATCGAAGGCAAGGTGCTCCCCGGCGTGGCAGCAGTGAAATAATCAGTCCCGCCGACTGATTCAAAGATACAGTCCCGCAGTCGAGTCAAAGGCCGACTGCGGGGCTTATTACATCCTGACAACAGCTCGACTTCATTAAAAAATCAGGGCGCAGGGAGCAAAAACATGTTGTAAAACATACTTTTTAGAAGCACTGACCCTTTGCCGTCTCTAAATATTTCAGTAATTTTGCAAAGTTATATTTACAGGGACAATAATACAACCCCCGGCGCGTATATTATTACGGATATAACTTCAAAGATAGGAATATAACCTGAAACAAAACAACTAATATTAATAACCAAAATTCTCACACATCACTATGGAAGCTACAACTCCCAAGCCCGCAGCCCCCAAAGCTGCTCCCAAAAAGAAAGAAGAGAAGATCTCTAACGTTAAGGGTATCGCCAATGCGTTCCTCGTAATCGTTATCTGCGCCATCTTCGCAGTATGCCTCTTCATCTTCGTTCTCGGCGACCCCTCCAACTTCTCCGACAACGACCCCGTTAACGGTCACCCCCTGAACTATGCAGGCACCGTGTATAAGGGCGGCTTCATCGTGCCTATCCTGATCACCCTGCTCTTCACTGTAATCGTTCTCTCCATCGAGCGCTGGATTGCCCTCGCTTCCGCTAAGGGTAAAGGCTCCGTGCCCAAATTCGTAATCGACATCAAGAGCGACCTCGCTGCCGGCAAGATCGACCAGGCTCTCAACCGTTGCAAAACTCAGAAGGGTTCCGTAGCTGCCGTAGTACACGCCGTGCTCGTGAAGTACAAAGAGCTTGACGCCAACACCACCCTCACCAAGGAGCAGAAGCTCACTATCCTCCGCAACGAGGTTGAAGAAGCCACCGCTCTCGAAATGCCCTCACTGCAGCAGAACCTCCCCATCGTGGCTACACTGACCACTCTCGGTACTCTCGTAGGTCTTCTCGGTACTGTAATGGGTATGATCAAATCATTCCAGGCTCTGGCTAACTCCGGTGCTCCCGACGCTACTCAGCTCTCCACCGGTATCTCTGAGGCTCTGATCAACACCGCTACCGGTATCGCAACCGGCGCGCTGGCTGTTATCTCCTACAACTTCTACACTAACAAAATCGACAACCTCACCTACGCTATCGACGAAGTTGGTTTCTCTATCGTAGCTACTTTCTCCGCTACCCACTAATCCCCTGCCCGCAGGACTAAAGTGACTAAACGGATAAATTCACTGCATTAACCAATCTTATAAGTCAATAGCAATATGGGAAGAGTTAAACAAAACAAGAAGAGCACGTTCATCGACATGACCGCCATGTCTGACGTGACCGTGCTCCTGCTGACCTTCTTCATGTTGACTTCAACGTTCTTGGCTAAAGAACCCTTCCAGGCGAACACCCCTCCCTCGGTGTCCACTGAAGAGATGCCTCTGAACAACGTGGCGCAGGTTCTCGTAAACCCCCAGGGTAAAGTCTGGATTACGATGACCAACGACACCACTCAGGAAGCCTCCAACGAGAAAATGCGTCTGGAGCTCCTTGAAAACATGACCAAGGAATACGCACAACAGACCGGCAAAACCGTGTCCTTCACCCCCGAACAGAAGCTCGCCTTCTCAAAACTCGGATCCTTCGGCGTTCCCTTCCAGGAACTCCCCGCCTTCCTCTCCGCTGACACTGAAGTTCAGGACCAGTGGATTGCAGGCAAACTCGAAGACACAGGCCGACACACCGGTATTCCGGTGCACTACCTCTCCGAAGCTGAGAAAGAGAGAATCTCCGCCTCCAAATATCAGAAAGGTCTCACTGAGTACCAGATGTGGATCATGGCTATCTCACGCACGTCTAACGACAACCTCAAGAAAGCCATCTCCAAAGGCACAGGTTTCTCCCTCAAGGCTGACCAGTCTACCCGCTTCGAGACAGTGCACATGATTATGGATAATATGCAGACCATCGGTAAAAACAAATTTACCCTTGTGACTGCCCTCAAACAAGAAGAATCATAAGGACATGGCACAGATTGAATCAGGCGGTGGCAACGGCAAAGGCAAGAACCACCAGAAAAAAATGACCATCCGTGTGGACTTCACTCCCATGGTTGACATGAACATGCTTCTTATCACGTTCTTCATGCTGTGTACAACGATGATTAAGACTCAGACTCTTAACATCGCACTCCCCTCCAACAAGGAGAACCTGAACACGGAGCAAATGAACCAGGCCAGTGCAGCCGACGCTGTGACTATCATCGTCGACGCCAAGCGCCTCCCCAACGGACAGCCCGATACCATCGGCGGCATCAAGCCTGAGATTTACTACTACGAAGGCAAACCCGCTGAAATCCCCACCGCTGAAGGCGGCATCAAAATCCTTGACGAAACTGACCCGGCCAACATTAAGGTCAACATGCCTGCCGGCCAGGAGAAGCTCGTCAAAGCTACCTTCAACATGGGCGACAAAGACGGCATCCGCAGCCTCATCACAAAGCGTAACAAGGCAGTGCTCGAAGCCATCAACCCCCTGCGCGAGAAATTCAAAGCAGGCGAGCTGAACCAGGCTCAGTTCGACAGCCTCGCCCGTATCGTCCGTAACGACGAGCAGTATGGCAAACTCACCATCATCATCAAGGCAACCGACGCAGCCTCCTACGGCTCTCTCGTAGCCCTGCTTGACGAAATGCAGATTAACCAGATTGCACGTTACCAGATTGATAACCTCACGGCTCAGGACAAAGCCCTCCTCGAGGACTTCCAAAGCCGTCATAAGTAACCTGAGTAAGATTTATTAACCCGACTAATAAGAAGACATACACATATGGCAAAAGGAGTAAATCTTACATCCGGTGAATGGACCAACATAGTATTCGATGGTAAAAACAAGGACTTCGGTGCATACGTAATGCGCCAGCGAAGCAACCGTCGCCACTGGATGGCCCTGATTGGTCTCATCATTCTTCTGATAGCTATCGCTGTGGCTGTAATCTCTTACAGCGCTTACCTCGACTTCAAGAAAGCTGAAGAAGAGGCTCGCGCCAAGGGTGAGCAGATGAGCCAGATTGAAATGCTCAACGAACAGGAAGCTCAGGAAGAAGAGGAAGAAGTTAAATATGAAGAGCAACCCGAACCGGAAGAACAGACCGTCGAAGAGCAGGTGGCCTCTCAGCAGGTAACCGCTATCGCTATCGTGGATAAAGCCGATGCTGACAAGGAAGTCAAGAACATGGACGAAATCCAGGAGAACGAAGCTCAGGTAGGTGCTGTTAACCAGGAAGGTAAAATCGACGTTGGCCAGGTAAACGACGCAGTGAAAGCTGTGCAGGTCGTTGAAGAGGTTAAACCCGAAGTTAAAGTCGCTCCCGAACCCGAAAAGATTTTCGAGGCAGTAGAGCAGCAGGCATCCTTCCCCGGCGGTCAGAGCGCTCTCATGAAGTGGCTCTCAAGCAACCTCCGTTACCCCGAACTCGCACAGCAGAACAATGTGCAGGGTAAGGTTATCGTGAAGTTCACGGTTGAGAAAGACGGCAGCATCACCAACCCCACCGTTGTGCGTGGTGTTGACAAAGAACTCGATAAGGAAGCTATCCGCGTAGTTCGCAAGATGCCTAAGTGGAGCCCCGGTAAGAACAACGGTGCAGCCGTTCGCTCTTACTTCACACTCCCCGTCACCTTCAAACTTCAGAACATGTAATCCCCGGCTTCACAGCCTCAACAATAGAAAGTGCGCCCCACCGGGCGCACTTTCTATTTAATCACAGACTTATTTTTTCTCACAGAGGATTAATACGCAAATGGAAGTGGTCAACTGACCGGCAACACAACGTAACCATCCGAATAAGTGACTGTTCAAAATTAATTTATATTATTTTCGAGGCTGTTTCCGAGAGATTTCAGCAAGCTGAAGAGGGAACGGTGCGGGCACCGTGACCGATGAGACTTGGCTGAAAGCGCCGGAAAGAGGCCTAAAATAATATAAATTAATGGCAGAACACAATCACTTGGTTAGTATAAATTAATTTTGAACAGTCACTTAAAGCCGACAATTCAACACAACGCCAAACTATGGATGTTTGATAATTGCAGCGAAAATACTAAACGCAGAATCCATATCGTTATATGAATACCGGCAATGGTCGGCTGCATCATTTATATATTTTCACTGCTGCAGCTCCGATAAATGCCGGGACACACAACAAACATCCCTGTCCTCAAACCAAACACAATACCACAACAAAATGCGATACTCATTGCTTGCACTCGCTGCCTGCGCAGCAATTACAGCCGCAGGTGCGCTCCCTCCTCTGCAAACACCGGATGCCGGTCGCATCGACCGCCACTACCTGTATTCACCCGAAATGCAGGACACAATCACCGTCGACGTTTGGCTGCCGGAATCGTATCTTGCCAATAAAGAAAGCTATCTGCCCGTGCTCTATATGCACGACGGACAAAACCTGTTTGATGCCGCAACGACCTGGAATCACCAGTCCTGGGAAATGGATTCTGTGGTTTCCCGCCTCAACGAAACAGGGCTTATAGTAGCTCCCGTGATAGTCGGCATCCATAGCATCCCTGAAAGCCGAGTGGCCGACCTCATGCCGCAGGCGCTCTTCAACGACACAGTGCTCCTTCAGGAAGCCCGCAACGGTAAATTCCTGACTACACCTCTGCGCGGAGATGCCTATGCCAAATTTGTGAGCACCACCCTGCGTGACATGATTGAGCAGCAATATCGTGTGCTCTCCGGCCCGGAGAACACCTTTGTAATGGGTTCAAGCATGGGGGGACTTATGTCGGCCTACATGATATGTGAATATCCCGAAATCTACGGTGGAGCAGCCTGCCTGTCCACTCATTGGGTTGGCTCGGTTACTGATTACGCTGCCGGCGAAGAGCGCTTCCCCCGGGCCATGTATGATTACCTTGCCAAACATCTCCCCTCCCCCGACAGCCATAAACTATACTTCGACCGTGGCACAGAGACCATCGACGCATACTATGACAAATGGGATGACCGCGTAATAGCCCTCTGCAATAGCCTTGGCTATCGCCATGGTGTCAGCCTTGACTCCGGAGTCTATCCCGGTGCGCCGCACGAAGAGAGCGCATGGAAGCAGCGCGTACACCGTCCGCTCCGCTTCCTGCTCACTCCGCCTCAAACCTTCACCCTGCGTCCGCTGCATCCCTGACGCACGTGCCGCCTCAATCCACTCTCTTCACAACCTTGCAGGGATTCCCAACGGCCACACTGCCGGAGGGAATATCCCTGACGACCACGCTTCCGGCTCCGATTACACAATTGTCGCCAATGCTCACTCCCGGCAGCACGCAAACATTACCACCTATCCAGACATTATTGCCCACAGTTATCGGGCGGGCATATTCCAATCCCTTATTGCGCTCCTCGGGGCTAATAGGATGGCCGGCCGTATAAAACGAGCAGTTGGGAGCAATAAACACATTGTCACCAAACCTCACGCGAGCTTCGTCAAGGATAACCAGATTGAAGTTAGCGAAGAAATTCCTCCCGACCTCAATATTATAGCCATAGTCGCAATAGAAGGGTTGCTCAATCAGTATGCCACCTTCCACCCTTCCCAATATCGATTTGAGGAGCGCCTCTCTTCCCTGCACATCCTTCGGACGCAGGTCATTATAATCTCTGCACTTCTCCTTGCAGTCAAGCCTTTCGGCAATCAGCTGCGGGTCGTAATTGGCATCATAAATCATGCCCTTAAGCATCTTCTCCTTCTCAGTCATGTTAATATCTTGATATAACGTTCATATTCCGGAGACTTCACTATCCCTGATTGACAGTGCAAAGTTAAGCATTTCCAGACATAACTATGAATAACCCTGAAAAAAGTCAAGATGACCTCAGTGTCGCAGTATGTCAGAAGCCTCGCCGCCATTGAAAAGGCAATCGTGATTGTGAGTGATTTCAAAAGCAAGAGGATGCGCCAACGTCTGCAAAAACGCGACACATCCTCTTGCTTGGAATGAATCTCTACTTACCTCGGAAAGCCGCCGCTATTGCCGGTCAATTGAGCCTTGACGGACGATGAGGTATTGCCGGAATTAAGCGTATAGGAGCTGCCGGAAATGAGCCCGGGACAAGTAATCAGTACTGACTGACCCATGTTTCCACCGAATCCGGGGCCTCCACCACCGGGACCACCACCGGGCATAAAATTCCCGCCAAAACCTCCACCTGCCGATGGATTGTAATTCTCCGGAATGTCAAAAGAAACAACCGCATCACTGCCATCATACAGAGTAACCACTCCGCCGGAGGTCACCGACAAAGAACCACTGACATAAGGTTGAGTTGATGACGAAGAGGATGGGGTCGAGTTTCCCCCGCCTATAGCTATCAGCACACCTCCGGTAAAATAAACAGAGTAGCCCTCCTCCTCATTTGCATCAATACCACATTCAGGCGCAGAGGCTCCACATGCGCGGATAACACCTCCTTCAATATACATGTTTCCATTGGAGTCAATCGCATCATTATTGGTTGCGACCACAGTAATATCTCCACCTTTCAGGTACATATGGCTCGAAGAATTAAGGCCATCATCATAGCTCCTTATGTCTAACTTTCCATCATTAACAGTCATGATAGCCTTACTTTCAATTCCTTCTGCGCCTATACCCGTAGTGGTTACAGTTATGTAGCCACCATCAATAGTGACATTGCCATCCGCTTTGATTCCTTTGGGTGAGGACTTATAGTCGCTGTCAAGATGGTCTGTATTTCCGGTATAATTAGTATATTCCTTGCCATTCACATAGGCGAACAATCCTCCGGAGGTAGTAACCGTTACCGTACCTCCAGCAATGTTCAAGTCGCCGTCAACACTGATTCCCTTGCCTCCACTTCCGGTGGCCAAGAGAGTCAATATTCCTCCGGAGATTACCATTTGTCCGTCAGCACTCATGCAAGTGGAGGCCTTCGTTTTAAGAGCGTCCGAGTCCCATTTGCCGTCACCGCTCACCCGGGCATCGACTTCTCCTCCGCTCACAAATATATCGCCGTCAGCTTTAATGGCCTTCGCTGCAATCGCAGTGACAGACACATCAATTTTCCCTCCGACAATTATAATTGAGCCGGTATCCTCATCCGCTCGGTCAACGTCATCCTTAAACGAAACCTGAATGCCATCATCCCCTACACCTGAAATCGTCAACTCTCCACTCTGCATTTCAAAATACTGATTGCAGTTCAGGCCATCCTTAACAGCCGAAGTCACTGACACCGAGGCATCCTGCAACGTCACATACTCTTTTGAATAAATGCCATGAGCCTTATTTCCGATAACCTCAAGACTTCCGGAGCCATGAATCTCCAGATGACCTTTACATACGACACATCCTTTCTGCGAACCGGATGCTCCATCGGCCAACCGATTCATCGTGCCATCTGCCAACATCAGTTTTATTCGTTTCCCATTCTGGATGTCGACCGGAGCATCAGACGTGCTGCTCAACTCCACTCCATCGAGCACCACGGTAGCTTTATATGCTCCCGACATGCTGAAAGAGCCCTCTTCGCTACGACCGCGCAAAACATATGTAATTTCGCCGCCATTGGTGGCCGAAACATCATCATGCTGCACTATGTCAACCTTAGCCTCTGAAACCGTGATATCAAGGAATCGGGCTATCGAAGCATCCACTGCCACTGTGGCAGCATCATCAGCATAAGTTATTACGACTTTGCCGGCCTCAACCGGGCAATCGTCTACCGTCATTCCAGTCACATCCGCAAGAGCATAATCCTTCCCAAGCACAGTCAGCGTGCTCCCATGCGAATATATCATCTCTCCGCATGCGTCTACCGGTGCTGAATAAACCACACTGCCGACCCTGATATTAAACGTTTCTGCCACTGCGGGTATCACAGACAAGCCGGAGAGGCACGCAATCAAAAGCTTTTTCATCGAACTGATATTTTTATGGTTTTTCCATCAGATGTTTTCACCAGATAAACACCCCTTGGCAACTCAGACTTGGCTGAAGCAACGGAGTCATACCGTCCTAAATACAACCCATCCACAGTATAGACATTAGCCTCCTCATTGTTTAAGTCAGAGGTAACCATGTTTATACCTGACGCATCACCGGCAAAATACATCTTGGTGAGCTTGGAAAGCTCAAAATCCAAATTATTCCGACCATTGGTCACCACCAACTTATCTCCGGAAACCGACATCACCAACGATGCAGCTTCAATTTCTGCAACAGCGCCATCTTCCGTTTGAAGAATCATTGTCAATGGAGTCTCTGCCATTGACAATGCGACAATCTGAGCAAGCATAACAACCGCGCAAAGTTTTTTAATCATTGTTCAGGTTTTAGAGTTTATAATAAATGATATGAATTTACAGCAGATATCCACTTAAGTTAAAGTATGTTTGGATGTCAATCGAACTTAACTTTTAAGTCTGTTTGATTCGTTCTGCGAAATAACGCGTAATAATCCTTTTGGACAAAATAATTCAACCAACTGCCCCTTTTCTTCAATGAAATACCTATAATAAAGAAAAAGAAACTGCGCCTACGCAAAGAAGCGCGGCACAGTCTTAGCAATGATTGTTATCCGGATGTTCGTCAGGGAGCGGGGGTGTCTTCGGGGACATAGATGATGTCGCCGTTCTCCAGCTCGTAGGCCACGCCTACTCGCTTGCCCTTGTTGCCCTGCGCGGGGTCCTTATCCTCTGAGGGGGTGTATCGGTTGATTTTCTCACCCTCTTTCGTGATGATTTCCATGTTTTCCTTGCCGGGGTTCTTGACCATAGTGAAGTCCTCCTGCGAGAACATCTCCGTCATGTTGTAGCGGCTGACGAGAGCCACCATCAGCGCTACGGCAAAGACCATGGCCACGTCGAAGAGGTTGCTCACGACACTCATCGGGTCGGAGTCTTCGCTGCGGCGAAGCAGGCTGCGTCTTCTTCTCATGCTGCTTGGTCAGTGGAGGGTGAAACAGTGTTGGCAACGAACTCGAGAATGGTCAGGTTCTTCATGGCCCAACGCTCCTTAACCTGCTGGGTAATGAAGCCGATGGCACTCACCACAAGGCCTACTACGGTTGTGGCAAAGGCCACCTGCATGTTGTAAGCCATTGAGGCGATGTCGCCGGTAGCGAGGCCCACGAGTGCCGGACCCATAGGAATCAGTGTGCCCATAAGACCAAGAATGGGGCCCATCTTTGTCAGCACCTTTGAAGTTGAGATATTCTTCTCTGCTGCAATCTCATATTCAGAGAGGAGCAGGTCAGTACGGGCGCGGTCACCCTTGGCTGCCAGAATCTTGCGTGCATAGGACTCAACGAGTGAGGAGGGTTTGTCGCTCAGCTGCGACTCAAATTCCCGGAGGGTGGCGGGGGTGAGCTTCTCAATCTGCGAATACAGGCGGGAGGTGGTGCGCTTCACCTGCATATACTGACCGAAGAATGCGCCGATGAGGATTATAGCGCGAATGAAAAAGAAGATGAGCAGGACGATGACCGGCACGAGCAGTCCGGTGGAAATCCAATACAGGATATTAGAGATGGTATTCATTGTTTGGAAAGCTTTTTGCGAAGATAAATTTTGTTAATGATGAAGCCGGCAATCGCGCCGACAACCAGCAGAGCGAGTACACCACCGAGGGCATCCCATTCCACTTTATTAGTGCCGACGGCAGCCGTGCGGCCATTGACTGTGGCTACAACTCCCAGCAGGGCAATCAGCGCATTCAGGAGGAACGTCATTTCAAGGCGCATGTCACTCTCAGGCAGCAGCCATTCTACCCCCAGCGCCAGCAGAGGCATCAGCACAAGCAAAGCGCCGGCGGTGCCCCAACCTATTAGTGCGAAATCCATGCCGGGGAGCGAAAAAATGAGCTGCACAAGCAGGGAGAACAGTACGGGGAAAATCAACAGTCCGGGGAACCAGAGCGACACCTGAAGCATCACGTTCTGCATCTTGCTGACCGGCGCACCGGAGAGTTTACGTGCCATCAGGACACAGAAGGCTATCTGAAAAAAGACGTCGATGGTGAGAATCACGGATGTGTCGAGCATCAGGTCAGGGCGCGTTAGCCAATCGGCAATCTGCGTCTTCGACTGAGTCGTGGCGTACTCCCACGTGAAGGCCACAAACAATGCGCCCACGAGGCAAAGCACCACCTTGCCGACAGCTCCGTGGAAGGTGAGCTTGAGCATGAAGCTCAAGCCCACCAGGAGCATTATTATGGTTACTACAATTTCCATTACTTGTTGTTCTTCTGCGATTTACGACGGCGACGCACAAGGATTACGAATCCGGCCAGCAGAACAACCACCACAACGGCCACAATGATGCCGTTGATGTGATTAGTGGCAGTCTCCACGGAGTTCATCTCATCCTTCTTCATTACCATGCCATCGTCGCCGGCAATGTTCTCGGCGCGTGCGGTGGCAACGGCACTGTTGTATTGCGAGGCGGTCTGCTTGTCGACCTTCTCGGAGATGAAGTCGCGAAGCTTGGCGTTGTCACAGACGAATCCGGAGCAGGCAGCGCCATATTCGTTGACCATTTCGGTGTGAAGTTCGGCCAGCTTTGAGAGTTGTTCCGGAGTAGCTTTCCACATACCCTTACGGGCAGTCTCAAGCATTACGGCCGTCATTTCCTGCAATGCGGCGGGGCTGGTCTTTGAGAAGTAATCCTTGGTGCCCAGATTATATTTGTCTTCGACATAGGTGGAATAGATGTCATCCCACAGTTCATTGTCGATAGCATCAGGCTTCATCACATTCCAGCCGTAAGTGTTGGTGACAACATCTGCAAACGCAGCCGCATCGCCGGCACCACCCTTCATCTTCTCCTTGATATATGTGGGGTTAAGAATGGTTGTGCGGCTTTCCACACCGATTGCTTCCTTCACCTCCTGCATGCGCGCGTTGCTGCGGTTGCGATAGTCGGAGAGATAGGCATCGGGATCCTTGCCGGTAACGGCACGCACGGAGAGGTTCATGCCGCCCATGAATTCATAGACGTGGTCAAGGCTGAGTGCACCCCAGGTGTTGCTCTGGCGGGGTTGCACTACGACATCAGTGCGGGTCAGCGCAGCCTCAAACGCATGTTCGCGCAGCTGCTCCCAATCCTCTTCCGAACCGTAGGCGGCTCCCATGTTAGCCATATAGGTCTCGGCTATTTCGGAGTCTTTTTCCCAACGGTCGCCGGCCTCTACCATTCCCTGGATGCCGCTGCCATAGTTGCCGTTGACACCACCGAACACACGTGAGGTGGATGCCTCGCGAGCCTCTTTCGGCGACATGCCTTTCTCCACAAGGTAGCGTTCTGATTCAACCACACCTTCAGAAACGTAGTTGGGGAACTCCTTGTCTTTGGCCTCGGCAGCCATCTTGACTGCACGGGAGATGAGGAACAGGCGGGAAGCGGCCAGGTCGCGGAGCTGACCGGAGGTTTGAACCACCACATCAATGCGGGGGCGTCCCAGCTCCTTGGAAGGAATCAGACGCAAATCAGTAACGCGGCCGAAGGGGTCACGCACCGGCTCGACACCAAGCATGTAGAGCACCTGTGCTATCGTGGCACCATCAGTCTCGATGAACTCACTGCTCCAAAGCGTGTAGCTCACCTTGCGGGGGATTGAGTCACCATGCTGCTTGCGGTACATTTCAATTGTCTTCTGAGCCAAATCCTTACCCTTCTCCCAGGCTGCCGCTGAGGGGGTTGACTCAGCATCGACTGCAAACATGTTGCGACCGGTGGGAAGAATGTTGGGGTTCAGCACCGGGTCACCACCTGAGGTCGGAGTTATATATCCGCCGCTCAAGCCGTTGAGCACTGACAGCATCTCGGCCTCCGGACTGGATGCAAGCGCGTCGCGATAAGTGATGACGTTGCTGAGAGAGCGCTCCAGCTCACCAACAGCAGTGGCAAACTCCATCTCCTCCTTGGAGACTTCCGGAGCACCCATGCCGGGCATTCCGCCGGGATGACCACCTTTGCCACCCTTGCCACCTTTGGCACCGGGGGTTACGGATTTCTTCTTCATAGCTTCCTCCATCTTCTTGAGGGCAGCCGGGTCAGCTCCCATCTTCTTAGCCATGGCCAGGGCTTTCTCCGGCGACATGCCGGGAATCATGCCGTGAGCCTTTTTAGGTTCCTTTCGGTCAGCTATTTTAGAGGTTGCCTGAGGTGCGGAGGGCATAGAAGAGCCCATGACCATCATCTTCGAGAAGAGGTCTTTGGAGTCCTCAACGGCAGCGAGGGTCTCGCGAGCCTTGTCGAGCTGCTGCTGAGTGATGCCTGCCAATGAGCAAATCATAGCATCATCGGCAGCAGTGCCGCGGTTAAGGAGAGTGGTCACAATCTGAGTGGCCTGCTCACGGAAGGGGGTAACCTTGGCACCCTTCTTCAGTTTTTGCAGGCTGAAGGCCAAGGGATCAACTGTCATTGCCATAACCGTGGTGCGGATATGGTCGGGAGTATAGGGGGTGCCCATTACATAGAGCGCACCTGTGATACGCTCGTTGGCCAACTCCTCTGAGAAGTTTTCGATGCGGAGAATATCGTCAGCTGAATACTGATTGGTCATAATGCTGTCGAGTCTCAGCTCACGATGAATGCCGAGCTGCACAGTGAATTTCTTCACGCGGGCAGCGGCAGCAGCCACAGCCTTCTGATCCGGCTTATCGGCCGCAGCAAGTTTGTTATAGTCAGCGATGGCATCGGAGAGGTCTTTATAAATGCCGCGCACATTGCTCTCCATGAAGGGGGGAGTCAGATAGTTGATAATGCCGGCATAGGAACGGCGCTTGGCAATCATGGCCTCGCCCACATTGGAGGTAGAATAGATATAGAAGTGAGGCAGCGTGCCCACGAGACGGTCGCTCCAGTCGTTGCTGCCGAGAGCCACCTGCTTGCGGGGGGTGAATTCCAACGAACCGTGAGCGCCGAAATGAATCAGAGCATCAGCGCCGAAGCCATAGCGCGCCCAGAGATAGGCTGCGGTGTAATTGTGCGGAGGAGCGGCGTCAGTGCCATGCACGATTTTGAAGTCATCGTCGCCAAGGCCGGCGGCAGTCTGGGGAATAAGCACTACGTTGCCGAAGGAGAGACGGGCCAAAGCAAGGTTGCCGTCGGCATCATGCAAGCCATGTCCGGGGAAAGCCCCGTCGACAGAGTCAACCGCTGCACGCATCTCCTTGGAGAATGCCTTGGCGGTCCAACTGTCGTAGTCGCCTTTCTTGATAATCTCGGGATGAGCAGTCTTGACGAAATCAGCCTGCGCACCCTTGGCATATTCGTTGAACACTTTGCCCTGCTGCATGATGAGCTTCTCCAGCTCTTCGGCAGAGGCGGGCAGCCCATCAACCTTGTATCCCTCCTGCTTCATGCGTGAAAGCAGATTAAAGAGCGAGGGAGCCACTTCCATGCCTTCAGCTACGAGAGCCGTCTGACCCGGGCCTTTGAAATAGAAGATAGCCACCTTCTTGTCAGCATTCTGCTTGGTGCGCAGACTCAGATAATTGTCAACGGTCTCAACAAACTCAGTGAGGCGTTCCGGGATTGCTTCCACGTAGGGAAGACCGTCGTCGCCGGTGAAGTGCGCAAAGAGAGCATACGGACGCACGGCGCCGTCAATCTCGGGAGTCACGATACTCTGCGAGAGGAAGCCGCCGCTCATTCCCTGCTTGTCATCCATCCATTCCTGATAGTCGCGGTTGACATTGAGCGGGGAGAAGAGGGGGATATTGTTGGTTTCAAGATAGTTAACTACCATGTCGCCCATACGGCCGTGAGCCATATTAATCATAGCCGATGCCTGAATTGAGTCGGCGTGACCCTTGGCAATGAGCATCTGAATATTGGCGACGGGATAAACCATCTTCCCTTTTCGCTCAAAAGAGGCGACCAGGCTGTCGGGGACACCCATCTGTCCGGTGAGAATGATGCGCTGTGCATCCTCTTTCCACTTGCCGCTTTTCTTGAGGAAAGCCTCATACTCGGCAATGGTGTTGAAGTGTTTTTCGTCGCCATCGCCGGCCGGGTAGTAGAGCAGTGAGGATTCAAAGACCTCGGGGTCGCCGGGCATGGGAGCAAAGAGCTTTTTGCCGTCGATGAAGCGACGCACGTAAGCCAGCAGGTTGCGGTAGTTGTTACGACCGCCGGCCAGGTATTGCTTCATGTATTCCATGTCGACGGAATCGACCGAAACAATGTAGTTCTGCGGGTTAGTGGCGGCTGTAGTGAGCACAGGGGTACCGCTCTCGGCAGCATCAATGAGCGCTTGTCGCTGCTCATCTGTTACGCGCAGGCCCATACCGTTAAGAAAGACCATGTCATAGTCGCCGGCCTTGTCGAGTTCCTCCACGGGGAGTTCGCAAATTTTAATCGAGGAATTGTCGTTAGCCTTGGAGATTTGTCCGAGCTGGATTGCCTGATAGTTGACGAAGGCAATGCGGGTTCGGGAGGCATATCTATTCCACGCCACAAAGGCCGCGGCTATCACCGCGACCCCTATGATGGACAGGAGAATTATTTTTTTACGTGTCATCTGTAATATTTCGATGCCAATTCTTTTATTGTCAAATTGTTAGAAAATTGAGTCTATGTCAATGGAGACACCCACCTGGAATGTGGTGCCGGTCGTAGTGGCTGAGTTCCAATAGTAAACTTTCGGACGATAGTTCAGCAGGTTGTCAACCACGAAGTTCACACTGATGCCTTTCCATACCTCCTGTTGGAGAGTGAATTTCCAAAGGGAGTAAGCACCATCGGTCTCAAGATTGGAGTCGGGCTTGCCGAGGTAACGACCGGAGATGGATGCATAAAGCTTGTAGTACTTATTAAACCGGTGGTCGTAGTCCAGACGCCAGGTGGCTGAGTGCGGACGGGGCTGCGAGAATTGCGAATCAACCGTGCGGCCACCCATGTGCAGGAAATTATAGTGCACGCTTGCTCCGAGGCCCATAGCCAAACGATAACGGAAGGTTGCATCAAGACCGCAGACCTTCACTCCATCTTCGTTGCAATAGATGGCACCCTCTTCGCGATCGGCATCACCGGGGAAGTCGGTGGTGGTGATTCGACGGTCATAGTAGTTATAGTAGCCCATGAGGGTAACATTGTAAGCACCCTGGAAGATTCCGGAATTCACACGACCGTTCTGCTCGAAAGCAACATTGAAGTTGTGGCTGCGTTCGGGCTTGAGGTCAGGGTTACCGTAAATCATCTGAATGCCGGCCATGTCGAAGCTCATGTACATCTCTTTGAGCGTGGGGGCACGGAAACCGCCGGCGTAAGATGCGCGGATTGAGAAGGTGTCAATCTTGAACATTGTGGCCAGGCGGGAGGTTATGGCGCCGCAGGATGCAGCGGAAAAATAGTCGCCGCGCACGCTTGCAACTACGTTGAACCAGTGCACCGGATTGTAGTCAAACTGAGCAAATCCATCGAAAGAGTTCTGCTCATGTGTGTCGCCGGTCTTGAACTGATAGGTCAGCAGGTAGTCGTTCATGTAGTCAGCACCTACAACCAAAGAGTTGTTGCCGAAGACATGAGTGTAAAGAGCATGCAGGATGTTCTGACGGTTGGAGTAGTCATGGTCATGCGTGCGTGCGCCACCCACGAAGCGGGCCTTGTCATATTGGTCGTAGCTGTAAGAGGCTTCGAGGGTTTGCGCGTCAGAGAGGTTGAATACGCCTCGCAGTCCGGCTGAGTAGTCGTTGTAGCGATCCACGTAGTTGGAGCGGTCGCTGTGACGCTGGAAGAAGTTGCCGCGGGCAATCAGTCGCACTCTGTCATTGGGGCGGAACTGAAGTCGCTCCTTGACATTAAGAGAGTTGCCACCCCACACCTGCTGGAAGCTTGACTGAGTATCGAAAGCATCGGTCAGCTCAATTTTGTCGGAGGTTACGTACTGGAAATCTGTGGTGGAGTTCCACTTGCCGAGATTAAATCCGAAGTTGGCACCTGCACGCCATTCATTGCCGGCGCTGTTGAAGCGGGAGTTTACATTGGCGTGCCAGGGCTGAGTGCTTTCGCGGGAGATGATGTTGACCACGCCACCCACGGCGTTGGCGCCGTAGAGGGCTGAGGAGGCACCTTTGACTACCTCTACGCGTGATGCGTTGCCGAGGCTCAATCGGTTGTAGTCCACATTGTCCATAGTCTCGCCGGCGAGGCGTTCGCCGTCCACAAGGAAGAGCACTGCGCTGCCACCGAATCCACTCATGTTTAGGGCGGTTTCCTGGCTCATGGCATAGCCGAATTCGAGGCCGGGAAGTTCTTCGGTGAGCAAATCCTGGATATTGGTGGCATCAGCATGTTTGATGTCGTCGCCCGTGATGAGCTGGGTCACTACGGGCACATCCTTGAGTGCACGGGGGGTGCGGGTGGCTGTAATAACCACCTCGTCGAGACGGTTGATGGAGTCAGTCTCAGCTGCAGCGGCACCATCGGATGCAGTGGCGAGAGGCTGACTGATCATGAGAAGTATGGGCAATAATGCGCTCATTCTTTTCTGTTTGGTTATTATTATAAAAGTCCGGCATGAATCAGAGTCCATGCCGAACTTTATCGGTTGATTTTACTTTGCAGCGGTGAAGGAGCAGATCATGGGCATGGGCATTGCGCCATACTGCATGTTGTAGTTGATGGTGATTTTGCCTTCGGCATAGCTACCCTGAAGAATCACTGAGTATTTCTTGCCGGCGTCGGTAGTGCCCTCGTAAGTAGTGGGAGCGAGAGTGTAGTTGCCGTCAGTTCCGGACACTTTCACGCCGGGCACAACTACTGAAGGCATCTGCATCGGGGGGTTACCGAAGCTGGGAGTGGTGATTTCTACAGTGGAGTCATCGGTTGCTTTAACCACGAAAGTCATGTCTTCAAAGATGTCCTCTGAGCCCATAACGGTGCAGCTCATGTCGCCGTGATATGTGCCGGCAACGCTCTTTGCTGCGGGTGCTGCGGGTTCATCATTGTCGTCGCTGCAGGAGGTGGTAGTAAAGAGGAGACAGAGGGAGGCGAACATCGCCATTGCGATTGAAGTAATCTTGTTCATAACTTTTTAGTGTGTTTTATTGTTTGTAATTTTATTTTGTTCGGATTGAAGTTTTTGCAGACGATGCTTCAGGTGCCTGCGGCGGATGATATACCCTGAAATGAGTATCAGCATCAAGAGGAGGCCGGAGAGGAACACGTAGAGTTCGGAGAAGGGGCCGAGTATAGGCGAGAAGCAGCGGCCTACGTGGAGTTCCAAAGCGAAATTCCAAAGCGACATGGGCTGCGTCGTGAGCAATTCAGGAGTCGCAGGAAGCGAAGGTGCCCCTTTTGCATAGTCGAACACTACGGGCTTACTGCCTTTCAAATCAGCGCTGTAGCCGCTGACCAGCGTTGAGGAGACCGCCCCTCGACTACTGTGGTCCACTGGCCGGCCGGTGAAGTAATCTGTCACTGCACCTGTGGCCGGATTCCAACGCGTCATTCCGCTGAATGAGCCTATTATCCATTCGCCGGTGCCGGAGGGTTCAAACACGTTGATGCCCATCGGAGAGATTACGGGTGCTTTATCTTTAGCTATCAGTTGGGGCGCTGCAGCGAAGTCAGCGTCAGCACGCAGAAAACCTTCGGAGGTGGAAATCAACCAGGTTGAGTCAGCTGCGTTATAGCGCAAGCCGCGCAGCTTGTCGTGCCACACATTGTCGGAAGCCATGGAGGAACCGGGCACGGGAGAAGTCTTCAGCAGCACAAACGGAATCATCAGCGGCGGACGCAGGCATGTGCCGGTGAAGGCTATAAGGAAAGTTAGAATCAAGCTCCAATATCCCACACGAATGTGCCAGTGATGATTCCATTTCAGAGCCGGAATCTTGTGTTTGTCAACCTTTTCTTTCTTTCGGCGGATGCTGTAAGGAAGGAGAAACACTATTATGCCGGTCACGCATAAGAAGATGATTATCAGAGCAATTACATCAACCACAATGCGACCTACAATGCCGAACAGTTCTCCACTGTGAAGCTGCCAGATTGTCTTAAACAGGGTTACTTTGGGTTGGTAATCGATAGGCGCAGGCAGCTCTTTGCGCTCGAAGGCTGAGCTATTATTGCTCAAGCGATAGAGAGCTGATCGGGTCAGGACTACCGGCGACGCGCCATCGGCAGAAAGCGTAACATCGGTGAGTCTTTCTTTATTATCGGGCAAAGAGACCTCAGCCCAACGCTGACCATCCAGCTGATAGAGTCCGAATTGAGCGGCACACCATGTGCGACCACTCGAATCACGCACTATATTGCGAACGCTACGGGCGTCAACACCTTCGGGGAAGCCGGCGTTGAAGTCGGAGAATCGGGTAAAGGTGCTGTCAGTAAGCCATACCCCGACGGAGCCATAGGCAAGCAGTGAGTCACCACCAAGAGGGAGAGTGCCCTTGACAACGCCTTGATTATAAGAGGATATGCGATAGGAGGAGGGAAGCAGACTGCGACTCACGCCGCATGAGCTGAAGAGCTCGCGGTGGTTGAGAATAATGCCTGAGACACAAAACAACAGCGCCAGAATCAGGACAACGAGGCCGATCCTGTTATGAATGAATTTCCAAGTGCTTTTGCGCCGGTTTTTGGTCATGATAAATGTTGAATCTGAATTCCGGTGCAAAATTACTGCCATTCTCAGAGCCTTACAATACTCAAATTTTGGGTAATTGCAGGCACCCGATGCCTTCGCCATACCTCATTATAGGTATGGTTGGCATACATCTAAAGCTGTATGAGCTAATGAAGGGTCTTGATTCTCACGGTCTTAGCCTGTGCCGGGACAACCAGGTAGAGGGTGTCGCCCATCTTGACGGAAGCGAACTGAAGATGTGTGTCATCAGGGAAACGGAGGTCAGGCAATGTGTCGGCTGCCTGAGTAATCAGCAGGGAATAACGTGCATCCAACGGATGCACGGGGAAGAGGCCCAGTTCCCGGCGGATGGGGAGCTGACGGCCGGCCTTCCGGATTGAATCGCGGGTAACAGGCAGTATCTCAGGCGATTTCTTCTGCTCCGGGCTTGGGGAATGTCGACGCCACAATCCTTTGCGTGTGTTGGCATCAAAGACAATGTGAAGCAAATCATCGGCAAAGGGATCATCATCCATCCTCCGGAGAAGGATGCTGCAAAGCGGATTATTATATGGTGCGCCGGAACAATCAATCCACAGTATGGTCTCCCCTCGCGCAACGGCAGTTTCCACTCTGCGCAGGCGCTCGGCCGTCTCCATTCGCAGCAGGTAACCGGCTCCCATCAAGAACAGTGTCAACGTCAGTGCCACTCCGGCCAGCATCTGCCTGCCTCTCGGGGAGAAGCATTCCCCTACCCTCACTCCTATGCGGCCAATAAGGATTACCGCGAACAGTGAGGGTGCCACCAGCTGACGCAGCGCAGTGTAAGACAAAACGCCCAACAGCAAAGCACATCCAATGGAGAGAAGCAGCAACAGTTCCATTCTGTCCGGGCGCAACAGACGACGTGTCCGCGCCTTGAAAGCAAGCGAGATGTACAGAAGCGCCAGCCAGGGAAGCGGCGTGCGAAACAGGTCACGCAGCATGAACAGAGTCTTGTGCAGCAGCACCTCAGGTGAGAAACCACCCCCGGCAGAAGCATGGGCATAGTTGCCGGGCGCTCCTAAAAGCGCAGCGGCTCCACACAGCAACGCTATACCTATATATAGAAGCCTGCGATTGCGCTTAATCAGCCAACTCAAACCGATACCCCCCAGCAGCGGCAGAGCGAAGGATTCCTGCAATGTGCCACACACGAATGCAAGCAAAAGCCACAGCACCGGACGCCGGCATCGACCCTCGAAAATGCGATTGATGCCCTCCAACAACCACACGGCGCACACCGCCGGCCAAAGATAATTCAGAGCAAAAGCCACGAGCGACAGCCAAATGACACCGGGCGCCGGCATCAACCACCAAAGCAGGAACAAACAGCACACAGCCACACGGGGCGAAATTCGCTCGGAGGCTGCACATAGCCTGCACACTCCTATCCACATGAGCGCAAAAAAGCTACCGTTGAGCAGTGCGTAAATCCAACGCATGCCATCCATCAGCATGATCTGCGTGAGAGAGTGCACAATAATGCGCCCGTTGAAGGTCAGGAAATGCGATATCTGCGTATCCAATACATCTTTGAGAGTAGAAACCCGGCCTCCGCCACCGGCATGCAATTGCGCATCCGCAAAAAGATACCCCAAGTCATCACCCACCGTCACTCCTTGCAAGGTGAGCAACGCCACAGCAACAGCCACGAGCACACAGCTCACCGGCAGCCACCAACACTTTCGGGAAAACTTCAGATGCGAAATCATAAGGCAAAGGTAGCAATACTTTCCGGCATAACCACAAAACCACCCCGATAAAACGCCAAAGACACACAGACACACTCTTAGAAACGGGATTTGTCGGCGTTGGCTGCTCCGTGGCCTTTGTAGCGGGAGCCGGCGGTGTTGAAGTTATAGCGGATGGTCAGAGAGAGGTCGCGGGTGTCGTATTGCTTGTTGACGCGTTGTGTGCTTATTGCATCATAGAGGGTTATTTGCTGTCGGTGGGAGGAGAATACATCACTCAGTTGCAATTTAACACTCCATTTTTCATTGGAAAAGGTTTTATACAGGCCGAGATCACACGTCCATCTGCTCTTCATGTAGACATTGTCGCCATCTCCGGAGGTTTGCGCGGAAAAATCTATGTTGAGCCACGTATCTCCGGGAAGGTGTATTGCGTTGTTAAAGCGAAATATGCCTAATGGTTTGTTCATTTTCATTTCGGCGCCATTGTGGTTCAGGTTGAAATCTTGCGCTATTATACCGGCCATGAATGAAGGTCTCCAGATAGAAAAGAAACATGGTGAGTAATTTGCAAAAGCCTCAAAAGTATTGTAGCGGGGCATGTTTTCCATTCGGAGCAATGTCACACCAGGGTGACCGGGGTATGGCGACGTCTGCCACATGAAATAATTCTTTGTGGAGCAATATGTCAGTTCCACAACCACATCGCGCCAGGAGCTTGACAGAGAAACGTAATCTCGGTAAATGGGTTTCAGACCGGGGTTGCCGGACTCGTAGCTATAACGGTCAAGGTATCTGACAGCGCTGCTCAGCTGCTCGAATGCCGGACGTGAGGTCTTTCGTGTGTATGAGAGATTGGTTGACACATTAACGAGAGGCAAAGATATGGATGCCCCGGGAGCAAGATTATGATAACAACGGCTTTGCGCCTCTTTCTTTTCATCCCCGATATAGTATCGGGAGTCGGTGTATTCCCATCTCAATCCGGCAGTAACGGATACTATTCCGAAAGTCTGAGAGAGTTCGGCAAACAGTGCCGTGGTTGTTTCCCGGATTTTCGTGTCGTTGTCAGCGATAAAATCAACATCGGATAAATACAGATTCCTGCGGAGAATGTCACTGACTTCAGTTCCGAGGCGCAGCTCTCCTTGCAAGACGTAATGAGTGGCAGTGACGTTGCCAGCCAGGAGTCGGTTATTGACATCGTTGTCGGTAGAGAATATACGCTGAGCATGGGATGCGGATGTTTCAATCTCATTTGCGGAACCGGTATTTATCTGCCACATGGCATCAAAGTTGGCAGTCAGTTGCCAAGAGCCTAAGATGCCCGCGTAATATGCACTCAGAAGGTGCTGCCGGTTACGTCTGTGATTGTAGCCGTCGCTTCTGAGTTCATCTTCGAGTTCGGAGTTCAGGAGTCGTGATGTAAATGAACAACTGCGACCGACGGCGGGGCGATAGGAAAAATCATAATAGAGCCCTAAGTACTGATTTCTTGAATTATAGTTAAGCCCGGCTTTCGCCTCATATACCGGGTACTTGGTGAAGTCTTTGCCGAGGGTATGCTGTGACACAGTGCCGGAGGGAAGATGCTGCGTGATGCTATTTTCAAAGCGCGGACGTTCGCGGTAGTTCTCGTAATTCAGCATAGCGAACAGGTCGAAGCCATTCTTTCGGTAGTTGAAGTTGGTTTGTTCAAACAGATAGACGTAGTGCTTATATCCCACTGTTGTTCTGTCGCTAAAGGAGAATCCTTCACCCATGGGTGCGACCGTCGTAATGCGTAATACGGCATTGACTGAGGAATCGTAACGGGCGCCCGGCGATGTCACTACATCTACGCTCTTGATGTCGGAAGATGAAAGCAGGTCAAGCTCTGACCGGTCTCGCACCTGACGGCCGTTGATGAAGACTATTGGTGAGCCTTTTCCGAGCACTTCAAGTTCGGAGCCGGTCTTCGTGACAAAGGGCATTTTGCCCAGGAGGTCAAGAGCTGTGCCTGCGTTTGCGAGGTAGGTGCCGGCAATTGCCACTTGCACTCCGTCATTCTTTAGCTTTGTCACCGGGCGAGCGCCTGTAACGATTACCTCACTCAGTTCATAGGAGGCGTTGGTGAGTTGTATCGTGCCGAGGTTTCCATGTGGTTTGGATATGTTCTTTTCCTCATATCCTATTGCTGTGATTCGCAGAGATCCTGCATGGAACGAGTCAGGGATTGAAAAGTGTCCGGTGTTATCTGTCACGGTTCCATATATAAGGGTTGAATCGTTCTCAGTTAATAGAATCACGTTTGCGAACTCCAGCGGGTTGCCAATCTCATCTACGACAGTCCCCGACACCGGCTCAGTTGCTGCCAAGAGGGTGTGAAAAGAGGAGCAGAGCATTAGCCCCGCCACTAAATGTGTTAATGTCATGTTTCGTATCTTAGAAAGTGTTTAAGTTATAGACCGCCTATCACAATCCAGCCTCCACGGTTACCTTTCTGCAAGGCCAGGTTGTGCCGCTTCATGGTGCCGTCAGGCAGCCTAAGATGGTAGGGAACAAATGTTATGCCCTCATTGCCTGAGTTAAATGCCTGTCCTACTGAGACAAGCACAGCGCCTTTGAGTTCAGGCTCATAGAGGGTCTGCATCATGTTATCATCCAATGCGTTATTCAGGATGGATACGTCCCATGTCTCCAGGGCATTGAGGAAGGCTGAGGCTGCTTCTGTAGCGCTTAGGCCTTGCAGCCCCGGGAGTGAGCTTTCCGACATATCAATGAATCTTACTCCGGAGGGGAGTTCCATCAGATTTGCTCGCGGCTCACCATAAATTATGTCAGTGATTTTCAAAATTACTGTTTCCTGTCTCCCTTTTACAATGCTGACCGAAGCGGATTTCAGACGCTTGGTGTCAGCGTCAATCACATAGCGACGCAGATTCTCAGATTCAGCTATGGAAGCGTTCAACATATAAGGATTGTTGAACTCACCCTGAGGCCGGGAATGAACCGTCAGAAGTATGTCTGCTCCCACCTTTTTCACTTGATACTCAACATCGGTGTTATTAATACAGTCTTGTAATTCTGCTTCGAGGATTCGTTCCGGGGTAAGCAATCGGGACATTTCACCAAGCAGTTCTTCGGGGGCAGCATGATTGAAGCGCCAACCGATATTCAGACAGTTTATCCAACTGTAAATCACCCTGCTATTGCCGGCAGCCGTGCGTCCCCCCTTATCTATTCGCCAGGTCAGGGCAGAATCGGTTTTCGCAATTAAGATGCTATGCTCAACGAAACTGTCAGCTATATTGATATATTTGAAATTCTCCATAGGGCGTGTCTTTATCTCCACGGTCATTTCAATCCCCTGAGCATTTCGCAGAGTGTTAAGTGTGTCGGTCAGAATCTCTTTTGCAGAAATTACGGAGGGGAGTAATATCAATAGCAACAGGGCAGCAGCTACACAGGAGAATCCCACCCCCCATGCCCAACGGAATGATTTTCGTTTGCGAGTATTTGCATCAAGAGTCGACTCTATCTGGCGACGGAGCTGCTCAGTTGCCGCAAAGTCACGGCGGGGTTTCAGCATATCCCTTATCTCATTGTAATCTTCCATGACTATCGTTGTTTCTGATACTGTATTCTTAATTTCTCCATCCCGGACTTGTAGCGGGATTTGACTGTGGAGACCGGGGTGGAAATTATTTGACTAATTTCAACGAATGACAGTTCGTCCATGACATTCATTCTTATTATCTCGGCCTCTCTAAGCGGTAATCTTTCAAGCAATCCGGTCAGACGCTCTATTTCCTCCAAGTCTAATTCCTCTTCCCGGGACAAGTCTGGGATTTCATCATCTTTGAAGGCAAGAGGACGAATGCTTTGACCTTTTAAGTGAAAGTCCAGGCAGAGGTTATACACAATGCGAAACAGATACATCCTGATGCTTTCTTTACTGATTTTAGACAGGTCAGCCTCCAGCATTCTGCGCACAGCTTCATGCACAATATCCTCTGCATCAGCCGTATGGCCTACGCGAATCACTGCGAATCTGACCAGGTAATCAAGATTCTCTTCGATTACCCGGCCAATCCATTGCCGTGTCGCTATGTCGAGTGTTAACTTCACTATATTTATTTATGGTCGTCATTACAAAGACGGGATTCTGAGGAAATCGACTAATTTTAATCGTTAAAATTAGTTAACACCTGCACAACAAAGAGCTTGTATGCAGATAAAATTCAAGATAAACAATTGATAATAAATCACTTAATTTTCATTATTATGGCTACTATCAGAGTGATTTTCAGAGCCTCCTCACCTATTGCGACCACCGGCACACTGTTCTTTCGCATCATTCACAAACGGAAGGTGCGGATGATTAGCACGCACCACAGAATCATGCGCACGGAATGGGACACTGAAGCTGCTGGGATAATCTATGCCGGCGAGCCGGAACGCGTTGAGTATCTGAAAGATGTGCAGCGCGACCTGAATGACGTGATGGCCCGTTTTCGTCTGATTACCTGTGACTTGGATTGCGCCGGGGCGGACTACTCGGTGGATGCCGTGATAGAACAATGCCGGCAGCGAAGCTTGGCCGGAGACTTCGTGGCCTTTGTACGTCAGCATATTTCGGAGCTCAGGCTCGCTGGCCGGGTGCAAGCCGCTAGGCATTATGCTACTGCGCTAAACAGTTTCATCAGATTCAATGGTGAAGCGGGGGTACCCTTCGAGGCAGTGGACGCCAATCTGATGACGCGCTACGAGTGTTATCTCAAGCAGAAGGGACTCTGTCCGAACAGCACTTCCTATTATATGCGGAATCTGCGAGCTGTCTATAATCATGCAGTGGAGCTGAAGCTGAGCAGCCAACGTCACCCATTTAAGAATGTTTATACCGGTGTAGCCAAGACGGCAAAGAGGGCGCTGAGTTTGGAGTCTATACGCGCGTTGCGCAATCTGGAGCTGAGGCATGACCCGCTCACGCTGCTTGCCAGAGACCTGTTTTTGTTCAGCTTTTACACGCGGGGAATGGCTATTATTGATATGGCGTACCTCAGGAGGGGCAATCTGAAAAATGGGAGCTTAACCTATCTGCGACGCAAGACAGGCCAGTATCTAACGATGAAATGGGAGCCTCAGATGCAGGCGATTCTGAGTCGTCACACAGCCGCCGACTCTGATTTCCTATTTCCCATGATTGATTCTCATAAGCCTGACTTCCGCAAACAGTATCTCAATTCTTACTGTAAATTGGTAAGACGCTTAAAGAAAATCGGGAAAATGCTGGGGCTGAATGAACCTCTGACTTTCCATCGCAGCCGACACAGCTGGGCCTCCATTGCCCGCGATAATAATGTGCCTCTCTCGGTTATCTGTGAGGGAATGGGCCACGACTCCGAAAAGACAACTCGCATCTATCTCTCTTCGTTGGCCACTTCGGTAGTGGACAAAGCTAACCGAAGCTTAATCAGTCTTCTTGAGAAGTAATTCTTTCGCCGGGGAGGGGAAGTCCATCCCCCGGCTCTACAAAAATTTATGCTTTTACGCAATTCTCTATGTAAGAGAATTACAGCAAGTAAAATTTGACTGCAAAGTTACGAAAATAATTCGAGAATACAATATTATAGGCATCTGCCTGATTTATGAATCTGTACCAATGGTTGCACTTAAGCACACAATTGTTTTACAAAAGTGCATAATGGCGTTTTCTATTATGCTGGAACCCAATATATTATGCACTGTTTTTCCAACTGTAATTCTCTTACATAGAGAATGCAAGCCAAGGTGATTTGTATAGCAGCAAACAAGCCTGTCAATCACTCGGATTGAGACAATGATATTGAGTGAGAAGTTTTTCGCAACCACCCGTAACTTTCAGTGCATCAGTATATTACATGCAACTGGAAGCGTCAGAGAATTGTCTGGACTTCAAAAAAAGGATGATATCCTGACGCTTTAACGTCTGCTTTTTAGACCACTATGGAGGATGCCTCTCAACTCAAGCATTGGTTCGTGCTTCGTGATTTCAAGAAATGGAATGCGAAGGCTCCGGCCTATAAGGCGCTGCCTCAGCTCGGCATCAGATGCTTCACTCCGATGCGATGGACAGTCAATATCCGCGGTAACAAACGGCAACGCGAATATCTCCCCGTAATTCAAAACCTGCTTTTTGCTTACGACTCACGTGAGAGGCTTGACCCGATAATAGCCGCCGACAAATCTCTGCAATACCAGTACCGACGCGGAGGTGGCAGTGCTAATCCAATGACGGTTTCTGACAAAGATATGAACCGCTTCATTGAAGCTGTGAGCTGCGATGCCAATCCTGTTTTCTACACGGTTGAAGAACTAACCGACGATATGCTCGGACGAGAGATAATCGTAACCGGAGGACCGCTTGACGGCTACGAAGGAACGTTGCTGAAAATGCAAGGCTCCAAAAAGAAGCGCCTCATCGTTAAAATCCCCGGATTAATGGCTGCCGCCGTTGAGGTTAATCCGGATTACATACAGTTCGTGTGACAAGAGTGTGTCTCACATGCCGATACAAATGCTTCCCCGACTGACATTTACGAGTGTTCCCTCGGAACAGCTTGCAGACTTGGCGTATGCCCTTGATTGCTGTCTGAGTGCCTCATCAGGTATGAGTTCTGAACGGCACCGGCAAGTGGCTCAGGCATGCAAGCTCAAAACTCAACAACTTCTTCGAGAGCTGCGTCACAGGCAAGCAAAGGAGGGAACAACCCCTCCCCTCGCCTACGCCGGTTGGATGCTGACCCGCAACGCCGAAGCGCTTGCCGGCATTTCTTGGGATGGCATCACAGCTGACTATCACAGCATTATGTGCTGCATCTGCGCCCTGCATATCAGCAACAACAACAAGATTAAACGCCTGATTAGACCTTGGTTGGATTCTGCTGACCATAACTCAATCACCTACTTTGCGGCAGCCTGTCGATATTACTCTGCAATCAAGAATATAACGGCTCGGCGCAAGGTTGTTAGGGAATTTGATCAATTCATTGCCGGACTCGATTATTCACAACTTACGGAAACAGAGCTTCTAAGGCTCCACTCTATGAGTGCCCTTTGGCTGGAACGCCGCGAACTGAAAGGTTTGGAGCAAAATACCCGCACAGATTTTTTGCGGATAGCAAATGCTTTGCCCGCCTCCTCTCCGGCACGGTTGCTTCAGTTATCCGAAAACCTTGAGGCAGAAAATCGCGCCCGGTGCTTATCTCTAACCTGCTCTCAGCGACAGCCGTTAAAAGTCTTTGTTTCAGCACAGTATCCTGACGACGACTCATTAGCAGCGTACATCACCGCACTTACCGGCAAGCCCTCATATCACTCTCGGGAGATGCTGATTGGAATTGCTGACTACCTCCAGACCTCCATCATCGAAAAGGGCAAAGCGGCCGACTACATAGCGGCAATCACAGCCATCCTGAACACAGGAATGCCACACTTCAATTATCCGAAGATAGCGAAGGGGCTGGAGCAAACTGTCAAGCAGCTGGCGAAATCGCATGCCAAGCCTCGCCTTGAGCTTGCGGCAGCCTACAACACTCTGTGGCAACAAACCCTGAAGTCCGGCTACCTTAACCACTACGAACAAATAGTCAGACACTGCTATTTTACATTAGCCGGCAAACGCACCTACACCAACCTCGGCATAGACACAAGCGACCCGGATTCCCTCCGGACCGCCCTCAACTTCCTGTCGGCCAACCGCGAAGCCCTATGGGTAATGAGCGACCAATACGACGTCGACACGCTCCTCCGCCGGTATTCACAAACAAGCCGTCACCCCAACTACTGACATACCCCTTTAGCGTATTCCTAACCGGAACGATTTCCCTGCATCAATTAGCGTAGTACGGATAAAGCATAAATGTAGAATTGCCAATAAGCACATTGTCAAACAATCGCTGATTACCAAGACCAAAAAATGTCCTCTAATAAGACAGTAGCAAAAAATACGATAATACTGTATATACGTATGGTGGTCACAATGCTAATTGGCATGTGGACGTCGCGTATTGTGCTAAATGCACTTGGATTCACAGACCAAGGTCTATATAATGTTGTTGGAGGTGTAGTTGGGTTCTCCTCTCTTATCACAGCATCCATTAGTGGTTCCATCACCCGCTTCATAACATATGAAATTGGAAGAGGCAATATTACTAAGATTAACATAGCAGTTCAGAACGCTGTTTCAGTTCAATGGTTTTTAGCCGCTATAGTATTAATTATCGGAGAAACTTTGGGACTATGGTTTATCAACACCCAATTAGTTATCCCTGAAGGGAGACTATTTGCAGTTAATTGTGTTTATCAATTCTCAATTGCCAATATCGTAATTGTATTACTATCCAGTGCGCCTAACGCTCTCATCGTTGCCTATGAGAGAATGAATGTATTTGCTTTCGTTTCCATGGCCACAGCAGTAGGCTCATTTTGTATTAGTTTAATAATTGCTCATTGTTCTTTCGATCGCTTGATTTTCTACTCCTTTCTCCTCTCTTTTCAATCTTTAATTGTCCGAATATTCTACTACATCTATATAAAAAAAACATTTCCCGAATTGCGCCTCAAATTCGGATTTGACCGACAAATATTCAAACCAATCTTTGCCTTTGCCGGTTGGAATGCAATTGGAACGTCTTCCTCTATATTACGTACGTCCGGCACAAGTGTATTATTAAATATCTTTGGCGGTCCGATGGCCAATACGATTAATGGAATAGCAAATCAGATAAATGCGCTTGCAACCATATTAGTAAACGATTTCACCACAGCTTACTCTCCGCAAATTACCAAACGCTATGCGGCAGGAGAGTATCATAGCCTGATTACGTTTACTCATCAATGTGCCAAAATATCATATTCTTTAATAGCGTCCATTGCCATTCCGGTGCTATTCAATATGGAACCATTATTAATACTTTGGCTAAAAAAGATTCCACCGGGCACCTGCATATTCGGACAATTAATAATTATTTATTCATTAATTGACGGATTATGCCGTCCCCTTATTTGCGCGAAAAGTGCAACCGGAGATATACGGAATTATCAGATAATTGTAGGTGGGATATTAGTTCTGACATTACCATTGACTTACATCTTTTTGAAAATGGGTTTACCCTTGTATTTCTCTTACGTTTCAATGGTGATAACAGCCGTTGGAGCTTTTATCGCACGAATGGTTATGCTTAAAAATTCCATACCATATTGGAGTTCGTTTGCATTTATAAAGAAAATTGTATTACGGTGCTTGTTAGCAACATTGGTATGCCTGATTGTTCCCGCAATATTACAGCAGACAATGCCAACTAACACCTATTCTATACTTGCACAGTTTGGTATCGGAGTCATGTGGTGTGCAGGTAGCCTGTTTCTAATTGCGATGAATCAACATGAACAAAAATTTGTTATTGAATTACTCAGGAAATTAAAGTCAAAAATTTTTAGACAATGAAGATTATTGCCTATCAAAATCCTGATTATACCACTTTACTACATAGTTCGTCAGGGGGAGCATTCACCCGGTTAGCTCAAAGTGTACTACATCAAGGGGGAATAGTTTACGGAGCTGCCTTTAATGCTGACTGGACAGTAACTCACAAAAGAGTGGATAACGAAGCTGACTTACGATTATTGCAAAGCAGCAAATACCTTTTCAGTGATTATTTGAGTTCAATCTCTTTGGTAATGGCTGACATGAGAAATGGAAAGAGGGTATTATTCAGTGGCACCCCATGCCAAGTAGCAGCTCTACAAAAACGCATTGGGAAAAACGCAAATCTTTTACTGATTGAAGTAGCTTGTCACGGATCCCCTGAGCGAAAATATTGGGAGAAGTATCTTGAGAGTATATGTAAAAAAACTCACCATCAAAAGGAAGACATAATAGAAGTAAATTTCCGTGACAAGCGTAATGGATGGGCTGCATACAACTTAACTATAAAATTTAAGGACGGACAAGAATTTTCAGAGCGAGCCACAGACAACCTTTATATGAGAGCATTCCTTAAGAATTACACCTTGCGAAAGGCATGCTTCAAGTGTCCATTTAAGTATCCGTCCGGAAGTAAAGCGGATATCACATTAGGTGATTTTTGGGGTAACTATAAGATATTGCCGGATGTTGATGGGACATCAGGTATATCAATAGTAATCTTCAACACCGAAAATGGGTTAAAAGAGATCGGACATTTAAGACCAAATTGGAAGGTTGATATTGAAAAGGCTATAGTATACAATCCTGCAATTACGGAATGCGCTAAAAAGCCGGCATTATATAACGAATTTAGCACTGAATTCCAAAATTCAAACAGAGCCTTAAAAGTATTTTCAAAATATGTTGGAGACAGTCTAATATTAAAACTGAAAAAATATACTCAGCGACTTCTTCATCTGTAAAAATCACAACGCAGGATTATTAGTATGAAAATCGGAATACTGACGCATCCATTGGTAAACAACTATGGCGGAATATTGCAAAACTTCGCCTTGCAGTATGTGCTTGAACAACTGGGACATCAAGTTGCAACTGTAAATATTGACATTGATTACCATTTACCCTTACTGAGGATGTGTGGCGGTTGGTTTAATAGGTTGCGAATGCATTATCTCAAAGGAATGAGGGTGCCATTGGCTTTCAATCCGAAGCCTTCATCTGCCGAATTAGATATAATCAACCGGAACACTCTCGATTTTATACGCCGTAATATAAAGCTTACGGAAACCGTAACGCATTTCTATAATCTGCCGCTGCTGGATAAAAAATATAATTTTGATGCTTATGTGATTGGAAGCGACCAAGTGTGGAATCCTCAGCTCTGCCCATGGTATTTCGGCAGTTTTACCAACCGTAATGATGTGAAATTTATTGCGTACGCTGCATCTTTCGGACATGATGAGTGGCGCATGAATCAGGATTTGACGGCACAATGCGCTGAATTAGCAAAAAAATTTAGTGCCATATCAGTCAGGGAGAAAAGTGCAGTAAGGTTATGTCAAGAGTATCTTGGAGTTGATGCAAAGCATGTAATTGACCCGACTCTTCTGCTATCAAAAGAAATATATCTAAAAAGAATTACAATTGCTGAAGAGAAGAATGTTCTATTTTCATACATTCTTGACCAAGATGATTGCAAGACATTAATTACAAAGACAATATCGGAAAATAAAGGTCTCTCGGTTAGAACAAGCATGCCTAATGAAACATATTTGAGAGGACTGTCGAGAATTGAGAACTGCATTTATCCTTCGTTCAATCAATGGATTAACGGATTTAACAACGCAGAATTTGTGGTTACCGACTCTTTTCACGGCACAGTCTTTGCCATTCTCTTCAATGTTCCATTTGTGGCAATCGGAAACCGGCAGAGAGGCATGACCCGGTTCAAGAGTCTACTGAAAACTTTTGGACTTGAAGATCGTTTGGTATCAAATCCGGAAGAAGCATACGCTATTGCCAATAAACCGATAAATTATACTCCGGTAAACGAAATATTGACAACAGAGCGCCAGAAGGCTTTAGATTTTCTAAATAATATCTCATGAAGTTGTCTATCATCATTCCTGTCTACAACGTAGAAAAGTATCTTGACGAGTGTCTGCAATCGCTATTCTGTCAGAAACTCGAGGAAAGCGACTTTGAAATATTGCTGATTGATGACGGGTCTACGGATAGCAGTCTTTCTATCGCAAATAATTGGTGCAAACAACATGGTAATATAAGAGTTTTCCAACAGGAAAATCAGGGTCAAGCGGTTGCACGCAATCTTGGTATTGATAATGCAGTTGGGGATTATCTTATGTTCGTTGACTCTGATGACTATCTCTTGCCTGAAAAGCTATCCACCCTACTTACGCTTGCTCAGAACTACCAAGAATGCTCGATTATATTCAAATTACTACTAGAACAGCCCAATAGTACTACCCAAATTTCTCCAATATATGGAGTTGATTACCATCACCTTTACAGTGGGCAAGAGGTTGCCCTGAGACACTTTGTTTTTGGAAGCATGTGCCGAGGAATATTTCCGCGCAAGGTTTTTACCGAACACAATCTCCGCTTCAAGTCTGGATTCACTCACGAGGATGCCGAATTATGCTTCAGATTATATCCGAAGATGAAACAAGTGCTATTTGTGGATGAAGAGGTCTATTTCTATCGATTTAACGAGCAAAGCACTGACAGATCGACCAACATTGCCAAATTAAAAAGAAACATTGAATCGGATGCATTGGTGGTATCCAATATATTCAAGCATCTAAATTCTTACTCAGAGCCTATACAAAAGCGCTACAAAACCATTGCAAATTCTATAATGACCTCTTTCTTCTTGCGTGTCAAGAATAACGGTATTTGGACGAAAGAAGATTTCAACGAAAGAATCAATTGGCTCAGGAGTTTGAATGTTTACCCCATCAAGGGCGCAACGAATTCTTGGAAAACGTATTGTCTGTCAAAATTATTCAACATCAAACCTCTCTTGAAGTTATACATTTTCGGCTAAACAGAACCATTTTAGAGCCGCTATCTTATTCCACCACATAAACTACTTCAATAATCATTGAATTTCAAGCAGGCCATCACGACGCCCACCCAAAAGAGCTATAATGATTTCAAAGATTGCCGCAATATTAAAAAGTAGCCACACATTGTTAATATTGGCTTCCTTTTGCCACAACATGTTATTTTCCCCTTCATTAATAACATGTTATCTAAAGAAAAACAGAATTACAATTAAGGGTACTTTTCTGAGAGGTGTTAAAATAAAGGCTTCGCGAGGCGCTATAATACATATTGGTGAGAAGACGATAATGAGAAATTGTTCTTTGACTGCAGAAGGCGCAAACAGCAGAATCTTCATTGAAGGAGGAGGCACCAATATTAAAAACAGTACGTTTGTGGCCGACCAAGAGAGTGGAGTCATAAGCATCGCTCATGGCTTCACAAGCGAAGGATGTCATCTAAAGGCTCATGAAGGGAAAGTTATCACTGTCGGACATGACTGCATGTTTTCTTCTGACATCTATGCCTCGACAACAGATTTTCATTCGATACTATCCATGGAAGATGATTCACGAATCAACCCGGCCAAGGATATCATTATTGGGAACCATGTTTGGTTCGGACGTAATGTCAGCGTAATGAAAGGGGTTACGATATGCGATGACGTAATTGTGGGCATGAACAGCACTGTCTCAAAACCTTTGACACAGCCCCACTCAGTCTATGCCGGCACGCCTGCATGCAGAATCAAGACGCGTGTATCCTGGATTAGAAAAATGATATAACATGAAGCGGATTGCATTAATTACTCTGCACACCCCAACCGCCACTAACTTTGGCGGAGCGAGTGCTTTGCCTTATCATTTGGTGAAATTCAGGCCAAAGGATACAGAGGTGGAGATATGGTCGTTCAACACGAATGGATGCGACCAATCTCGCATCTCAGCATCGGAGAAAGAGTTAGGTCTCAAGATACATCTACTCGATATTCCCAAGAAAATGCGCTGGCTAACATCTTCAGCTGTACGTCTTTTTCTGCCTCGGCCCTACCAAGATTATCTCTCGATTTCTGACAAGGCTGTGGGTGAGATAAATGCATATTTGAATGGTAATACAACACATGGACTATGGATTTATGGCGAAGAGTTAGCCGGATTGGCACGTCGAATTCCTGGATACAAGACTGTAGTCACCACCCCGGACTGTGAGGCCCTGTATTATCTGAGAATGATGGGCATGCGCGGAGTAGGAACCAGTTGGAAGTGGCTTGCGCGATACACCCTTATGTATCGACGCTACTGTCGCCATACGGCTATGATGCCCTCTTCCGACAACATCACCTATCATCTTGTTGGCAAAGAGGATCAGAAGTTGTTCAGCAAACTCAACCCCAAGGCTCATAGCGTTTTTATCCATCATCCTCACTACGATGTTACAGAGCGGACGGTTGAGCAAGCCAAGAACAGAAAACTGCGAATTTTGATTGCGGGGCGCAATAATGTCTATATGGCAGCCGCAACCGGGGAAGCTATTGACTCATTAATCTCGGCAGGAGTCACACTTTCCGGTGCCTATGAGATTTCGTTTCTCGGCAAAGGTTGGGATGAGGCCGCAAAACGACTTTCAGACGCAGGCTACGAGGTGCATACCATAGGCTACGTGGAGGATTATATCGCCGAAATTCAGCGCCATGACATTCAACTAACACCCATCTCCGTGGGTACAGGGACAAAGGGCAAGGTGCTCGATGCCTTTGCCAACGGACTTCTGGTGGTTGGCACCCCTCTTGCTCTGGAAAATATTGCCGTCGAATCCGGGAAATCATGCATTCAGTATGAAACCGGAGAGGAACTGACCTCTGCCCTTCATGAATTGGCGGAAAATCATAACGCAGTGAAAGAGCTGGCGTCTGCCGGTCGGGCAGCAATCTTAGCACAACATGGTCGGGCCGAAATCGCCCGTCAAGTGTTTTCTTATTTCTATTGAATCAATCCCTATGTGGTTGTACTTAATAATTTTCGCGATACCACTTTTTGCGTATCTGAAAGGGCCTGCTGTCAACAGGAATAAAAAGTTTCTGGCATATTACCTTGGTGCGCTTGCGCTTTTTGTCGGATTGTCTGACATGTTTGGTGGCTATGACCGGTTCATTTACGGTGAAGTGTTTGACAATATCGCAAATGGCGTAACGAAGGGCTTCGGTTATAAGTCCATAATAGTTCTAACATATTTCGAACCGGCATTTTCCGCACTGGGTTATCTTATAGCCTTAATCACAGAAAACAGATACATATACATTCTGCTCATAACCCTGCTGATATACTTCTGCCTGTATAAGGCTTTTGAGAAATATATGCCCAATTATCCGTTGGCTATCATGATATTTCTCGGCATGGCTTTCTTCTTCACCTTTACTTATCTGAGACAAGTGTTGGCCTTCACCGTCGCATGGTTTGGTGTAAAGTATTTGATTGAAAGAAAAGTATGGAAATTCCTCGCCGTAGTAGTCTTGGTTGCAATGCTCCACAAGTCAGGCATTGTCTTTGCAATACTATACATTTTACCGCTGAAAAAAATTAAACCTGCAATCGTCATAGTCACATTAATGCTATGCGCAGCTGCCGGACTCTCCGGCGTAACCGGAGCGCTCTACGATGCATATGCAGATACGACCACAATGCATCTGAACAGTTATAATACAGATTCAAACGCCCGAGTTGCCTACTTCATCGAAGTCGTATTCTTCACATGGATTATCCTGAGCAACTACAAGAGCATAGAACCTACGCGCCGCAATATAGCCTACTTAAATATGGCTTGGACCTTCTGCGCAATCCTGCTTCTGTTTATGCGCTCCGGCGATGGTGGCCGTGTTGCCTGGTTCTTTATCCTGGGTATAATATACACTGTCTCGCTGATTAGCACATCCGAACAGAATCATCGAAAAATTAAAAACGGCATTGGCTCTCTTATGATAGTAGTCATGCTGGGTCTCTACTTGCGTGTATATCAGGCTTGGCAAAACGGCTATTACCTTTACCCTTACAAAACATTTCTCACAAATGGCCAGCGCCCGGAGTACACCACCGGCGCACGGTTTGAATATGACCAAAATTACAATCGGGATAAATTCTATCGCCCGGCCTTCAGGTTCTTGAAAAAATGAAACTCTCCTTTATCATTCCACTGTTCAATGGAGCTGAATATATTGAGAAATGCCTGAACAGCATTCTTAATCAGCATCTTACGTTGCCCTATGAGATTATTGTGGTTAATGACGGGTCTAAGGACAACGGGCCGGCACGAGTAGCTGCTCTTGCGCTGAAACAGGATTGCATTCACCTGATAAATCAAGAGAATCAAGGAGTAGGAGCTGCCCGCAACCGCGGATTAGCTGAAGCTTCCGGTGACTACATTTTTTTCGTGGATGCCGACGATGCTTTAATCCAAGGTGCCACGTCACTAATCCTGAAAAAAGCATTCAGCAAGAATCAGAATCCCGACATAATCGTTTTTGACAGACACTTTGTATTGCCTAAATCAGAACAGGAGAATTTACCCCCGTTGACCACTAATATTATTTACAGTGGCAATGTAAAGGAGTTCATACTCAGTCATGGCATCAAGGCTTTTGTAACATCATTCATATTCAAACGCGAAATACTGAAGGGAATTAGCTTCAACAACTTCAGAGTCGGCGAAGACCTGATGTATATGTTAGAAGTGTTTAACAAGGTCGATTCAACCATAACGGCATTTGATTCAAAGCTTTACATATATAATGTCAACACGACAAGCGCCGTTCATCGCTCCGGTCGACAAGCCATACGGAATCTGGTTGACAATTACATACAAATCCATTCTGCCATCTCCAAGGGAGCTTTGCTTAAAGACTATTCATCGGCAGAGAGAAAGCGTCTTACAACCTACGACGTAAACTATTTTTGTTTCGCAAAAATCATGTCGGCACCCTTCTCTCTACGAGAGACTAAACAAATTGCCCAACAATGCAAAGCGGCAAATATGTTTGACTTTGAAGGCTTTAACTCCCGCTTCTATAATGTTATCCGTTGCATAGCGCGCCATCCGCTACTAATGTGGGGTCTATCACCTATTTACCGACACATATACATTCCCTTTTTCAAAAAAGGATAACACGGTCAGGCAGAATAAACGCCATCACCCTCTTCGCAACTAATAGCTTCCCCAATGGCTACTGTTACTATTTTCACCCCCACTTACAATCGGGGGGCACTCCTCCACAACCTGCACGATAGCCTCTGCCGGCAAACCTCTTTCGACTTTGAATGGCTCATAGTGGATGACGGCTCTACAGACGACACTGAACAGATTATAGCGGCCTACCCTGCGCAATCACCATTCCCAATCCGGTACTATAAAAAAAACAATGGCGGCAAACATACGGCCATCAATATGGGGGCTAAATTAGCCGCCGGCGAACTGTTTTTTATCGTTGACAGCGACGACACACTGACTCCGGATGCAGTTCAGACAATCATCTCTGAATGGACACAACTGAGGGACAAGAACCTCTGCGGCATGTCGTTCCAGAGAGGTCACTATAATAATGGGAAATTAGAAAGCTATAAGCAAGCTTTATTCCCTCAGGACCGGCAAATAAGCAATTTCATAACGATGAAACATAATCGGGGAACCTCTGCTGACAATGCCGAAGTCTGGACCACTGAATCTATGCGACGATTCCCCTTTACTGAATATCCGGGAGAAAAATTCATGAGCGAGGGGATGGTTTGGATACGCATGGCTAAAGAAAAGGACATGTTCTGCTCCAACAAAATCATATACATCTGTGAATACCTGGAAGGGGGACTCACAATGCAGGGGAAGAAGCTACGATTTCTCTGCCCGAAAGGGGGAATTGAGGGTTCGCTCGAAACCATGTCCCGCCACTTCAATACAAAAATGAGAATCAAGCAAACATTGCTCTACATAGTGTATAGCAAGTTTGACCGACGCAGTGTGAAAGAGATACTCCATTGCCCCTATAAAGCATTGGTAATCCCATGCTTGCCATTCGGATATGCTCTTTACCGATATTGGAAACATAAGTACTTTGAAAATGAATAATCAGAAATTTGAATACAGTGTAGCTATCCGCACACTCGGCACCGGTGGCGATAAATACAGACAGGAATTAGAGTCGCTACATCGTCAAACCGTCAAACCTAAACACATATTCATTTTTATTGCGGAAGGCTATGAACGACCTGATTTCCAAGTAGGCATAGAGGAATACGTCACTGTTCCCAAAGGGCTTGTGCACCAACGGGCTGCTTCACTGCAAGGTGTTGACACCGAATATGTTCTGATTCTTGATGATGACATATATTTCCCCGACGACGCAGTTGAAAAACTTTACGACACAATGACTGCCCGAAAGGCCGACTGCATCGCCCCGGAAACATTCAACAACGCCGGCATGAGCCTATTTTCAAAATTGGGTTACTACATGGCTAACGGCGTGTTGCCGCGAAGTAACGACCAATGGGCAGTAAAAATCCGGCGCAACGGAACATTCTCCTATAACTGTAACCCCACTCAGGGGGGCGTATACCTCACTCAAAGCTTCCCCGGCACCGCATGCCTATGCAAAACACGCGCATTCAGAGCCATTCATTATGAAGATGAACTATGGATTGACCAATTCCCGGCAGGCACCTTTGGAGAGGATCAGGTTATGTCCTATAAGCTTCACATAAACGGCTACAAAGTGCTGATGGCGCACGACACCGGCATCTTGCATCTGGATGCCGGAACCAATAATATCCATAACAAAACCTACAAAAAAATCAAGTATCGCGCCCTCTCATATTACCTTACCTGGCATCGCACACGCTACAATCTTCGGGGCAATACCACCATTGAAAAGTTGCTCTGTTCGCTTGCTTTCTTTTGGCGCTTTTCCTTAGGTTCATTCACGCGTATCCTCTTCTCCATCACCAAGCTACACCCGAAACACCTTGTGGCCTTCATCCATGGCACCATCTCAGGTATAGCCTTTGCTCACAGCAAAGAGTATAAAGCACTCAACAATTTTATTATCAACAAATGCTCCTGAGTCTGATTCTCCCCGTCTATAATATGGAGGAGTATTTGGCCAAGTGTCTTGACTCCATCCTCCGGCAGGGTCTACAGGAAAATGAATATGAGGTTATTCTCGTTAACGACGGATCGACAGACGAATCCCGTTCTATCTGTGAACAATACGCATCCCTTCACAAAAACTTTCGCCTCATAAATCAGCAGAACGCCGGCGTGGCTGCAGCACGCAATACCGGTATCGATGCTGCCACAGGCAAGTTTGTGGGATTCGTGGACCCTGACGATTACCTCCTCGACAACGGGCTCAACATCGCCTTTCGCAAATATGCTGAACGTGACGACATTGACCTGATTCATTTTTACAGCAGCTATGACTTTTGGGAAATAAAACCGGTGATAGATGAGCTGGAATACATAGGTACTACCCATAACCTTCTCGCCACGCATAAAGGTGGGTTGCCATCCTTCTGCTGGATTTACATCTACCGTAAAGACTTCCTCGACAAGCACAACATCCGGTTCAAGCCCTACCGTGTGGGTGAAGACCAACTCTTCATTTCGACCGTCTTCATTGCCAACGCCCGATACCTCTCCTGCAAAGCGGATATTTACCGATATGTTGTGCGGGAAGCAAGCGCTTCAACCACCCGCCAAAAGGAACATGCACGCCAATGCGTCAGCGATTATCTCAACGCCTACCATGACATTATGGCAGCTGTCAGAGAATTTGGAGTAGACAAGGATCCGGACGTACTGCAGGCATGTATCAACAGTGTTAATTCAAAAAAAACATTCGGCTACACCCGAATGCTCACAGCCAATTATAGCTACAAAGCCTTCCGCGACGTCCGGCGTTGGAGCCGCAAAATAGGTTTCTATCCCATCCTATCGGCAAGCAACAGTGCTAAAGCCCGGATAATCAATTGCCTTGAGAATGCCACTTTGCGCAGTTTTGCTTTATACAAACTGGCGAGCTGCCTTTTCAACCACATCATAACTCCATATGTAATGCCCCGACTCCGGGTAAGCCCAAAGAGATAAGTATCCCTCCAATGATGAAAAAATACGATTACCTGATAGTTGGCGCAGGACTGTTCGGATGCGTTCTTGCCTATCGCGCAAAGCAAGCCGGCAAACGTTGTCTCGTCATCGACAAACGTCCTCACGCCGGTGGCAACATTTACTGCGAAACGATTGAAGGTATTAATGTCCACAAATATGGAGCGCATATATTCCACACGTCAAATAAGATGGTCTGGGATTTCGTCAACTCCATCGTGGAATTCAATCGCTACACTAACAGTCCGATGGCCAACTACCAAGGAAGACTTTACAACCTTCCTTTCAATATGAATACATTCTACCAGATGTGGGGAGTAACCACCCCGGCGCAAGCAGAGGCAATTCTGGCAGAACAGCGTATGGACGTGCAGAAACAGATGCATGGCCGCGAACCCCAAAACCTTGAGGAACAAGCCCGCTTGCTGATTGGCAATGACATTTATGAGAAGCTCATAAAAGGATATACCGAAAAACAGTGGGGGCGAAAATGCTCCAATCTGCCTGCATTCATCATCAAGCGACTCCCCGTGCGCATGACCTTCGACAACAACTATTTCAACGACCGCTTTCAGGGAATCCCAATCGGAGGCTATAACAAGCTTATTGACGGACTGCTGGATGGCATCGACATAAAGTTGAATTGCAACTTCTTCGACGAATACTCCCTGCAGGAAAAACCGGATGATAATAAAATTTGCTGGCACGAGATAGCCCACAAACTCATATATTCAGGGCCTATCGATGAGTTCTTCGGCTACCGATACGGGGAGCTGCGCTATCGCACCGTGTCGTTTGAAACGACAATTGAAGACACCCCTAACTATCAAGGTAATGCCGTCGTGAATTACACTGACCGCGAAATTCCTTTTACACGCATCATCGAACACAAACACTTCGAGATGTTTGGCAGTGACCTATATAATTGCCCTAAGACAGTAATCAGCCGCGAATACTCCACTGAATGGCAGCCCGGCATGGAACCTTACTATCCTGTGAATGACGCCGACAACAATGAACTCGCTGACAAATACCGCCAATTGGCGGCCTTGGAAACTGACATCATTTTTGGAGGCCGATTGGCTGACTACCGCTATTACGACATGGCGCCGGTGGTTGAACAGGCGCTAAATATTCAGATATGAAAATTCTCCACGTAATAACATCTCTGCACACCGGAGGTGCGGAGAAACTCATGGTTGATCTGCTTCCAATCCTGTCTAAGTATGGCAACGAATTGGAACTCGCCATATTCGATGGTCGGAAAACACCTTTCTTCAAGCAATTGTCTGCACAGGGCATACCAATACACGCCCTATCCTCTAATAGTGGAAAAGTTTACAATCCGCTGCACATTTTCAAACTCATCAGACTCATTCGTAAAGGGAAATACGACATCGTGCATACCCATAACACGGCCCCTCAGCTATTTGCCGCCATCGGCAGTATGCTCTTCGATGCTACCCTCTGCACAACAGAACACAACACCTCCAATCGTCGCCGCTCCTGGAAATGGTTCGCCCCCTTCGACCGATGGATGTATAACCGCTACGACAAAGTAATCTGCATATCGCAAAAAGCAGAAGAAAACCTCCGTACACATCTTCAGACAACCGACAATCGCATCCTCACCATCAACAACGGCGTGGACGTAGCTCGATTCACTTCAGCCCACGCATCCCCTGCATTAGAGGCTCTTGCTCCCGAGAGCAAGAAAATCATTATGGTAGCCGGGTTCCGTTGGGAAAAAGATCAGGACACGGTAATCAAAGCACTCCGGCACATGCCCGACAACTTTCATCTCTTCCTCGCGGGGGATGGCATACGCAGAAAAGAACTGGAAAACCTCGCTGCCTCTGAGGCGCTTGGCAATCGAGTCCACTTCTTGGGAATACGCTCTGATATTCCCGAGCTGCTTCACGCCGCAGATTATATCGTTATGTCCTCTCACTTCGAAGGGTTGTCGCTTTCCTCAGTCGAAGGAATGAGCGTAGGCAAACCCTTCATAGCCTCCGACGTTGACGGGCTTCGTGAAGTGGTCACCGGAGCCGGTGTCCTCTTTCCTCATCAGGATGCGCAATCTCTGGCCAATGCCATTCTTCAGCTCGACTCCGACGAAAACAAATATAAATCAATTGCCGACTCGTGTCTGACAAGGGCAAAACAATTCGACATATCGGCCATGGCTGACGCCTACAATGAATGCTACAAAACCCTTGAGTTATGAAACAACGCAACGAATACTTTGATTTCATAAGAGGCTTGGCAATAATCGCAGTAATTGAAATTAATAATAACGCTTCAATATGTCGAATCTAAACCGGATGCAATGGGTGGATGCCATGCGTGGCTTCTCTATGCTAATCGTTGTGTTTGGACACGTCCTGCTCTCAATGGGCATCGGCGGTTATAACTCTTTCCTAAGCTCCATTCTGCTCACTTTCAGGATGCCTCTCTTCTTCTTTGTGAGCGGATTCTTCTCTTTTCGGGCAATAGAATGGTGGAACAAAAAGCGCATTGGAGATATTCTTAAACGCAAACTTCAGGCTCAGATTTTGTGCACCGTCCTCTTTCTCGCTGTGTATCAGTATGTTAGAGTTGGGGGGGGTGAATTTTGAGCATGGATTCGGTGGATATTGGTTCACAATTGTGCTGTTCCAGATGTATATCTGCTACCTCCTTTTGTCTCTTATTTCGCGCCTACTGAAACGCAATATCACAGTCCCGGCCATGATTCTGCTATCCGTAATGGGAATCGGCATTCTCGTGATTTACAGTCGTGATTCAAAAATTTGGGAATTCCTGTGTTGGGAAAACCTGTGCAAATACTTTCAGTTTTTCGCCTTGGGCATCATCTGCTCAAAATACAAAGAGCGAACTTTCAAATTATTAGCCAACAATAAATTTACGGCATTCGTAATCATCGGATGGATTGTCTGCATGATGTTATGGTACAACGTCGGATTCCGCCAAACCTCCGGCATGCTATATTCCTTTGTCCATGATATTCTCGTAAGATACTTTGCCCTATTCACCGTAATCTCTGTCTTCTATGGATACCGAGATCATTTCTCCGCTACCACCCAGTCAAGCAGAACACTCAGGTTTATCGGCCAACGAACTCTGGACATCTACATGATTCATTACTTCCTCCTCCCCAACCTGTCAACACTCTCGAAATGGCTTTCGCCTGACAATCAGATAATCATCCAGCTCCTAATAGCCTCGGTTATTACAGCCGCCATCGTCAGCATGTGCTTGCTCATCAGCGCAGTCTTACGAAAAAGCAGCGTACTGGAATCCTGGTTGTTTGGAGTTAAACCGAAACGCCTCACCACTACCCCCGCATGAAACCCTGCAAAATCATAAGAGCCTGCACCGTCTCTCAATCCGTGGGATTCTTTGTCGGCATGATTCCCGATTTCAAGAAAATGGGACTGGATGTCGTCTCCGTTTCATCTGACGGGCCGGAACTGGAACGCGTGCGCAAAGCCGGAGCACGCCCCATAGCAGTTGAAATGCAACGACACATTTCTCCGCTAAAAGACTTGAAATCACTCCTGCAACTCATCAAGGTATTCCGGAGAGAGAAGCCTCAGATGGTCCACTCCATGACCCCCAAGGCCGGCCTTCTGTGCATGATAGCCGCAAGGATTGCACGCGTACCGGTAAGGCTTCACACCTTCACCGGACTGGTTTTCCCGACAGCCCACGGATTGCAAAAAAAGATTCTGATGCTCACCGACCGTTTGACCTGCGCCTTCGCCACCCACATTATCCCCGAAGGCGAAGGGGTCAAAAACGACCTGCTCGCCCATGGTATTACAACGAAGCCGCTGAAAGTGCTCGGACACGGCAACTGCCGAGGCATCGACCTGATGAAATTCGACCGTACCCCCGAAGTGATGCGCCAAGCCGACCAACTCCGCACCCCCGGCAAATTCACATTCATCTGCATCGGACGCCTCGTGGGCGACAAAGGCATAAACGAACTCGTGGAAGCCTTCACCCGGCTCACCCGGCAGTTACCAGACACCCGACTTCTGCTCATCGGCCCTTACGAACCGGAGCTTGACCCAATCAGGCCTGAAACCTCGGCAGCCATAGAAAGCCACCCGGCCATCGAAGCCGCAGGTCCGCAGAACGATGTGCGCCCCTGGCTGGCAGCCGCCGACTGCGCCATCCTTGCCAGCTACCGTGAAGGCTTCCCTAACGTAGTGATTGAAGCCGGAGCAATGGGGCTGCCTCAGATAGTTACCGACATCAACGGAGCCAACGAAATAATCATAGAAGGCAAAAATGGCCTCATCATTCCCCCGAAAAATGTAGAAGCCCTCTACCAAGCCATGCAGCGCATGGCCACAGACACCCGTCTGCGAGAAACGCTGGCCGCCGACGCCCGCCCGCTCATAGCCTCCCGCTTCGAGCAATCCTACGTGCGCAACTGCCTCTACGACTTCTACCATCAAATCCTCTGACTCCTCCCAACAAATGAAACAATACTTAGAAAACATGGACGACGAGATTAGAGACGGACATCTCGTCACCGCAAAAATGAAGCGCATCTGGAACATCCAATTAAACATGGTGATGCGCCTTTTTGAGGTTTGTAAAAAATACAATCTCCGTATATGGGCCGATGGAGGCACCCTATTAGGGGCTGTGAGACATAAAGGCTTTATACCCTGGGATGACGACATTGACTTGTCTATGCCCAGAGCCGATTATGACAAACTCGTGGAAGTGGCGCCAAAGGAATTCAAGGCACCCTTCTTTTTCCAAAGTTTCACAACAGATAAATATTATTTTTGCGGCTTTGCCAAACTGAGATACGATGGCACATGCATGATGGAACGCTTTGAAATGAATCTCCCTGACTGCAAAAAGCATATGGGAATCTTCATAGATATTTTTATTTTGGACAAGGTTCCATCTGAAAACACAAACCTTTATCTTTCTCGAATCACCAATTATTCAAAGCTGATTTACGACTTTGTAAAGCATCGTAGCGAACTGCATTACCTCTTCCTCCCGCACAGAATTCTTGCATTAATTCAAGAGAGCTTCAAGTTGAAGAGAAAAGCTCTCTGGAGTCGCAAGAAATTATTTAGTCATTTGGAAGAGTTGCACCGCAATGAGAAAGACCCGAGTGAGCTATATTCTCTTGTGTCATTCGACAACAATCCGAAATTAATCCGGGATAGCTCATCCATTGAGTCTACTCTATACTTGCCTTTTGAGACAATAGACATGCCGGTAATGAACGGATACAAAAACATTCTGACCAATTACTACGGCGACTACATGACCCCTATCAAAGGAACGCAACTACACTTCACAGGTGTAATTGATCCGGAAAAACCTTACACCTACTATCTCAAACAAATCAGAATAAACTATCTAAGTTTGCTGCTGACAAGCTGCAAATTAGTATTCAAGACCCTAACGTCAAGATAATCGTAACCGATGCGGAGAGGATGCGAAAAATATGCTCCCACATCGAATTCAAACAGACTTTTCCAATATGCAGGCTTCACAAACACCACAATTGATACTTGAGGCAAAAGACTACATCGGCACGGATTACGAGAAAGTACCCTATCTATACTCTAATCTTGATTCTTTGGCTGACAATAACCCTAATATCAAGCTATGGATTGAACGAGACAAAACCGGTCAGATTATCTCCGTCAGCCTCCTGTATCACACTTGCCTGCACTTCTATTCTCATCAGGACATTTATTCCGGTACTCTGTTCAGGGAAATCATCGCCAACAACCGGGTGGATGTAATAATGCTTCAAGCAACTCGAACAGACCTCCTGAAGCAGTTTAATCATGAGCAATGGGACTTTGTTACAGATTATATCATTCGACATGAGACCCGCATGTTTAATCCGAATTTTCAATCTTACGAAGTTCAAGATGCTTCAGAAATACCCGAAATAGCGGATTTATTACTCTCTGAGCCCATATACGCTGAAATTTACACCCGCCCACAACTGACAGAGCAATTATACGACCGCTGGAAATCAGGCTTTGGAAAAATATTCCGCATGAGAATTGATAATCAAACTGCAGGCTGCGTAGCCGTGACCGGAGAGAATGACCGGTTTATATTCGACGGCTGCCTGGCGGTGGGAGCATCTTATCGCAGAAAAGGCATTGCCGAGATTCTGATGAAAGCAGTAATCTCATATGCTTGCAGTAAGGGAAAGAATTGCCTTTGCTTCATTGGAGTTGAAAACCACGCCAGTCTGGCAATGCACAAGAAGTTTGAACAACCGGCCATCATAGGCAAAATCACTAAATGTATCAGAAAAACATGACAAGGGTTATAACTTACGGCACCTACGACCTTCTCCATTACGGCCATATTAAGTTATTGGAGAGAGCGAAAGCGTTGGGTGACTATTTGATTGTTGGAATCACTGCCGACGGATTCGATAAGACACGCGGCAAAATTAACGTGCAACAATCGCTGATAGAACGCATTGAAGGTGTGCGCCGAACCGGGCTGGCTGATGAAATAATAGTCGAAGAGTATCAGGGGCAGAAGATTGATGACATTATCCGCAAAGAGGTGGATATATTCACTGTCGGAAGTGACTGGATAGGGCAATTCGACTATCTGAATGAATATTGCAAAGTCGTTTACCTTGACCGCACCAAAGGAGTTTCATCATCAGAAATCAGGGCATCAAACAATGAAATCAGACTTGGCCTCGTCGGGGACACTCCGGTCTTGGAAAAATTCTCACGCGAGTGCTGCTATGTAAATGGTATTAAAATAGTGGGACTTTACTCTCAGGACTTTAAGATTGACGGCATTGAATGCTATGCTGACTACGACAGCTTATTACAGCATTGTGATGCCGTTTATGTCCTATCCCCCCCTAAGTGCCACTATAACCAGATTAAGAAGGCGCTATTGCTCGGAAAGCATGTGCTTTATGAATCACCAATGACCCTCAACACACAAGAAACAAAGGAGTTAATTCAGATAGCATCAGAAAAAAATCTTGTTTTATACGCCGGAATCAAAACGGCCTACTCCACGGCCTATTCCAGAATGATTCTTTTGGTAAAATCCGGCGTGATTGGAGATATTGTCTCAATTGATGCCACATGCACAAGCCTGAGATATAATGAAGGCCACAATCCCGACAAGCTGTCAAAAACCTGGAGCAGCATCAATACATGGGGACCGATTGCTTTGTTACCCGTGTTCCAACTCTTAGGCTCCAAGTATGCCCACAAACAGATTATATCAAAATTCTCTGACAAGTCTGACGAATATGATCTGTTCACACAGATTAATTTCACTTATCCCCACTCCGTGGCCACTATTAGAATGGGGAATGGTGTGAAAGCCGAGGGGGAACTTATAATCGGAGGAACCAAAGGATATATCTACGTCCCCGCACCTTGGTGGAAGCTGGATTATTTCGAATGCCGATACGAGAACCCTAACGACAACAAGCGATATTTCTACCAGCTTGACGGCGAAGGGTTGAGATATGAAATCGTTTCATTCCTCAGAGCCATTTCCGACAAATCTATACATTATGTCTCAAGAGACATCACCCTATCGATTACGCAAATCATGGAAGATTTTGTCAACGGACAAGATTTAGTAAAAATATAACACTCGATATGTATTACATCAATCCGGACATTGTTAATCTACACCGCATTTTCGACCAAAATGCACGTGATAATTACATCAGAATGGATCTCAACGAGAATCCCGGCGGACTCCCTACAGAGTTCATTCAAAAAGTATTTGCGGAGATAACTCCGGAAACCATCTCAAAGTATCCCGAGCAGTTAGCCTTCACTGAGAAGCTGGCAGCTCATTTGGGCTGCGCTGTCAATAACATATGCCTCACCAACGGTTCTGCCGAAGCTATACGATATATCATCCAGGCTTTTACGAGTCCAAATGGAAAAATCGTTTCGGTCGCGCCCTCTTACGCTATGTATGAGGTCTACTCTAAAATGTATGGGCGTAAGCATGTGCCGGTTGCCTACAATAACGACCTCTCGTTCGATACTCAGAACATTATCAATGAGATAACTCCGGACACGGAATTGGTCATTATCGTCAATCCAAACAATCCGGTTGGCGATGCATATTCCGAGCAGGAAATGGAACAGATAATTGCAGCTGCGCAAAAGAATGAGGCTACTGTGCTGATTGACGAGGCTTACCATTACTTCTATCCGAACTCATTCCTTAAATATGCATTGGAAAATGAGCACGTCTTCGTTACCCGCACATGCTCTAAACTCTTCTCACTTGCCGGATGCCGCCTTGGCTTCGCAATAGGCAAACCTGAGGGTATTGCTCTCGTTCAAAAGCTCTGCACACCTCATAACATCAACGCCTTCGGAATGGCTTTCGCCGCTGCAATCCTGGATACACCCGGAATGCTCCAATCAATGATTAATACTCAATTGGAAGGCAAACGTTTTTTGGTTGAATCCCTTCGTGAGCTCGGCTATGAGGTGAATGCAAAAGAGGGTAATTTCATTTTTGTCAAGCCTAAAACTGATGCCGACACTCTCGTGGCTCGAATGAAAACAGAAAAAAGGATTCTTATTAAATCCTATAACGGTATAGGTTGTCTTGGCAACTGCCTGCGCATCTCCACTGGTCCTAAAGAAATCATGAAGATTTTCATTGACGCTCTTATCGCTCTTGACAAATAGAGTCTGACAGAAACATTAGTACTCCACCCAAAGAACACTATGCCCCACACATCAGAGCTCACCCTGCACTGCACCCGTAGCTTTGCCTCAATCC
>CANSAP010000005.1 GCA_947644715.1 uncultured Bacteroidales bacterium
ATCTTAAAGCTGCGGCCTCTGTCTTAACATATATTTTTAGACACACTCTAAGAAACCGTTTAAGAGTGTGAAGTCATCTTGACTTTTGTGTCAAAATTCTTACTGAAGTAAACGCATGGCGCGGAGCGCCTATCCCTTGTTAGCCGGGGGGCTTCAGCCCCCCGGTATGCGTATAGCGACAAGCCAGCCCCGGAAGGGCTGCCCTATATTGTTGTGTGTCAATATATTGGGCAGTCCCGCCGGGACTGGATCCGTCCATCGGGCTACCGGGGGGCTGAAGCCCCCGGCTAACAAAGGATAGGCGCTCCGCGCCATGCAGCGTCGGGTTCACATTTTGACACAGCCTCTTGGGAGATATGTTTATCAGCCGAGCAGGGTGGCGGAGCGCTTGATGAAGGCGCTCAGAGCCTCACCTTTCAGAAGGCCGGCACCAAGCAGCGCAAGGTCAATCACCTGACGCACCTGCGGCTGTGTGGCGGCATATTCCTTTTCGAGCTTTTCTTCCTCAGCGCGGGCATCGGCCACTTTCTTCTCGGCCTCGCTGATGCTCTGCCGAAGCTTGTCTTTCTCTGCTTGGTCAGCATCCTTCTTTTCACTGAGCTGCTTGCGAGCCTCGCTCATAGCCTGATTGCCGGTTTCAATGTCGGCGCGCAGCGGAGCCACTCGCTCTTGAAGAGCCTCGGTAGCCAGGTCGGTAATCTTCTTCACTGCTGCCTGATCGGTGTTGATTACCAAGGCATAGGAGTCAGGCATCTCGCCGTAGAAGTTCATGCCGGGCTGCATGGCGCTCATGTCCTTCATTCGGCGCATGAACTCATTCTGAGTGATGGTGGCCGGTGCGGCGTTCTCTCCCAATGCCTCGAACTGCACGAGGAATTCGGCGCCCTTCACCTCCGGAATCTGCGAACGGAACACGGTGGTCAGGATGTCGGTCTGCGCCGGGGTCAGACCACTCTCCTTCTTGTCAGCTTTAACGATGAGGCGGTCGATGATGTCGCTGTCCACGCGAACCATGCGTGTCTTCTCAACCTTCTGCTCAAGCAGTCCGATGAAGTGCGGGTCGAGCTGGCCATCCATCAGCAACACACTGTAGCCCTTATCCTTGGCACCCTGAATGTAGGAATACTGCTCCTGCGGGTCATTGGCATAGAGCCAGATGAGGTTGGAGTCTTTGTCAGTCTGTTCAGCCTCAGTCAGTTTCTTGTACTCCTCAATAGTGTAATAGTTGCCGTCGACATCCTTCAGCAGGACAAACTTCATGGCTTGGTCGCAGAACTTGGGATCGGTGAGCATACCATATTCAATGAATACCTTTATGTCATCCCACTTCTGCTCATATGCCTTGCGGTCATCCTTGAACATGGAGGCGAGTTTCTCAGCCACCTTCTTGGCGATATAGGAGGAAATCTTCTTCACCTGAGAGTCAGCCTGGAGATATGAACGGCTGACATTCAGCGGGATATCCGGCGAGTCAATCACACCCTGCATCAGGGTCATGAACTCAGGCACGACACCCTCCACCTGATCCGTCACATAGACCTGGTTGCAATAGAGCTGGATGCGGTCCTTGCGCACATCGAGGTTGCTCTTGATTTTCGGGAAGTAAAGGATACCTGTGAGCGTAAACGGGTAATCGACATTCAGATGAATCCAGAACATGGGATCCTCCATGCCGGGCATCAGCTCATGATAGAACTTGAGATAATCATCATCTGTCAGGTCAGCGGGCTTGCGGGTCCAGAGCGGCTCGGTGGCATTGATTACGTTGTCGCGGTCAGTGTCCACCATCTTGCCATCCTTCCACTCCTGCTCCTTGCCGCTGATTACGGGCACCGGCAGGAAGCGGCAATACTTCTTCAGCAGGGTGTCGATGCGCGCCTGCTCCAGGAACTCCTTACTGTCATCGTCGAGATATAGGATAATGTCAGTGCCTCGGTCGGCCTTCTCGGTCTCCTCCAAGGTGTATTCCGGGCTGCCGTCGCAAGTCCATTCCACAGCCTTGGCACCCTCCTTATAGCTCAGCGAGCGGATTACCACCTTCTTGCTCACCATGAAGGCTGAGTAGAAGCCCAGGCCGAAGTGGCCGATAATACCGTTGGCCACATCCTTATATTTCTTCAGGAACTCTTCAGCGCCGGAGAAAGCTATCTGATTGATATACTTATCAATATCCTCAGCATCCATGCCGATACCGCGGTCGCTAACGGTGAGGGTGCCCTGCTCCTTGTCGATGCTTACTTTCACCTGCATCTCGCCCAGCTCACCCTTGAACTCGCCGAAAGAGGAAAGTGTCTTCAGCTTCTGCGTGGCATCCACGGCGTTGCTCACCAGCTCACGCAGGAAAATCTCATGGTCTGAATAAAGAAACTTCTTGATGACGGGGAATATATTCTCGGTTGTAACCCCTATTTTTCCTGTTGCCATTTTCGTATGTAGTGTTTTTGATTATTCTTTGTAGTGTTTTTGATTATTCTTTGAGACGATGTGGAACAATTTTTGTGCCACAGTAATATAACGCCTCCGGCTCTGAAAAGTTAACCGCGCATCAAACAACCGGCGGACATCTATTGTTAAACATCTAAAAGACTGATTTATGCTCACTCAATACATAATAAACACCTCTTCCTTAACCGATCTCGAGACCCAGCTTCGCGCCGCCCTTGATGCAGGTGCGCTATGGGTGGAAATCAATGCCGACTCCTCTGTCAGCGATGCTGACATCTCTGCCACGGTGGAGAAATTCCGTCCGGAGATGGCCGAGAAGAACGCGGTGCTCATCCTGGCTGACCGCTATGAACTGGTGAAGGAGCTGAAGGTGGATGGTGTGCATATGCGCGACCGCTCCGTGCCCCTCTCCAAGGTGCGTGTGGCTCTCGACGCATGGCCTATTCTGGGCGTCAGCGTCAGCACCCCCGAGGATGTGCAGGCGCTACGCGGCAACGATATCGACTACCTCTATCTCTCCCCCGCCCTCCCCTCAGGACTCGACTCTGTCACCGCCATAGCAGCCCTGCTCGATCAGAAAATTATCGAAGCGCCACTCGTGGCGGCCGGTGGCATCACCGCCGACAATGCCATGCAGGCAATTGAAGCCGGAGCCAACTCCCTGGCCATCAACTCCTCGATTGTAGCCGACGGCAAAGGCCTCACCGAATCAATCAAAACATTCATTGAGAAATACTCTTAATCATAATTTTTTACCGTAATGAAATTCACACAACCCAAACTCCCCTACACCCCCGATGCCCTGGCTCCCGTAATCAGCCAAATGACCGTGGAATACCACTGGGGCAAACATGAGAAAGCTTACATCGACACCCTCAACCGCCTCGTGGAAGGCACCTCTTTCGCCGATGCGCCAATAGAACAAATCATTCGTGACGCCGAGGCCGGTCCGTTGCTCAACAATGCCGCTCAGGCCTGGAACCACATCTTCTATTTCTTCCAGTTCTCCCCCACCGGACGCCGCGAGCCTCAGGGTGCTCTGCATCAAAAGATTGTCGACACTTTCGGTTCCTTCGACGACTTCAAGAAGGCCGCCGAGCAGGCCGGCGCCACTCTCTTCGGCTCCGGATGGGTGTGGCTCTCCACTGACACGGACGGCAATCTCTTCCTCACACAGGGTGCCAACGCCGACAATCCCATGCGCCACGGCCTGAAGCCACTGCTGACAATCGACGTCTGGGAACACGCCTACTACCTCGATTACCAAAACCGTCGTCCTGACTACCTCCACACCGTCTGGGACATTATCGACTGGGAAGTAATCGAAGGCCGCTACGCCTCCTGATTACGCGAAAACGAACAAATACTTGGTTGAAGAGGGTGTACCGTGCGGTGCACCTTCATCGTTTTATCCCCTTTCCAAACAATTCAGAATGAGAGCCCAATCTAAGCAGAGAAATCTCAAAGATATAAGTTTTTATATATAACTTTTCCGACTTAATAATCCGAGAGAGGCCAACTCACAGATGATCATGGGGCATTCGTTTAATCAATTTGGTCATTCGCGCGCAATTACCTATCTTTGCCGCTGTTATGAAACATCTCCCTAACCGCAGAATTGAAACCACGGTCTATATCCTGGGATGGATACTGATTGTGGGCATCATGCTGCTCGACATGATGCGCACACGCAGCTACACCGAGACCAACCTCCTGACGCCGGAGCTGCTCACGCGCCTGCTGGCCGGTGTGTGCCCCTTCATTATCCTGTTCCTCGTGAACAACTATCTGCTCATCCCCCGACTGCTGCTGCGAAACCGCCAGGTGGCCTATCTGATTGCGGCTCTTGCGGCCATAGCTATCGTCTGGGGGCTGCAGGGCACCCTCCACCACCCCGGGCATCCGCATCCCGGTCCGCCACCATTCCTCGAATGCCGCCCGCGGCCGCTATTCTCTTTTCCCCGATTCCTGGATTTCACCTACGACCTGCTCATCGTGGGCATCAACCTCGCCATTGCGCTCATGTTCCGGCGCTACGACGAGCGCCTTGAGCTGGAAAGCCGTCGGAAAGCCGCTGCTGAAAACCGATTGAATTATCTCAAAGCGCAAATAAATCCGCACTTCTACATGAATATGCTCAACAATATTCATGGCATGATTGAGATTAATCCCCCGAAGGCTCAGGAGATGGTGCTCGACCTCTCCCGGCTAATGCGCTACCTCCTCTATGACAGCTCACGCATGATGGTGCCCCTTGAAGCCGAGCTTGATTTCATCCGCAACTACCTCCGGCTGATGCGAATACGCTACCCCGAGAACAAGCTGAGAATCACATGCGAACTTCCTGAGACCCCGCTGACCTCCGGAGTTGATGTGCCCCCGCTCCTTTTCCTCGTCTACATTGAAAACGCATTCAAGCATGGGGTCAGCTATCGCCGCGACTCATTCATTGACATCAGCATCCGGATTCGGGACAACCGCGTGGAATTCTCATGCGTCAACAGTTTCACCCCCTCAGCCTCACCTCACACCCCCGGCATTGGCCTGCGCAACTCAGCCCAACGCCTGCGCCTCATCTACGGCGACGACTGCGCGCTCACAACCTCATGCGCCGACGACCGCTACACCGTAACCCTCAGCATTCCCTCTCATGAAGATTCGCACAGTAATAGTTGACGACGAGCCTATTGCTCTTGAAAAGCTGCGCAGCTACGTGCTCAAAGTCCCTTTTCTCGAGCTGGCCGGAGAATTCCAATCAGCCCCCGATGCCGTCCCCCTGCTCAGCAGCGGAACGGTCGATGCTCTCTTTACTGACATCAACATGCCTGACCTCGACGGCCTCAGCTTCATAGCCTCCCTCCCCGACCCGCCGATGGTTGTATTCACAACGGCCTACGCACAATATGCCGTCGACAGCTACCGGCTCTCCGCCGTAGACTACCTGCTGAAGCCCTTCGGCTTCGCCGACTTCCAGCGCGCCGCCGGGAAGCTCGCCCGGCAATACAATCTGCTCAACCGCGCCACTCCGCCCGGCCCCGCAGACACTGAGCAGGAGACCGACCATTTCTTCGTCAAAATCGACTCCCGCTTCCGCCGCGTGGACTTCCGCGACATTCTTTACATCAAGGGATATGGCGAATACCTCCAAATATTCCTCTCCGGCGATGACCAACCGCTTGTGACGCTCAGCTCCTTCGCCGCCATCAAGCGCCGGCTCCCCGCTCACTTTCTCCAGGTGCATCGCTCATACATGGTCAACATGCACCGCGCTGCACGTGTGGAACGGCTCCGGATAGTCATGGAAGATGAGACCTACATCCCGGTCTCCGACAGCTTCAAAGCCCCCTTCCTCGAATATCTCCATGCCCGCTCTGTCGGGCTGGCAGGAAACAAATAGACCCCTGTTCATTGAACGGATACGGCGATTGGTTGAAAAAATTTCCCGGTCGCCGTTTTTCTGTGTAAACTTGCACGTCCATTTCGATGTTAATAAAAACATGAAGATTAAAATCTGTCTGATCTCTACTATGTTGTTGGCCGCAGCCCACTCCTCGAATGCCGAGGAGTGGAGCTACGCCGACTGTGTGGAGTATGCACGCACCCATAACATATCCCTGCAACAGGCCCGGCTGGCGGAAGAAACCTCCGCCTACAATCTTGAGGAGGCCAAAGCCGCGTGGGAGCCTACACTCGAATTCGGAACCACGCAGGGTGTTTCAAACTATCCCTTCACCTCCGGCAATAAATTCGGCTATACAAGCTCCTACGGGCTGAATGCCGGATGGACCGTCTGGAACGGTGGCCAACGCGAGAAAACCATCGAGCGAGACAAACTTCAGCTCGAAATCGATCGCCTCAGCTCCGACAACATCCTGCGCTCGCTGGAGACCGACATGCTTCAGGCCTACCTGAACATCCTCTACGCCCGCGAGTCAATCGACATCTATCGCAGCGCAGCTGAGCTGAGCCTGGCTCAAGCCGAGCGCGCCCGACAGCTGATGGAGGCCGGACGAATCTCTCGCGTGGACTACGCACAGCTCCAAGCGCAATATGAGCAGGATTGCTATTCGCTCGTCAACGCCGAAGGCACTTATGACACCCGCCGCCTCGAGCTCAAGCAGCTCCTCGAGCTGGGAATCGACACAGACCTCCAGCTCCTTCCGCTCGACTGGACCGATGAGCATGTGCTCGCTCTCCTCCCCCCGATTGATGAGAGCTACCGACTCGCCCTCCAGACCGACCTGCAGCTCCGCAGCCTTGGCATCGAGCAGGATGCCAACGAACTCGATGTGCAGATAGCCCGCGCAGGCAAAATGCCCAAGATTTCACTCAGCGGAGGGATAGGAGCCGGATACAATGCGCCCGGCGGTGCCTTCGGCACATCACTCAAAAACTCTTTCGGCGAGAACATAGGCGTCACTCTTTCCATCCCCATCCTCGACCAAAAGAAGACGAGCATGGCCGTGGCGCGCGCAAAAGTCCAGCAACTCGGCACCCAGCTTGAAATCGACCGGCGGAACACGGAGCTCTCGCAGCTCGTGGAAAACTGGTATGTCGACACTCGCACAGCCCAAGCCCGCTATCGCGCTGCCGGTCAGCAACTTGAAGCAGCCGAACTCACAGCCGAACTCACCGGTGAGCAATTCCGACTCGGCCTCGTCAACACCGTGGAACTGATGACGGCCCACAACAATCTCGTCGATGCCCGCCACTCCCTGCTCCAAGCCAAATACATGTCCATCCTCGGACAAAAAATGATTCAATATTACCGAGAAGCTACCATTTCACTCCCATGAATATGACATCACATAATAAACTGAAAATACTTCCCGCCCTGCTGCTCCTGCTCGCCTGCGCCTGCAAGAAGGAAGCGAAAGTGGAGCTTGAAACCGTAACTGTCTCCCGCGGAGAAATGGTGGAGACCGTCACCGCCACCGGCACCGTGGAATCCGTAACCTCCGTGGATGTCGGCACCCAGGTCACAGGCATAATCGACAAGCTCTATGCCGACTATAACTCTGTCGTAAAGAAGGGTGAACTGATTGCCGAGCTGGAAAAGACCGTCCTGCAGAGCGAAGTGACCAGCGCCGAGGCAAGCGTGCAGTCAGCCAAAGCAACTTATGACTACACCCTGGCCAACTACCGCCGCGACAAAGCGCTCCATGACAAGCAGCTAATCTCCGACCTCGAATATCAAACCTCGGAGAAGGACCTCGAGGTTGCAAAGATGGCCTATGAGAAAGCGCAGGCTGACAAGGTGCGCGCCGCCAAGAACCTCAACTATGCCGAAATTTACTCCCCGATTGACGGCATCGTTATCTCACGCGATGTGGAGGTGGGACAGACCGTAGTCTCCAACATGAGCGTGGCTAACCTCTACACCATTGCCGACCTCGACCACATGCAGGTAATCGGCAATGTGGATGAAGCCGACATAGGTCAGGTAAAGATGGGGCAGCGCGTAACCTTCTCCGTCGATGCCTACCCGGATGATACATTCGAGGGGGAGGTGACCCAGGTGCGCCTATCCCCCACAACTGAGAGCAACGTCGTGACCTACGAAGTAGTGGTCTCAGCCGACAACCCCGACCACAAGCTCATCCCCGGCCTGACAGCCAACCTGACCATCTACGTCACCGAGCAGAACAACGCCCTCACTCTCCCGGCGCAGGCGTTCAATTTCGAGCCTCAGCAGCCTGAGGAGGGTAGCAACCTTCCCCCGGTTGAGCAGGAAAAGCAACCTGCCAAACTCGCTGAGGATGAAAAGCGCGTCTGGGTGCTCGCCTCCGGTAAGCTCTCCCCCCGCGTAGTGAAAGTTGGTGAAAGCAACGGTGTGACCTTCACTATCACCTCCGGACTGAAAGAGGGTGAGGTCGTGGCTCTCGCCTACTCCGAAGAAGCCACCCAGGCACCCGCCGGCAACGGTGGCACACAAAGCCCCTTCGCTCCCAAACGCCCAGGAAAGAAGTAGCCTTATGAGTGAGCACAAGGAAATAATCAAGGTTGAGAAACTGCGCCGCGAGTTCATCGTGGGTGGAGAAAAGGTCAAGGCTCTGCGAGGAGTCTCCTTCACCATCCGCGAAGGGGAATTCGTGACCATCATGGGCACATCCGGCTCCGGCAAGTCCACCCTGCTGAACATCCTCGGATGCCTCGATACTCCCACCTCCGGCGACTACATTCTCGACGGACTCTCCGTGCGCGAGATGAGCAAAAACAAGCGCGCCGTGACCCGCAACCGCAAAATCGGCTTCGTCTTTCAGAACTACAATCTGCTGCCGAAGACCACCGCCATAGAGAATGTGGAATTGCCGCTGCTCTACAACGCCGCCGTCTCCTCAAAGGAGCGACGCGAACGAGCCATACGTGCGCTCGAAGCCGTGGGACTCCACTCACGCCTTTACCATAAGAGCAACCAGATGTCCGGCGGACAGCAGCAGCGTGTGGCCATAGCCCGTGCCCTCGTCAACGACCCGGTCATAATCCTGGCCGACGAGGCAACCGGTAACCTCGACACACGCACCTCCTTCTCCATCCTCACCCTCTTTCAGGAGCTGCATGCCCGCGGACGCACCATAATCTTCGTCACCCACAACCCCGAGCTTGCCGACTATTCCTCCCGCAACATCGTGCTGCGCGACGGCAAAATCATAGCCGACACCCTCAACCCCAACCCCGCCTCTGCCCGTGCGGCCTTCGAGGCTCTCCCCACCGATAACGACTGATCATGAAGTTCTCCAATCTAATCAAAATAGCGCTGAAAGCACTCAACAACAATAAGTTGCGTTGCTTCCTGACCATGCTCGGAATCATCATCGGCGTGGCCTCGGTAATCACTATGCTTGCCATAGGCCAAGGCTCCAAGAATTCCATCCGCGAGCAGATTTCCGAAATGGGGTCCAATATGATTATGATTCACCCCGGCAACATGCAGAAAGGGGGCGTGCGCCAGAGTGCCGACAACATGCAGACCATCAAGGTTGAAGACTACGAAGCGCTCCGCACGCTGCCCGGCATCGCTGCCATCTCCCCCTCGGTCAACACCGGAGGTCAGCTCGTTGTCGGCAACAACAACTACCCCTCGACCATCTACGGCATCACTCCCGACTATCTCGAAATCCGTAAACTCAAAGTCAAGGATGGAGCCATGTTTACCGACCATGACATCAAGACAGCCGCCAAGGTGTGCGTGCTTGGCAAGACAGTCGTCGACAATCTCTTCCCCGGCGGCGAAGACCCTGTGGGCAAAGTCGTGCGTTTCGGCTCCATACCGATGACCGTCGTGGGTGTGCTCGAGTCGAAGGGCACCAACTCCATGGGACAGGATCAGGACGACGTCGTGCTCGCCCCTTACACCTCTGTAATGAAGCGCATCCTTGCCATCGACTATCTGCAAGGGCTATTCGCCAGCGCCGTCGATGAAGACCGCACTGATGAAACCATCGACCAAATCACCGAAGTGCTCCGCACCCGCCACAAACTCAAGGAGGGTGAAGACTCCGACTTTGAAATCCGCTCCCAGCAGGAGCTGAGCGAAATGATGAGCTCCACCTCCGACATGATGACCGTCCTGCTGGCCTGCATAGCCGGCATCTCGCTGCTCGTGGGTGGCATCGGAATCATGAACATCATGTATGTCTCCGTAACCGAGCGCACCCGCGAGATTGGCCTGCGCATGGCCATCGGCGCACGCGGCATCGACATCCTCTCCCAATTCCTCATAGAATCAATCATAATCAGTGTCACCGGAGGCATCATAGGCATCCTGCTCGGAGTGCTTGCCTCCTGGCTCGTCACCGTCATCGCCCGTTGGCCCGTGTATATCGAGCTGTATTCCATCGGCCTTTCCTTCGCCGTCTGCACCGTCACCGGCGTCTTCTTCGGCTGGTATCCGGCCAAGAAAGCCTCCGGCCTCGACCCCATCGAAGCCCTCCGCTACGAATAGCCCTTTCCTCACCCTCTCCTCCCCGAGAAAAGACCTTAATCAATTAATATTTACTACCGTTAGAGTTTAGTCAGGAGGCCGACTCAATCCAAGCGTGGATGAGCCGGCCTCATTTTCATTATAAGAGGGTGTGTCAAAATGTGAAACCGACGCTGCATGGCGCGGAGCGCCTTCCCTTTGTTAGCCGGGGGGCTTTAGCCCCCCGGTATGCATGTAGCGACAACCCAGCCCCGGAAGGGCTGCCCTATATCGTTGGTTGTCAATGTATTGGGCAGCCCCGCCGGGGCTGGCTCCGTCTACCGGGCTACCGGGGGGCTGAAGCCCCCCGGCTAACAATGGATAGGCGCTCCGCGCCATGCGTTTGCTTTAGTAAGAATTTTGATACACCCTCTTACTATCATTTACTCATTTTCTGCAAATACTCTTCAAGAGCCTCACGGGCAGGTACTACCCGAGGCATACCATTCTCGTCAGCAAACACCATATCCTGACCCAACGCAGCTTTACGCCTAAGCAACGCTTCGTATGACATGCGAAGCCCGCGGCATACCTTTTCACGCAACTCTATTCTTTCCTGTTCTGACATAATTCCTTGATTTCATTAAACAGTTCATCAACCACCCCATCTTGATCCGCCAACAACCTGCTACTATCCATATTATCAAAAAACATCCAGCTATCCACAATAGGCTCAAAAATATTAAATAAATTATTTAATCCTAACCAATATCGCCTTATAAATGCTGTTTGATTTGCAAAAGTAATAAAAAAACTCTGACCTCGCAATTGTTATATCATGTTACTTCATCCTGGCGATCCGGAAGTCATCTTGACTTTTCTTTACTTCCATCACGATAAACGACATCAGGGGTGCACTCCGGCAAAAGTCGTAGTGCACCCCTGATGGGTTCTGTTTTATTTCAGTTATCAGTTAACCTCTTCGGCTACTACTTCGATAACCTCGCTATCCTCGGGAAGCTTCTTGGCTTCGTCGAGCATTCCGTTGTAGTCATCCTTATTGGCAACGATGAGCTTGTCATATTCGCGCAGACCGGTACCGGCGGGAATCAGGTGACCGCAGATTACGTTCTCCTTCATGCCCTCCAGGGTGTCGGTCTTGCCATTGATGGCAGCCTCGTTGAGCACTTTGGTGGTCTCCTGGAAGGAGGCGGCGGAGATGAAGCTCTTGGTCTGAAGTGCAGCGCGGGTAATACCCTGAAGAATCTGCTCGGAGGTGGCGGGCACGGCGTCGCGCACTACAATCTCCTTCATATCCTTACGCTTCAGAGCGGAGTTCTCGTCGCGGAGCTTGCGCTGGGTGATAATCTGACCGGGGAACACGGTTGTGCTGTCGCCGGCATCCACGATGACCTTCTTGCCCCAGATGCGGTCGTTCTCTTCCATGAAGTCGAGTTTGTCCACAATCTGCTGCTCGAGGAAGCGGGTGTCGCCCGGATCGATGATGCTTACCTTGCGCATCATCTGGCGTACGATTACCTCGAAGTGCTTGTCGTTAATCTTAACGCCCTGCATACGGTAAACGTCCTGCACCTCATTCACGATATATTCCTGAACGGCGGTGGGACCCATGATGTTCAGGATGTCGCTCGGAGTAACGGCACCGTCGGAGAGCGGAGTGCCGGCACGCACGTAGTCATTCTCCTGCACAAGAATCTGCTTGCTCAGGGGCACGAGGTACTTCTTCTCCTCACCAAGCTTGGAGGTAACGGAAATTTCGCGGTTACCACGCTTGATTTTGCCGAACTTAACCTCACCGTCGATTTCGCTCACCACTGCGGGGTTGCTCGGGTTGCGGGCCTCGAACAGCTCGGTCACACGGGGCAGACCACCGGTGATGTCACCTGCGGAACCTGCGGCACGCGGAATCTTAACGATTATCTGACCGGGCTTCAGTTCATCCCCATCCTCGATAAGGAGGTGGGCACCCACAGGGAGTGTATAGGTACGCATGATGGTGCCGTCGGAACCTACGAGCTGTGCCTCCGGTGCCTTCGTGCGGTCCTTACTTTCAATCATGATTTTCTCACGCAGACCGGTGGCCTCATCAGCCTCCACGCGATAGGTCACACCCTCTTCTACATTCTCGAAGTGAACGCGACCGGCCTCTTCGTTGACGATTACGGCATTGAAGGGGTCCCATTCGCAAATCATGTCACCCTTCTTAACCTCAGCGCCATTGCCGAAGTAGAGAGTTGCACCGTAGGGGATGTTGGCAGTGGTCAGCACCATGCCGCTCTTCGGCTCCAGGATACGCATTTCTGCCATACGGCCTACTACGATATCCTTGCCCTCGTCGTTCTTGACGGTGCGGAGTTCGTCGATTTCCAGGCGACCGTCATAGCGGGAGGTCACATCCTTTACGGCTGCAACGTTACCGGCTACACCACCCACGTGGAATGTACGCAGTGTCAGCTGAGTACCCGGCTCACCGATGGACTGGGCGGCAATCACGCCGACAGCCTCACCCTTCTGCACCATGCGGTGGTTGGAGAGGTTGCGGCCGTAGCACTTGGCGCAGACACCCTTCTTGCTCTCGCAGGTGAGCACGGAGCGAATTTCAACCTGCTCGATGGGTGAAGCCTCAATCTTCTCGGCTGCCACATCGTTGATTTCCTCACCGGCATGAACGATGATTTCGCCGGTAAGGGGGTTGATTACGTCATGCACGCTCACACGACCCAGGATACGCTCGGAGAGGGTGGCTACCACCTCCTCATTGTTCTTGATTTCAGTGCAGACGAGGCCGCGCAGAGTTCCGCAGTCCTCCTCGTTGATAATCACATCGTGAGCTACGTCCACCAGACGACGGGTCAGGTAACCTGCGTCGGCGGTCTTAAGTGCGGTATCCGCAAGACCCTTACGTGCACCGTGAGTGGAGATAAAGTACTCAAGCACGGAGAGGCCCTCCTTGAAGTTCGCAAGAATCGGGTTCTCAATGATCTGACCACCCTCGGCACCGGCCTTCTGAGGTTTCGCCATCAGACCACGCATACCGGAGAGCTGACGAATCTGGTCCTTACTACCACGGGCGCCGGAGTCAAGCATCATGTAGACTGAGTTAAAGCCCTGCTGGTCCTCCTTCATCTGCTTCATCAGGGTGTCAGCCAAGCGGGAGTTAACGTGTGTCCAGATATCGATTACCTGGTTGTAACGCTCGCCGCCGGTGATGAGACCCATCTGATAGTTCTGAAGCACCTCTTCAACCTGGGCGTTACCCTCGGCCACATATTCCTCTTTCTCCTTCGGGATGATAACGTCACCGAGGTTGAAGGAAAGGCCGCCGCGGAATGCCATCTTATAACCAAGGTTCTTAATGTCATCAAGGAACTGGGCGGAACGGGTCACACCGCATTTCTTGATTACCTTGCCGATGATGGTGCGCAGGCTCTTCTTTGAGATAATCTCATTGACATAGCCAATCTCCTTGGGCACATACTGGTTGAAGAGGATGCGACCGACTGAGGTATTCTCCTTGAGGATTCTCACGGGATTACCCTCCTCGTCCACGTCATCAACCATGATGGTTACGGGGGCATGAAGCGTCACGCGACCCTCGTTATAGGCGATTTCAGCCTCTTCGGGACCGTAGAACACTGTTCCCTCACCCTTGTCCCCCTTGCGGAGTTTGGTGATATAGTAAAGACCCAGTACCATGTCCTGAGAGGGCACGGTGATAGGTGCGCCGTTGGCGGGGTTAAGAATGTTATGAGCGCCGAGCATCAGCATCTGAGCCTCGAGCACGGCCTCATTGCCGAGAGGAAGGTGCACAGCCATCTGGTCACCGTCGAAGTCAGCGTTGAACGCCGTACATGCCAGCGGGTGCAGCTGGATTGCCTTACCCTCAATCATCTTGGGCTGGAAGGCCTGGATACCGAGACGGTGCAGTGTCGGAGCACGGTTGAGCAGCACGGGGTGACCCTTCATTACATGCTCCAGGATGTCCCAGACCACCGGTTCCTTGCGGTCAACAATCTTCTTCGCGCTCTTAACGGTCTTCACGATGCCGCGCTCGATGAGCTTGCGGATGATGAACGGCTTGAACAGCTCGGCTGCCATCAGTTTCGGAATACCGCACTCATGCATCTTCAGCTCGGGGCCTACAACGATTACGGAACGCGCGGAGTAGTCAACACGCTTACCCAGCAGGTTCTGACGGAAGCGACCCTGCTTACCCTTCAGTGAGTCAGACAGTGACTTGAGCGGACGGTTGACATCGCTCTTCACGGCTGACGACTTGCGGGAGTTGTCGAGCAGTGAGTCCACAGCCTCCTGAAGCAGGCGCTTCTCATTGCGAAGAATCACCTCGGGAGCCTGAATTTCAATCAGACGCTTCAGACGGTTGTTGCGAATAATCACACGACGGTAGAGGTCGTTGAGGTCGGAGGTGGCGAAACGGCCACCATCCAGAGGCACGAGGGGGCGCAGCTCGGGGGGAATAACCGGAACGGTCTTGAGAATCATCCACTCGGGCTTGTTGCGGCCGCGGCTTGCGCGGAAGCTCTCAACCACCTGAAGGCGCTTCAGAGCCTCGGTCTTGCGCTGCTGTGAGCCGTCAGTGCTGGCCTTGTGGCGCAGCTCGTAGCTCAGAGCGTCGAGGTCGATGCCGCAGAGCAGGTCATAGATAGCGTCAGCACCCATCTTGGCCACGAACTTATTGGGGTCGTCGTCAGGCAGGTTGCGCTGCTCCTCGCTCAGGTTGTCAATTATGTTGAGGTAATCCTCCTCGGCCAGCAGGTCCAATTTCTCGACACCTTCCACATTGCCGGGATTGATTACCACGTAACGTTCATAGTAGATTACTGCATCGAGCTTCTTTGAGGGAAGGCCGAGCAGGTAACCGATTTTATTGGGCAGAGAACGGAAGTACCAGATATGAGCCACGGGCACTACAAGCTCAATGTGACCCATGCGCTCGCGGCGCACTTTCTTCTCGGTAACCTCCACACCGCAGCGGTCGCACACGATACCCTTGTAACGAATGCGCTTGTACTTGCCGCAGTGGCACTCATAGTCCTTCACGGGGCCGAAAATCTTTTCACAGAAAAGGCCGTCACGCTCGGGCTTGTAAGTGCGGTAGTTGATGGTTTCGGGCTTGAGCACCTCGCCGCTGCTCTTCTCCTTAATCTCATCAGGCGATGCGAGGCCGATGGTAATCTTGGAGAAGTTAGTCTTTATTTTGTTGTCTCTTCTAAAAGCCATATATTGTTTTTCCTAAAAGGTCATGAATGAATTTAACGGATTCGGAGGCATGGAAAGTGTATGTAACAACCCATTTAACAGGGTTTTAACATTCCTCTCCGATGCTCCGATATGGCTCGCTTAGTCAAGCGAGATGCTCAGGCCGAGACCGCGGAGCTCGTGCAGGAGCACGTTCAGCGACTCGGGGATGCCGGGAGTAGGCATCGGCTCACCCTTTACGATGGCCTCATAAGCCTTGCTGCGGCCGGTCACGTCATCACTCTTGATGGTGAGAATCTCCTGAAGGATGTGCGCTGCGCCGAAGGCCTCGAGCGCCCAAACCTCCATCTCACCGAAACGCTGACCACCGAACTGCGCCTTACCACCCAGAGGCTGCTGAGTAATCAGCGAGTAAGGACCGATGGAACGGGCGTGCATCTTATCCTCAACCATGTGGCCGAGCTTAAGCATGTAAATCACACCCACGGTGGCCGGCTGGTCGAAACGGTCGCCGGTGCCGCCGTCATACAGATAGGTCTTACCGTAGCGGGGAACGCCGGCCTTATCTGTCCACGCGTTCAGGTCGTCGAGCGAAGCACCGTCGAAGATGGGGGTAGCGAATTTTTCGCCCAGCTCACGGCCGGCCCAGCCAAGTACGGTCTCGAAAATCTGACCCAGGTTCATACGTGAAGGCACACCCAGCGGGTTCAGACAGATATCCACGGGAGTACCATCCTCGAGGAAAGGCATATCCTCCTGACGCACTACGCGCGACACGATACCCTTGTTACCGTGACGACCAGCCATCTTATCACCCACACCAATCTTACGCTTCTTGGCGATGTACACCTTAGCCATCTGAAGGATGCCGGAGGGAAGTTCATCGCCGATAGTGATGTCGAACTTCTTGCGACGCAGCTCGGAGTCGATTTCCTTGCTCTTGCGCAGATAGTTGGTGATTACGGCTGCCACCATCTTATTGACGCGGGCGTCGGCGCTCCACTTCGAGAGGTTAACGGTCTCGAAGTCCATGGTTGCGAAGTTCACGTCGTCAAACTTCATACCCTTGGGCACGAGGTCAACTCCGATGAAGTCCTTCACGCCGGCGCTGACCACACCCTTGGTGATAGTGTTCAGCTTCTCCAGCAGAATTCCTTTCAGCTTCTCCTGCTTTGCTTCATACTCCTCGTCGAGCTTGGGCAGGATGGCGTTGGTCTTGGCGCGGCTCTTCTTCACAGCTTTGGAGAAGAGGTTGGTGCCGATGACAACACCCTTCAATGAGGGGCTGGCCTTCAACGAAGCGTCCTTCACATCGCCGGCCTTGTCGCCGAAGATAGCGCGGAGCAGCTTCTCCTCAGGAGTGGGATCGCTCTCACCCTTCGGAGTAATCTTACCGATCATGATGTCGCCGGGCACAACGTAGGCACCCACGCGGATGATGCCGCGCTCATCAAGATCTTTGGTTGCATCCTCACTCACGTTGGGGATATCGCTGGTGAGTTCCTCCATGCCGCGCTTGGTCTCGCGCACCTCCAGAGTGTACTCATCAACATGGATACTGGTCAGGATATCCTCACGCACCATGCGCTCGTTCAGCACGATAGCATCCTCATAGTTATAACCCTTCCAGGGCATGAACGCCACTTTCAGGTTGCGGCCAAGAGCCAGCTCACCCTTCTCGGTTGAGTAACCCTCGGTCAGGATGTCACCTTTCTTCACACGCTGACCCTTGTCACAGATGGGGCGCAGGTCAATCGTGGTGCCCTGGTTGGTGCGACGGAACTTGGGCAGCTTGTATTCTTTAACGGAAGACTCGAAGCTTACATACTCCTCATCCTCTGTGCGGTCATAATTGATGCGGATTACGGTTGCATCTACATATTCGATGGTGCCGTCACCCTCAGCCATAATCTGAGTGCGGGAGTCGCGGATAAGCTGACCCTCGATGCCGGTGCCCACGATGGGAGCCTCGGAACGAAGCAGAGGCACGGCCTGACGCATCATGTTAGATCCCATCAACGCACGGTTAGCATCATCATGCTCAAGGAAGGGAATCAAAGATGCTGCGATGGAGGCAATCTGAATGGGAGCCACATCCATCAACTCAACCTGCTCGGGAGCGATGATCGGGAAGTCAGCATCCTGACGGGCCTTTACCTTGTTCAGGATGAAGGTGCCGTCATCATTCAGAGGCGCATTGCCCTGAGCGATGAGCTTGCCCTCCTCGTTCTCGGCAGTGAGATAGATAACATCGTCGTTGTTCAGGTCAACCTTGGAGTTCTCAACCTTGCGATACGGAGTCTCGATAAAGCCCAGGTCATTGATTTTCGCATACACACAGAGTGAGGAAATCAGACCGATGTTAGGACCTTCAGGAGTCTCGATAGGGCAGAGACGACCGTAGTGGGTATAGTGCACGTCACGCACCTCGAAGCCTGCACGCTCACGACTCAGACCGCCGGGGCCCAGAGCCGACATACGGCGCTTGTGAGTAATTTCAGCCAGAGGGTTGGTCTGGTCCATGAACTGGCTCAGAGCGTTGGTGCCGAAGAATGTATTGATAACGCTTGAGATAGTCTTGGCGTTAATCAGGTCAATGGGAGTGAACACCTCATTGTCACGCACATTCATGCGCTCGCGGATGGTGCGGCTCATGCGGGCCAGACCCACGCCGAACTGATTGTAGAGCTGCTCGCCCACGGTGCGCACACGACGGTTGCTCAAGTGGTCGATATCATCCACATCGCTCTTGGCGTTGATAAGCTCGATGAGATACTTGATAATGGCAATGATATCCTCGCGGGTCAGAACCTTTACATCCATCGAAGTGTCGAGACCCAGCTTCTTATTGATGCGGAAGCGGCCTACTTCACCCAGGTCATAACGCTTCTCTGAGAAGAACAGGTTCTGGATAACCTCACGTGCGGAAGCATCATCTGGCGGCTCGGCGTTGCGCAGCTGCCGGTAGATGTACTGGATAGCCTCCTTCTCAGAGTTGGAGGTATCCTTCTGAAGGGTGTTGAAGATGATGGAGTAGTCCACAGAGCTTACGCCATCCTTCTTCAGCAGAATAGTCTTGGCGCCACTCTCGAGGATTGCGGGGATATCCTCCTCAGTGAGCTCTGTCTCACGCTCCACGGCCACATCGTTTCGCTCGATGGAAACAACCTCACCGGTGTCCTCATCAACGAAGTCTTCAATCCAGGAATGAAGCACACGGGCAGCCAGACGACGACCTACGGCCTTCTTCAGATTTTTCTCTGTAACCTTAACCTCTTCGGCCAGGTCAAAGATTTCAATAATGTCCTTATCGCTCTCCAGACCAATCGCACGCAACAGGGTTGTTACGGGCAATTTCTTCTTACGGTCGATGTAAGCATACATCACATTATTGATGTCAGTAGCAAACTCAATCCAGCTGCCGCGGAAAGGAATGATACGGGCTGAATAAAGCTTTGTGCCGTTAGCATGGGTGCTCTGACCGAAGAACACACCGGGAGAACGGTGCAGCTGACTTACAACTACGCGCTCAGCACCATTGATGATGAAGGTGCCCTGCTCGGTCATGTAAGGAATCAGACCCAAGTACACATCCTGAATCACAGTTGCGAAATCCTCATGGTCAGGGTCAGTGCAGTAAAGTTTGAGCTTAGCCTTGAGGGGCACGGAATATGTAAGGCCGCGAGTAAGACATTCGTCGATGCTGTAACGCGGGGGATCGATGTAGTAATCGAGGAACTCGAGCACGAAATTATTGCGGGTGTCGGCGATGGGGAAATTCTCGGCAAACACCTTATACAGACCCTCGTTCTTACGATTCTCAGGAGGGGTGTCGAGTTGCAGGAAGTCTCTGAACGACTTCAGCTGAATTTCCAGGAAATCCGGGTAAGGAAGCGGATTCTTGGTGGTGCCAAAATTTACGCGTGGCTTTTCAGTAAGTGATGCGGACATTTGGTCAGAGTTAAAAAATTATCTATGAGGAAGAGGTGATATCAGGGAGTGAGGAAACTTGGATAGGAGAAAAGAGGAGAAAAGAGGCGAAATCAGAACGGTCAAAAACAACCGACAGAGTTGAAGAGATTCGATGATTAAGTTAAACTTTCTTAAACTTTCATAAACATATATAAAAGTTTGTTTCCGAATCAATTCTTAATACGCAAAAAGGTTAAGACCACCCGAAGGTGTTCTTAACCGTTTTTGCGGTGTATGTTAGAAGCTTACTTCAGTTCTACCTCAGCGCCAGCCTCTTCGAGCTGCTTCTTGAGGCCCTCGGCGTCAGCCTTGGGAAGACCTTCCTTAACGGGGCTGGGAGCGTTGTCAACGAGTTCCTTAGCCTCCTTCAGACCGAGACCGGTGAGCTCCTTAACGAGCTTAACTACAGCGAGCTTGCTTGCGCCGGCAGCCTTCAGGATTACGTCGAAGCTGCTCTTCTCTTCAGCTGCTTCACCTGCAGCGGCGGGGCCGGCTGCTACTGCTACTGCTGCAGCGGCGGGTTCGATGCCATACTCTTCCTTAAGGATCTGTGCGAGTTCGTTTACTTCCTTTACGGTGAGGTTAACTAATTGCTCTGCAAAAGCTTTCAAATCTGCCATTGTTGTATAGTTTTTTTGTTTTATTTCTTGAGTTAGTTTTCTTTGTTGGAGAGGGTTTCGAGGATGCCGTGAATCTTGCCGGCACCGCTCTGGAGAGCGCTGATAACGTTCTTAGCAGGCGACTGCAGCAGAGCCACAACGTCGGCGATAAGTTCGTTCTTGCTCTTGATATTGGCGAGGGTCTCCAAGTTCTCTTCGCCGATATAAGCGGTTTCTTCTACATAAGCACCCTTGAGAATGGGCAGCTTGTCCTCCTTCTTGCGGAAAGACTTCAGGAGCTTGGCGGGAACATTGCCCGTATTGCTCAGCAGAAGCGTGGTTTCGCCGTGAAGCAGATCGTAGAGTCCTGAGTAATCGAGCTCGCTACGCTCAAAAGCCACCTTAAGCAAGGTGTTCTTAACGCACAGCATCTTCACGCCATCCTTAAAGCAGGCACGACGCAGCTCGCTTGTCTTTTCGGCATCCATACCCTGTGTCTGGGTAAGGTACACGCAGCTGTATTCAGCCAGCGTATTGCCAATCAATTCTATTACTTGAGCTTTTTCTTCCTTTTTCATGTGTTGCAGTGCGTTAATCGGTTACACCTTTAGTCTCGACTTTCACGCCGGGGCTCATGGTACTTGAAAGATAAATGCTCTTGATGTAAGTGCCCTTGGCAGTGGCAGGCTTAAGCTTAATCAGAGTGTTGATGAACTCCTTGGCGTTGCCCATCATCTGGTCAGCAGTGAAGCTAACCTTACCGATGGAGGCGTGAACGATACCGTTCTTGTCAACCTTGAAGTCAATCTTACCCTGCTTAACCTCCTTGACAGCCTTAGCAACATCCTGTGTTACAGTGCCGCTCTTGGGGTTAGGCATCAAGCCGCGCGGACCGAGGATACGGCCAAGTGCGCCTATCTTACCCATGATAGCAGGCTGAGTGATGATTACATCAACATCAGTCCAACCACCCTTGATTTTCTGAATGTATTCGTCGAGACCCACGTAGTCAGCGCCGGCTGCCTTGGCAGCTTCTTCCTGATCGGGGTTGCAGAGCACGAGCACGCGAACCTGCTTACCGGTGCCGTTAGGCAGCGATACAACGCCGCGCACCATCTGGTTGGCCTTACGGGGATCTACACCCAGGCGAACATCGATGTCAAGTGAAGCGTCGAACTTGGTGAAAGTGATTTCCTTTACCTTCTCAACTGCTTCGGCAAGCGTATAGGCTTTCCCTGCTTCAATCTTCGACAAAGCCAACTTTTGATTCTTTGTAAGTTTACTCATTTCTAATTGAAGTATTTAGTTTAATTCAGGGAATGTGCCTTTAACGGTGATACCCATGCTTCTGGCTGTGCCGGCTACCATACGCATAGCCGAATCGAGAGTGAAACAGTTCAGATCAGGCATCTTGTCTTCTGCAATTGTCTTAACCTGCTCCCAAGTGATTTCGGCCACCTTATTACGGTTAGGCTGTGCAGAACCGCTCTTGAGCTTTGCTACCTCTTTGAGCTGCACGGCTACCGGGGGAGTCTTGACGATGAAATCAAAGCTCTTGTCGGTATAATAAGTAATGACAACCGGAAGTACCTTACCGGCCTTGTCCTGGGTGCGGGCATTGAATTGCTTGCAGAATTCCATGATGTTGATACCCTTGGAACCCAGCGCCGGGCCTACCGGAGGCGAGGGGTTTGCGGCACCACCCTTGATCTGCAATTTGATCTGTCCAGCAATTTCTTTAGCCATTGTTGTTTTTGTTTAAAAGTATTGAACGCGTGAGAATCGGCTCGGGGCGTAACACCTCCCTCGCTTACTCTCTCTCTACCTGATTGCTCTCAAGTTCCAAGTCTGTGGCACGGCCAAAAATCTTGACCTCCACTTTCAACTTCTTCTTCTCGTTATTCACCTCTTTAATCACACCGGAGAAACCATTGAAGGGACCAACAATCACCTTCACAGCCTCACCTTCGAGGAAGTCACTGCCTTCAACAATTTCTGCCTCTTGCAGTTCGTCGGCACGGCCTAACATGCGTTTAACATCCTGCTCGGAGATTACTTCGGGCTTCGCACCCTTCTCTCTTCCGCGCAGAAAGTCAATTACGTTAGTGGTGTTGCGCAGCTCATACTCGACCTCACCCTGAAGGTTAGCCTCGATGAATACGTAACCTGAATACAGTGTACGCTCCTTGAGCACACGCTTCCCGTTGCGATTGGTGTAAACCTTCTCAGTGGGAATCAATACCTGTGAGACATACTTTCCGAGGGTGCCGTTCTTGATTGCAGCATCAAGAACTTCCTTTACCTTGGCTTCTTTGCCGGAGATGGCACGCAATACGTACCAGCACTTTTTATTCTCAGCCATTGATACCTACATTAAAGATTAAAACGAAAGCCCGTAGATGAATTCCATCAACAGGTTAAATATCTTGTCAACAACCCAAATGAACACGGCGATGATAATGGAAGCGATCAACACCAGCACCGCGCTGCTGACAAGCTGCTTTTGAGTCGGCCAGGATACCTTATAGACGAGTTCGTCATAAGATGCCTTGATAGCGCCAAGTAGTTTCATATTATTCTATAAAATTAGCACGGGAAGAGAGGCTCGAACTCCCGACACCTGGTTTTGGAGACCAGTGCTCTACCAACTGAGCTATTCCCGTGTATAAGGGCTTACCGCGGTTAGGCGATAAGCCCCAGTATGTTTTTATTTCTTTAAGACTTCAGATGGAAATTACTTACCACCCTTGTCTTGGGGATTGACTTATTAGTCTTCGATGATGCCGGTAATCTGACCGGAGCCTACTGTGCGGCCACCTTCACGGATAGCGAAACGCAGACCGGGATCGCATGCTACGGGAGTGATGAGCTTAACGTCGATTTCAACGTTGTCACCGGGCATTACCATTTCTACACCCTCGGGAAGAGTGATCTCACCGGTTACGTCAAGAGTACGGATGTAGAACTGAGGACGATAGTGGTTGTGGAAAGGAGTGTGACGGCCACCTTCTTCTTTCTTCAGGATATAAACCTGAGCCTTGAAGTGATCGTGGGGCTTAACCATTCCGGGGTGGCAGATAACCATACCACGCTTAACCTCGTTCTTGTCGATACCACGGAGGAGCAGACCTACGTTATCACCGGCTTCACCCTGATCGAGGAGCTTGCGGAACATTTCCACACCGGTTACAACAGACTTCTTGTCAGCACCGAGACCGAGGATCTGAACTTCGTCACCAACCTTTACGATACCAGCTTCGATACGACCGGTAGCAACAGTACCACGACCGGTGATTGAGAATACATCCTCAACAGGCATCAAGAAGGGTTTATCGATATCGCGGGGAGGCAGGGGAATCCAGTTGTCAACAGCTTCCATCAGCTCCATTACTTTGTCAACCCACTGGGGTTCGCCGTTGAGGGCACCGAGAGCTGAACCTTGGATGATGGGAGTTTCGTCGCCATCGTAGTCATACTGAGAAAGGAGGTCGCGCATATCCATTTCAACGAGCTCAAGCATCTCAGCGTCGTCCACCATATCGCACTTGTTCATGAATACAACAAGACGGGGAACGTTTACCTGACGGGCGAGGAGGATGTGCTCACGAGTCTGGGGCATGGGGCCGTCAGTAGCAGCAACTACGATGATAGCACCGTCCATCTGAGCAGCACCGGTTACCATGTTCTTCACATAGTCAGCGTGACCCGGGCAGTCAACGTGAGCGTAGTGACGGTTAGCGGTCTGATACTCAACGTGAGCAGTATTAATAGTGATACCACGCTCCTTCTCCTCGGGAGCGTTGTCGATGGAGTCAAATGAACGAGCTTCAGAGAGACCCTTCTCGGCAAGCACCTTAGTGATAGCGGCAGTAAGAGTAGTCTTACCGTGGTCAACGTGACCAATGGTACCGATATTTACGTGCGGCTTGGTTCTTTCGAATTTTTCTTTAGCCATAAGATTGCTATGTTATTTTGATTTATGATTAACGGCTTAATCGAGAAAAGATTGGAGCCGGTGGCGGGATTTGAACCCGCGACCTCTTCCTTACCAAGGAAGTGCTCTACCCCTGAGCTACACAGGCAAGTAGGATTCTCCGGGGAATCCTGGAGCGGAAGACGAGGTTCGAACTCGCGACCCATAGCTTGGAAGGCTATTGCTCTACCAACTGAGCTACTTCCGCATCTCGTCATGCCGCCTCTGCCGAGGCGAGTGATGTGGGCGAAGATGGATTCGAACCACCGAAGGCATACGCCAGCAGATTTACAGTCTGCCCCATTTGGCCACTCTGGTATTCGCCCGAGATACTGAATTTAAGCGCTTTTGTCAACCTCTCGCGGTTGTTATCGCCTTAATTCGGGTGCAAAGTTAGGCATTATTTTTGAACCCGCAAAATTTTCAGTAAAAATTTTTCAAATATTTTTCGATGCCGGTAGCGGACTCCTACGTTAACAGACTCACTGATAGTTCGTTTAGCGGCAAGCTCACCGGAGGCTCTGCCGCCACACGAATGAAATGACATTACTTCTCAACGCCGGGGCTTATGGAATCCACTGCCGCTTCGAGCGCATCAATCAGATGCTGCACACGGAAGGAGATGTAACGTCGATAAGTCGGACGAAGCGTCTCGGCCCACTCGCGATAGGCGCGCAGCCTCATCAGCTCCTGCATCCTGGCTGACACGGCGCGCTTGTGAAGCTCGGTGCGGTTTAGGGTGGAAGCCGCCTGCTCCCAGGCATCGGCAAGCATCAAGCCCTCCGTGGTATATTCACTGGCACCACCCTGCTTGAGGATAGCTTCGTAAGGGGCAGCCGCCGCGGGCATCTCCTTCTCCACGAGTTCCAGCAGCTGCACCGCATATGGGGCTTTCAGAGTGTCGGCCGCAAGCTTCAGCGCAGCCTGAATGACCACCCTTCGTTGAACCGAAAGATTATGCGCGGCCACGGGGTCGAAATATGGAGTCGGCTGACTGCCGGCACCACCGTATCGCCACTTATGCAATGCCAGACGAGCCACATCGGAGGCATCCAAGCCCGGATGACCGGGACGCAGTTCGCTCACCGTGCCCACCTGCGAGAGATAGGGCTGAAGCTGCCCGCCCAGCAGGCTGTTGGCTACGCTCGTCACTATATATATAGGACGCGGATTGCGAGAAGCGGCATTCGTGGCAATCAAATCAAGGGCAATCAACTGGTCTACGCGCAGGAACGAGGAACGTCCTCCCCCGGCCTTTGTCAAATCAATTTTCAGAGTGTCACCCTGCATATCAATGAATAGTCGCGGCGTGGGGAGCAGCACAAAGCCGGAGCCGTCATGGCGCTCGGCATCGGCATAGAGCTTGCGGAGCGCCGGTAGCGCCTCGGTCCATTCCATATCATTGCCGAGCGAAACATTAGTGAGATAAGAGGAGGCAAGCAGCCCTTCCGGGCCGGTCAGCTCCAGGCGGGAGCCGTCACGCAGAGGAAGACGCAACTGTGATGAATACCAGTCAGTCACCAGGTAAGGCATACTGATCATGCGCACATCCGGCCGCCTACGCTCCACCTGCTGCATGTAAAGCAGCGGGAAGAGATAATTATCTTCGGCGGCAAAGATGATGGCGCGCGGCTTCAGCGAGGCGAGCTGATTGTCGGCCAGGTCGCGGGCAGCCGTGCGTCCGGAACGGTCATGGTCATCCCATGTCTGCGACAGCATCTGCACAGGCACACACACAGCCAGCAGCAGCGCACCGGCCACGGCGCCCTTCGGATGTTTTGCCGCCAGCGAGCGAAGCAGACGCCACAGGCCGATCACGCCCAACCCCATCCACATGCACCAGGCATAGAAGGAGCCGGCAAACGAGTAGTCGCGGTCTCGCGCTTGCGCCGGACCCTGGTTCAGATAAAAGACAATCGCCACTCCGGTGACAATGAACAGCACGAGCAACACGAGCGCCTGGCGACGCCCGGCCACTCCGCTGCGGCACTGCGCCACGATGCCCAGTATACCAAGCAGCAGCGGCAGGAAATAATAAACATTGCGGCCCTTGTTGGCGGAGGCAATCTCGCCGGGGGCACTGTGCACATTATCAAGCATGGCTTCATCAATCGGAGTGAAGCCGGTTATGAAGTTGCCGCAGTCTGGCTCGCCGCGACCCGTAAAGTCATTCTGGCGCCCCACGAAATTCCACATGAAGTATCGCCAGTACATATATCCGAACTGATAGACGAGGAAGAAGCGCAGATTCTGCACATATGTCGGGCGCAGCAAACGCTGGCGGGGGGCATCCGCCCACTCCACTCTGTTGCCGGCCGAGTCCACAGCCAGCGTTACATTCTCCATCACCTCCATCGTCGACGAGTCGGCACCGCTCCATCCCGTGTAGCCATTCACATCATAGGCCGAGCGGGAAGTCATGCGCGGAAACCACATGCACATCTCCGGCTGATAGGCCAGGTCATAGTCATAGCTCGTGAGCATATATCCGGCACTGTCAGCCAGTGCCGCCGCATTCTGCATCGAGTCCTGCCGTGTGGCAAAGGCATTGCGGGGTTTCGCTTTCATGCCCGGAATGGTGCGCACGATGTGAGGCCGCGGATTAATGATTCTGAAGAGATTGAAGTTGGGGCGAGGGGTTCCGTCAGCATTCTTTGACCAGGAGCGCATCCGCAGCGGCTGAGCCGTGAAGGCAGGGCCATAGACGAGCGGCGTCTTGCCATATTGCTCGCGGGCGAAATATCGCTGAAAGGCAAATATATCGGCCGGGGCACCCGTGTTCAACGGGGGGCGGGCATCGGCACGCACAATCATCAGCGCATAGGATGAGAATCCGAGCAGCACCATGGCCAGACACCAGATGCTGATGCGTAGCCTGCGGATATTAAGCCGGCCACGCCAGGCACGCACCCCGAGAAGCACCCCGACAGCGAGGGTCAGGCTGACACCCACGATGAGCTTCCCGGAGAAAAAGAACAGCCCGGAACAACCTACGGCCACACAGCTGACTGCCACACTTATAAGATTGCTCCTGCGGCCACCCCCGGCATTGAGAGTAGCCACCGCGGCTATAAGCAGCAGCATAACAATCACCCACCAGGCAAGCGCCCCGAGGTTATAGTCCCAGCCCAAACTATTTGCGCAGAAGTATTCCATGCGTGAGGCCAAGGACAAGAAGCCGGGAATCAGGCCATAGAGCACCAGCGCTATCGCCACAATCGAACCTGCCATGAACAGGGCTATGCTCCCCCGCTTCAATTCCCCCCGCAGAGAGAAAGCCACAATCAGGAGCAGAGCCGGCAAGCAGAGCAGATTCAGCTCATGCACGCCGATGGAGAGACCCAGCAAGTAAGCAATGGCTATCAGATAACGGTCGGAATGCGGCCTCGACACCCGCCGGCTCCAGACCAAAGTCAGCCAAAAGAGCAGCGCCGTCGTGAGCGAGGAGAAAGCATACACTTCCGCCTCAACCGCCGAGAACCAGAACGTATCGCTCCAGCACAGAGCGAGGGCAGCCACCACGCCTGCACCCTCACAGAGCAGTGCGCGCACCCGGCGCGACATCCCCTCCGGCGACAACAACTGTCTCGCCAGAATAACCGTAGTCAAGAAGGTCAGCAGCACGGTCAAAGCCGAACACACCGCGCTCATCGCATTCACCATCAGCGGAATAAACTCCCGGCTCGGCGCGAAGTTTATGAAAAAGCGGGCAACAAGCATCCAGACCGGATTGCCGGGTGGATGCCCTGCCTGCATGCCATAGGCTGACGTGACATACTCCGGGCAGTCCCAGTAACTCACAGTCGGCTCCAGCGTCAGCAAATAAGTTAACAACGAAATAACCAGCACGCCCCAGCCAAGAGCCAGATGCGCGCGTCTTTCAAGGCGTGATTCCGGAGTATTCATGCCGCAAAATTACAAAATCCCCGTCGCTTTACCAAAACTGAACTTCTGCAACACTTTTTTAGCATCTTAAGATTGGCCGAGTGAGTTTTTCTTCGTAATTTTGTGACATGAAGCAGTTAGCGATATTTGCATCGGGCAGCGGCAGCAACGCCGAGAACATAGCCCGTCTTTTTCATCAGGGCAACCGCATACGTGTGGGGGTAGTGCTCTGCAACCGGAAAGAATGCGGAGTCTACCAACGCATGGAGGCTCTCGGCGTGCCGGTGATCTACATGCCCAATTCCTCCTGGGACTCTGACCCTGAGCGCGTCATCGAAACCCTCCGTCCCTACGGCATCGACATGATTGTGCTGGCCGGATTCATGCGCGCCGTGCGTCCTGAGATAATAGACTTCGTGGATGGTCGTGTGCTCAACATCCATCCCTCGCTGCTGCCGGCCTACGGTGGCAAAGGGATGTTCGGCCACCATGTGCATGAGGCCGTCATCGCCGCCGGCGAAAAACGGAGCGGCGTGACGGTGCACTACGTCACTGAAGAGATTGACGGAGGCGACATCATCATGCAGCAGGAGCTTGAGGTGCTCCCCGGCGACACTGCCGCCACCCTCGAAGAGCGAATCCACGCCTTGGAATATGACCTCTATCCCCGCGCCATAGTCAAGGCTTTGGGCGAAATGACGTCGGCCGCCGTGCCCCCTCAGATACCGGTGCCGCACCCTCAGGCTGCCGACTCAGCGCCGAAGCCCGCCGCCCCGGCCTCACCCTCAGCCGCGCCGGTCACCCCTCCCCCCGCCTCCCCTGACGAGGCTTGGGCCAAGGCTCTGCATATCAACAACTACTCCGACCGCGAGGCGGAGCGTGCCCGCGCCCGCGCCGAAGAGCGCCGCGTGCCCCCACCGACAGGTGTCGCTGCCGGATCCCCCGCCACTCCTCCCCCCGCAGGCTCGCTGATGCACCCCGCCGTGGCCGAGGCGCTCGCCGAAGGGAAACAGATTCCCAAGAGCTACATGTGGGTCAGCATCCTGATGGCAGTAATCTTCTCAACCATACCGGGCATCGTGGCCATAGTCTACTCCGCCTCCGTCAGCAGCCGCCTGAGCTGCGGCGACCTGGCCGGAGCCGAGAAAGCCAGCCGCATGGTCCAGGGATGGATTATAGCATCCTTCGTCATCGGTGTGCTCTCCGCCACCCTTTGGGTGCCCATCTCCATCCTCACCGGGTTCTAACTACCATCCTCACCGGATTCTAACGACCATCCTCACCGAATCTCTCTGATACCTTCAACTTCAAACAGCTATGAATCTCACCGCCGTCGAGCAAGCCATGATTGACAGCGCCTTCCGCGAGGTGCTGGATGCCTACGTCTCCAGCCACCACCGCAAAAAAGTGGAGCTGATTACCCGCGCCTTTGAATTTGCCCAGATGGCTCACAAGGGGATGCGGCGCCGCAGCGGCGAGCCTTACATAATGCACCCCCTGGCCGTGGCCCGCATCGTTATCTGCGACCTTGGACTGGGATCCACCTCAATCTGCGCCGCGCTCCTGCATGACGTGATTGAACGCACGGAGTTTACCCGCGAGGACATAGCCCGCAACTTCGGCTCCCGCATAGCTGACATAGTGGAGGGTATCACCAAAATCTCCGGCGGCATCTTCGGCATCAATGCTTCAGTGCAGGCCGAGAATTTCCGCCGCCTGCTGCTGTCGATGAGCACCGACGTGCGAGTGGTGCTGATTAAAATGGCCGACCGTCTTCACAACATGCGCTCAATCAGCTTCATGCGCAAGGAGAAGCAGAAGAAGGTGGCCGGCGAGACACTTTACGTCTATGCCCCCTTGGCAGAGCGTCTCGGCCTCTTCAGAATGAAAGAGGAGTTTGAGGATCTGGCTTTCCGCTACGAACACCCCGACAAATATGCCGAGATTACAGCCCTCGTGCAGGAGGGCATGAGTCAGCGCGACCGGATGGTCGAAGAGTTTGTGGCGCCGGTGCGTCGCCAGCTCGACGAAGCCGGATTCCGCTACACCATCAAGGCGCGCGTCAAGAGTGCTTACAGCATTTGGCGCAAGATGGAGAAGAAGAAAGTGGGGTTTCATGACATCTACGACATATACGCCGTCAGAGTGGTCTTCGAGAATGATGACGACTCGCTTGAAGCGCTTCGCTGCTGGCAAATATATACTTTCTTCTCCGACGGGCGCCGCATTCACCCCGACCGGCTGCGCGACTGGGTCACCGCACCGAAGAGCAACGGCTACCGCGCGCTGCATCTGACCGTGATGGGACCGGAAGGCAAATGGATTGAGGTGCAGATACGCTCCGAGAAAATGGACCGGCTGGCTGAGCAGGGCTTGGCCGCCCATTGGAAATACAAAACCGGCGAAGGGGATGACGAAACCGAGCTGGACACCTTCATGAATACCATCAAGGATATTCTGGCTAATCCCGAGCCAAATGCAATTGACTTCCTTGACACGGTTCAGTTCAATCTCTTTGCCCGCAAAATCTACGTCTTCACCCCGAAGGGTGACCTGATATCGCTCCCCTCGGGAGCAACCGTGCTCGACATGGCCTTCGCCATCCACACCCATCTCGGGCTGAAATGCATCGGAGGAAAGATAGCCCACCGGCTCGTGCCGCTGAGCCACACTTTGGAAAGTGGCGACCAGGTGGAAATCATCACCTCCGAATCGCAGATGCCCGTGGCTGAATGGCTCGAGTTCTGCCACACTCCCACGGCCAAGAACCGTCTGCGCACAGCCCTGCGCAAGGAGAAAGATGCCGGGCTGAAAATCCATGCCACCCGGCCGGCCAAACGCGACATCTCGCTGGCACTGGAAGCTGCTCCGCGCCACACATTGGCTGAGGAGCTGATGAGGGTCGTGTGCAGCGGAATGCGCATCGAGCTTTGCCTCCTGGCCATGAAGCGGGAGCAGGGATGCGTGCGCTGCACTCTGAATCTGCGCATCTCCGAGCACACCCCGGTTGAGGCCATCATAACCGAATTGCAAAAGTTGAAAGGGATTACCCGCTGTCTTCAAATTGGTTGACTGACTTATGAAAACAAAGAATCACATCTACCGCATACTCATCATGCTCGCCGCCGTGGCTCTCATTGTAGTGGCTCTGCCGCGCAATGACCGCCAGACCTATGCCTATGAGCAGGGACACCCCTGGCGCTATCCGCTGCTGACGGCTCCCTTCGACATCCCGATCTATCTGGATTCGGCCACCGTGCAACGCGCCACCGACAGCGTCACGCGCAACTTCGCCCCATTCGTGGTCTATGCCGACACGGCTCGCAGCGCTTCGCTCTCACGCCTGGAGCATAGCGGCATTCCCGCCGTCAAGCTCAGTCAGCTGCGCTCGCTGCTGGCAAACGTCTACGAGAAGGGGGTGATGAGCACGCAACTGCGCAAGCGCGTGAAAAGCACGGCCGACCGACAGGTGCGCGTGCTTGCCAAAGACAACTCAGCCACAGCCATCGATGCCTCCGAAGCCATGTCGACCGAAGAGGCCTGCAAATGGATCACCGACCACTATCAGGAGGGCTGGGGCGGAACCTTCTCGCTGACCGCTGAAGATGTGGAGCGCCTGCGCAAATCCCTTGCGCCCAACATTATCTCCGACGCTGCCACTGACAGCGTCTTCCTCGGACAGGCTCTGCTGAGCATCAGTTCCGGCCAGGGAAAGATTACCCAGGGACAACGCATCGTTGACCGTGGCGAAATCGTCACTCCGCAGATTTACACCAACCTGCGCACCTACGAGGAAATGCTTGCCAAGAATGGCAACGATGCCTCCGAAACCCTCATGGTGATTCTCGGCCAGCTGCTCTACGTCATAGCCATCTTCTCCACCTTATATATATATATGGCTCTCTACCGGCCTGCGGTCTACCGGAATCTGCGCATGATGGTCTTCCTGATGAGCATCATAACCCTGTTCGTGCTCTTTGCCGTGCTCATGTTCGAGACCTTCACGCTGGGCATCTACATTGTGCCCTTCGCCACAGTGCCGGTCATGGTGCTGATTTTCATCGACTCGCGCACAGCCGTGTTCTCGCTCGTAGCCACCGTGCTTATCTCGGCGCTCATAGCCATCTACCAATTCCAGTTCATCTTCATGGAGTTCCTGGTTGGGGTCATGGCCGCCTTCAGCCTGCGGCAGCTCTCGCGCCGCTCGCAGTTGCTGCGCACTTCGCTGGTCACCTTTCTCACCTACTGCCTCTCCTTCACCATAGCAGCGCTCGTCTCGCAGGGTTCATTCGACGGACTCGACCCGAAGCTCTATCTTTCCTTCGGCATCAACGCCGTGCTGCTCTCGCTCACCTACGTGCTTATCTTCCTGATTGAGAAGATATTCGGCTTCACCTCCCGAGTGACTCTCGTTGAGCTTAGCGACATCAACAACCCGCTGCTGCGCCGGCTGGCCGAGGAGGCTCCCGGCACCTTCCAGCACTCCATGCAGGTCAGCACACTGGCCACCGAGGGAGCGCGCGCCATCGGTGCCAACACGACTCTAGTGCGCACCGGCGCCCTCTATCATGACATAGGCAAGCTCACCAGCCCCATCTTCTTCACTGAGAATCAGCATGGTGTCAACCCGCATGACGGACTCGACCCGGCCACCTCCGCCCGCAAAATCATCAGCCACGTGACCGAGGGGGACAAGATGGCCGAACATGCCAAGCTGCCCCAGGTGATTCGCAACTTCATCCTTGAGCATCATGGCCGCGGCCTGACGAAATATTTCTACAACACGGCCTGCAACACCGCCGGAGGCCCGGTTGATCCGACCCCGTTCCGATACCCCGGACCAAACCCGCGCTCACGCGAGACGGCTATCCTGATGATGGCCGATGCCGTGGAGGCTGCATCCCGAAGCCTTAAGGAATACACCCCGGAGGCTATCGACTCTCTCGTCAATAAGATTATCGATGGCCAGGTGGCCGACGGACTCTTCCGCGAAAGCCCTATCAGCTTCGCCGACGTTGAGAAAATCAAAGACACTTTCAAGAAGCGACTGGCCACAATCTACCACACCCGCGTGGCCTATCCTGACCGCAAGCAGGCCTGACAAGCAGCCCCTGCCTAACCGGAGTGGCGGAAAAGTTTTTTGGCACTTTTACGATTTTTTTGTAATTTAGCGCTCATGAAACTATTTGCCACTCTTTTCGCATCTCTGGCAGTTGCAGCAAGCGCCTCTGCACAGAGTCTTGATGAGGTCAATGCCCTGATTGCCGCCGGCAACTATGGCGAAGCTCAGGAAATGCTCGACTATCTTATTGCCACCACCAAGGCCAACAATGCCGGTCAGCTTAACCTCATGGCCGGCGAATGTGCTCTGAATCTTCAGGACACGGATGCCGCCGCCAACTATTTCAATAAAGCGGCACAGCGCGGTGTGGCCGATGCGCATCTGTATCTCGGCCGAATGGCTATGGCCGACTATGACTTCGCGCGCGCCAAAGAGCAATATGGCAAATACATCTCCCTGCGTGAAAAAGCAGGCAAAGAGACCGACGAGGGGCGCGCCGCCCTCGCCTCCGCCAACATGGCCACCGACATGCTCGACCGCGTGGAGCAGCTGGAATTCATCGATGCCGTGGATGTCCCGGCTGACCGTGTGCTCAGCGCCTTACTGATTTCGCCTGAGGCCGGCTCGGTCTTCACCGACGAGCAGGGGGAGCCGGGATTCCTCAGCAGCGACGGGCGGCTGAAATACACCACGGCGACCTTCACCGACGAAGAGGGGAATGAATACACCCGAATCTTCGAGCAGACCCGCCTCCTCTCCGGAGACTATGACACCCCGGAGCCAATCATGGACGAAGAGCAGGCCTCATACCCCTTCATGATGCCTGACGGCTGCACCTTCTATTTCGCCTCCGCCCGCGAGGGGGGACTCGGAGGCCTGGATATTTACCGCTCCAACCGCGACTCTGAGGATGGCTCTTTCATGGGGGCGGTCAATATGGGTATGCCTTACAACTCCCCGGCTAACGATTACATGCTGGCCATTGATGAGTACACCGGGGTTGGCTGGCTGATAACAGACCGCGGACATGATGCCGACGGACTTGCCACGGCCTATGTCTTCGTTCCCCGCGATGTGCGCAAGAACTACGACCCTGACACTGAAGATATTATCTCCTACGCCCGCATCGATAACATAGAAGCCACCCGCGACCCCGCAAAGGACTACACCACGCTGCTGCAAGCCGTGGACGCGCTCCGCACTCCGGCTGTCCGGAAGGAAGCCCGCTACAGTTTCACTATGCCTGACGGCCGAGTTGTCACCGACTTCTCCGACAATAAGTCGCTGATGGCCATGAAGCAATACGCCACTAACCTCGATGCGCTCAACAAAGCCGAGCAGAGACTCACTGACCTGCGGTCCCGATATGGCGCCGGGCGCACAGACCTCGCTCAGGAAATACTGGAAGCAGAGTCCACAATGGAGAGTCTGGCGCGCACCGTGCGCGAGCAGAAACAGCGGCTCATCAACATTCTCAGCTCCCGCTGAGGGACGGAAGGCATCTTGACTTTTTGCGAAAACAGAAAAAGTCAAGATGACTTCCCGCGTCAAAATCATTCCGGCTAACCATTCCAAACCTATACAACCTTGATATCCTTTACCTTAGCTCTTCTGCTGCTCATTGGCGGCTATTTCATCTACGGCACCTTCGTGAGCCGTGTGTTCGGTCAGGACAACTCCCGCCCCACCCCGGTCAAGACCATGGCCGACGGAGTGGACTACGTGCCTCTGCCCGCATGGAAAATCTTCCTTATCCAGTTTCTGAACATTGCCGGCCTCGGCCCCATCTTCGGTGCCATCATGGGCGTGATGTTCGGTCCGGCAGCATTCCTCTGGATAGTGCTGGGCACCATCTTTGCCGGCGGTGTGCATGACTACATCTCCGGGATGCTCTCTCTGCGCATGAACGGCGCATCCCTTCCCGAAATTGTGGGTAGCCAGCTGGGAGGGGGCGTGAAGAACGTAATGCGCGTCTTCGCCCTGCTGCTGATGATTCTCGTGGGAGCAGTCTTCGTCTACAACCCCGCGGATCTTCTGGCGCGACTCACCCCCGACCATCTCGACTCGATGTTCTGGATTGTGGTCATTTTCATCTACTACATGGCCGCCACCCTCCTTCCCATCGATAAACTCATAGGCAAGCTCTACCCTATCTTCGGCTTCGCCCTCCTGTTTATGGCTGTCGGCATCTGCGTGATGCTCTACGTCCATGCAGACTCAGTGCCGGAATTCTGGGCGGAGTTCTACAACCACAAGCCTGACCCGCAGGCCAACCCGATTTTTCCGATGATGTTTGTCTCGATAGCCTGCGGCGCCATCAGCGGCTTCCATGCCACGCAGTCACCCATGATGGCACGCTGCATGAGCAGCGAGCGCCACGCGCGCCCCATCTTCTACGGCGCCATGGTGGCCGAAGGGATTGTGGCACTCATCTGGGCTGCGGCAGCCGTGGCCTTCACCGGCGGCTACGGCGAACTTCAGCAATACCTGGGAAGCGGCTCTCCGGCCCCCCTCGTCGACCACCTGTCGCGCACCTGGCTCGGCACCTTCGGCGGCATCCTGGCCATACTCGGTGTGATTGCCGCCCCCATCACCAGCGGCGACACCGCCCTGCGCTCCGCCCGCCTCATCGCCGCCGACTTCCTGCGCATCTCCCAGCGCCACATCTTCAAGCGCCTGCTCGTGAGTGTGCCCATCTTCCTGCTCTGCTTTGTCATAATGTTAATGCCCTACGACGTGCTGTGGCGTTACTTCGCTTGGTGCAACCAGGTGCTGGCTGTCTTCACTCTCTGGACCGCCACCGTCTGGCTGGCGCGCCGATGCAAGTTCTATCTCATCACTCTCATTCCGGCTCTGTTCATGACCTGCGTGACCGTCACCTATATAATTTTCGCACCTGAAGGGATGCAGGGAATCACACAAAATATGTGGGGAATCAGCATAAGTTACAATGTGGCATGCGCCGCCGGTTGCCTCGTTGCTCTCATCTTTCTTGCACTCTTCGCACGCATGCTATCAAAATTTTCCGCACAAAAAATGCTCGAAAATTTGGAAAAGTAAAGTTTATGACTTAAATTTGTCGGCGAATAAATACGTTGATTTACGCTTTTTATCTTACCCTTCCTATTCTCTCACATCATTAATTTGATGTTATTGCAATAAAACCTAAGATCTTCACTTTTTATTCTTACCATATGGTGAAATTTTTACATTTACTACCGACAGCAGCCTTGGCGTTGGCAATGGGCTGGACGTCTGCCGCACAAGCGGAAACTTTTGAAATCGAAGAGAACTTCGATAATTCCGCATCCTTCAGTCAGGGAGGTGAACTCCCCGACGGATGGACTCAGGCAGCTCCGGCCAATTTCCTCCACCGCACCGGGTCATACTACGGTCTGACTCCCCATTCCGGCGACTATGTGCTCGGCATGTCAACCGGCCAGCCCGGCGGTGTGCTGTACTCCGCTCCCGTGAAGCTGGCTGCCGGTGGTGAGGCTGCCATTGAGTTCCAGGCTTATATGCCCGGCGGAACTTCGGCCTACTACAATCTGGGTCTTACCGTTTTTGCAGGCACTTCAGCCGACATTGCCTCCATGAAGGAGATTGGCAAGCGCGAGGCCGGCGCCGGATCCGCTTGGGAAAAACTCGTATATACTTTCACTCCCGAAACTGACGGAGAATATTACTACGCCATCCGCATCGATGCCGGCCAGCTCACTCCCGGCGGCACCGTGCTGCTCGACACTTTCTTCTTCTCCGGAAATGCTCCCGAGGAGATTAACGAGGGTGATCCCCCCAGCACTTACGCTGGTATGGAGCTGCTTGAGCCGGACCCCGAGAACCTTTCTCTCTGTCAGGAACTCCCCTACTTCGAGAACTTCTCCGATCCCTCTCACTATGACGGTCTCTCCGTGCTCCCGAAAGGATGGAGCAACACCGGCTCCAACATCTGGCGCACAGCCAGCACCGACGACCTGCCCGCAGCCTCCGGCGACTGGTATATGATTACAGATGAGAGTGGCCTGGACCGCGACGAGCGTGCCTACACCCCCTTCTTCAACCTGCAGAAAGGTGTGACCTACACTCTGACCTTCAGCTCCTATCAGCAGAGCACTCTCTATGATGAGGACAACAACATCCGCCGCATCACCACCATCGACGTGAAGGTGGGCACCCAGCATGATGCCGAATTCATCCCCGTGCGCATGCTCGAAATCGAGCAGGACAACCCCGCCGGCCGCTGGATTGAACACAGCGTGACCTTCTGTCCCGCCGAAAGCGGTCCCTACTGCTTCTGCTTCCAGCTCCATGGTCTTCCCTGGTCAGGTCTTGCCGCCATCGACGATATCCGCATCACCTCTCCCGTAGACCTGGCTCGCCCCGAACCCGGCTTCGCTCCCATGGGCATCTTCAACCTCATGAACTCCAGCCTGTTGAGCATGGACCAGGATCCCGTGCGCTTCATCAACATTTCCAACTACGCTGAAGAATATGAATGGGACACCCACGGCGCCCAATTCAATCAGCTGCCCAACGGCGACATTGATGTGTTCATGCCCTCAAGCAACCTCTACACCATCGAGCTGACCGCCACCAACGCCCGCGGCTCACGCTCCACCAGCCGCTCCTTCAACGTGGAGCACGTGGCTGAAGAGTCAAGCCAGATGGCACTGATGGGCTACGACCCCGAGCTCTCCAACATGTACACCCGCATGACCCTGCCCAAGTTCCCCACCGACCCCGAATTTGACTTCGTCAGCGGCTACAACCACTACTATCGCACCTACGCTGAATACTATCAGCTCCCCCCCTCCGCCGAGTTCAATATCACCAACATCTCCGTGTGGCTCTCCTGGCTCAACTACCGCAGCCTCACCACCTCTTCCGACGACCAGCGCATCAAGCCCTTCAACGTGAAGATTTATGGTGCCGACGAGAATGGCAAGCTCGACGAAAGCAAATACTTCGGCGGTGTTGAAACCACTATGGACAAAGTCTTCGGCGGCTCAGGCACCAACGAGCTCAATGCCCGCGACGTAACCTTCCCCGAGCCCGTGCACTGCCAGGGTCCCATCTACATCGTCTTCGAATACTCCGAAGAGATGGATATGCACCCCACTGACCCCAACTTCACCCGCTCCTACATCGCTCTGAACATGCTCCGCCACAACCATGGCCGCACCACAATGTATGTTAAGCCCTACGCCGTGCCCGAAGACAGCAATGCAAAGGTTGGCGAATGGTGCCCCGTGACTGACATTGACAAGTCTCTGAAGGGTCTTGGCCTTGCTTTCCAGCTCTGGGCAGCCTATAAGCCCGGCGAATCGTCAGTGGCAGTTAACAATGTAGGCGAGACTCTCTTCGCTGCCCGCTATGCCGACGGCAACATCCAGGTGAGCGGCACCGTTGAGGGTGAATGGCTGGCCGTATATGACCTCGCAGGCAAGTGCGTGGCTATGGCTCAGGCTTCCAACAACGCCACCGTAATCGAAGCTTCCGAGCTGCCCGCAGGTCTCTACATCGTGCGCGGCAACAACGGTTCTGCCCGATTCCTGAAATAATTTCCACCTCCCGAGGGTGTGTCAAAAGAGGACCGGGCGGAGCGCAATTCCGCATTGAGGCTTCGATTGACACACCTCTCCATTTTTTAGTTAATTATATTTCAATCATACAGCTTACTCCATTATGACTTACAGACTACTGACCTCCATCCTTCTGTCTGCATCTCTGGCTGCCCCGGTGATTGCAGCAGACTACAATGACCCGGCAAGCACATATGCCGGCATGGAGCTGCTCGAACCGGATCCTGAGAATCTGAACCTTTGCCAGCCGCTCCCCCTCGCAGAGAACTTCTCTGACGCCACCCACTATGACGGACAGTCCTACCTGCCCATCGGCTGGGCCACCACCGGCTCCGCCATTTGGCGCACCGGCTCCGTCGATGCCCTCAGCCCCTACTCAGGCACTTATTATATGCTCACTACGGAGACCATGCTCAACCGCGATGAGCGTGCTTACACCCCCTTCTTCAATCTGCAAAAGGGTATCACCTACACCATCTCCTTCGCTACCCACCAGGATGCCACCGAGCTGAACGGCGTCACCAATCTGAACACCATCGTTCTGAAGGTAGGCACTCAGCAGGATGCCGACTTCCTGCCCGTGACCATCGCCTCCATCTCCAAAGCCAACAAGCCCAACGTCTGGGATCTTCATTCCTACACTTTCTGCCCCGCTGAGAGCGGCCCTTATTGCTTCTGCTTTGAGCTGCAGGGTGTGCCCCTCTCCGGCTTCCCGGCCATCGACGATGTGCGCATCACCTCTGCCGTTGACCTGGAACGCGTGGAACCTCTGTTCCATCCCTTCGGCATCTACAATGTGGCCGACGATGGTCTGATTTCCATGAAGGATGACCCGGTTTACATGGTCAGCTACACCCCCAACGGCACCCCCACCGCATGGACCGCCGACGGCGCCTCCACCATCGACATGCTCCCCTCCGGACATGCTGCCGCCCGCTTCAATGCATCAGGCGAATATGAAGTGACTCTTGAGGCTGCCAATGCTGTCTCCACAAAGACACTGACAAAGACCGTTAAGATCTCTCATTTCGATGAGGCCACTGACAACCTCACTATCCGTTCCTTCGACATTAACACCGCCAAGACCTACGGTCGCCGCGAAGTGCCCGCCTACGCATCCGACCCCAATGGTCTGGACTACATCACCGGCCCCAACCACTACTACTCAGCTTTCGGTGAATATTTCCAGGTGCCCTGGAACGCCGAGCTCTCAATCTCCTCCATCCAGATTCTGCTGACCGGCATCCGCTACTGCCCCACTCAGAGCAACAAGGATTATCAGGCTGACAAAATCATCCGCGTGAAATTCTACGGCACCGATGGCGCCGGACGTCCTGACGAGTCAAAGAACTACGGACAGTTCACCTACAAGCTGGGCGACGTGCTCGGCACTACCGGGCTGGGTGCCTCCGGCGGCGAGCTCCGCAACTTCATGCTCCCCCGCCCCGTGAACGTGACCGGGCCCTTCTTCCTCGTCTTTGAATTCTCTGAGGATATCATCATCGACCCCATCGATCCCAACGTGGGCCGCACATTCGGCTCCTTCGGCGTAGGCCAGCACATGCATGGCTACACCACTCTCTGGTGCAAGCCCTACGCTCTGCCCTTGTACTGCCCCGCCGAGCTTGACGAATGGTGTCCCGTGAGCGATCTGGACAAGAACCTCAAAGGCATGGCTCTCAACGCCGTGCTGAGCGCCTCCTACACCCCGAGCTCCTCCGGCGTAAGCATCGAAGAGGCTCAGAACGAAATCAGCTGCCGCCTGGAGGGTTCCTCCATCATCATCAGCGGTGCCGAGGCTTCAGCCCCCGTGAAGGTGTACAACACTGCCGGCGCTCTGCTCATCAACACCACTGCCGCAGGCTCAATCGACGCTTCCGCTCTCGATTCCGGCATCTATCTTATCACTGTGAATAACCACACCTTCCGCATTGCGAAATGAAACTGAGACAGCTCCTTCCCGCATCCCTGCTTGCGCTCACAGCCGTGGGCGCACAGGGGGTGCCGGCTGTGCCCGGGCTTATAACCACCCGCCAGCCTGACGGCACCTCAATCTCCATAAACCTGTATGGCGACGAGACCTTCTCCTGGGCCCGCAGCGCCGACGGCTACACCCTGCTGCGCGACGCTCAGGGTTACTGGACCGTCGCCCGCCCCGAGCCTTCAGGTAAACTCGTGGCCTCCGACATGCGTCTGACCGGCACCTCAGCCGCCGCTCAGGCCGCCCGAATCGGAGTGAACCCGATGCTCCCCATGACCATCGAGACAGCCAACGCCCTGCGTCGCGCTCCGCAGCGTGCCGCCGTCTCCAACCTGCAGGTGGACGCAACATTCCCCACCACCGGCAAGCGCAAGTTGCTCATGCTGCTCGTGAACTTCGCCGACACCCGCACCACTTATTCCCGCACTGATTTCGACAACTTCATGAATCAGAAGGGCTACAAGGGTATCGGCTCCTTCCGCGACTTCTATCTGGAGAACTCCTACGGTCAGTTTGACATCGAGACAACCGTGACCGAATGGATTACGCTCCCCTCTGACAAGCGCGAATATAACGCCGACAACGTGGCCAACATGATTAAATGGGCGCTCACGCTCGTGGCTCAGGAGATGGATATCACGCAGTTTGACAACGACGGCGACGGCATCCTCGACGGCCTGGCAATCATTCACCAGGGTCCCGGCGGTGAGGCCACCGGCAGCTCCGCTGACATATGGAGTCACTCAAGCATCATCTACGGCCTGGAAGTGGGTGGTCTGGAAGTGCGCCGCTACACAATCCAGCCCGAGACCTTCGGCAACACCGGCAAGATGAGTGAGATCGGCGTTATGTGCCACGAGTTCGGACATAACCTCGGCGCTCCCGACTTCTATGACACTGACTATTCCGGCTCCGGAGGTGAATACTGCGGCACCGGAGTCTGGGACCTTCTCGGTTCCGGCGCATGGAACGGCCCGGACGATGCCAAAGGCAGCCGTCCTCCCCACGTGAACATGTGGCAGAAAATCCAATTCGGATGGGTCACTCCGGAGATTCTCTCCGACAGCAAGAGCATTGCCGCCATGCCCGACGCCACAAATTCTCCTGCGGCTTATCGCTTCGACACGACCGCAGCCAATGACTATTTCATCATTGAGAACCGTCAGGCCTCAGGTGAGTTCAACTCTGCTCTTCCCGGCCATGGCCTGATTATCACTCATGCCAACGACAAGATTATCTCGACCAACGTGATGGCCAACACCATCAATGCGACCTATCCGCAGGGATGCTACACGGTAGCGGCCAACGCCACCACCGACCCCGGCGTCGAGACCTATTCCTACGGCTATCTGCAGCTCCCCACTGCACCCTTCCCCTCAGAGGGCAAGAATGAGTTCACCGATACTTCGGTGCCCTCCTGCCGCGCCGTAGATGGCCGCTGGGCTTACAAGGGCCTCAAGAATATCACTGAGGCTGCCGACGGCTCCATCAGCTTTGACTTCGTGGCCACTGATGTGCCCGCCTCACCTTCCGACCTTCAGGCCGCCTCCGAAGGTGCCGACGTGCGTCTCTCTTGGAACGCTCCGGCCGGTGCCGCTCCCGTGGGCTATAACATCTATCGCAACACCAAGCTGATTGACTTCGTGACCGAGACCTCATATCTCGACCCCGCTCCCGAAGCCACAGGCCGCATTGAGTACATGGTTGATGCCAAGTATGCCGATGACCGTGTTTCTCCTCCGGTAGAAATCGCTATCCGCGTGCCCGCTCCGAAAGTGACTAAACTCACCGGCACTACCCATGAGGATGCCGTGCAGCTCAGCTGGGAACTTGAGCCTAACATCTCCCGCATCCAGAATCCCGGCAACGTGCCCGGCGACTTCCAGATCAGCGACGTGCGCGGCGAGACAATCGAATTCGGCCACCGCTTCACGGCTGCCGACCTCGTGACCTATGTGGGCACCAAGATTCGTCGTGTGTCCTTCATCCCATACCAGAGCCTCCAGGAAGCAAAATACGTAATCAACATCTATGAGGCTGACGCCGACGGCTCCAATCCTCAGGTGGTTTCCTCCCGTGAGGTCAAAGAGATGGGCACCGGCATCTGGAACAGTATCCTGCTCACCAAGGCCGTTGAAATCAAGGCTGACCATGAGTATCTCATCACCATAGAAGCCACCCCGACCGTGAAGGTAGCCCAGCTGCTCACCGAACCGTCAGACATGCTTGACGGCTTCGGCAACATCCTCCGCATCAACGGCGGCGACTGGACCACCAACGCCGATGGTGCCGGCAATTTCTTCATCTACGCCATCACGGCCGATGCCGCTTCCGAGCAGGCAGCTCCCGTGGCCAACGATGACTCCGAGATTGACCCCGACATCGACCTCTACTTCCCCGTAGGCTTCCGCGTTTACCGCGACGGACAGCTGATTGGCGAAACCTCCACCCGCACCTTCTTTGAATCCCCCCGCCCCGGCGGCGAGCACAGCTACACTGTGACCACCCTCTACAAGGGTAACAGTGAGACCGCTCCCTGCGAGGCTGTCAAAGTTGACTCCGGCGTGGTCGGCATCCAGTCAGTAGGCACAACAACTGAAGAACAACCCCTCTATCGTCTTGACGGCACCCGTGTGCCCGCCGGCACTACGGCCAAAGGCCTGTATCTGCGCAAAGGGGAAAAGATTCTGAAATAGAATCCGATAATTCCAACACCTGCCGGGCAGCTAAAAATCAGAGCTGCCCGGCAGTTTTTTCTTTGGAGGTATGCAAATTTTTCGTAACTTTGTCGCGAAACCAAAACACAACTACACCATGACACAGAAATTTCTTTGTTTCGCAGCCGCCGCGCTGCTCTGTCTTGTTTCCGCATGTTCAAAAAAGGAAATAAAACCGGTGTCAACCGAAGTTGAAGGCCCCCTGTCAGGCGCCTTCACGGTTGTTGACGAAGTCTACCCCATAGAGACCGAGGGGGATGTGAGCACCGTAGTAATCAAGCTGAAGCGCACCGACGTATCTCTCCCCTTCACCTCCGAAACCGTAGGCAACATCGCCTCCCCCAATGATGAGGCCTGTGTGCTGGCCGGCATCGGCTACAACCTCCTCGACGCCGCCGGTGATGAAATCAAATCCTGCCCGGCCGACAAAAATCAGAAAGCAGAGAAAGAAGTGCTCGCACTGCTGACGCTCCAACCCGGCGAAACCGGCACCCTCACCCTCACTTTCAACAAAGAATCAAACCCCACAGAATTCAAGCTGACCTCCGACATGAAGCTGCTGCGCACAGGCAAAGTGCGTTTTGACGGCGCCATCGGCAAATACACCGTAAAGAACTTCGACCTCGAGACCAGCTTTGAGAATGGCACCATTAAGGGTCAATATCAATACAGCAGCTCGCCGGCCGGTGCGTTCCTCCCCCTGACCGGCTTTGGCGAAATGCAAAAGCCCGACAACGGAGTCTACACCTTCAACTGCTCAATCACCGAAGAGGGCAACGGCGCAATGCGCTCAGGCGCATTCGTAGGCAAGCTCCAGCTCACCCGCGACTCAAAGACCTCCCCTTATTATTACGTGCTTGAGGGCGAATTCACCAACTTTAACTACGAAATCTTCAAATTCAACCTCGTGTCTGCACCCCTGACCGACACCAAGGAAGTCGCCAAATAACGACTGAATAGGAAAACCTCCCATAGAGCGGGAAAGCTTGTGATTACAGGCTTTCCCGCCGTTTTTTGTATTACTTATACACAATACACACTTTTTGACATGCAAGTCAATGCAACTATTTAATTTTGTTTAATCATATTATTTATATAAAAAGATTACAAAAAATTTGGAATCCACAAAAATATCGATTATCTTTGCAGCGAAGTATCAACCCAAAAACTCTCGACCAATGAAACATTTCCTCTCGTTCATCGCTGTCTTAGGCCTTCTGCTGACTGCTTGCAGCAGCGAAGAGCCGGCTATGCCTGATGGCGCTATGACCCGTAGCACTGAACAGGCTGATATGCCCCATGTCAGAAAAGCTGACTTCGATAAATATGTGTCCGGCAAAATATGGACTTCCCTCGCAACAGAGTCGGATCCTATCTCTCCGACAACATTTGTGAATGCCTACGGCGCATACGACCTATTGCCATGGAGCGGCACGTGGCACTCACGCAGAGGATTCCGCATTTCCGGCGACCGTTATCAGCAGTTTGACCAGATGGGACCCGGTTGGGATGACCGGAACGGGCCTCGTATGCAAATCAATTCTTGCAGTTTTGTATATGACGAAACTACGGGAATGCTTACTTGCAGCGACTGCATCAATTATTTTTCCGCACACCCGCAATCGCTGTATGTCGAGTCAGTGTCGGAGGATAGGATTGTAATTCGCGAAGAGTATGGCTGCCTGCCGGTAGGCTATCGCGGAGACATCAATGAGGAATGCAGCGGAGAGATTGACCCGGAGAGTTATTTCCGTACTGAATACCATGCAGTGCCCCAACAGGAGGAGGCAAAATGGTATGGCTCCTATACCGATATCCGCCTTTGGAGGCAGATAGTCAACTCTCCGGAGTATCAGCTGCAACCGACTCAGTCAATCTTAGAACGCATCCGGGCTATCCAGCTTCAAGATATCGAACTCTTGGAGACTGCAATCTGACAACAGCGCCCACACCCGGGGCTTCAGTTTTTGTTGAATCCATATTTTGGCTCACCCACACTGACGATGGCGGTCAGCTCCCCGGATTTGCTTTCGAATGTCTGAGAGTGTGTGTCAAAATTCTTACTGAAGCAAACGCATGGCGCGGAGCGCCTATCCCTTGTTAGCCGGGGGGCTTCAGCCCCCCGGTCGCCCGGCAGACAGATCCAGCCCCGGAAGGGCTGCCCAATACATTGACAACCAACGATATAGGGCAGCCCTTCCGGGGCTGGGTTGTCGCTACATGCATACCGGGGGGCTGAAGCCCCCCGGCTAACAAAGGATAGGCGCTCCGCGCCATTCAGCGTCGGGTTCACGTTTTGACACACTCGCCCTCATTAAGCGTCGGGTTTACGTTTTGACACACACTCCCTCATTCAGCGTCGGGTTCACGTTTTGACACACCCGCCCTCATTAAGCGTCGAGTTTACGTTTTGACACACTCCCTCATGCAGCGTCGGGTTCACGTTTTGACACACTCTGAGGGGTTGACCGCTATGGCTGTCCCCGCATTAGAGATTGCGAATGCGCCAGGGAGCGGGATAGAGGTTGTTGGCGCGATTGCCGAGATTCTTCAGGAAGCCGAGGGGGAGTCCGGCGTAGGTAGCCAGCAGATAGCCTCGCGGTGCGTCCGGCGAGAGGGTGAGTGGCTGACGACGCAGGTAGTCAAGCGCTTGCTCTCGGCTCAAGGAGCATGAGGGGAAGTGCTCCGGATTCAATTCTCGACTCAGGGCGAGAGCCTGGTGAGGTATCAGGTCACGCCCTTTTTCAGTGACGAGCGGAATGCCGGCCTGAAGTACTTTGGTCTGTGAGGCGAGCTGCTGATAGAGCGGGAGATAAGCCTTCGGAATAGCGCTCCATTCCCCCTCGCCGATTGGCACCGGTTCATAAGCGGAAGGGGTGCGAAGTAATTCGCGCAGCCCTGAGGGTGACGCCTTGCCGCTGCCCCCTTTCCTTTTCTTGGAGGGGCGGGGAGTGATGCGCTGACCGTTACCCGGTTTGCGCAGCATGGAGAGAAAGAGTCCCTCGCCGCGGGTGAGGTGAGGCATGAAGCGCAGGGCATGCAGATCCGGCAGACGGGAGGCACCTATCCCCCACTCAGTCGGACAGGGTATTTCGACTGACTCCGCGCCATATTCGTGCATCAGGAATCTCACCTGCATCTCGTCTTCCGCAAGGTTGAAGGTGCAGGTGGAATAAATGAGTATTCCCCCCGGGCGCAGTGTCGGCCATAGATTGGATAGAATCTCTTGTTGCAGAGTGGCACACTGCCGCACGAGTCCCTGACTCCACTGCGAGCGGGCAGTCTCATCCTTGCGCATCATTCCCTCGCCGGAGCAGGGGGCATCCACAAGAATCAGGTCGAAGCATTCGCGCATTGCCGAGAGGCGTGCGGTGTCTCCCTGCGTGACTATTACATTGGGAAGCCCCCACTTCGTTAAATTCTCAACAAGGATTTGCGCCCTGCGGGCATCATATTCGTTGGCCACCAGCAGACTCCCCTCCGGCAGTGCGTCGGCGGCCGCGGTGCTCTTTCCCCCGGGTGCGGCGCAGGCATCGAGCATGGTCAGCTCCCCCGGGAGCAGCGTGGCGGCATGAGCCACGGCATGAGATATGAACATTGAAGAGGGGTCCTGCACATAAAAGGCGCCGGCATGAAACTCCGGCATCAGAGTGAATTGCGGTCTGTCGGTCAGTCGGCGGGATTGCGGATGCCACTCCACCGGCTCACCTTCCGGCAGGGGAGACGCAATCGGGCGCGCCGGATTCATTCTGACGGCTACCGTAGCCGGTTCATCAAGCGCCCGGCAAAGTGCCTGACACTCCTGCTCGCCAAGCAGCGAGCGCATTTCATCGATAAATCCCTGTGGTATCTCAGTAGTCATTGCAAATGATTTAACGCGTAATCGAGAATCGGGTCGCGCCCTTCCGCGAGGTCAACATCAGGACTGTGCACCTCGATGTCGGGGTCAATCCCCTCCTCGGTCGAGCGCCCCTGAGCATCAGTAGTTGGGCAGGCTGAGAAGCGCACGTTCCAGCCATTGGGAAGCCCGGCAGAGAAGGGCATACCGGCACCTCCCCCCGTGCGCGCACCTATAATAGACACCTGCGGCAGCTGCTTCATAACCATCACGAAGTCATTGGCCGCTGAGAAGCAGGCTCGGTTAGTGAGCACCGCTACTGAGCCGTTCCAGGAGAGTTGCCCCTGCGGAGCCGGGTCATAAACAAGGGGATAAGGCTCTGAGAAATCGGAGTGCCCGGGGCCGGTCTTATGCCGGATGTAACCCACAGTCGTGGGGGCAAAGATGAAACGGCGGGCGAGCGTCTCGGCTGAGGTGAGAAGCCCACCCCCATTGTTGCGGATGTCGATAATGAGGTGGTCACAATCGGCGAATGAGGCGAGAATGTAGCTGAGGCTCGTCTCGCTGATTACGGAGGAGAAGGAGCCGCAATAGATGTAGCCTGCCTTCCGGCCGGAGTCGTTGGTCAGCACCTTATAGTTCAGGCCGCTGACGGTGTGATAGTCGAAGTTCAGGTAGTATTGCTGGAGAGTGCGCAGATTGAAGTCCTGGGGATAGTCGGTCCACCAGGCGCGATAATAGGAGACGTCGAAACGGGAAGAGAGGTTCACATGTCCGTCCCTGAGTTCCGCAAGCATCTCGGCGCAGAGGTCAAACAGGGCGCGCTGCGACATATCAGGGGTAACTCTCGCCCGATAGCGGGAGGTAACCTCCTGCCAATCAATTCCTTTTTCGTCAAGATAGCAGTAATGCTCATCGATTATTGTGGCGAGCGCATCGAAATTACCGGCAGGGTCGTCAGGCCATTCCTCGAATGAATGACAGCCCGCGAGGCTGAGGCTGAGCAGCAGCGTCAGTATATAACAGAGGATTTTCATGGGCGCAAGCGGGTTTTGCGGGTTACATTGACCCAGTCGGTGCTGATGCCCACCACGCATTCATGCGTAGTGATTCGGGTGTTTATTCCGGAGGCAAGCGACGAGAGGATGCTGAAGCGATAGCCAAGCCGCAGGCGAATGCCGCAGACTGAGGCCTCGGCTGCCAGCAGGTTGCGCAGCTGGAAGCGGTTGCCCCACCATCCGCAGTGCGCCAGTCCGGCACGTTCGCCGAGGTAGATTTCATAGTAGGACTGACCGTAGTGAGGCGAGAAGAAAACCCCGAGCGAGGGGAGCGAGACACGGTCAATGAGGCGCATGGGGAGAGGGCCAAGCTGAAAATCGTAAGCTGCGGAGAGATTGAGCGTGAGCGCCACTGCGACGCGAGCCGCCACCGGATTATTACTGTTGCGTGGCAGGTAGAGGAGGCCGCCGTCGAGTTGCAGGCCGGCACCGGCACCGAGAAGCAGCCCCTCCGCGGGGCGGAACTCGCGCTGCAAATCCCAGGCCAGGAGCAGCGAGAGGTCGGTCATGGCTGACGCCCCGGCAGCATCAGTCAGGAAGCCCATGCCAAAGGTGGCCTCATAGGTCTGACGCAGAGGAAAGCGCCGGCAGCCGAGCGCCCGGCTCCATTCGCCATTGAGGGAGAGGGTCGTGCCTGAGTGAGGAATCGGAGTGAGATAGGAGCAGCGGGCGCTCGAGCGGCCCACCCCCACCTGATAGGTCGAAGTGAGCGGACGTGGCGCGGGAATACTGTCGGCAAACGCACCGAGCGCCCCCAACAGCAAAGCAGTCAGCAACTTAATCCTGCGCATCACCCTCCTCCTGCTCCGGCGTGAAGAGTTGCTGCTGGCCGGTCAGCTCATCGCGCACATCAACCATGCTGACAGGCTCCTCCTCAATGTTTTCATCGGAGTCACCCTCCGGTTCGGCGGGGGCCTCGGGCTGACGGGTAGGCTCAAGCTCCTCTACGGAAGCCAGTTCGTAGGTAGTAAGCCGCTTGCCGCGAGCCTTGTAGCTCTTCACGGCAATATACTCTTCCGCATCCACCTCCTGCGCCGGGCGCTCGGCATCAGCACCGCCGAACGTCAGCAGCAGACGGGGGAAGGGGGTGGAGGTGAGCAGCAACAGTCGGGATTTCTCATCCTCCCCCACGAAGCGCTGGCGCTTGGAGGCCGCCTCGAAGCTGAAGCGCTTCAGATAAGGATAGCCTTGCGAGGCATCGAACAGGGCGGCAGTCCACACCTGTGCGGAATTGAATTTGCCGATGTAGCGGATACCCTCGTCATAGTGATTGGTGTCGGAGAAGGTGGTCGTGTAGTACTCACCGTTGTTCATCACCACGAGCACGAGGTCAGTGGGCTGGAACTCACCGAGATACTCTCCACGGCCATCATAGTTGAGGCGGAGCACGTCAGGATCCCACCAGACCTTGCGCCCCCCCAGTGTGCTCGTGCCCTTCTCTTTGAGCGTGATGCGCGCCACCGGATTCTTGGTCACGAGATTGCCAAGCGCATCCTTGCCCTTGATTTCCAGATCGGCGAAGTTGACGTCAAGCTGGAGCACTTTCAGGCGCTTCTGCGGGCGCAGAGTGACGCGCAGCACCTCAGCCTCGCCGTTGGGATTGGCCGTGAACCAAAGCACACGGCTGCCGGGGAGACCCTTGGTCAGGTCATATTCTTTGTCGCGGGTAAGGCCGGTTAGTTTGAAGCGCTTCTTATAGTAGGCGCCACCCTTACCGTTCAGATAGACAGCATTGTAGACCATGCGCTTGTCGCCGCGCTTGAAGACCTGCATGTGGATTACACCGGGACCGACATAGAACTTGTCGGCCACCTTGACGAGCTTATACTTGCCATCCTTATAGAAAATCAGAATGTCATCAATGTCGGAGCACATGGTCACAAACTCGGCATCCTTCAGTGCCGTGCCGGCAAATCCCCCCTCACGGTCGAGGCAGAGGCGCTTGTTGGCTTCAGCCACACGGGTTGCCTCGATGGAGTCGAAACCGCGAATCACCGTGCGACGGGGGAAGCGTTCTCCATATTTGGAGTCGAGATGCTCGAACCAGGATATGGTGTAGTCAGTGATATGCTCTATGTCATGAGTGAGCTGCGCTATGATGCCGTTCAAGGCCTCGATGCGGTCAGTGGCCTTGTCAGCATTGAACTTGAGGATGCGCCCCATGCGAATCTCCCACAGCTTCATGATGTCGTCGCGCGTAATCTCACGATAGAACTGCGGCTTCCACGGCTCCAGGCGCTTGTCGATATGCGCCACGGCGGCATCCATGTGGGGCGCCTGCTCCAGAGGCTTGTCCTTGTAAATGCGCTCCTCGATGAAGATTTTCTCCAACGAGGCAAAGAGCTGCTCCTCGCGGGCTTCGCCAAGCTTTATCTCCAGCTCGGCATGAAGCATGCGGCGGGTGTGGTCGGCGCTGTGGCGGAGCACATCGGAGATGGATAGGAAGTGGGGCTTCCTGTCGCAGATTACGCAGCAGTTCGGCGAAATGCTCACCTCGCAGTCAGTGAAGGCATAGAGGGCATCAATGGCCTTGTCGGAGGAGGTGCCGGGCATCAGGTGCACCAGAATGTTGGCTGTGGCAGCCGTGTGGTCTACCACAGAGCGTATCTTGATTTTACCCTTCTCCTGAGCCGATATGATAGAGGTAATCAGCGACGAGGTGGTCTTGCCGAAGGGGAGTTCGGTGATGGCGAGCGTCTTGGAGTCAATCTTGTCAATCTTGGCGCGCACCTTCACCGCCCCGCCCCGCTCGCCGTCGTTATAGCGGGAGACATCGATGTAGCCTCCGGTCTGGAAGTCGGGGAACAGTCGGAACTCCTCCCCTTTCAGGCAGGCTATGGCCGCCTTACAGATTTCCGAGAAGTTGTGCGGAAGAATCTTTGAGCTGAGACCCACGGCAATACCCTCCACACCCTGCGCCAGCAGCAGCGGGAACTTGACGGGGAGCGTCACAGGCTCCTTCTTTCGGCCGTCATAGGAGGGTGTCCACTCCGTAATCTTCGGGCTGTAGACGGCCTCCAGCGCGAACTCCGAGAGGCGGGCTTCAATGTAACGGGGTGCGGCGGCCGAGTCGCCGGTCAGGATGTTGCCCCAGTTACCCTGGGTGTCAATGAGCAGCTCTTTCTGGCCGAGCTGCACGAGTGCGTCGCCGATGGAGGCATCGCCGTGCGGGTGATACTGCATGGTGTTGCCCACCACGTTGGCCACTTTGTTGAAGCGGCCATCGTCAAGCGTGTACATGGAATGCAGAATGCGCCTCTGCACCGGTTTGAGTCCATCCTCAATGTGAGGCACGGCGCGCTCCAGGATAACGTAGGAGGCATACTCCAGGAACCAACCCTGGAACATGCCGGAGAGCTGAGTGCTCCGGTCAGCGCCGGGGAATGTATAGTTTTTTGCAGCCGATTCTGTTGCGGAGTCGGCTGCTTGATTTAATGTATTTTCGTTGTTGGGATCACTCGGATTTTTCTCGGCCATGGTTTATGGGTAATTTACGCACAAATTTACACATTATTCTCCGCACGCACAAATTTTACCTCTGAAATTGCTCTCTCGAAATTAATTGTTTAATTTTGCACCATGAAGTTGAGTGACCACCTGGCCGAGCGGCTCGAAGCAGCCTGCCGGCGCATCAATACGCCTGATTTTATCGCCGACGACCCGGTGCAGTTTCCGCGCCGCTTTGCCTCGCAGCCTGACATCGAGATTATGTCGCTGCTGGCCGCAGTGATTGCCTGGGGCAGACGTCCGCAGATCCTAAAGGACTGCGAGAAACTGGTGGAGATTATGGACGCACAGCCCCACCGCTATCTGATGAGCGGCGAGTGGCAGAGCCTCGACCCCCGGCTGAATATTCATCGCACTTGCTTCGGCTCCCATCTCCAATACCTGCTGCGCGGCCTCCGCGCCATCTATCAACGTTACGGCTCTCTGGAAGAGTTTGCGGCAGCCTGCGGCGCACCCGCCTCTGAAGCCCCCGCGTGGACTCTGATTCAGGCTATGCAGCAGGTGATGCGTGATGAGAACGAGGGGGCTTATTGCCCCGAGGTGCTCCCATCAAACCTCGCCTCCACGGCTCTGAAGCGCTACAATATGGCGCTGCGCTGGCTCGTGCGCGACGACGGTATTGTCGACATGGGAGTCTGGAAAGCACTCAAGCCCTCGCAGCTGTTCATTCCGCTCGATGTGCATGTGGGCAACACATCACGCGCTCTCGGGCTGCTTGAGCGCAAGAGCAATGACCGCAAGGCTGTGGTGCAGCTGACTGAGGCCCTCCGCAGGTTCGACAGCCATGACCCGGTGCGCTTTGATTTCGCGCTTTTCGGGCTGGGCATTGAGGGTTCCGAACTTTAATTGATTTTCCGTGGTTTAATATATAGTAGTATCTACAGACATGGCAGAAGTACACGAAAAAGAAAAGGTAGTAATCATTGGCGGCGGCTTCGCGGGGATGAATCTCGCGAATAAGCTCGACCGCAACAAATATGCAGTGGAGGTTATTGACCGCAATAATTTCCACTCTTTCCCCCCTCTGTTTTATCAGATAGCATCCTCCGGCCTGGATGCCTCCAACATCTCTTTCCCGCTGCGCCGCGAGTTCAAGAAGCGTCCTGACACGACTTACCACATGGGCCACATCAAGAAGATTGATGTGCAGGCGCGCACGGTGACCACCAGCTATGAGACCCTCCCCTATGACCGGCTGATTATCGCTGCCGGCTCCACCAACAATTATTTCGGAATGCAGGGTCTGGCAGAGACCGTGTTCGGCATCAAGACTGTGGCTGAGGCCTCCCACACTCGCGACGAGATTCTTGACCGTCTGGAGCGTGGTGCCATCGAAAAGGATCCAGACCGACGTCGCAAGCTGCTCTCCTTCCTCGTGGTTGGAGGTGGCCCGAGCGGTGTGGAGATTGCCGGGGCGCTGGGCGAGATGAAGCGCGACATTCTCCCCCGGGAGTATCCGGAACTGAATCCCGATGATGTGCGCATAGTGCTCGTGGAGGGTGCTCCGCAGCTGCTTGGCGCAATGGGTGAGAAAGCCGGTCAGAAGGCGCTGGAGTATCTGAAAGACCTGCTTGTGGAGGTGCGACTGAACACGGTCATGAAAGGATACGACGATAAGCTCGTGACCTTCGCCGACGGCACCCGCGAGTATTGGGAGACGCTGATATGGACGGCCGGTGTCTGCGGCGAACCTATGCCCGGACTTCCGGCTGAGACTTTGGGTCGCGGTGGTCGCATCAAGGTGGATGAATACAACCGTGTGGAGGGGCTGGAAAATGTCTTTGCCATCGGAGATATCTGCCTGATGACCACACCTGATTATCCCCACGGACATCCGCAGGTGGCGCAGGTGGCCATCCAGCAGGCCCGCAATCTCGCCCGGATGATGAATGATGTGAAGCAGGCCCGCCCGTTCCGCTACCGCGACAAAGGGTCGATGGCCACCGTGGGCAAGAACCGTGCGGTTGTGAACATCGGCAACAGCTTCCTGAGCGGCCGCATCGCCTGGTGGGCATGGATGTTCATCCATCTGATTTCAATCATGGGTATGCGCAACAAGCTGAACGTTATGCTCAACTGGGTTTGGAACTATGTGACCTATTCCACTTCGCTGCGTCTGCTCATGCGCCCGGCTAAATATCCGCTGCGCAAGCACTGGGGTGATTAATCCCCGGGCACAGAGGATTGGTCTAATCAATTAAGAATAAAAAAGAATACTGTTATGAATAAGTCATTATTGGCAATCGGCGCCGCAATGTTGTGCGTCATGATGGGGAGCTGCTCCCTGTTCCAGAAGAATGTGCGTACGGAGGCTCAACTCCCCTCCGACCGCCATAGTGTAGAGGCAGGTTCCACCCGCAAGCCCTATCGCTCGCAGAAGCTCGAGCAGGGAGAAATCGGTGGTGACTGGCTGATTGAAAAGGTGTTCGGGCAGGTGGCCAAAGGGCAGGATACACCTTACCTGAAGTTTGAGCCCTCCACCCATATGGTGTATGGTTCCAACGGCTGCAACACGGTCAATGCAACGTATAAGAACAATGCGGCTGACTCCACTCTCTCGTTCGACAATATGATTACCACCATGCGCCTGTGTGCCGAAGAGGGGCTTTCGGAGACCGCTATCAATGAGGCTCTCGACATGACTGCCCGCTACACTTGGGCCCTTAACTCAGGCCGCTACACGCTGCAATTCTATAATGCCGCCGGGGAGCCGATTATGACCTTGGCCCGTCAGGACTTCGATTTCCTGAACGGCACTTGGGGCGTGGCTGAGATTGACGGCCAGAAGATTGACAACGATGAGATGCAGCTCGTGCTCGACATCGACGAGATGAAGATCCATGGCAACACGGGTTGCAATGTGCTGAACGGAAGCATAGTCACTGATATGGCTGTGCAGGGTTCCATCTCCTTCCAGAATATGGCCACGACCCGCATGATGTGTCCCGACATCAATCAGGAGACTGCGCTGCTCGTGGCTCTGGAGGCTGCCGCTCAGGTGCGCCCCGTTGACAAGAATACGGTTGAACTGCTGAATGCACATGGCGACGTAGTGCTCCGCCTTGTGCGCGAAAACTGATGCGGCGATGAGGAAATTCGTAACGACGTTGCTCCTGGGAGTGCTCTGTGTGTTGAGTTCATCGGCCTCGGTTAGCCGAGTGCTCTTTATAGGGGATTCTATGACCGGCTGGCTCAGTGAGCGTCTGGAAGCTTACGGCGCTCTGAACGGCTTCGAGGTGTCAACCGTGATTTGGGACGGCTCTACGCTGACCAAGTGGGTTAACACGGGCAAAATTCCCGGCTTCATCGCGCAGTATAAGCCTGACGTGGTCTTCGTCTGCCTCGGGCTGAATGAGCTGCTTGTGAAGAATCCCGGCACACGCATGGCCGCTCCGCTCGAGAAGCTTGAGAAGCAGCTTGGAGATGTGCCGATGGTGTGGGTAGGTCCCCCGACATGGCCCGGCAAGGGTGACGGCGCTGCCTTCAATCAATGGATGGGGGCGCATATGCCCGCAGACGGCCATTACTTCAACTCTCAGAGCCAGCAGCTCGCGCGGCAGTCAGCCACAAACCCGCACCCCACTCGCCCGGCCTGCGCCAAATGGATGGATGCAGTCGTGAAGTGGCTCCCCTCCACCGGGCTCGGCTTCCCGGCTCAATTCAAGGCTCCGGCTGCCGGAGAGATGAAGAGGAGCAAGAACTACATCTATCGCCGCATGAAGCAGACTCTGTGAGGAGGCTGACGCGCTCCTTGAGAGCGGAATAAGCGAAATGAGAGGAATAATGTTGCAGCAGCCGTCTGCCGAACTTATTCCTCTCATTTCGCTTATTCCTCTCATGAAGAGAATAGCCTTACCCCGGCCTCTGCCTCAATCGCCGGCGAGGTTCGGAGCCTCTTCGGGGCGATAGGGATGCGCGGCCTCCTCGGCTTTGTGGGCAGGGAGGGTCGGAATGTGTTTCTTTTTGATTTTGACTTTCATGGTGTCGAAGCCTTTGCCATAGACTCCGTTGGCTTTCGTCTGGGCTATGAAGGCATCCGGGTCGATGCTCTTGATGATGCGGAACAGGGTTACGCTCTCAATCTTTCTGCACCACACGAGCAGCACCTTCACTTCATGCTTTGTGTACCAACCCATTCCATCCATGACCGTCACGCCGCGGTGAGCCTCGTTGTTGATGGCGTCGGCTATGGCTCTCCATTCGCGGGAGAAGATGGTAAACTGCACCGCCTGACGATTGGTGTTGATAATCAGGTCGGTCATGAATGAGATTATGTAGGTAACCACCAGACCGTAGACAATAATCGGGAGGCGCACTTCCAGGCGCTCGGCGAAGGTTCCCTCGAAGGGGAGGAAGATGGAGCATGAGACGATGCCCATGTCGACGAAAATCATTGTGCGCCCGATGGAGACATTGCTGAGTTTGCTGACCATGGCGGCCACGATATCGGTGCCACCGCTGGAGCCGTTGTGGATGAAAATAGTGCCAACGCCTGCGCCACACATGATTGCACCGAGCACCACGCTGATGGTTATGTCATCCATCAGGGGCTTGTGAAGGTTCATGAAGATGGGCTGCATCCAGCCAATCATGATAGCCACTACGGTTGCACCGAAGATGGTGCGCTTCACGAAGGCTTTGCCCACGATTTTGAAGGCAATGGCAAGCAGTGTGAGGTTGAGCACGTAGCCGGTGACGGCCACCGGGATATGCTCGTTGGAGGCGTAGAAGACGAGTGTACCGACACCGGTCAATCCCCCCATCACGACTTTGTGAGGAAGGATGAAGGCGCAGAAGCCCAAAGCGTAGAGCGCCAGGCCAAAGACTATGAAGAAATAGTCCTTGGCATTGTGGAATAGAGAATCGTAGTGTGGTTTCATAGATTGAATGTTCAGAATTTCACCTGTCAGTCCCTGCGGCTGAGGCGCAGCTCGGGGCATTTGTCGCTGAGCACGAGTCCGCCGACGATGAGCACGCAGCCGATGGCGCCACCGATGGTCAGGGGGTCATGCAGAATTATGGCTGCTGCAATCATTGTCACGAGCGGCTGTCCGTAGAGGTAGTTGTTGGCTGTCACGGAGCCGAGGATTTTCATCGACTCGTTCCAAAGCAGATAGGCCGCTACGGAGCACATCACCACAAGGAATGCAAAGTTAAGCAAAAATTCCGGATGGCTCAAATCCACGAGCACGCCTATGTGCAACGGCTGTTGCTGGCTCAGCAGCAGGGGGAGCGAGGTGAGCACGCCGTAGAAGAAGAGTTTGCGCGTGATAAAGAAGGAGTTGTAGTGGGGAATCAGGCGTTTTACGGCTATGGAGTAGACACCCCATGAGAGCGCGGCTGAGAGTGCCAGCAGGTCGCCGGCAGGATGGATTTCCACACCTTCCCCCTTGCCAAAGACTATGAAACCGACCCCGACGGCTGCTATGAGCGAGCCGAGGATTACTCCGGGACCGATGCGCATCTTATAGAAGATGCCGAGCAGGATGGTGGTGAAGATGGGTGACAGCGACGCCAGGAGCGAAACGTTGCCGGCCGTGGTGTGGAGCAACGCTACATTCTCTGTGATAAAGTAGAGCGAGCCGGAACAGACACCGCAGAGCAGGAATAATGCTTCGTCGCTCCAGCTCTTGGAGAGCAGTGAGCGGCGGCAGGTGTATAGCAACAGTAAAAGGTAGGCGCAGGCAAAACGATAGGTGAACATCTCTACCGGGGTCAGTCCCCCTTTGTCCATGAGCACTTTGGTACTGATGAAAGATGAGCCCCAAGCAGCCACGGTAATGATGGTGGCCACGTGGGCTATTAGCTTGATGTATTTGCTGCGCAGTGGATTAGACTGTGACATGGTAAAAGATTCTCTAAAGGTTGTGCGAAATTACTCATTTTTTTGCACACGGCAAAAATAATTCGTAATTTTGCCACATGCAAACCTCCCCCATAAACCCGCATCCGGTCCGGAACGATGAACGCCCTCCCCGGCTGGCAATTGTTGTGCCCTGCTATAAGGAAACGGAGGCGCTTCCGGCCTCGTTGCCCCGCCTGCTTGAAGTGCTCGACGAGCTTGCCTGCGAAGGGCTTGCCTCTGCGGAGAGCTTTCTGCTCTGTGTGGATGACGGCTCTCCTGACGCCACTTGGCAGACCATTCTTGCTGCCGCGTGCAATGACAGCCGCGTGCGGGGGCTCGCACTGGCTCACAATGCGGGGCATCAGTATGCTCTGCTGGCCGGGTTGATGGAGGTCAGGGAGCAGTGTGAGGCGGCAGTGAGCATTGATGCCGATCTTCAGGATGACCCGCGCGCTATCATTGACATGGTGCGCGCTTTCAGAGCCGGGGCGGAGATTGTCTATGGCGTGCGCCGTTCGCGCGCTACCGACACTTGGTTCAAGCGCAATTCGGCCCGCGCCTTCTATAAGCTTCAGCGCTCCATGGGGCTGGAGAGCATCTACGACCATGCTGACTACCGCCTGATGAGTGCCCGCGCCTTGCAGGAGCTGAGCAGATTCCGGGAGCAGAATCTTTTCCTGCGCGGCATAGTCCCCCTGATTGGTCTATCCACATCAATAGTCTATTATGACCGGGCCGAACGTGTAGCAGGGGAGTCGAAGTATCCTTTTGCCAAGATGCTGTCGTTCAGCGTGGATGGCATCACCTCCTTCTCGGCGCGCCCGCTGCGCTGGATTTTCTTCACCGGACTCACACTGCTGGGTGTGGATTTGCTCGTCGGGCTCTACGTTTTAATCTCTATTTTGCGCGGCCACACGGTGTGGGGTTGGAGTTCGCTGATGCTGTCAGTGTGGTTCTTGGGGAGTCTGATTCTGATGGCCGTCGGAGTTGTGGGGGAATACATCGGCAAAATCTTCACCGAAGTCAAAGCGCGCCCGCGATACATTGTTCGCGAGCGCACTGTCAAGTAACATCGTCGGACGGAGCCCCCGGCAGTGGTCCGGCCAAAGGTTCGATTACCGTTGCAGGATAGCGGAGCCGGAGTCTTTATTCTCAAGCGAGCGGCGGCCGGTGCGGAAGATGGAACCGAAGTCTGTGTTATAGCTTACGGAGAGCAGAACCATGTTGCCGTTGTTTTTGATGTATCTCTCGCGATGTCCCGGGTTTATCTCCGAGTAATTCCACGTGGGATACTTCGTTCCTTTAGGGTCAAACATGTAGTTCCAGCTCAGCTCAACAGAGAAATGCCGATTGGGCTTCCATTCAAATGACAGGGCGTCGCCATTCTCTTCCTGACTCACCATATAGCCACTCAGGGTTTTAGCCGGCAACTTCCGCCAATATGATATGGTGTAAGGGCCGTGGTTCCACCATAGGTTGATGGCTCCGGAAAAATTAGTCAGGTGAGTGTTCCAATGTTCTACGGCGCTGTAATAATGGCTAAGTCGGAGGTTGATGTTAAAACCGAAGCCGTAGATGTCGCTCATCTGCACCTGAAGCATTCCTACATAGCAGCGGTTGCCTGTGGAGTTTACGGATTGGGAGAGGAATTTGCCGTCACCCAGATAGGAGATGTCAGAGAAAGTCGCATTATGCATATCGTTGACGTATCCCATCAGTGAAGCCGAGAGTTTTTTATAGGTGTAGCTGGCAGAGAGTTGGTAGGTAAAAGTCTGAGTGGATTTCAGGTTTGGGTTACCGTTAGTGAAAAGGTAGGGGGTTGATTGCTGGTAATAGTCAGTCAGCGACGCCAGTCCGGGGATTCCCGGCATATAGTAGAACTGACCGGTCAGTTGCCAGTTTGGGGAAATGCGCCAGGAAGCGAGCAGGGTCGTGCGGTTTCTCAGGAAGTGGCGTTTCACTTCATCATTCTTCAGCCAAAAGAATTTGGCTCCGGTGGATGCAGAGAGATAGACATTACCAATCTGCTGACTCAGTCGCGCATACAGATAATTATTATTCTCTGTCAACACCGGTTCATAGTCAGAGGTAGTGTAGGTGTTGCGGCTGTGGGAGATTGTATTCTGATAGCCTACGGCCAACGAAGTGAAGTCGCTGAAGCTGTGGGTATAGTTCAGTTCTGTTATGAGCGAACGGCGATGGCTGTCGATATCAAGCGGATAGGAGAAGTTTTCTCCGGAATCATATTTATACTGATTCGTGCGTTTATAATCCTGAGAGTTGAGCGTTCCGGTCACTTCTGCTTCCAGCGAATTTTTCTCGTTGAAATCCTGACGGAAGAATATGTCGAGCGATGGTGAGAAGCTATTCGAGGATTGAGTGTTATAGTAGTCGTAAGCCCCCATATAGGAGTCAGCGGCATCGCCGATAGCCCGGCGTGCGCTCGTAAGCCTTTCTCCGGAAAATGTTACTGACAGCAGTGTCTTCGTTGAAGGCACGAAGTTGTAGCGCAGTCTGAAGGGATTCATGAAGTAGTGGAACGGGTTGCGGTCATGCTCCTCCATATCAACGCGGAAGTCAGGTGCAATCAGGGATTCAGTCACATTGTCATACACTTGGGCATAATTACGCCAGGAGGGGCTATAGGCTATTGTGAATTCCGACGGACCCTGATGGTAGGAGGTTTGCAATGTGCCATCCATAAAGGCGGTATTGAGCGCGCTGCGCCCCCATAGATACAATCGGCCTCCATCGTCGCGTTTCTTCAGCGTTATGCTCAGAAAGCCCGTTGTCCCTTTGTCGGCATATCTTGCGGGTGTAAGACGTGTGAATTCTATTTTCTCAATCTCCTTGGGCTGGAGTGCGTTGACATCATCCATTGATGAGGGCACTCCGTTAATCAAAATCATTGGTGAGCCTCCATCGACACTCAGGGTGCGGCTGAAGGGATTGGCTGTCAGCCCGGGCAACGGAAGTTTCTGAAAAAGGCTCAGGCTTGACGATGAGGCTTTCACTTCATGGTCAGAGGGGAAAACTATGGTACGCCCACGCGCGTCAATCATAGCTTTGCCGGTGACGGTCACCTCTTCCAACTCTGTGCCGCTGTTGAGAAAAATGATGCCGAGAGTGATGTTCTTTTTCCCGTTTTCAATGAGGATGTTGGTTGAATTGAATCCGGGGGCACTCACCTCAAGGCGCAAAGCCGTCTTCTCCTCAGTGGAAAGCTGAAATCTTCCGGCCTCGTCAGTCATTACGTTCAGCAGAGTTTTGTCAGAGGTCTGCAGGCGGCAGGTAGCACCTATGACCGCTGTGGAGTCTTTGTCGGAAAGCACTGTTCCCGAAATGGTACGCGCGCATAGAGGAAGCGCGGCAAGCGTTAAAAGCAATAGGGATAGGAAGCGTGTCATAGGCCTTTGTTGTTAGAGTTATGGAGAACACAATATCTTTTCTCCGGCAACAAAGGTAGGCAAAATAATCTAAATCACAACAAATTTACTGAAATATTTTCAAGAAACAGACAAAGGCGTCATCTGCGAGTGTGATTAATGGAAGGCGTACCAACGGGTCGGTTGGAAACGGGGAAGGGCTTGCAATTGCAGGTCGGCAGCTCTGTCTTCAATGGTTTCATTCCCCTCCCCTACTGTGAAGCCTTTTTCTTCCAGTGCTGTGCGCACGGCTGTCAGTGCCTTTTCGGGGGTATTGTTATCGTTGCTAAGGTGACAGAGGAAGATGTGGTGCAGGTGAGGACCGGCAATTTCGCTGACGAGACGGGCCGTGTCTGCGTTGTCGAGGTGGCCGCGCTCGGTGGCAATGCGGGCTTTCAGGTATTCGGGATATGGGCCGCGCCGCAGCATCTGAAGGTCGTAGTTAGCTTCAATCATCAGGTAGTTGGCCATGCTCATGTAGTGGCGCGCACGGTCGGATACAGCCCCGAGGTCAGTGGCCATTACGAAGTGTTTGCCTCCGGGGGTGAGGAAGTGGAAGCCGGCGTTGTCGTTGGCATCATGCGGCACATCAAAGGCGGTTATCTCGAAGTCGGCAATCTTGAAGGGTATCTCTTTGAAGATGGGCTGATGATAGTCCTTTATGCGCTTTGAGATGCCGTGGCGACGCAGGATTGCGTTCAGCACACGCAGGGTGCAGTAAAGACGCAGGTGCTTGTGAGCACGCAGCAGGGAGTAAGCGTAGCGCACATGGTCGGAATGATCATGCGTCAGGCAGACTCCTTTCACCATTTTCATATCCACGCCGTTAGCCTTCAGGGCACTCTCTATCACATCAGCCTTCACTCCGACATCCACTATGACACCACCACGCGGGGTGCCTATGTAGCATGAATTGCCTGAGGAGCCTGACCCGAACGACATGTAGTAAATCGGCTCGCGCTTGCGGTCCTCTTCGAGGATGCGGTTGCGCATGGCCACAGATGCCTCGATTGACAAATCAGGGCGGGAGGGGATGGATGCCGGCGCTGCCTCGTCGTCGAAATTAATGGTGAACTGCAGAGGGTTGTGTTTGCCGGTCATGATCGGGAATGGATAAGGAAGATGGTCGGCACTTTATCGAGCGTGGGCTTATGGCGCCGCCAATCGGCCACGCTGCGGGTCAGGATGCTTTCCCCCTCGGGGGAGGTAATGTCGCGCCCGATGCAGAGCTGCGTGGAGGGTTGCAGTGTGCGCAGCAGGCTCTCAAGGAGTTTGGCGTTACGATAGGGGGTCTCTATGAAGATGTGTGTGCGACCGGAATTGCGGGAGTCTGCCTCCATCCCCCGCAGCGCTTTGTCGCGGGCTGACTGCTCGATGGGGAGATAGCCATGGAAGGTGAATCCCTGACCATTGAAGCCGCTTGCCATCAGGGATAGCAGAATGGAGCTTGGACCGGTCAGTGGCACTACTTTATAGCCTCGCTGCTGGGCTATGGCCACAACCTGTGAGCCGGGATCGGCTATCGCCGGGCATCCGGCCTCGCTCATGACCCCCATATCCTCGCCGCGCTCCATGGGAGCGAGCAGCGAGGGGATGGAGGCCGGCGGGGTGTGGCCGTTAAGTTCCTGAAAAGTGAGGGCATCGATGTCGGTGGCCGGGTCACATTTCTTTAGAAAGCGACGGGCGGTGCGCACATTCTCGACAATGAAGTGACGCAGACGGGCTGCCACCTCCAGATTGTAGGCGGGGAGCACACGACGCGGGTCGACGTCGCTTAGCGTCACGGGGAGCAGATAGAGTGTGGGCATCGATGCGTTTTAATTATCGGCGGTTCTTGCGATTGGCGGCCTGCTGGGCTTTGAGCATCTCCTGCTGCTTGCGCTGAGCCTCTTCAAGACGAGCCATGAAGCCACTCTTCTTTTTGGGCTTCTTGGCATTCTCAGCCATGGCTTTACGCACATCTTCTTCCTTCACAAACCAGCGGCGGATGGCGTAGGTCTGCGCTATGGTGATGAGCAGGGAGAGGAAATAGTAGTAAGACAGGCCGGCAGCGTAGTTGTTGAAGAAAATCATGAAGAAGACGGGCATCATGTACATCATCCACTTCATGCCGGGAGCGCCGGCGCTCTGTGTCTGCATGTTGATGCGGGTGTAGATGATGTTGGTCACGGTCATCAGCAGACAGAACAGGGAGATGTGGTTGCCGAAGTAGTCAGACACCAGGGGGATGTGGGTGTTCCAGGAGATGATTGCATCCGGGGCTGACAGGTCGTGAGCCCAAAGGAAGGACTGGCCGCGCAGTTCGATGGCTGAGGGGAAGAAGCTGAACATGGCGAAGAGAATGGGCATCTGCAAGAGCAGGGGGAGACAGCCTGACAGGGGGCTTGCTCCGGCCTTGGAGTAGAGCGCCATGGTTTTCTGCTGACGCACCATTGCGTTCTCCTGCCCGGGATATTTATCGTTGATTGCCTTCACATCGGGGGCCAGCACACGCATCTTGGCCTGACTCACGTAGCTCTTATAGGTGAGCGGGAAGAGCACTATCTTGATGAAGATGGTGAGCAGCAGGATGATGATGCCGTAGTTCCAATTGAATGAGCCGAGGAAGTTGAAGACAGGGATGATAACGCATGTGTTAATCCAGCGGAAGAGGCTCCAACCCAGGGGTATGAGTTTGGTCAGATGGAGGTCTTCGTCGGTTTCGATACGGTCATCGAGGTCAGAGAGCAGCGGATAGAGGTTCGGGCCGAGGAAGAGGTCGAATGTTGCAGGGTTGGCCGCACTCCAGTCATAGTCGGTCACTGTGGCTGAGGCTGTCAGATACTTCAGGTAGTAGTCGCTTTCTTCTCCGTAGTTGTCTTTGTCGAGCTTGATGGAGGCCAAGTCGGTACTGTTGAAGGGTTTGCGGGGAATCAGCACTGATGAGAAGAACTGGTTTTTGAAGCCAATCCATTTCACTTTCATCTGGCGCTGCTCGGCGTCGTCGGCATTGGCGTTGAGATCTTCCACATTGCCGCCGTCAAACTTATAGTAGATGCCGGAGTTGCGTTCCTCAAACATTTTGCCTTTCTCCTGACGGCGGAGAGCCTGCTGCCAGTTCACACCCAGCTCGCGGCCATTGCTGCGCAGGGCTTTGTCCATTCCTTTCTGCTCGATAGCAATGGTCACGACGTAGTCCTTGCCGGGCTTGATGGTGTAGCGGATGCCCCAGTAAGCGCCGCCGGGGAAGGGAAGGGCGAGCAGCACGGAGTTGGGCTGCACATCCATCGGGGTGAAGTAGAGGTCAGAGGTTTTGACTTCGCCATTCACCGGAAGAGTGAATGACATCTTGTCGCTGCCACCCTCAAAAATCACTACGGGAGCTTTCGTGGATTTCGTCTCGTCGGGGTTATACTCAGTGTCGTAATCCTTCAGCTCGGCGCGGGTGAGCTGCGCTCCTTTTGAGCTGAGAGTCAGCGAGAAAGCATCATTTGCGAGATTGAAGGTTTTCTCCTCGCCGGTTGCGAATGAAGCGAAGCTGCCGTAGCGGGCCAGCTGCTTGCGTATGTCGGTCAGGCGGCTGACGGCCAGGCGGCGGTCGGAGGCTGAGAGAGTGGAGTCAGCGCTCATGACGCGCGCCACATCAATATCTTTGCCACCAACGTTCACGGTGCCTGAAAGGGTATCACCCTTCAGCATCAGCCGATAATCGCTGTCGGTGAGCAGTTTGGCCTGCGAGCCATCTTCCAGGCGGGTGACAGTTCCATTGTCGGCTATGTTCTCGCGCAGCCATTCCTGCTCCTGCTCTGAGAGCAGATCGGGCAGAGCAGCCTCGGCCTCATCTTCGGCCACTTGCTCCAGCTCCTGCCGCTCGGGAGTGGTGCGTTCGTCCTGCTTCGGACTCAGCCACATAAATACTATAAACACGAGGCCAATAAGCACGAGGCCCTGCAAGGTCTTCTTATCCATTGATTGTCAGTGGTTTTTCAGATTAGTTAGCGTGTTGCCTCAGGCATTTTTCTCTTCGCCATAGGCAATGGCTGCCTTAACAAAATCGAGGAAGAGGGGGTTGGGATGGAGCACAGTGCTCTGATACTCAGGATGATACTGAGTGCCGATAAACCAGCGTTTTTCGGGAATCTCAACCACTTCCACGAGGTGAGTGTCAGGGTTTTCACCCACGCATTTCATGCCCCCCTGCTCGAAGCGTTCGCGGTATTCATCGTTGAACTCAAAGCGGTGGCGGTGACGTTCGGAAATCTCCGTGGCTCCGTAAGCCTTTGCTACACGGCTTTGCGGGAGCAGGCGGCAGGCAAAGGCGCCCAGGCGCATGGTGCCACCCATGTTGCTGATGCTCTTCTGCTCCTCCATGAGGTCGATGACGTTGTGAGGAGTGTGGGTGTCCATTTCGGTACTGTTGGCATCTTCGAGGCCGAGCACGTTGCGGGCATACTCAATCACCATGCACTGCATGCCGAGGCAGATGCCGAAGGTGGGCACATCATTCTCTCTGCACCATTTGATTGCGCAGAATTTACCTTCGATGCCACGCTGGCCGAATCCGGGAGCGATGATGACACCATCCATCCCCTTCAGTTTCTCCTCGGCGTTTGCGTCGGTGAGTTTTTCGGAATGGATATAGACGAGGTTGAGCTTGCGGTCGAGGTAAGTGGCTGCCTGGAAGAGGCTTTCGTTGATTGACTTGTAAGCGTCCTGCAATTCGACATACTTTCCGACGAGGCCGATTGTCACCTCCTTTGTGGCGGAGCTCAGCTTGGTCAGGAATCGGTTCCAAGCCTCGAGGTTAGGCTCACCCTTGGGTTCAAGTCCCATCTTGCGGAGCACGATGTCGTCGAGGTGCTGCTCATGCATGGTGAGAGGCACCTGATAGATTGTGGGCACATCGATGCTTTGGATAACAGCCTCGGGGTCAACGTTGCAGAACTGAGCCACCTTGCGGCGCATTCCGGCCGGCACATCCTTCTCGGTGCGGAGCACGAGGATGTCGGGCTGTATGCCCACCTGTTGCAGGAGCTTTACGCTGTGCTGTGTGGGCTTGGTCTTAAGTTCCTTGGCTGCACGCAGATAGGGCACATAGGTCAGATGCACACACAGTGCATTCTTACCCAGCTCCCAACGGAGCTGACGCACAGCTTCGAGATAAGGGGTGCTCTCGATGTCGCCCACTGTGCCGCCAATCTCAGTGATGACGAAGTCAAATTTGCCGGTGTTGCCAAGCAGCTTCACATTGCGCTTGATTTCATCAGTGATGTGGGGAATAATCTGCACGGTTTTGCCAAGATAGTCGCCGCGGCGCTCTTTGTCGATTACGCTCTGATAGATGCGACCGGTGGTCACATTGTTAGCGCGGGTTGTGGGAGTGTTAGTGAAACGCTCGTAGTGGCCGAGGTCAAGGTCAGCCTCATGACCATCCACGGTTACGTAGCACTCACCATGCTCGTAAGGGTTGAGTGTGCCCGGGTCAACATTAATGTAAGGGTCAAACTTCTGTATAGTCACACGATAACCGCGGGCCAGCAGCAGCCGAGCCAGCGACGAAGAAATGATGCCTTTACCCAGCGACGATACCACGCCGCCCGTTACGAAAATATATTTTGTCTCCACGCTAAGTAGTTAATTAGTATTCAATTAGTTAAGCGAAGTAACGCACGCATCAGCGCACACCACCGCACTTTAAGCTGCAAAATTAGCAAAAATACCCGAAACCGCAAAATCCCCCTCCTCAGGAAATACTCATGAAATACTTCACCCCCAAATCCCTGTTTTTACATTTTTTTGGGGGGCACGCTCTGAGGCCGGTCGCTCTCTCCCGCACAAAAAAAAGACAGCCGGTCACTCTCAAGAGGCAACCAGCTGTCATTATTTAACAGTTTCTTAGTACAGAAAGCGGGACTTGAACCCGCACGAGGCTTCCGCCTCAACAGATTTTAAGTCTGTCGTGTCTACCATTCCACCATTTCTGCATCTCTAAACTCGCCGGCGCGCGGCGGTTCAGGTCTATGGACATGCCCTCTATCGGCATCTTTTGGGCTGCAAAGATAAGCATTTTCCGCGATATGCGCAAGCTGCCGGGCAGCCTTAATGAAAAAAGGTCTTCAAGCGAAGACCTTCTCAGGGGTGGAAGATGGGGCTCGAACCCACGACCTACGGAACCACAATCCGTCGCTCTAACCAACTGAGCTACATCCACCATGTATTGCTCAGGCTTCAAGTGCCTTTTGCGGTGCAAAGTTACACATTATTTCCTAACTGCACAAATATTTTTGCAATTATTTTATATCCCTCTGACTTGCACTCAGTTACGACACAGCAAAGCATTTGCATGAGTGACAAAATCCCAATATTTGTGAGAGATTTTATGGATGCGTTCGCCGGTCACTCCTTCTTTGCGGAACTCGGGCAGAAAGATGGCGCTGCGTAGTTCCGGATGCGGGCTGCCCGTAAACAGTACTTTCTGCGGGTAGGGCAATGCATCGAAGCGCTGCATTATCTCATCGGTAATCGCATAGTTATCAGAGAGTTTGACTATGGCATTATTCCAATCAATGCGTCCCACTCGCTTGCTCCACTTTTCGCGAGCCTCCTGCTCCGAGCCGTAGTGCAGGAAGTGGATTTCAACACCACAGGGGAGCACTCCTACGGGGTAAGTGCTCGTGTGATTGATATTATGCAGATGTCTCGACTCCGCTTTAGGAATGAAGCGCAACTCCCCAATCAGCAACGAGGGGTCTTCCAGAATGCGCACAAAATCTTCCGGCATGACGAACAGGCCTATGAATGGCGAGTTGAACGGCAGGTGCAGGTAACGATACATGAAGCCTCCCCAGCAGTCATTGCTGATTATGCTCACACGCGGATTACGCAGACGGCGCCTCCAAAGCGGATGCAGCCAAAGCGCTTGCATGTCGAGCAACATATTTTGGAAGTTATTGACAGCCATATGTTTATCCAAATATTTTTCGTCGCAGACCCCGGAACGCAAACCCCACGTGGCGCAGAACGGTGGGCAGCGTGCCGAAGTTGCGGCACATTATATCGTAACGCTCGCGCAGCGAGGCCTTGTGATTTTTATCGGTCAGGCCGGCTGTGAGATAATCTATGGCAACCGTCCCGAGGTTGCGGCAGCGATCCGGCGAGGTGGATCGCAAGCAACGAAGACACCAGTCATAGTCAGCAGAGAAACGATAACGCACATCATACAGCGGCGCCTTCTCTCTGCGCATGGCAAAAGCCTGATGGCAGACGAGCATTCCGCCGGCAAAGCTCCGGTAAGTCAACCGGCGGGGTGCACTCAGATGCCGCGGTCCCACCACCCGGCGTGCGGAGTCAACCAGCCGAGTGTCGGCATAGATGATATCGACGTCGTCGCCGGCGGCAGCCGCATAGCGCGCCAGAGTGTCCGGAGAGCTGAACGCATCTCCCGCATTCAGGAAGAGCACATAAGTGCCCCGAGCAAGCCCAAGACCCTTATTCATAGCGAAATACAGGCCATCATCCGGCTCAGAGAATGTGTGACGGCGAAGATTGCCGGGAGCATTTGCCAGGGCTAATGTGCCGTCGGTGGAAGCGCCATCTATAATAAGGTGCTCATAGTCAGTGCAGCTCTGAGCATCAACAGAGGCCAGCGTGGCCGGCAGTTCCTGCTCGGCGTTAAAGGTTATCGTGATTATTGAAAACAGAGGGGCATCAGTCATAACTCTAAATACTTTTTCATTCCAAACATACTCTCAAAACATATTCCGAATCAGGGAGCACAGGGAAAAGTGAGGAGCGCTTTATACCCGGCAGCCACACGGGTTGTTCGTCAGCATCAGCCACAAGCAGATATCGGGCGCGTAGTTCCGCAGCCAGGCGGGCATCTTTCAGCACTTTTCTGACGCTTGCGCGCCCTTTCATGCCCAAGGGTTGAATATAATCATCCTCGCGGAGAGGGCGCAGATGCAGTCCTTCGCAAGGAGCACAGTACAATACTTCCTGCCCTCTCTGCGCGACTATTTCGGCACGCAGCTCCGCTGAGTTTTCAAGCCGCTCCATCCGCAAGCGCGGGATGCGCGCCTCAACGGAGCCAATCAGCCGCAACCCTTCGGAGTTTTTAACCACTACCGCATCCGGGAGTTGCCAACGGGAGCCGGAAACGGCCGAGCGCATATCAGAAATCTGGGTAGGGGTTGCTCCCTGCCCCCAAAGCCAAGCATGAATCAGTAGGGCGGGCGCCGGACAGGCCTCCAGGGATGCGGCCGGGAGGAAGCAGGGGTCAGAGGGGAGATAAGCTGCCAAAGCAGCATCAGCCAGCAGAGCAGTGTCAGCCAGGTGACTGCGAGTGCGGGCAAGAGTTTTGTCAAGACCGGGCCAACGGGTGCGGAGCGCAGGCAGAACCTCGTTGCGCAGGAAATTCCGCTTATAATCAGAGGAGAGGTTGGAACTGTCAACAATCCATTCCGCACCGATTGACTTCAGATACATCTCAATCTCGCTGCGGCCGGCGCCGAGCAGCGGGCGCAGTATCTCACCATTGTCGGAGCTCATCCCCGTGAGACCTTTTATGCCTGTGCCGCGCAGCAGATTGAGGAGCATCGTCTCTGTGTCATCATCAGCGTTATGCGCCACGACTATCCGCTCGAGGCCACGCTCCGAGCGCAGGTGGCGGAACCAATCGTAGCGCAATTCGCGGCACGCCATTTCGATGCTGAGAGCGTTGCGCCGGGCATACTGCTGAGTGTCAAACTCCTTGACGAGCAACTCCACTCCGAGCCGGGTGCACTCGCGCCTGACGAACCGGCAGTCACGCTCACTCTCCTCGCCGCGCAGGCGGAAATTGCAATGCGCCGCCACGCAATCCATGCCGCAGCTCACGCACAGATGCAGAAGCGCCATGGAGTCAGCGCCCCCGCTCACGCACACAAGCAGTCTCCCGGAGAAGCTCTTAAGTATTTGCCTCGCAGCAGCCAGCAACATCAGCGCACAATGATTTTTTCTCCCCGACGCACATAAATCCCCCTCGGCAGCGGAGCGGAGACCTGTCTGCCGGTCAGGTCAAACCATATGTCTCCAGCTTTATCTCCGACCATCGGAAGGCGCTCCACGCCTGCAGTCCGGCTCCACGAGGCAAGAGTCAGGAAGGCCGGGGTGGCCTGCCCGGTAAGGCTGTCAAACAGTGGGGCATTATACCATCCGGAAAGTGAGGTCGAAAACGCATTATATTCCGGCCACCACCAGAAGAGGCCCTGCACACTATCATGAGCTGACAGCAGCTGCTCCAGCTCGGTCAGAAACTTGTTCTGCCCGACGGCTGACAGGGGCCATTGCCGGGAGAAATCATAGATACTGCCCGGCACCTCCCATTTATATGAATATCCGGTCTCAACCACCATCACCAGCTTTCCGGGCTGAGAACTTTCGAGAGTAGTCAGCGCCTTCTCCAGCGTGGCGAGGTCGCCATGGAAATAGGGGTAATAGCTGAGGCCGATAACGTCATAATCCACCTCCATGCTCTCCATTCGGTCATAGAAGTAACGAAGCACCGCAGGCTCGGCCACCCGCTCGGTGTGAATAACAATGCGGGCCTGCGGACAAGCCTCGCGACATGCTCTGCCGGCGCTTCTCAGCAGCCGTCCGAACCGTTGCCAATTCTCGTCACTCCCCATGAAGCATTTCTTCTTGGCGGCATCAGCAGTCCCCTCAGGACCCCACAACATGCCGTAGCTGATTTCATTGCCAGTCTGAATCAGGTCAGGCTCCACCCCGTTCTCCTTCAGCGACAGCAGAGTGGTGAGCGTGTACTCATAGAGAGCCGTCTCCAGTTGCTCATCGCTCATGGAAGCCCAGGCTGCCGGAGTGTATTGCTTCGCCGGATCTGCCCACGTGTCGGAATAATGGAAATCCAGCAACAACTGCATGCCGCTATCCTTTATGCGGCGGCAGAGCGGGAGGATGTATTCCAATGTCTGACAGGCATTCGGATCGGCATCCGCCCCGTGATAGGCCGCAGGGTCGAGAAAGAGGCGCACTCGCATGGCATTCATTCCCTGCTCGGCGCTGTAAGCAATCAGGTCAGGAATCACCTCGCCGGAGGAAGTTTTATAGACTGCGCCCGCTTTCTCGTAGTCAGGCAGCAGGGAGATGTCGCCTCCACTCAGGCGCTCGGCTCTCAGCCACAGAGCCGGCAACAGCAAGAGACAAAGAGAGATAATTCGCATGGTTATTTAAGGTTATAGACAGTTTCACGTATTTCCGAGGCAAGCTCCACGGGTGTTTTCCCGCAGCCACGCAGGCTCTCGCAGGTAACCGGCTTGCCGAACGTAATTACAAAACGGCTCCCCCGGGCTTTGACAAGCTCGGAGGGGAGCAATATCTGCTCAAAGTTAAAACCTATGCGGAGCCGGCGGCGCCAGCGCGCCGTGCGATAGAAGCGCCGCGAGTTTTCGCCATGGAAGTACACGGGGATTATGTCGCGGTTATGCTCCAAAGCCTTGGCCACAAATGTTTTCTGCCACTGCAAATCGGCCACCACTCCCCCCTTGCCAAGACGCGAGACGAGCCCGGCCGGGAAGTAAAGAACCTGCGCTGCGGAGGCATACACCTGCTGCAACTGCCTGGCAGCCTCGCGACCCTGACGACCGAACTTATTGATTGGGATGAAGACATCACGGAGCGGCTCAACGTTCATCAGCAGGTCATTCACCGGGAAACGAATCGCATCGTCGCCGTATCGCTCCCCGAGCACAGCTATCAGGGCTATGCCATCAAGCCCTCCGAGCGGATGATTGGAGGCGAATATAAACCTCCCCTCGGCCGGAATATTCTCCAGTCCGCGGGTCTCGACAGTTATGTCAAGATCTCTGAGCGCCGCCTGAGCGAACTTGACTCCGCGCGTCGGCCAGGTGCGTGCGAGAATGCCGTTCAGTTCCTCCTGACACACAAGTCGCTCAAGCCGGCGCACGAGCCAAGCCGGAATCCACCGCCTTTTGGAGCGGGGCACACGTTCACGCAGGATGCGCGACAGGTCAATTTGCAGAGGTCCGTCAGGAGATGTCGACATAGCGAATGAGGTAATTAATAAGAAAAAAGTCCCTCCGATACATTAACGGAAGAACTTGAAACGGAGTCTTTAGTAAAGGCTCTTGCCGTGGCTTACTTGGAAGCGATGTGATCGCTTACGGTAAGAGAAGCGCGACCTTTGGCGCGACGACGGGCAAGCACTTTGCGGCCATCCTTGGAGGCCATTCTTTCACGGAAACCGTGCTTGTTCACACGGCGACGGTTGGAGGGTTGAAAAGTTCTTTTCATTGTATCGGAGTCTTATTATTAATCAATCAAGGGCATACGTCACCCCCGCAGGGGCATACATATTTCGGAGTGCAAAATTACAAAACGATTTTCACACAACAAAATTTTCCGTTAAAAAAGTGCGTTTCACCCTATCAATCATATTTTTACACCTTACCAAGGGCGCATAAAAACAACCTGGAGTTGTCAGAACCGGCGGCACACCGCAGGTTGACAACTCCAGGTTGTTTTGCTATATCTTTTTTGGGGGGATTACTTCACTACAACTTTGCTCACCTTTGTGCCCTGACGGCGGATAAAGATGCCGTCAGAAGGATTGGCTACCTTCACACCCTGAAGGTTGAAGTATTCCACCGGGGCATCGGCAGCATCAGCCTCGATACTCTCCACACCATTCACGCCAACATAGTCGGAATACACCAGACGACTGGAATTCGCCCACTCTGGCTGATAATCAGACTTCTCTTGCTGAATATATTCCTGCGGGTTGCCGGCGGCATCCAGGGTCAGAATACCTTTGCGATAGTATTCATAATCAAGCACATTGTCTTCATCATACGATTGCGACATGTAGCTCAACTCATGTCCATATTCATCAAACACGGCTTTCTCGATGTAGGTCATTTCGCCGTCGTTATAGATGGTGTCGGTCTCGTCGTCGTAGTCGAAGTCAATATCAAATGACTTCTCACTGTAGCTACCGTAAGCATCGAGCACCTCATATTCCACTGATTCAATCAGCTCACCCTTGTATGTCATCTGATAGCTGAAGCTTCCCTTCGCGTCAGGATAAGTGGCCAGCAGATACACCGGGGCATCGAAATGGTCGAGCGTCGTGTAGGTGCCGCTCTTAATGCGATTATTGCCGCCCACAAAGACATCGCTATAGTCCTCGTTGAAATCCGGGATAATCTGGCCGTCAGTGCATTCCCACACTATATCCTCGAGCACAAACTCCAGGTCTCCATATTCAGTCATCGTAATCTTATTAGCCTTGCCGTCAGCGCCATAGCCAATCTCAATGATATATTCCGGAGTGCTTGACCAAGAACTTATTCTTTCCACTCTCGTCACATTTCCATCGGCGGAGCGGGTAATACGTGTCTCGCTCACCTGAGTTTCAACAACAGTTCCATCCTGATAGTTGGTGGTGACACACTTAACCTCAACCGTGGGCAACACAGTGTCATAGAAATACTCTCTCTTCTGAGCAAGAACCCAATCCTCCTCATAGAGCATCTTCTCCTCAACTGTGGCATATTTGCCCTCGGGAGTGTAGGTGTATTCAGTCTTGGAGTAATCAGACTGTCTGGAAAGAGTCTGCCCGTTTGACTTATTATAAGTAAAGTCAACGTTTTCACCCAGCATCCATTCATTTTCTGCCCAATAGTAAGAAGAAATGCGTCCGGGCAGATAAGTCAACGTTCCTTCAGCCTTGGCCGGAGCGGTCATCAACTTATTGTAATGAGGTGTCTTAGCGTCTGCCATTGCGCCTGAGAGGGCGATAGCAGCGACTGTGATAAGTAAAGTTTTTTTCATATAAAGTATTAATAGACCACAAATAAAATCGTTATTCAAAGCGCAAAGGTAATAAAAAAATCCGCACTCACGCCCATCGGTATCACAAAAACAAACGAATAGGATTCAAGGAATTGGTGCTTTGCAAAGTTTTTAGTAACTTTGCGTCTCCAAATCAGATACAAAATAAAAAATACCCTATACAGCAATGATGAACGCTCAAGACATCAAGAACGGCACTTGCATCCGCATCGACGGCCGTCTCTACTTCGTAATCGAATTCCTTCACGTTAAGCCCGGTAAAGGCAACACATTCATGCGCACCAAGCTCAAGGACGTGGTTGACGGCCGTGTGCTCGAACGCCGCTTCAACATCGGCGAAAAGCTCGAAGACGTGCGCGTGGAGCGTCGTCCCTACCAGTTCCTCTACACCGAGGGTGAGGATGACATCTTCATGAACCAGGAAACTTTCGACCAGATTCCCATCAAGAAGGAACTCGTGACCGGCTCCGACTTCATGAAGGAGGGTGACGTGGTAGAGGTTGTCAGCGACGCAAGCACCGACACCGTGCTCTACGCTGAGATGCCCACCAAGACTGTGCTTCAGATCACCTACACCGAGCCCGGCCTTAAGGGTGACACCGCCACCAACACCCTCAAGCCCGCTACCGTTGAAACCGGCGCCACCGTGCGTGTGCCCCTCTTCATCAACGAAGGTGAGCTCATCGAGGTTGACACTCGCGACGGCTCCTACGTTGGCCGCGTAAAAGCATAAAAATGTTTTTAGAGTGTGTCTAAAATATATGTTAAGACACACTCTTAATAAGATATTGTCTACGCGACATATTTGGTTAAGTATTTGACCGGCAGCGGCTTCCGCTTCTTGCGGTTATCCACTGCCGGTCATTTTCTTACGTAAAAGCAAACGCCAACAGTTTCCAAGTCGGCACTCACTCCTATATGAACAGCCCTGAAACGCTTTTCTCAATCATAGTCCCGGTCTATAACCGCATTGACGAGGTTGAAGACCTGCTCCGCTCTTTGGCCGCACAGACCGACCGTGGCTTCGAGCTTATAATCGTGGAGGACGGATCTCCGCTCCCCTGCCGCGATGTGTGCGAACTGTATGCCGACCGTGTGCCCGTGCGCTACTATTTCAAAGAGAACGAGGGGCGTTCCCCGGCGCGTAACTATGGCATTGAGCAGGCGCGGGGAGACTACTTCGTGTTCGTTGACTCCGACTGCATCCTCCCTCCCGACTATATCGCATCGCTGCGCGCTGCCTTGACTGAAAATTACTCTCCCTGCTTCGGCGGCCCCGACGATGCTCACGCATCTTTCTCCCCTCTTCAGAAAGCCATCAACGTCTCAATGACTTCGCTGCTCACCACCGGCGGCATACGCGGCGGAAAGGTCAGCATGGAGAAGTTCACTCCACGCACATTCAACATGGGTTTCTCCCGCGAGGTATATAATAAGGTGGGGGGCTTCCGCGAGATGTTCAGCGAAGACATCGACATGAGCACCCGCATCCGTCGTGCCGGATTCCCCATAGCCCTCTTCCGCACCGTCAAGGTCTTTCATAAGCGCCGAGTGAGCCTTCGCAAATTCTGGCGTCAGGTGCATGTCTTCGGCATGAGCCGCATTACTCTCAAACTCCTCTACCCCGGCTCCATGAAACTCGTGCACACGCTGCCGGCCATCTTCACGCTCGGCTGCGCGGCTCTCATCCTGCTCTCCATCTTCTGGCATTGGTGGTGCATTCTGCCCCTTGTGGCATGGATTATAGCCGTCTGGGTGGACGCCCTCGTCTCATCAAAGAGTCTGAAAGTCAGCCTGCTGACTCTACTCACCAGCCCCATTCAGCTCCTGGGCTACGGCACAGGCTTCCTGCGCGCCTACACCCGAGCCATCCTCCTGCGTCGAGGCCGCGACGAGAAGGGTGAGGTCGAGATGCGCCGAGGCAAATAACCGTCTGCCGCATGATTGTAAAGGAAGACTCCGCCGAGCTGCAAGCCCCGCTCCGTCAGCGCATCAAGGACATGGATGCCGACGACACTCCCCGCGAACGTGCCGAGAAGCATGGCTGCGGAGCGCTGAGTGTGCCTGACCTTTGGGCGCTCATCCTGCGCACCGGCACTGTGGGCAACCCAATCACCGCCCTCTGCCGCGATCTCATGCGCGCCAACGATGGCAAGCTCACACGCCTGGAGCGGCGCACACGAAAGGAGCTGCTCCAAATCAAAGGCTTGGGCAAACTGAAGGTGATTCAGATTGAGGCTGTGCTCGAACTGATTCGCCGCTACAACAGTGAGCACCCGTTGGAGAACCCGATTGTTAAAGGTGCAGCCGACATATTCCGCGTCATGCGTCCGCATCTCGGCCACCTTGACCATGAAGAGGTCTGGGCAATCATAATGAATCAGCGTCACGAAGTTCTGAAACTCTACCAGGCCTCAAAGGGTGGCATAGCATCCTCAATTTTCGACATCAAGTTGATAATCAAAGAGGCGCTGCTGGAGAACGCCTCTTCAATAGCCCTCTGTCACAACCACCCGAGCGGCAACCTCACCCCCTCGCCGCAGGATGACCAGATTACCCGCAAATGCCGAGAGGCATGCGCACTGATGGATCTGCGCCTGCTTGACCACCTGATTATATCCAGCGATAATTACCGCTACTATTCCTATCACGACCAGGGGCGCCTGTGAGACAAATTCTCCACAGACACCCCTTGCGGCAGTCTCCGCTGCCTGTCAATAGGCTATCAACAGACCGGTGGAGAGCGGCGTGAACTCCGGTCCCGAGCCTGACTTGAACACCTTCATCGGGCTGTAACGCACATACAGGCTTATCATCGGACACACCTGCACTGCCAGCGAAAAATCCACGGAGAACTTCCGCAACTGCGACGACACCTTGCTGAATTCCTCACTCTTTATTCCTTCCGGCGTGGTGTAAGTGGTCTTCAGACTGCCATACATGTTGGCATTCAGAATAACCGACAGCTCCAAAGCCTGCTTCTTGCCAAGCGTGTGCCTCCAGCTCACCGGGAAGGAGAGCGAGAAGGTCTTCAGGCGCGAAGCCTGCGGCACAAGCCCTTCGGCGTAACCACCGATGCTGACGCTGCCCGTGGCTCGGTCAAGATAGAAGCGGGTGTCGGTGCTCATCTTGTAGTTGCGCCACACCATGCCGACACCGGCCATGAACCGGTTGCGGCCACCGGGCAGCTGCATGCTCACTGCCAACGCATTACGAATGCTGAATTCCAGCGACTTGCCCATCTCCAGTCCGCTGCCGGCAGGAGCATTGCAGGCGTTGACGAAACCGAAGCCGAGGCCACCTATGGTCAGGTCCCAATTCACCCCCTTCACCGAGTAGCTCCCCAGCGGCAACGAGTTTAACGCATGACCCTTCACCGTCTTGCCCTCTTCATAAGGGAAGCGGAACATCTCCTGCTGCTCTCCTTCGGCATCCAGTACATGCACCATGAGTGCTTCCGGAGTTTCGGTCACAATCACCCGCTCAGGGTTTTCCACGAATAGCGTTGTGTCGGCAGTTTCCTGCGCGCCAGCGTAGAGCGCAGCCGCCACAGCCGCTAATATTGCGAGTAAATATCTGTTCATAAGCCTGTTAGAAATTAATAATACCACCAACTGAAATTGTGCTCATCTTCGGACCGTAATCCCCCTGCATCAAGCGCATCGGGCTGTATTTCACATAGACTCCGAAAGCATCGAGCATACCGACTGAGGCCATCAGGTCAGCCGTAAAGATGTGCTGATGCAAGCCATCGAACGTCTGCTTGTAGCGCACCTCTTCGCGCCATGCCTGCGAATAGGCCGTGGCATTCAGATTCAGGTTCAGCACGACCCCTATTGAGAAGCCGAAGCCATTGTCGCCATCATTGTCGGAGATAAGGTTTTGGGTCAACATGAGCGGGAACTTCATTGACCACATCCGGAAGCCGGAACTGACCTTCGTCTCATTCTCTGCGGCAGGCACTATGGCAAGTCGCTGTCCCTGCTTGGCGAAACGCTTGTCGCCGCTCAGCCTCAGCTCACTGAATCCGAAGCCAACACCGACTGAGAATTCCGGACCACGTGGGGAGGGCTGCCATCCGTAGCCCACCAGCTCGGCCACACCTATCTCCCAACTCCCTTTGATTCCCTCGGCACTGCTGACCGGCAGCAACCCTCCGGCGTAAATATTCTTAAGAATGCGCAAGGAGGAGCGAGATATTCCGCCCCGGCTGCTGAAAGGGAAATCAAGCTTCAGACGCCCGGCAGGAGCTGAGAAGATTGAATCCTCCTGAGTCTGCACATTATAGGCATAGTAAGAGGCCCGGTCACCCTGCGAGCCAAGCACCTCGACATTAGCCCTGCCCTCGCTCACGGTCACTATCACCTTGTCAGGGCGCTGCACCACGGCCAGCGTGTCAGCCTCCGCCTGAGCCTTCAGGGCAAAAGGGGCTATGGCCGCGAGCAGCAACATAATAAAATTCAAATGCTTCATATTCTTATTTCAAGTTGTCTTTATTTAAGTGACTGTTCAAAATTAATTTATATTATTTTCGAGGCTGTTTCCGAGAGATTTCAGCAAGCTGAAGAGGGAACGGTGCGGGCACCGTGACCGATGAGACTTGGCTGAAAGCGCCGGAAAGAGGCCTAAAATAATATAAATTAATGGCAGAACACAATCACTTGGTTAGTATAAATTAATTTTGAACAGTCACTTAATCATTCGCCTGACATCATCGGCCGAGGCCTTTCCCTCCATGTAGAGCAACACAATCTTATTGGCGGTTCCGGAGCCTGTGTTCAGATATATAATGTAGCGGTTCAGCCCCCCTGAGGGTGGCAGCGTGTAGAAGCCATAGGTAAGCCTTCCGCCGGAGTATGAGACCTCCTTGTCAGTGGCCTTGGAGCCGTCGCGCCTGACTTTCGGCTCTATTGAAGAGGCTGCCTGCGGCATTCCTGTCAGCGACAGGCTCCGGTAAAGCCGCAGATTGAACTTCTTCAGCCGCTCGCCGGAGAGAGTTGACACCCGGCACTTCGGGTCACGCGTATAGTCTGCCGTAAAGGCTGACTCTATGTTCAGTCCGGTCTGCGCCATGGCCGAGGGAGCAGCCAAGCACATCAGCAGAACCGAAAGGAGAAGATAACGTATCATGGTCTAATCTATACTTTTAATAATGCGGATATCATCGGCAATCTGCTCATCGAAGGAGCGGGAGGCATCGCTGATGAGCGCCAGGTCCTGCTCCATCATCGACATCACGACGGCGGCGTCATCAATCCGTTGAGTGCCGACGTAGGCCACGCACTCACCTCTGTCACTCGTCTGCCAAAGAGTCACCCCAACGGTGCCGGCAAGTACAGCCGCACAACAAGCCACTTTCAGCCACACACCACGCCTGCGCGGCTGCTTCCGGCCCCCATCCACAGCGAGCCAGCTCACGACGGCACCCGTCTCTTCAGAGACCGCACCGGCTGCTGTCAGCGAACGCAGCAAGCGCTCCTCCTCAACCGTCGTTTCGCCGTCGAAATACTTCTGCTCCAGGCGGCGAATGAACTCTCTATCAGTTATTTCATTCCTGTTTCTCATGCTTATCTCTGTTTTCCCAGGCCTGACGCACTGTGCGACGTGCCCGTGACACAATCATTCTTACGTTCGCTTCCGACAGCCCGAAGCGCTCGGCCAGCTCGTCGAACTCCAGCCGTAGGCCTCCCTGAGCCTCAGGATATTGCGGTCTCGCTCCGAGAGAGCACGCTTCATCAAAGCGCTCACCTCCTGATAAAGACCGCCGACCTCCGCGGATGCCGGTTCCTCAACCGCCTCCTGCGCCTCCTCAATCGAAGAGAACTTCCTGCGTCGCATCATGTCGATGCGGGCATTTCGCAATGAGCGGGCGCCCATGCGCTCCACATCGGGCTGCGAGGCGAGGGAGCTGCGACGGCTCCAAAGCCTGCAGAACACCTCCTGCAAAGCATCTGCCGCATCCTCCCCTTCGGAAGGAAGCAGCGAGGCTCGGAGCCTCCTGTAAGCCGATGCGAAAATCTCAGTCTTAATCATTATCTCGAAACCGGGACAGCCGCGAATCGGAACTGCCCTACACCAAAATAACGTACAACCTCACTCTTTTGCAACAAGCCACCCTCAAAAAATTTCAATCCGCTCCTCTTTAGCAGAGGCGGCTTCAACCTTTGGTTTGCGTAATTCGTTATTTATTTGTACTTTTGCGGCTGCATGATTTTGCTTGGAGAAATTATGCACTTACGTCACACTTTATTTTATAGATTTTATTCAAAACCCGATTATAATTAGCATCACATGAATGTAACAATGAACAAGCTCGATGCCGTGAACGCTACGATCACCATCTCGCTTGAAGAAAAAGACTATCAGGACAAAATCAAGAAGATGCTGCGCGACATCAATAACAACCGCCCCGAACCGGGATTCCGCCCCGGCAAAGTGCCCGCAGCTCTCATACAGAAGAAATATGGCAAGGCTGTAAAGTCTGACGTCCTCAACAAGGAGGTGGCCGACGCTCTTTACAACTATATTCAGGAGAACAATATCCAGGTGCTCGGCCAGCCCGTGCCCGTGCCCGCCGCTGACTTCAGCCTCGACAACAAGGACTTCACTTTCGAATTCAAGGTTGGTGTGGCTCCCGAAATCGACACTCACGTGAACAAGGAGATGCACATCCCCTACTACACCATCGAGGTGAGCGAGGAGATGATTCAGCGTCAGGACGAGATGCTGCGTCGCCGCTATGGCAAGCAGGAGCCGGGCGAGGAGGTTGAGCCCAACGCTCTCGTGAAGGGTGTTATCACTGAGCTTGACGCCGAAGGCAAGCCCCTCGAAGGTGGCATCGTTGTTGAGAACGGCATTCTCTCTCCCGAATACTTCAAGAGCGAGGAGCAGAAGGCTCTCTTCGCCGGCAAGAAGGTGGGCGATGTAGTGGTCTTCAACCCCGCCGCCACTTGCGACGGCAATGAGACCGAGCTCTCCTCCATGCTCAACATCGACAAGGAGCAGACTGCCAACCACCACGGTGACTTCACCATGGACATCAAGGAAATCATCGTGCTCAAGCCCGCCGAGGATGGCGCAGAGTTCTTCGATGCAGCTTTCGGCAAGGACAATGTGCATGACGCCGAGGAATACAAGACTGCCATCAAGAATCTCATCGCTTCCCAGCTTGAGAATGACTCCAACTTCCGCTTCACCATCGACGGCAAGGAGACTCTGCTCAAGGCCGTGGGTGAGATTGAGCTTCCCGACGCTGTGCTGAAGGACTACCTGAAGATGCAGAACGAGAACCTCACCGACGAGAACATCGACGAGGAATACACCCGCATGCGTCCCGACCTGGTTTGGCAGCTCATCCGCGAGGCCGTAGCCCGTCAGCTCGAGGTTAAGGCCACAGCTGAGGACATGAAGACCTTCGCCCGCCAGATTGCCGCCAGCCGCTTCGCCCAGTACGGCATGGCCGGTGTGCCCGAGAACATCCTCGACAAGTATGCCGAAGAGATGCTCGCCAACGAGCAGACCCGTCGTCAGATTGCCGACCAGGTGTTCGACTCCATGATGTGGGGCGCACTGAAGGAGGCTGTCACCACCGACGACAAGACAGTCACCGTAGAGCAGTTCAACGAGCTCTTCAAGACTGAAGAATAATTCCGCGTCAACAACCGGAACAGAGGCGGGGGCGCGACTTGTCGCGTGCCCCGTTCTTTATATGCAGAGTGCCGGAAAGAGACAGACGGCGCCGAACCCTTTTGGCACGGTGTTTGTTATCACTCCGGACAATTTTCTTTCAACACACGAAACTATGAATCAGACAGACTTCCGCAAGTTCGCCGTAGGACACCTCGGCCTCAATGGCAACACTCTCGACTCCTACACGGCTGCCGTCAACAATACTCCCGGCCTGGCTTCGCTCTCTTCAGCCGCTCCCCGCGCCGACTACATGAACCCCTACATCCTTGAGGAGCGCCAGCTCAACGTCACTCAGCTTGACGTGTTCTCGCGCCTGATGATGGACCGCATCATCTTCCTCGGCACGCAGGTTTCTGACCAGAGCGCCAACATCATCCAGGCACAGCTGCTCTATCTCGACTCAGCTGACCCGGGCAAGGATATCAACATCTACATCAACTCCCCCGGCGGCAGTGTCTACGCCGGTCTCGGCATCTACGACACGATGCAATACATCTCCTCCGACGTCTCCACCATCTGCACCGGCATGGCCGCCTCCATGGCCGCCGTGCTGCTCGTGGCCGGCGAGAAGGGTAAGCGCTTCGCCCTGCCCCACTCCCGCGTGATGATTCACCAGCCTCTGGGTGGAATTCAGGGTCAGGCCTCCGACATTGAAATCACCGCACGCGAAATCCTCAAACTCAAGGATGAGCTTTACCGCATCATCTCCTCCCACTCCGGCCAGCCCTTCGAGAAAGTGGCGCGCGACTCTGACCGCGACTACTGGATGATTGCCGCCGAGGCTCAGGAGTATGGCATGATTGACCGTGTGCTCGTTAACCCCAACAAGAAGGACTGATGGCAGCAAAGACACCTGTGCTCAGCTGCGTGATGTGTGGTGCTCAGGCATCTAAGGAGAACCCGGTGGTGGCCATCTATCAGAACCTCCACCTTTGCTCTGACTGCATCGACTTCATCAACTCGCAGCGCGACGAGCAGCTGAAGAAGGGTTCCAAGAAGAGTGAGGCCGGACAGGCTGACCGCCCCATCCCCAAGCCCCACGAGATTCGCGACTTCCTGGACCAATACGTTATCGGTCAGGAGGATGCGAAGAAGTATCTTTCCGTGGCCGTCTACAACCACTATAAGCGCCTGGCTCACAACGCTGCCTCTGACCGTGGGGCCGATGAGGATGTGGACATCGAGAAGAGCAACATCGTGATGGTAGGCCCCACAGGCACCGGCAAGACCCTGTTGGCCAAGAGCATAGCCAGGTTGCTGGACGTGCCCTTCGCCATCGTCGATGCTACCGTGCTCACCGAAGCCGGCTATGTGGGTGAGGATGTGGAGAGCCTGCTGACCCGCCTGCTTCAGGCCTGCGACTACGATGTGGAGCGCGCCGAGAAAGGCATCGTCTTCATCGACGAGATTGACAAGATTGCCCGCAAGAGCGACAACCCGTCAATCACGCGCGACGTCTCCGGCGAGGGTGTGCAGCAGGGGCTGCTCAAGCTGCTGGAAGGCTCCACCGTGCTCGTACCCCCCAACGGAGGTCGCAAGCATCCTGACCAGAAGATGATAGCCGTCGACACTAAGAACATCCTCTTCATCTGCGGCGGCGCCTTCGACGGCATCGAGCGCAAGATTGCCGCCCGCCTGAACACACAGGCCGTCGGCTTCGGCAAGGATGCCAAGCAGCGCAAGCATCAGCTCGAGAACCTCATGAGCTACGTGATGCCCATGGACCTGAAGAGCTTCGGCCTCATCCCCGAGATAATCGGGCGCCTGCCGGTGCTCACCAACCTCAACCCGCTTGACCGCGACGCCCTGCGCCGCATCCTCGTGGAGCCGAAGAATGCCATCGTGCGTCAGTACAAACGCCTCTTCGAGCTTGACGGCGTGAAACTCGAATTCACCCCCGAGGCACTGGATGCAATCGTGGACAAAGCCATTGAATACAAGCTCGGAGCCCGCGGCCTGCGCTCCATCGTGGAGACCGTGATGGTCGACGCCATGTTCGATGTCCCCTCCGAGGATGTCAAGGAGTTCACCGTCACTGCCGACTTCGTGACCCGCAAACTCGCAGGCACCCATTTCGAGCATACCGACATAGAGGCATAACTCCCGCCTCAAGACTTGCGAAGGCCGTCCTCAGCTTGGGGGCGGCTTTCGTCATGTAACCTCACCTCTTCACACAAAAAAGCGGGTCTTGTTTGGGAATAATGGCCAATTTTTTATACCTTTGCATCAAAATCACTTCTCATCATGAACTTTACTCTCAAAGCTGCAAATATCTGGGAATTCGGCGCCCGCAAGGATGCCGCAGGCAATCCGCATCAGGAAGACAGCCTGTTTCCCCCCTTCGGTCGAGTGCCCGACTCCTCCAGGCTCTTCATCGTCTGCGACGGCATGGGGGGCCATGAAGCCGGAGAGGTGGCCAGCGCCACTGTGGTGGAAGCTCTCTCGAAAGCCATTCCGGCCGACGGCGCCCAAGTCTTTACGGAGCTGGACTTCCGCAGAGCGCTGGATGCCGCCTATGATGCGCTGGATGGCATCGAGTGTCACGAGACCCGCAAGCCGGGCACGACCCTGACCCTGCTTAAGCTCCATGCCGGGGGTGCCACCATCGCCCATATCGGCGACAGCCGTCTCTACCACATCCGTCCCGGAGAGACCGCCGAGCAGACCCGCATCCTCCACAAGACCTCTGACCACTCCCTGGTGAACGAACTCGTCAAGATGGGGGAGATGACCGAAGAGCAGGCCCGCACCTCCTCGCAACGCAACGTCATCACCCGCGCCATGCAGCCCAAGCTCTCCCCCCGCCCCGCGGCTGACCTGCACACCACGACCGACATCCGCCCCGGCGACTGGTTCTATCTCTGCTCTGACGGAATGCTGGAGCAGATGACCGACGCCGACCTGCGCGCCCTCTTTTCCCGCGAGGGGGGCGACATGCAGCAAAAAATCAAGGAGCTGACCGAGGCCACCGCGCATAATCAGGACAACCACACCGCCATCCTTGTGGAGATAACCGATGTGCAGGGCGCGGCCGCTGCGGAGCGTCCCGTCACCAGCATGCTCACCCCCGAGATGAGCAAGGAGGCCGACGCCGTGGCAGAGCGCATAGCCGGGAGCGAGCGTGAGGCAGACGCGCGCCAGAGCAAGCCCCGCAGCCGCACGATTCCAATCCTGCTGCTCATCATGGTCCTGCTGATAGCCGTGGCCGCATGGTTCTTCTTCACCCCCACAAAAAGCGCCGAGCCCCGGGCCGAAGCCGACACACAGGCTCCCCCGCCGACGGAAGCACCCATGGCCGAAGCCGAGCCCCGCGCCGAAGCCCCGCAGAAAGAGCCTGCCGCGCCCCCGACCCGTGAGCGCCATGCGCATCAGAGTCCCCCCGCAGCTCCCGCGCCCAAACCGGCTGAAGAGCCTGCTGCCGCTCCCGTCTCCACCCCGGCCATAAAGCACATAAGCGGCCAGCCTGCAACCCGCCCCGCGCAGGAACCCGCCGACGCCGACGACCACATGCAAAATTCCACTTCCAAAGAGAACCCCTATAACTAACACACTCTAATGTCAACCGCTCAATTATCCATAGGCTCTACGCTGCTTGGCGGCAAATATCGCATTGAAGCCATTCTCGGCCAAGGTGGATTCGGCATTACCTACATGGCCGTCCACACCATTCTCGGCAAAAAAGTGGCTATCAAGGAATTCTTCCCCAAGGAGTATTGCGACCGCGACGAGTCGACATCCCACATAACCCTCGGCACACAGAGCAACGCCGACTTCGTGACCCGCCTGCGCAACAAATTCATCAAAGAGGCGCAGAACATCTCCAAGCTCAACCACAAGAACATAATTCAGATTCAGGACATCTTCGAGCAGAACAACACGGCCTACTACGTGATGGAATACATCGACGGAGCCTCGCTCGAAGACATCGTGGCCGGAAGCGGAGCCATTGCCCCCGAGAGCGCCGTGCGCTACATGACAGCCATCGGCGAGGCACTCAGCCACATGCACGCCTCCCACATGATTCACCTCGACGTGAAGCCCGCCAACATCATGATCCGCACAGCCGACGATTGCCCAATCCTCATCGACTTCGGCCTCTCAAAGGGTTATGGCGACAACGGCGGCCAGACCTCTACCACCCCTCACGGTGTCAGCCACGGCTACTCCCCGCTCGAGCAATACAACGCCGACGGCGTCAGTCGCTTCTCCCCGCAGACCGACATCTATGCCTTCGGAGCCACCCTGTTCAAGCTCCTCACCGGCGACACACCCCCCGCCGCCACCAAACGCCTGGAGCAGCCCCTCACCTTCCCCGAGACCATGAGCCCCTCGATGCGCCAATTCATCGACCACTGCATGGCACTCTCCAAGAACAGCCGCCCCGCCGACATGCCCCGCGCCCTCGACATGCTGGCCACCTGCGACATTGCCGCCACTCCCCCGCTCAAAGACACCCCGGCACACGCTGACCCCACCGAGCCCACAAAAGTGCTCGGAGGCAAAAAGAAAGCCGCAGCCTCCCGCCCCAGCAAACCCGCCTCCGGCAGCAAGAAAGGGGGACCACTCAAATACATCTTCATCATTCTCGGCATAGTCGCAGCAGCCGTAATCGCCCTGGCACTCGCAGGCATCTTCACCTCAACAGAGCAACCGGCTGACACCCCCGCCGCCGACACGGCCACAGCAGCAATCGTGCCCGCCGAATCGGAACAGGCAATCACCCCGGCCGAACAGGAAGAGACCGAGACCCCGGCCCTGCAACCGGCAGAAGAGACCAAACCCTCCGACAAGCCCGAACCCAAGAAAGAGGAGAAGAAAGCCACAGTCGAAAAGACCTCCCCCCAGAGTGCCGCTAAGGATGAGACCCCGGCCTCTGCCTCCTCTGCCCAGTCAAAACAGGCCGCCGTGAAGCTCGCCGCCTCCTCCGTGGGCGCAGGCACAATGGATGCCGGACTGCGTGTCACGGGAGCTACCGTAGCCGGAAGCGCCCTCGTCTTCAACGTCAACTGCGACCAAAACGTCTATGATGCCGACGACTGCACCCCCTCCAACGCCCACTTCCGCCGCGCCATAAACGCCTACATGGGCTCTTCCTCCGCAGCCGCAAGCGCCGCAAAAATAGCCAAACAGAACGGCATGAGCGTGCGCTTCAACTTCAATGGCGCCCGCAACTTCTCAATAGGATATTAACTGACTAAAAACTAAAATAACCTTACACGCGACAATGAAAAAGTATCTGTACACACTTCTGACCATGCTGCTCTGCGCAACCTTCGGCGCACAGGCCGCCAACGACAAAAACGCTAAGGAACAAGCCTTTACAAATCAGGTTTCAACATTCTTGAAAGGTGAGGGTTACGCCCCCACAATCGACTCTGACGGCGATGTGAAATTCAAGTACCAGGGTGACACCTACTATGTTACGCCCGAGGAATATGGCGACGGCTTCTACATCAAGCTCTTCGGCTTCATGGGCTGTGCCGACACCTCCCGCCGTGGCATACTGGAGTCATGCAACAAAGTGGAAAGCGGCTTGAAATTCCTGCGCTGCTATGTTACTAACGACGGCGAGAACATCATCTACGAATGCGCCGGGTATTTCAGCAATCTCTATCAGTTCAAACTGATGTTCCCCGACTTCATGGACGTGCTCCAGAAGGCTGACGACCGTCTTAAGAAAGCTTACGCGGAATACGAGCGCGAAAACCGTTAATCCCCATCCTCCCCACAGCGTTAGCCCACACCCCTGCCACAGGGGGTGTGGGCTAACGCACCAATAGGGTGTATCAAAATTCTTACTGAAGCAAACGCTTGAGGGTGTGTCAAATTGCGAACCCGACACTGAATGGCGCGGAGCGCCTTCCCATTGTTAGCCGGGGGGCTTCAGCCCCCCGGTATGCATGTAGCGACAACCCAGCCCCGGAAGGGCTGCCCTATATCGTTGGCTGTCAATATATTGGACACTCCTTCATGCAGCGTCGGGTTCCCATGCCTACACTCTCTCAGAGCGTTTCGGCGTAGAGCAGGGCGCGGGCTTGCAGAAAGTCGCGGCGCGACTCGAGGTAGTTCTTGTAGTGGGTGGAGAAATCCTCCTGCGCCGTCAGATATTCAAGCACGGTGATGGTCCCCTTGTCGAGCGCCATGCGCAGATACGCCTCATTGGAATCCTTGATGCGGTTGTAGAGCGCGTCCATGTCGGCACAGGCGCGCTGCAACTGCAAGGCGCGCTCATATTGCGCCTGCTTCTCCAGACGGAACTGCTGCTCGGCGCTCTCCAGCTCAAGCTCGCCCGCCACCTCAAGCGCCTTGGCCGCCTTCACCCTGCCACGGTTTCCCCACAGCGGAAGCGACAGTGTCACCCCGGCACCATGATAGGTGCCATCCTTAACTATCTGGCCAATGTAGCCCACCGAAAATTCGGGCAGCCCCTCCTTGCGACGCAGATTCACGTCGGCACGACTCTTCTCCAAATTCGCACGCATCACCTCAAGCGCGCCGCTGCGTGCGGACGCCTCGCTGAGCCAGCTCTCAAAATCCGAAGGAAGCTGAGCCTGCGGCCAATCCTCGGGTAGCTCCATAGCGGCACCACCGTTAAGGCTTTCCACCGCGCGGCGAGCGGCGTCAAGATTCACCCGCGCCATCTTCAGCTCATTGCCCACTGAGAGTGTCTCCAGTTCTATCTTGTTATAGTCCAGCTGGTTGATTGCCCCTGACTCAAGAGCCTTGCCGGCTGCGGCAAACATCGTCTGCAACCGCTCATTCTGCCGCTCCATCTCCCTGACCATCGCCCGGCAATAGCTGTATTCAATCAGCGCCTTCTCGGCCTGAAGCATAATCTCGGCACGGGAGGCTCGCAACGAAGCGCGGGCTACACCCACGTCAGCCTTCGACACACGGCTCTTGGCGCCGCTCAAAGTGGCGAAATCGAAGCCTTGGGTCACCTCAACGTCAGTCTCATTCGGAAGCTCATGGCCGGAGCCGAACAGATAGGCCACACTCACCTCCGGATTCGGAAGCGAGAGACCGGTGCGGGCATCAAGAGCCGTGGCATCAGCCGTGGCGCTCAGGGCGCGGAGCGCAGCATTATTTGACTCAATCGATTTTATCTGCTCAGGATACAGACTCTGAGCCGAAGCGGGCAATGCCGCTAAACCCGCCATGATGGCAGGCAGGAGTTTATGCAGGTTTTTCATCGTCAGATTCTTATGCGAGGCATTCATCGTCAATCAGAAGCCGTCTTATGCGGGGCAAAATTAGTAAATAATTTACTTTCTTACAAACAGCGACCGAGAGTCGGGGGTCATACCCTGACTCTCGGTACATATATAATCATATATCCGGTTATGCTGCGGGGAACATATTAAGCGCTACATCCGTGAGCCATATCCACAACGGGCAGAACCCGATGAAGAGGATGACCGAGAGGGTCAGCGACGAAGTGCCGGTCGCTACATACGTATCATATTCGTCGGCTATGATGATGCCGGAGAATGCCGGGGGAAGAGCGGCGGCCACTACGAGCATCTTGAGGTTATTGGGATCCATGTGCCAAAGCATTCCGAGCACGAGCACCACAAGCGGCATCATAATCATCTTCATTATGGAGCCGAGCACAGCCTGCCAGTTCAGAGTGAACTTAATGGCGCTCAGGGTGATACCGGCTGAGAAGACGGCCATTGACGCATTGGCCTTGGAGAGCAGCGTGAAGGAGGGGCTCAGGTCAGTGGGCCAAGGAATTCCGACAAGCACCCAGACAACAGCCAAGATAGGCGCCCAGGCCACCGGCTGCGCCAGCGCGTGAAGCACAGGCTTCCAGGCTGACTCCGACTTCATGCTCGGGTTCTGCTTGGCCAGCGAAGAATTCATCAGCGAGAGGCCCACAGGGATACCCACCGCATTAACCACAATGCCCACGATTGCTACCACAAGCGCCACGGCCGGCAGACCCACAGTGGAGTCAAAGATAGGCTCCAGCACCGCAAAGCCAAGGAAGCCGATGGTAGGGCTGCCGCTGATCAGCGCCGAAACAGCCGCGTCGGCACCCGTATTTTTCTTAAAGCAGTATTTGAACACGAAGTAGACTATCATGAAGCAGGCCATGATGCCTATCAGGGAGACAAGCGTCAGCTTGAGATCCTTGGCAAGGTCTTCGCGTGTGGACTGCACAATGCTCACAAACAGGTCCGCAGGCAAAGCGTAGTTCAGGACTACCTTATTGAACTTCTTCGAGTCCTGCCCGTTGAAGACGCCCCTCTTCCCGGAGACGAAACCGAGAAGCATCACTACGATAATCGGGACGATGGCGTAGAGAATAATATGTTCCATAATCAATGTTTTTAATTCGTTAGACTGTATAGTTGATCAGCGGCGTGGGGTTAAGATAGCCAATATGGCCACTCTCCTTGCCCGAATTGCCGGCGAGCTGCACATCTATCAACGCAGGTTTGCGCGAAGCTATTGCCTCACTCAGAGCTTTTGTCAGCTCCTCGGGGGTGGTGACATAGTAGGTCTGTGCCCCCCAGGTGGCCCCAAGCTTATCGTAGCGGGCCTGAAGGTCGAGAGTGGTCGGAGCCGGGTCCTTGTCATTGGCAGGATTCGTCGAAGGATTCACACCCTCACTGTTGTAGATACCACCATTGTTGAAGATAACCACCGTGCAGGGGAGATTAAAGCGGCAGATGGTCGAGAAGTCCATGCCGGAGAAGCCGAACGCCGAGTCACCCTCGATGGCAACCACACTCTTGCCGGTGGCCACGGCCGCACCCACGGTGGAACCCATGCCCATACCCATGATGGCCCACGTAGCGCAATCCACACGGTGGCGGGGCAGCGACATATCAATGGCATCGCGCGTATCGTCAAGCGTATTCGCACCCTCATTCACGAGAATCACATCAGGATTGGCGGCAAGCACCGGCTTGATGGCCGACAGCGCAGTCCAGTGAGTCATCGGGCTGGCAGAGGAGGCCTCCTTCAGCCGAGCCGCAAACTTAGTGTTCTCCAAAGCCGTGTGGTCAGCCAAAGCCTTCAGCCAGGCAGGGTCAGTGCTCATGCTCTTACCCTTCAGAGCAGCCAGCAGGGCATCCAGAGAAAGCCCCATGTCACCCACAACGGGTGCTGCTATCGGACGATTGACATCCATCTCCTCAGGATCCACATCAAGCTGAATGAACTGAATCCCCTCATTCCATTTTCCGCGGCCGAAGGAATTCATCCAGTTAAGACGGGCACCGATAACCATCACCACATCAGCCTGCTCCATAATCATCGAGCGGCAGGAGAGAGCTGACAGCGGACCTGCGTCAGGCATCAGCCCCTTGGCCATCGACATCGGCAGATAAGGAATCTTATAGGTCTCAATCAGCTCCTTGAGCTTATCGTCAACCTGAGCATAGGCCGCACCCTTGCCAAGCAGAATGGCCGGACGCCGAGCCTTGGTCAGAAGCTCCGCGGCACGCTCCACAGCCTGCTCATTGGGAGCCACCGGAGAGTATAGATCCACCGGAGTATAGAAGAGTTTCTCAGCCTCCGAGGCATCCATAATCTCACCCAAGGCAGGGGTAGTCATATCAATATATACACCCCCGGGACGCCCGCTGATGGCGGCGCGATAAGCGCGGGCTACGGCCGAAGGAATATCCTTGGCGTGAGAGCAACGGAAGGCCGCCTTAACCAAAGGCTTCGCCGTATTTAACTGATCCAGCTGCTCATAAGTACCCATATTCATGTCGACCATCGTGGGGTCAGAGGCACCGGAAATCTGAATCACAGGATAGCAATTGACCGTAGCATTCGCCGTGGCTCCAAGACCATTGAGGAAACCCAGAGAGCTGACTGTGAGGAAAACACCCGGCTTCTTAGTCAGAAAACCATGGGTGGCGGCGGCATGACCCGCCTGCTGCTCAAAACGGAAAGAGACGAACTTCATGCCAAGCTTCTGCATGGCATAGGCAGTCTCAGTCACCGGAATGCCCACAAGACCATAGACCGTGTCAATGCCGATACGCTTCAGGGCTTCCGCCAGGATATACATGCCCGTAACCTGCTCCGGAAATTTGGGAGCTGTCGTCGGGGTGGTAGTTGTGTTATTCATGGAGATACTTGTTTTTTAATGATGAAAGCAGAGAAAGTCTTCCGAAAATTTTGAATTATGGGAGCCACGGGGGAACAGCCCCCCGATAACTCCCACATTCTCATTGTTTTATTATTACTTCTTGGCTGCTGCGGGGTTCTCGGTAGTAGTGCCATTGGCGGCAAACTGCGCGATTTGCTCGTCAGTATAGCCGTAAGCCTTCAGCACCTCATCGGTATTCTCGCCCAGCGCGGGAGCAGGGCCGTAAGTAGGCTGGAAATTGCTCAGAGTGAACGGGCAACCCACAGTCACGAACTCACCAATCTCACCACCCTGGTTAATGCGCACCAAAGTGTTGCCGTCATACAGACTCTCATCACTCATAATCTCCTTGGTGGAGAGCACAGGACCCACAGGCACACCCGCCTTGCCCAAAAGCTCCGTCACCTCAAACTTAGTCTTGTCAGCCGTCCACTCACCAATGCGCTTATAGATGGCCTGCTTATTGCGGTCACGCGCATCGGCTGTGTTGAAATCCGGATTAGTCAGCCAGTCCGTAAAGCCCGTGGCCTGACAGAAAAGCTCGAAGTCCTTGGCTCCGCGCTGAAGCACGATATAGACAAAGTTATTAGCGTCAATCTCAGAGTCATAGCCACCGGCAGGCTTGCACTTATAAGTCCAGCCAAGCACACCACCACCCTCGATATTACCCGAGCGGGGCACACAGTCGCCGAACTTCCCGTCAGGATACTGCGGGAACTGAGTCAGATAGCCGATTTTCTCCAGCGTGAGCTGGTCACGCGTCTTAATGCGGCACAGATTCAGACAGGCATTGTGCATACTCTGATAGACATAGCAACCCTCCCCCGTCTTGGTGCGCTGCTGAAGAGCAGCCAGCAGACCGATGAGCAGGTGCATACCCGTGTTAGAGTCACCCAGCGCTGCGCCGCTCTGAGTCGGCACATTATACTGACCCTCATACCAGCCCGTGGTCGAAGCCGCAGCCGCAGTCACCTGAGCGATAGGTTCATAAGCCTTCAGATTCGCATACTTTGACGAGAGAGGGAAACCCTTGATAGTGCCATAGATGCACTTAGGATTCAGCTTATGTACCTCCTCCCAGCTGAAGCCCAGCTTATCCATAGCGCCCGGGTGAAGATTCTCCACAAAGATATCAGCCGTCTCAAGCAACTTGGTCAGGATGGCTTTACCGTCAGGAGTCTTGGCATCCAGCGTCAGCGACTTCTTGTCACTGTTCAGCTGGAGATAATAATATGAAGGGAGATTGGGATTCCACTGAAGTTCCTTACGAGTGGCGTCACCCACACCCGGACGTTCAATCTTAATTACATCGGCACCGAGCCAAGCGAGCATCTGAGTGCATGACGGACCTGACTGTACCTCAGTAAAGTCAATCACCTTAATTCCTTGAAGAGGGGCTGTGTTCATAATTCTTGCGTGTTTTTATAGATTAAATTATATGTTCTTCATAGCGGCCGCCCGCGGCGACCTTCGTAGTTAAAACATATTCACCCTGAAAAGGTTTACACACACCAATAATTTTAGAGTGTGAAGTCATCTTGACTTATTTTCAACATACAAAATACAATAAGGA